>JAXLWZ010000016.1:0-87248 GCA_046328225.1 Dehalococcoidia bacterium | reverse complement strand
TGGACTCCGGCCCGGATTGCAACACGATACAGCCGCTCGGCGTTTCGCGTGGTGAGGGTGGCTACGTCTTCGAAGGAAATCCCCCGCGCCTCGGCGATTGCCTCCGCGGCAGCCTTTACGTTCGCTGGTTCGTTGCGCTGGCCGCGCAGGCGCTGCGGGGGCAGATAGGGGCTGTCGGTTTCGATCACCAGCGACTCGGCCGGCAGTTCGCGCGCGAGCGTCCGATTCGCCTCGTTCTTCGGGTACGTGACCGGGCAGGCGATGGAGACGGCGAAGCCCGCGGTGACATACCGCCGTGCCTGCGCGAGGTTGCCCTGGAAGCAGTGCATGACGCCCGGGACGCGACCCGGCCAGCGTCGCGCCATCTCGCGGGCGAACGGCTCCAGGTGTTCCGCGGCGGCATCTTCGGCCGCGCGCGAGTGGAACGACACCGGCTTGCCGTGCCGCAGCGCGATCTCGAGCTGGGCATCCAACACGCGCCGCTGCTCCGCGGGGCCCGAATGGTCACGGTAGAAGTCCAACCCGATCTCGCCCACCGCCACAACCTCTGGCAGCCCGGCCAGCGCATCCAGTTCGGCCAGCATGGCAGCCGTCACCGTCTTCGCCTCGTGCGGATGGAAGCCAACGGTGGGATGCGCGCCCTCGCGGCCCTGCGCAAACGCAACCGCCGCCTGGTTGGACGCCGCGTCGTAGCCGCAAACGGCCATCGCTGCGACGCCGGTCGCGCGGGCGCGCTCGAAGACCTCCGCGGCGTCGTGCGCGAAGGCTTCGTCCGTGAGGTGGCAATGGGTGTCGAACAGCGTCATGCGCCCGCCACGCCGGCGGGGGCAGTGTCGATCTTGGTGTAGAGCGGCCGCGCCGGGCGCAGCCGCGTGCCCGGGCTGATGGCCTCGAACGCCCAGCCGCGTTCGCCGATGGTGTCGTCGAAGCCGAGATCCTCGTGCAGCGTCGCGGTCGTGAAAGGGATCACCGGGTGGAGCAGCGTCTTGATCGCGTTGATAGCCGAAAGCGCCGTCGCCAGCGTTTGCGCTGCGTGCGCACGGTCGGTTTTCACGGCCTTCCAGGGGGCGCGCTCATCCAGGTAGCGGTTCGCCGCCTGTGCCACGCGCAGCGCCTCTTGCACGGCGTTGCGGAAGTGGCACGCCTCGAACTCGCTTGCGACCGTGCCAAAGGCCGCGGCAGCATCCGCCAGCAGCGCCGAGCTCTCCGGTGCGAGTTCGCCGCTTTCCGGGACGACGCCCTCGAAGTTGCGGTGAATCATCGAGATGACCCGGTTCGCAAGGTTGCCCCACGTGCCGATGAGGACGTCGTTGTTCGCGCGGATGAGGTCGTCTTCGCTGAACACCGAATCCGATGTCTCGGGGAAGATGCTGGTCAGGTAGAAGCGCAGCGTGTCCGGCGCGTAGACGTCGAGCAGGTTCAGCACCCAGGTGCCCGTGCCCGCGGACTTGCTCTGCTTGGCCCCGCTCGCCATGTTCACGTACTGGTTCGCGGGCACGTCGTAGGGCAGATTCAACCCGCCGTAGCCCATCAGCATCGCCGGCCAGATCACCGTGTGGAACGGGATGTTGTCCTTGCCGATGAAGTAGTAGCTCCGCGCGTTCGGGTCCTCCCAGAAGCGTCGCCAGTCCTCGGGGTCACCCTTGCGCTGCGCCCACTCGCGTGTCGCCGAGAGGTAGCCGATGACGGCGTCGAACCAGACATAAATACGCTTCTCATCCCAACCTTCGACGGGCACGGGCACACCCCAGGCGATGTCCCGCGTGATCGCACGGTCGATGAGCCCTTCGTTCAGCATCCCGAGGGTGAAGTTCTGAACGTTCCGGCGCCAGTGGTCCTTCGGTGCGACCCACTCCTTGAGCCCGGCTTCCAGCGCGCTCAGGCGAAGGAAGTAATGCTCCGATTCGCGCACGATGGGCGTCGCGCCCGTCATCCGGCTGCGCGGGTTCAGGAGGTCGATCGCGTCCATCTGCGACCCGCAGTTGTCGCATTGGTCGCCGCGGGCTTCGCCGTACCCGCACTTCGGGCAGGTGCCTTCGACATACCGGTCCGGGAGGAAGCGGTTCGCATCCGGGTCGTAGAGCTGGTCCTGCGTGCGCCGGTAGAGGTAGTCCTTCTCAAGCAGCTTGAGGAAGACCTCCTGCGTCGTCGCGTAGTGGTTCTCCGTGAGCGTGGTCGTGTAGCACTCCCACTGGATGCCGAGCCGCTCCCAGGTTTCGACGATTTTCGCGTGGTAGCGATCGACGATCGCGCGGGGCTCGACGCCCTCCTTGTCGGCCGACACGGTAATCGGCGTCCCATGGCAGTCGGACCCGGAGACCATGACAGTCTCGTTCCCGCGCAGGCGGTGGTAGCGCGCGAAGATGTCGGCCGGCAGGTATGCCCCGGCCACGTGGCCGACGTGCAGGAGGTAATTCGCGTAGGGCCAGGCCACGCAGACGAGGATCCGGTCGGGCAAGAGCGGGCTCACGGGACGATGGGATTGAATCCGCAGTCTATCACAGGGGCCGGGCTGGTTCCCTCAGTCGTCCCACGCTTCGTAAGCGACGGACCGCGGGACGCCGAACCGCTTCGCCGCCTCGGCGGCGGCAGGCGAGCGGCGTGCGCCCGCGCGCTGCATCTCCGCCATGTAGCTTCGAACCGCGGCCGCATCGTTCGACCCCCGGTCGAATCCGCGGGCATCGATGGCGACCGTGACCTCGCCTCGTACGGTGGCGAAGTGCCGCGCGAGCTCCGACGCCCGGCCGCGGACGGTCTCTTCGTGCAGCTTGGTGATCTCCCGGCTCACCGCCACCGGCGGGTCGTCGAGCGCGGCGGCGACATCCTCGAGCGTCTCCGCCAGGCGGTTCGGGCTTTCGAAGAGCACGAGCGTGGCCGCCGTTCGCGCTGCCTCGGCCAGCCGCGTCCGTCGTTCGCCGCGGCCCCTCGGAAGGAAGCCCAGGAAGTGCGCGTCGCTGCCATCGAATCCCGACACCGACAGCGCCGCCGTCAGTGCCGATGGCCCTGCGACCGCGAACACGGGTACGCCCGCCGCGTGTGCCGCCTCGACGAGGCGCCCGCCAGGATCCGCGACCACGGGGGTGCCGGCATCGCTCACCAGCGCCACGATCCCCTCGTGCGCCGCCGCGACGAGTTCAGGCGCCCGCTGCCCGACGTTGTGCTCGGTGAGGCTGATGGCGCGCGCGGTGCTCCCGGCTTCGCGGAGCAGCAGCCCGGCCGTTCGCGTGTCCTCGGCGGCGACCACGGCGGCGCGCCGCAGGCACTCGGCCGCGCGCGGCGAAAGGTCCGCGAGGTTGCCGATCGGGGTGCCCACGAGGTAGAAGCCCGGGCGCCAGGTCTGAGAAGCCGCGTCAGCCAAGGTCCCTCATGCTCCGCAGCATACGGTGCCTCGCCGGAGCGAGCAGTCCGCCGGTCCCGGCGCTCGCTCAGTCCTTCGGCATGATCGCCGTCGCCTCGGCCATGCCCTTCTGCGCGTCGGTAATCAGCGGAATCGCCTCCGCGAACGGTGCCGAGCTGCCCGTTCGGGCACCCGTCTTCACGAGCGGCATCGCCTGGAGATACTTGTCGAGCGAGGCGTCGAGCTTCTGCTCAAACTGCTGCCATTCCGGGGTCGAAGGGGCTTTCGCGTCGCGCAGCGTGCGCGCCGTGTTGGTGATTTCGTCCGCCTTCGCGATGGTGTTGTCCCGCCAGGTCGCGTTGCCGAACTGCGCGTTGCCGAGCAGCGCACCAATCTCCTTGAACTGCACGCCGAGGGCGCCCGCGCCCGCTGAGATCGCCGCGCGATACGCGACCGAAGGGTTCGCCGTCGGGCTGGCCGGCGCCGCCGTCGCGGTGGGGGCCGGGCCGGCCGTGTTCGCGGCGCCACCAGCGGGTGCCGCGTCCGCGGACTCGGCATCGCCTCCGCCGCAGCCGGTGAGGCTGAAGCTGGCCGCGAGGATGAACAGGGGGAGAAGCAGACGCATGGCCGGGGTGCTCCGTGTGTCCCGGTTCGGCCGGCCGAGCCGCCCGAAGCGGTTGGATGCAGCGGCAACATACGCGCGTGCGCAACGCGGCGATATCGCCGTCTGTGAGCGCCCTCATACGCAACGAAAACGCGCCACCCGTTGCCAGGTGGCGCGTCCGCGGCTGGCCTGAGGGCCGTCTACTCCGTGATGAGGTTGACCAGGTCCTTCGTCGCCTGCGCGGCCGCGACCACGCGCGTGCGCTCGTCGTCGGTCAGCGGGAGCTCGAACGTGCGCTGGATGCCGCCCTCGCCGAGCTGGCAGACGGTACCGGAGTACACGTCGCGGATGCCGTATTCGCCCTGGTGGAGGACCGAGCAGGGGATCAGGCGGCGCTGGTCGAGCAGAATCGCCTCCGCCATCGCGATCGTTCCCGCCGACGGCGCGTAGTACGCGCTGCCTACCTTGAGCAGTTCGCCAATCTCGGCGCCGCCGCGCATCGCCCGGGCGACCAGCTGCTGGATGCGGTCGGCAGGGAGCAGGTCGGTCAGCGGCACCCCGCCGATGCGCGTCTGCGAGACCACGGGCACCATCGTCGTATCGGTGTGCCCGCCGATGACATAGCCGTGCACGTCGGCCGGCGAGACGCCGAGCGCCTCGGAGACGAAGTAGCGGTAGCGGGCGCTATCGAGGGCGCCGCCCTGGCCGATGACGCGCTCGCGGGGGAAGCCGCTCGCCTTGAGCGCGACATGGCACATCGCGTCCATCGGGTTCGCGAAGATGATGATGACCGCGTTCGGCGAATGCTTCGCCGCCTCGGCCACCTTCGCCCGCACGATCGCGGCGTTGCCGTTCAGGAGCTCTTCGCGCGACATGCCGGGCTTGCGCGGCGCACCCGCCGTGCAGATCACCACGTCGGAGTTGGCGGTTTCTTCCCACCCATCGGTCGCGCTGATGCGGGTGCTGAAGCCTTCCCAGGCAGCGGCCTGCGATTCGTCGAGCGCCTTGCCGAAGTGCATCGTGCCCGCGAACTGCGGATCGTCCTGAAGGACCACATCGCAGATATCGCGCTCGATGAGGCGCTGGGCCATGGCGCCGCCGGTTGCGCCGGCGCCGATGATGGTGACCTTCTTGCGGGCCATCACTACTCCTTCGTGAATACGGAACGTGGCCCGCAGCGTACCACGACACCGCCCAACGAAACCCCCGCCTCAGCCTCCCCCCGCCCATCCGTTCAGGGCAGCGGCGAGCCCCAGCGGTCGCCGAACGCGACCTCTTCCACCGGGCGGCGGGCGGCCACGCCCCAGCGCCCCTTCGGGTAGCCCAGCGGGATGAGCGCCGCCGTCTCCCAGTCCGAAGGGATGCCGAGCAGGGCGCGAACCTCATCCTGCCGCAGCCGGTGCACCGTGGTCAGCGTGCTGCCGATGCCGTATGCCCGCGCCGCGATCATCAGGTTCTGCACCGCCGGGTAGATCGACGATCCGGTGGAGATATCCGTCGGCCGGCCACCCGTGCGCACGCAGGGAACGATGATCACCGGCGCCTCGTGCATGTGGTGCGCCAGGTGGCTGGCCGAGTCCGCCATCTTCTTCGTGCGCGCCGCCAGCTCGGCGTCATCCGAATGGAGCGGTTTGTAGTACGGGCCGCCCTCGTGGAACAGCGCCTCCAGCAGCGGCTGGTAGATCCGTTCCAGCCCCTGCTTCAGCTCGGCGTCCTGCACCGCGAGGAACGCCCAGCCCTGCGAGTTTCCGCCGCTTGGCCCGCGAATCGCCGCATCCAGGATCGCCCGCAGCGTCGCGGCCGGGATCGGGTCGGGCTTCAGGCGGCGCATCGCGCGCGTCGTGTACATCGCCTCGAGGACGTCGATGCCGGCGGGCGGCGGGAGCGTGTCGGCCATAGCGGTCTCCGTGTGCGTCGGTGGTCGCTCCGGACTGTACGGCATCCCGCCCCAGTCCGCCCGTGGTCCTTCGAGGGGCAAATCCGCATCCGCTATGCTGGCTCGATGGACCCGCAGCGCCCGTCGCGCGAAACGCATCGGCCCATCGCCCGCTTCCGCGACGGCGCCTGGGTTGGCGTGGACGACGCCGTTTCCTGCGAGGAGCCCATGGAGATCCGTCTCCTCTGGGAGGACGACGGCGAACTCCAGCGGCGCAGCATCGCCATCACCATGCGCACCCCCGGCGACGACTTCGCCCTCGCCGCGGGCTTCCTCTTCGGCGAAGGCATCGTCCGCGCGCTCGATGACGTCGTCGACGTCTCTTACTGCACCGACGAGGCCGAGGACCAGGCGTTCAACATCGTCACGGTCACGCTGCGGCCCGGCCTCGCATTCGATCCCTCCCGCCTTGAACGGAACTTCTTCACCACCTCCAGCTGCGGCGTCTGCGGCAAGGCGACGCTCGATGCGCTTGAAGTGCAGGGCTGCGCCGCGGTGCCCGCCGGGTTCCATGTCGCCCCGGAGTCGATCCTCGCCATGCCCGCGGCACTCCGGCAGGCTCAGGCCGGTTTCGCGGCCACGGGCGGCATCCACGCCGCGGGCCTCTTCGATCCCGATGGCACGCTGGTGGCCATGAAGGAGGACGTCGGCCGCCACAACGCCCTCGATAAGGTCATCGGCGAACAGCTGCTCGCGGGCCGGGCCGACCTCGGTCGCCATGCCCTCCTGCTCAGCGGGCGTGCGAGCTTCGAACTGCTCCAAAAGGCGCTGGTCGCCCGTATCCCCGTGGTCTGCGCCGTGGGCGCGCCGTCGAGCCTGGCGACCGACCTTGCTGAGTCATTCGGCATGACACTGGTAGGATTTGTCAGACCCGGCAACTTCAACGTGTATACCGGGCGCGAGCGCATCCTCGGCTGACGGCCGGCGCGCGCGAGAGGAGAATGTCGCCATGCCGAAACGCGACCGGTGGGACGCGTCGAACGGGGCCGGAACGCCTCCGCCCGCCGCGCACTGGGGCGAAGCACCCCGCGTGCGGGCGCTGATCGCCGCCTTCGATGGCGTGCCCGGCGCGCTCCTGCCCATCCTCCACGCCATCCAGGATGACTTCGGCTTCATCGATGCCCGCGCCGTCCCCCTGGTCGCCGAAGGGCTGAACCTGTCGCGCGCCGAGGTCGTGGGCGTCATCGGCTTCTACGCGGACTTCCGCGAAGAACCCCCCGGCCGCCACATCCTCAAGGTCTGCCGCGCGGAGGCGTGCCAGTCCATGGGCAGCGAGCCGCTCGCCGGCCACGTCCTCGAGCGGTTGGGCGTGGAGATGGGCGGAACCACGGCCGATGGCGCTATCACCGTCGAGACCGTGTACTGCCTCGGCAATTGCGCGCTCTCGCCGGCGGTGATGCTCGATGGCCGCCTCCACGGCCGTGTATCGCCCGCGGCCATCGACCGGCTCATCGCGGAGGCGCGCTCGTGATCCGCGTGTTCGTCCCCGGCGATGCGGCTGCCCTTTCGGTGGGCGCCGAGGAGGTCGCGGAGGCGCTCGCACGCGAAGCTGCGGCCCGCGGCGTGGCCGTCGATATCATCCGCACCGGCTCGCGCGGGATGTTCTGGCTCGAACCGCTGGTCGAAGTGGAGACCGCGGCGGGCCGCATCGCCTATGGTCCCGTGGCCCCCGCGGACGTGCCCGCTCTCCTCGATGGCGGCTTGCTCGAAGGCAAGCCCGGCACCTGCTGCCTCGGCCCGGCCGAACAGATCCCGTATCTCGCCAACCAGGAGCGGCTGACATTCGCCCGCTGCGGCGTCACCGACCCGTTCTCGCTCGATGACTACCGCGCCCATGGCGGCTACCGGGGTATCGAACGTGCCCTGTCCATGCTGCCCGCCGAAATCGTCGAGGAAGTGGTCGCGTCCGGCCTGCGCGGCCGCGGGGGTGCGGGCTTCCCCACCGGCATCAAGTGGCGCACCGTTCTGGCGCAGCCCGCCAGCCAGAAGTACATCGTTGCGAACGCGGATGAAGGCGACAGCGGCACCTTCGCCGATCGCATGCTCATGGAAGGCGACCCGTTCCTCCTTATCGAAGGGATGACGATCGCCGGCGTCGCCGTGGGCGCCACGAAGGGGTACATCTACATCCGTTCGGAGTACCCGCACGCCTTCCGCGCGTTCACCCGCGCCATCCACATCGCCCGCGAGGCCGGCTTCCTCGGCGAAGGGGTCCTTGGAAGCGCCCACACCTTCGACATCGAGGCGCGGCTCGGCGCCGGCGCCTACATCTGCGGCGAGGAGACCTCGCTCCTGGAGAGCCTCGAGGGCAAGCGGGGCATCGTGCGGTACCGTCCGCCGCTTCCCGCCGTGCAGGGCCTGTTCGGGCAGCCCACGGTCGTCAACAACCTGCTCTCCTACGCTGCCGTGCCCACCATCCTCGCGGAGGGCGCCGCCTTCTACGCGAACTTCGGGATGGGCCGCTCGCGCGGGACGATGCCGCTCCAGCTCGCGGGCAACGTGCGCCAGGGAGGGCTCGTCGAAAAAGCATTCGGCCTTACCCTGCGCGAGGCCATCGAGGGCTTCGGCGGTGGCACCGCCAGCGGCCGCCCGCTGCGCGCGGTGCAGGTCGGTGGCCCACTCGGTGCATACCTCCCGGAGAGCCTCTTGGACACGCCCATCGACTACGAGGCACTCGCCGCCGTGGGCGGCATGCTCGGCCATGGCGGCATCGTCGTCTTCGACGACACCGTCGATATCGCGCGCCAGGCCCGCTTCGCCATGGAATTCTGCGCCGCCGAGAGCTGCGGCAAGTGCACCCCCTGCCGGATCGGCTCCACGCGCGGCGTCGAGGTCATCGACCAGGTTCTCGCCCGGGCGGATGTCCCGGCGAACCTGGCACTCCTGGACGACCTCTGCGAGGTCCTCACCGATGCCTCGCTCTGCGCCCTTGGCGGGCTCACGCCGAACCCGGTGCGCAGCGCCCTGCGCCACTTCCCCGAAGACTTCGACCGCGCCCCGGCGGTCACCAGCGCCGCCACGAGCGGCTGAGGAGAGTCGCCATGACACTCATCAAGGAACTCGATTTCGGCACCCCGGCCAGCGAAAGCAGCCAGCTCGTGACCCTCGAAATCGACGGGGCCACCGTGACTGTCCCCGAGGGCTCCTCGGTGATGCGGGCGGCGATGGAGGCGGGAACCCGCATCCCCCGCCTCTGCGCCACTGACAGCCTCGACCCGTTCGGTTCCTGCCGCCTCTGTCTGGTCGAAATCGAAGGGCGCAAGGGCACCCCGGCCTCATGTACCACTCCGGCCGAGGCGGGGATGAAAGTGACCACGCAGTCCGGCAAGCTGGCGAAGCTGCGCCGGGGCGTGATGGAGCTCTATATCTCCGATCACCCGCTCGATTGCCTCACCTGTCCCGCCAACGGCGATTGCGAACTCCAGGACATGGCCGGTGCGGTCGGCCTCCGGGAGGTGCGCTACGCTCCCGGCACGAATCACCTCGACGCCGCGAAGGACGAATCCAACCCCTACTTCACCTTCGACCCGGCCAAGTGCATCGTCTGCTCGCGCTGCGTTCGCGCCTGCGAGGAGACCCAGGGAACGTTCGCGCTCACCGTGAAGGGCCGCGGCTTCGCCTCGAAGATCTCCCCGGGCGACATGCTGTTCCTCGATTCCGAATGCGTCTCCTGCGGCGCATGCGTTCAGGCCTGTCCTACCGCCACCCTCATGGAGAAGAGCGTGATCGAGGCCGGTCAGCCCGACCATAGCGTCGTCACGACCTGCGCCTACTGCGGCGTCGGGTGCTCCTTCAAGGCCGAGATGCAGGGCGGCGAAGTCGTGCGCATGGTGCCCTTCAAGGACGGCCAGGCCAACCACGGCCACTCGTGCGTGAAGGGCCGCTTCGCCTGGGGCTATACCACCCACCAGGACCGCATCCTCGATCCCATGATTCGCAAGAGCACCCGCGACCCCTGGCGCAAGGTGTCGTGGGACGAGGCCATCGCCTACGCCGCCTCCGAGTTCAAGCGCATCCAGGCCGAGTGCGGCCCGGACTCCATCGGCGGCATCACGTCGTCGCGCTGCACGAACGAAGAGACGTTTCTGGTACAGAAGCTCATCCGCGCCGCCTTCGGCAACAACAACGTCGATACCTGCGCACGGGTCTGCCACTCCCCGACGGGGTACGGCCTGAAGAACACCTTCGGCACCTCCGCCGGCACCCAGGACTTCGACTCCGTCGAGGAATCGGATGTCATCGTCGTGATTGGCGCGAACCCGACGGACGCGCACCCGGTGTTCGGCAGCCGCATGAAGCGCCGCATCCGCGAAGGCGCGCGTCTCATCGTCATCGACCCGCGCCGCATCGACCTGGTGAAGACGCCCCACGTCGCCGCCGATTACCACCTCGCGCTCCGTCCCGGCACGAACGTGGCGATCGTGAACGCCCTGGCGCACGTCATCGTCACCGAGGGTCTGGTGAACGAACCCTTCGTCGCCGAACGGTGCGAGGGCGACGCCTTCGCCCGCTGGCGAGCGTTCATCGCCGACCCGCGCCACGCCCCGGAAGCCGTCGAGGCCATCACGGGTGTCCCGGCAGCCGACGTCCGCGGCGCCGCGCGGCTGTACGCGTCGGGCGGCAACGCCGCCATGTACTACGGCCTCGGCGTCACCGAACACAGCCAGGGTTCGACCATGGTGATGGGCATGGCCAACCTCGCCATGGCCACGGGCAACATCGGCCGCCGGGGTGTAGGCGTGAACCCGCTCCGCGGCCAGAACAACGTCCAGGGCTCGTGCGACATGGGCTCCTTCCCGCACGAATTCTCGGGCTATCGCCATGTCTCCGACGATGGCGTGCGCGCCGTCTTCGAGGAGGCGTGGGCCGTCGGCCTCAAGGGCGAGCCCGGCCTGCGCATCCCCAACATGCTCGACGCCGCCATCGATGGCAGCTTCAAGGGGCTCTATATCCAGGGCGAGGACATCGCCCAGTCCGACCCCAACACGAAGCACGTCGCCGCCGGGCTCGCGGCGATGGAGTGCGTCGTCGTCCAGGACCTCTTCCTGAACGAGACCGCCAGCTATGCCCACGTCTTCCTGCCCGGCTCCACCTTCCTGGAGAAGGACGGCACGTTTACCAACGCCGAACGGCGCATCAGCCGCGTGCGGAAGGCGGTCGCGCCGAAGGGCGGCATGGCCGATTGGGAGATTACGATCGCGCTTTCGAACGCGCTCGGCTACCCGATGGCCTACACCCACCCCGCCGAGATCATGGCCGAGATCGCGCGCCTCACCCCGACGTTCGCCGGCGTCACCTACGACAAGATCGAGCGCCTCGGCAGCATCCAGTGGCCCTGCAACGACCGCGCGCCCGAGGGCACGCCCATCATGCACGCCGACGGCTTCGTACGCGGCAAGGGCCAGTTCATGATCACCGAATACATCGCCACCGATGAGAAGACCACGGACCGCTTCCCGTTGCTGCTCACCACGGGGCGCATCCTCTCGCAGTACAACGTCGGCGCGCAGACCCGGCGCACGGCAAACGTCGCCGGCACCCCGAGGACGTGCTCGAAATCCATCCCTGGGACGCCGAAAACCGGGGCATCGCCGACGGGGACCTCGTCGCGCTCGCCAGCCGCGAGGGCGAGACCACCCTCCCCGCGCGGGTCTCGGAGCGCATGCAGCCCGGCGTCGTGTACACCACCTTCCACCACCCCGGCACGGGCGCGAACGTCGTCACGACCGAATTTGCCGACTGGGCGACGGACTGCCCGGAGTACAAGGTGACCGCCGTGCAGGTACGAAAGACCTACCGTCGCGCGGATGGCAGGAGTCGCACGAGGCGATGCGCATCGAGACCACACGGCTCGCGGCGGGGCGCCCGGCCAGTGACGAACGACGTGATGGTCCACAAGGCCAACCAGATCGCGCTCTTCTTCGCGAGCTACCCGCACGAGGAGGCCCTCCCCGGCGTCGTGAACCACCTGCGCATGTTCTGGGAGCCGCGCATGCGCCGCCAGATCATCGCCTACGTGGATGCCGGCGGCGCCGGCCTCCATCCGCTCGCCGAGGAGGCCGTCCGGCTCCTCCCCGATCGTCCCGGGAGCGTGGTCAGCGGCGAACCCCACCGCTGACCGCGCGATTTCGCCTCAGCCGAGCAGCCCCGCGCCGCGCGCCCACTTGTATTTCGCACCGAGCACCTGCACCGGGATCTCCGTGGAGTAGGCGTACGCCGGAATGCCGTGCTGGTAGAGGAACTCCGACGCCTCCTCGACCTCCACGTCGCCGGCAGCGAGGCCACGATCGGCTTGGTGATGCCCTTCGCCTTCATCTCCTCGACGATCTCGACCACGAGGTTCGCGAAGACCATCGGCGGCGTGATGATGGTGTGCCAGTACCCGAGGATGATCGAATGGATGCGCTCGTCCTCCAGGGCGAGCTGGATGGTCGCCTTGTAGGTCGATGGCGGCTCCCCGCCGGTGATATCGACCGGGTTCCCGGCCGCGCCGAAGGGCGGGATGAACTTCCGGAAGGCGGCGTCCAGGTCGTCGGGCATCTTCATCAGCGAAAGCCCGTTGTCGACGCACGAATCCGAAAGCAGCACGCCCGAGCCGCCCGCGCCGGTGATGATGATGACGTTTTCGCCCTTCGGCGTGGGCAGTGCGGGCACCCCCCGCGCGAACTCGAGCAGGTCGCGCAGCGTCTTCGCGCGAATCACGCCCGCGTGCTCCAGCACGTCGTCGTACACCTTGTCGTTGCCGGCCAGCGCGCCCGTGTGCGAACTCGCGGCACGCGCTCCGGCGGCCGTTCGCCCCGCCTTGAGCGCGATGATCGGCTTCTGCTTCGAAACGCGCTTCGCCACCTCCGCGAAGGCGCGACCGTCCTTGAGGTCCTCGAAGTGCTGGGCGATGACCTGCGTGTTGTCGTCCTGTTCGAAGAAGGCGAGGAGGTCGTCCTCGTCGATGTCGGACTTGTTCCCGAGCCCGACGATCGCCGACACGCCCATCTGCGCCGACCGGCTGAAGCCCACGATCGCCATGCCGATGCCGCCCGACTGCGATGACAGCGCCGCCTGCCCCTTCACCGTGTAGGCCGTGCAGAACGTCGCGCAGAGGTTCTTGTGCGTGTAGTAGAAGCCGTAGATGTTCGGCCCCATCAGCCGGACGCCGTACTGCTTGCCGATCTCCTGGAGTTCGCGCTGGGCTTCGACGTTGCCCGTCTCCGCGAAGCCGGAGGGGATGAGCACGGCGCCGGGGATGCTCTTTTCGCCGCACTCCTTGAGCGCGTTCGGCACGAGCGCCGCCGGGATGGCGAACACGGCCACGTCGATCACGCCCTCGACGTCCTTCACCGACTTGTACGCCTTGATGCCCTCGATGCTCTCCGCCTTGGGGTGGATCGGGTAGATCGTGCCCTCGTAGCCGCCGTTGATGAGGTTCTTCATCACGGAGTTGCCGATCTTGCCCTCCTCGGCGGAGGCGCCGATCACGGCCACGGCGTCGGGCTTCATGATCCGGTTCATCGCCCGCACGATTTCGTCGTGCGGGGGGCGGTTCGGCACATGCCGCGGCTCGAAGTTCACCGCGATGCGCACGTCCACGGCGAGGGCGCCGTGCTCGCTCGCGATCACCGGGTTCAAGTCGAGCTCCTCGATCTCCGGGTGCTCCGCGACGATGCGCCCGACGGTTTCGATGATGCCCGCCAGGGCGGCTTTGTCGACCGGCGCGCTGCCGCGCACGCCGTTGAGCAGCTGCGCGGCCTTGATGCTTTCGAGCATGCCGCGGGCGTCCTCGTTCGAAACCGGCGCGAGCCGGAAGGTGACGTCCTTGAGCACCTCGACCAGCACGCCGCCGATGCCGAACGCGACCAGCTTGCCGAAGCTCGGGTCGGTGACGGCACCGACGATGACTTCGCGGCCCGCGGGCGCCATCTGCTGCACCTGCACGCCCGAGATGCGCGCGTTGGGGTCGTAGCGCTTCGCGTTCGCGACGATGGTTTCGAAGCCCGCGCGCACGCCTTCGGCATCGGCCACCCCCGCCAGCACGCCGCCGGCATCGGTCTTATGGCTGATGTCGGGCGAGACGATCTTGAGCACCACCGGGTAGCCGAAGCCCCCGGCGATCGCCACCGCCTCGTCCGCGGTCGCGGCGGTCGCATCCTTCGGCATGGGGATGCCGTACTGCTCGCAGAGCGAGCGCGCCTCGGCGGGGGTGAGCAGGCTGCGGCCCTCGGCCTTCGCCGCGTCGAAGATCGTCGTCGTGCTTTCGGTCACTGGTGCGGGGCTCCTTCCGGATGGCGCGCTCACGCCGGGGCGGGCGGCTCGAATGGTGGGGTGTGGGCCCGGCCGGAAAAGGCGGCAAGGCAGAACCCTTCTACGGCCCGCCCGCCATGCCTGTCAATTTGACGCGCGCCCTACCGCCAGGGCTCGCCGAATCGCTCGCGCGACATGAAGCCCGCCACGGGCGCGCGACGGTTCTTCCCATACGCCCGGTCGGGCCAGCCCATGGGCACGATCGCGAGCACGCTCACGTTCTCCGGGAGACCCAGCAGCGGACGAAGCTCGGCCTCGCGCCGCTTCCAGCGCGTCGTCAGCACCGTCCCCAGGCCGATGGCGTGCGCGGCCAGCAGCAGGTTCTGCACCGCGGGGTAGACCGAGGCCGCGAGCGCCGCCTCGCCGCCCACATCGCGCCCGAAGACCATCTCCGCGCACACCACGACGAGCACAGGCACGTCGCGCCAGTGGTCGTGGTCGGGAGCATTCGGGCCGTACATCTGCTGCCCGAGCTCATCGAAGATGTCGCCGAGCCGGCCCTTCGTCTCCGGGTTGCGAACCACCACGAAGCGCCACGGCTGGATATTGCGCGCGCTGGGCGCCCGCGTCGCCGCCGCGAGCACGCGCTCGATGGTGGCGTCCTCCACGGGCTCGTCGCGAAATCGGCGCACCGCCCGCTGCGTGGCCATGAGCTGTTCAAGTGCGGTGATGTCCATGGATCCTCCCTGCTTGTGCGGCGAACCGTACCGGCCCCGTGGCCGGCCGCGCAATCGTTCAGACACGTGGGCCCCGCGACGCGCTAGAATCTCCCGCGTCGCCCCTCCCGGGGCCGGAGGAGCGCCCATGGACTGGCGAGACAACGCGGAGCAGGCCGCTTTCCGCGCCGAGGTGCGCACGCTGATCGAATCCCGCCTGCCCGGCCGCTACCGCGCGATGGCCGAAGCCGGCGGCCCCGGCGAGCGCCAATGGGAATTCGACCGCAAGTCCCCGGATGCGGCCGCGCGCGCCTCCGCCATCGAATGGCACGGGGCGCTCGCCGAGCGCGGCTGGGTCGCGCCGCACTGGCCGAAGGAGTACGGCGGCGGCGGCCTCACGCCGATGGAGCAGTTCGTCCTCAACCAGGAGCTGGCCCGCGCCGCCGCGCCTCCCGTCGGCGGTTCCGGGGTCGGCCTGCTCGGGCCCACGCTCATCATCCACGGCACGCCCGAGCAGAAGGCGAAGTACCTGCCGCCCATCCTCGCGGGCGAAGCGACGTGGGCCCAGGGGTACTCGGAGCCCGGTTCGGGGTCGGACCTGGCATCGCTCCAGACGCGCGCCGTCCGCGACGGCGACGACTTCGTCCTCAATGGCCAGAAGATCTGGACCTCGGGCGCGCACACCGCCGACGCCCTTTTCGCGCTCGTGCGCACCGACCCGCAGGCGCCAAAGCACCGCGGCATCTCCTTCCTCCTGATCGACGACATCAAGACGCCCGGCATCACCATTCGCCCCCTGACGGACATGGGTGGCCGGCACTACTTCAACGAAGTCTTCTTCCAGGACGTGCGCGTGCCCGCGCGTAACCTCGTGGGCGAGGAGAACCGCGGCTGGTATGTGGGCATGACGCTGCTCGATTTCGAACGGTCGAACATCGGCGGCACCGTGGGCGCGCGGCGGAAGCTGCATGAGCTGCTCGAGGTCGTGCGCGCGAACCCCGTGCTCCGCGAACGCGTCAACAGCTCGTCCGTCCGCCAGGAGATCGCCCAGCGCTACATCGAAACCGAAGTCATGTACCAGTTCTCGCTGCGCGTGATCTCGATGCAGAACCGCGGCCAGGTGCCGAACGACGAGGCTTCGATGTCGAAGCTGTACAACTCGGAGCTCTCGCAGCGGCTCGCGCAGACGGCGATGCAGGCGATCGGCATGCTCGGCAACCTGATCGAGGGCAGCGACGAATCGTTCGCCCGCAGCTATATCGGCACGGTCCCGGCGACCATCCGTGGCGGCACATCCGAGGTCCAGCGCAACGTCATCGCGACGCGCGGCCTCGGCCTGCCGCGAGGTTAGCCGTGCCCGGCGCGCTCGCGGGCATCCGCGTCCTCGAGTTCTCGCAGATCGTGGCCGGGCCGCTCGTGGGCGTGCTCCTCTCCGATATGGGCGCCGAGGTCGTGAAGGTCGAGCCGCCCGAGGGTGAGGCACGCCGCAACAGCGCCGCCGTCGTCCCCAACGAAGGCAAGTACTTCCAGTCGCTCAACCGCGGCAAGCGCAGCCTCACCATCGACCTCGCGCGGCCCGAAGGCGCGGAGCTCATCCGCCGCATCATCCCCACCTTCGATGTCATGGTGATCAACTACCGCCACGGCGTCGCCGCGAAGCTCGGGATCGACTACGAGACGCTCCGCGCGCTCAATCCGCGGCTGATCTACGCGAGCATTGCCGGCTTCGGCGAAGCGGGCCCGATGGCCACCCGCGCGGGCTCGGACATCGTCGCGCAGGCCTACTCTGGCCTCATGGCGAACGAGGCGAAGGTGGACGAATTCGGCGCGCCGCAGCAGATCTCGGCATCGACGTTCATCGACCGCTCGTCCGGCACGGTCGCGGCGATGGGCATCTGCGCCGCGCTGCTCCATCGCGAACGCACGGGCGAAGGGCAGTCGCTGCACGTCTCGCTGCTGCATTCGGCGCTGGAGCTGATGTCCCACCAGGTGATGCGCGAGCCCGTGCACGACGTCACCGTGCGCGACCCGCTGCTGTCGGAGCTGCAGGACACGCGCGCCTCCGGGGCTCGCTACGATGCCATCGCCGCGATTCGCAAAGCCCAGGGGCCGCGGTTCGCCTCGCATCGCCTCTACTACGGCGGCTATCACACGAAGCAGGGCGCGGTCGTGCTCGGCGCCCTCACACCCCAGAACCGGAACGCCATCCGCGCCATCCTCGACATGCACGACCCCACGGACGAACCGGGATTCAACGCCGCCGACGGCGACAATCGCGCGAAGCTCGAAACGTGGCGCCGCGAGATTCAGGAGAAGCTGCTCGCCGCGCCCGCGGCGGAGTGGGTCGAGCGCCTGCTGGCGGCGGGCGTCCCCGCCAGCGTCGTGAACTTCCCCGAGGAGATGTCGGACGACCCGCAGGTCACCGCAGCGGGCATGATGGCCGAGCTCGAGCACGACCTCACGGGGCCGCAGCGCGTGGTCGGACCGGTCGTGCGCATGTCGGGGACGCCCACGGAGGCGCGCAGGCCTTCGCCGCCACTCGCGGGCCACACGCGCGAAGTCCTGCGCGAAGGCGGCATCCCCGATGGCGAGATCGACGCGCTCCTCGCGGCCGGCGTCATCACCAGCCGCGAGTGAGCGGCGCCGTTAGCGCTCTTCGCGCTTGAGGATGTTCACCACGCAGACCGAACCGGCGCCCATCATGTGCGCGAGGCCGATGCGTGCGTTCTCCACCTGCCGCTGGCCCGATTCGCCGCGCAGCTGCTGCGTGATATCCCAGATCTGCGCGAGTCCCGTGGGCCCGCCCGGGTGCCCGCGCCCGATGAGTCCGCCATCGGTCGAGAACGGGATGCGTCCGCCGATGGTGGTCGCGCCCTCGGCCACGAGGCGGTCGCCTTCGCCGTCGGGGCAGATGCCGAGCAGCTCGTAGTACATCAGCTCCTCGATGGGGAAGGCGTCGTGCACGTGGACCAGGCTCAGGTCCTTCGGCTCGATGCCCGCCTCCGCATACGCGAGGTTCGCCGTGATCCGCGTCGATTCGGAAGGTCCGACGATGGCACCCAGGAAGATGTGGCCGGGCTGGTACACCTCCGACTGCATCTGCGAAGCCGCCACCTTCACGAGCGGCCGGCCGTTGCTCAGCTTTGCCGCTATTTCGCGCGTCGCGACGATGGCGGAGGCGGCCCCGGCGCCCGCGCCGCAGGCCATCATCGCCGTGTGCGGATATGCCACCATCGGCGCCGCGAGCACCGTCTCGGGCGTGATCTCGTTCGCCGCCTGGCGCTCGGCGTACTTGTTGAGGCGCGCGTGGTTCCAGTTCTTCGCCGCGATCTTCGCGAACGTTTCCACCGTCGTGCCGTTGTCGTGCATACGGCGCACGGCCCAGAACGCGAAGAAGGCCGCGGGCAGCAGGTTCGAACCCATCGTCGGCCGCGGCGCAACCGGCGGCGGCGTGCTCAGCCCCCGCAGCTGGCCATCGAAGCCGAGCGCCATCGACACGTCGCAGACGCCGCCACTGACGTCGTTCACGGCCTGCCGGAACGCCGCCGACCCCGTGGCCGAGGCGTTCTCCACGTGCACGACGGGGATGCCCGTGAGTCCGAGGTCCTTGGCGTAGGTGACGCCGTCGAGCATGTTCCCGCCGATGTAGCCCATGTAGAGCGACCCGACCTGCTTGAACGAGATGCCCGCGTCCTCCAGCGCGTCGATGCCGGACACGTAGGCCATATCGCGGCGGCTGACATCGTGCTTGCCGAAGCGGTGGATCCCCACGCCGATGACGTAGACGTCGCGGTCCATCATTTGCCCCCTTCCATGAGGCGGAAGGCGATGGTGACGAGCTCGTCGCCGTTCGCTTCCGTGCCCACGACGCGCGTCACCAGCCGCACGCGCTGGCCGATCGCCCAGTCACCCTGCTTGCCTTCGAGCTGCGCCTGGATGCGCACGCCCTCGGGCAGGTCGACCTGGGCCGCGCCGAAGCCACCGCCGGCATCGGCCTTCATGCTCCCCATGGTCGGCATCGAAACGAACGTCCATGAATAGATCACGCCCTCGGTTGAGAGTTCGCAGTCCTGCACGGGTTCGAGCGAGATGGGGCAGCGCTTGCGGCGGGGCCAGAAGTACGTCTTCGCCGCCGGGCTATACGAACCGAGAAGCACGGGCGACGCGCCCTCCTCCTCGGGGATGCGAAAGTACCCCTCTTCGACGGGCACGCGCGCCATGGACGACCTCCAACAGGCTTGTTTGCTCCCTCCCGTCTACGGCATGAAACGGTCCCTGTCCAACGACGTTGGTCGCCGCTTGACGCCCCCGCTCGTCCCCCCGCTAATGCGTGCAACACCCGAAGGGGAAACGCATGCACGTCGATCCCGCCAAAGCCGGTTTCGATCCCGATCGCCTGGAGCGCATCACCACCCACCTCGAGCGGAACTACATCCAGTCCGGCAAGATCGCCGGCTGCCAGGTCGCGGTTTCGCGCCACGGCCAGCCCGCCTACTTCCGCTCGTTCGGCAACGCCGACCGCGAACGCGAGCAGCCCGTGGCCGACGACACCATCTTCCGCATCTACTCGATGTCCAAGCCCATCACCTCGGTCGCGCTGATGACCCTGTACGAGCAGGGCCATTTCCAGCTCAACGACCCGGTGCATCGCTTCATCCCCGAATGGCGCAACCAGCGCGTCTGGGTCTCGGGCGACGGCGACACCATGGAGACGAAGGAACCGAACCCGCCGATGACCATGCGCCACGTGCTCAGCCACGGCGGCGGGCTCACCTATGGCGCCACCAACCACCCGGTCGATAAGGCCTACCGGCGCGAGGGCGTCGCGCGCGGCGAGGGCGAAACGCTCAAGACGTTCGTCGAGAAGCTCGCGAACGTCCCCCTGCGCTACCAGCCGGGCGAGCACTGGATGTACTCCTACTCGACCGACGTCTGCGGCTACCTGGTCGAAGCCATCTCCGGGAAGCCCTTCGATGAGTACCTGCGCGAGACCATCTTCCAGCCACTGGGTATGAACGACACCTCGTTCTTCGTCGCCCCCGAGAAGGCGCACCGCTTCGCCGCGAACTACCAGCGCGGGGCCGACAAGTCGATGAAGCTCATCGACGACCCGAAGACGAGCAGCTACCTGGCGAAGCCGAGCTTCCTCTCCGGCGGCGGCGGCCTCACGAGCACGACGGCGGACTACCTGCGCTTCTGCGAAATGCTCCGTTGCGGCGGCGAGCTCGACGGCGCTCGCATCCTCGGGCCGCGGACCCTTCGCCTCATGACGAAGAACCACCTGCTCGGCAACCGCGACCTCACCGAGATGGCGATCGGCGCGTTCTCCGAGACGGCGAACGAAGGCGTCGGCTTCGGCCTTGGCTTCGCCGTGACACTCAGCGAAGTCACCGCGGGCACGCTCGGCGAGGGCGATTACTACTGGGGCGGCGCGGCCTCGACCATCTTCTGGGTCGACCCGGTGGAGGACCTTTCGGTCGTGTTCATGACGCAGCTCATGCCTTCGGCCACGTTCAACTTCCGCGGGCAGCTCAAGCAGATCATCTACTCGTCGATCGTGAGCTGAGCCGCCCGGTTCAGGTTTCGAAGGCGCCGTAGAGGCGCGCGAGCGATTGCAGCAGGGGGAGGCCGCCGGAGCGGGCGGCTTCTTCCAGCGCGCCCCGCTGCATCGCCTCGGGGAGGTCGGCCAGGAAGACCGCCGGGTCGGTGCTGACACGTTCGGCCAGCTCCTCGTGCCGCGCGATGAGCCCCAGGAACGCCTCGAAGACGGCGGCCTGGCGCAGGTGGTTCTCGAACACGAACAGCAGGATGTCCTCGGTCGCGTCGGTGTCACCTGCCTGACCGGCGCGGTCGTAGGTATCACCCAGCCAGTCGGCGACCGTTTCCCACGCGCCGGGGGCTTCGGCGCACTCTCGCGCCTCCATCGCCTCGAGCGACGAAAACAACATAACGAGGAAGGTCGGCAGGCGGCGGCGGTCGTACCCCTTGCGCGCGAGGTCCACCCAGCGGAGGTCGTCGGCGCAGGTCGCGTTCGGCCGCGATGCCGGGATGGCGCCGGCGAGCTCGTTCGCCTCGGCCTCGGGCAGCGTGCGAATCCAGTCCTCGAGCGTGTCCTGCGCCACGTCCGCGAGGTCGATCACGGAGAGCGCGGCGAGCCGCCGGTCGGGCGGGCCGTCCTGGATCTCCATGACGAGCTCGGGCGTGGTCATGCGGCGCAGCGCGGGTTCGTGCGTCTGCCAGCCGGCGTACTGGGGCGGGAGTCGCCGTTCCATTCGCCTCAGGATAGCAGCCGGACACCCCCGCGAAAGCGCGTGGTAGCATCGCCGCATGGAGATGTCATCGTTCCGGCGCCACCGCCGGCTGCGTTCGAGCGAGGCCATTCGCGGGCTCGTGCGCGAAACCGAGCTCACGCCCGCGCACCTCGTCTACCCGCTCTTCATCGAAGCCGGGCTGCGCGGCCGCGCTCCCATCGAGGCGATGCCCGGGCAGGACCGGCTCGGGCTGGACGTGCTCGCCGCCGAAGCACGCGAACTGGCGGCGTTGCGCATCCCGGCGGTGCTGCTCTTCGGGCTCCCCCCCGCCAAGGACGAACGCGGCAGCGGCGCCTGGGACAGCGACGGCATCGTGCAGCAGGCGGCCCGCACCCTGAAGGAAGCGAACCCGGACATTGTCGTCATCGCCGATGTCTGCCTGTGCGAATACACGAGCCACGGCCACTGCGGCCTCCTCCTCCCCGATGGCACCGTCGACAACGACGCCACGTTGCCCCTGCTCACGGAGACGGCGGTGAGCCTGGCCGCGGCCGGCTGCGACATCATCGCCCCGAGCGACATGATGGACGGCCGCGTCGGCGCCATCCGCGCGGGCCTCGATGGCGCGGGCTTCGTGCGCGTGCCCGTGCTCAGCTACGCCGCCAAGTTCGCGAGCGCGTTCTACGGCCCCTTCCGCGAGGCGGCCGAGAGCACGCCCGCGTTCGGCGACCGGCGCGGCTACCAGATGGACCCGGCGAATGGCCGCATGGCGCTTGATGAAGTGCTCACCGACCTCGATGAAGGCGCGGACATGGTGATGGTGAAACCGGCCCTGCCGTACCTGGACGTCCTTCGGCGCGTGCGGGATGCGGTCGATGTGCCCGTCGCGGCCTACAACGTCAGCGGCGAGTACAGCATGCTCATGGCCGCTGCCGAACGGGGCTGGATCGACCGCGACCGCGCCATCGACGAGGCGCTGACATCCATCCGGCGGGCGGGCGCCGACATGGTGATCACGTATCACGCGAAGCAGTGGGCGGAGCGGCGTTAGCCGCTTCGGTTAGCGCCCCGTGCGAACGGGCGCGACGGCGGCGAGCGACGCGGCCACGGTGACCACGGTGCGGCGCGACGGCGCCGGCTCCTGGCAGGCTTCGTTCAGGCGGGCTTCGACGATGCCGCTGAGGCCCTTCGCGCGCGCTTCGTCCCGCACGTGAGAGACGGTCGCGCAGACGACGGAATCGAACCCGGACCAGGCCTCGCAACGGATGACACGGAGGTGGCGGGTTGCCTCGTTCCATTCCACGACCATGCGCGCGTGGGCGGCCGGGCCGGCGCTGTAGCGCGTGTAGCCCCCGAGATATTCCTTCGTGAGATGCAGGCCGCGGGCACCCGGGTTGATGCTCGCCCGCTGCAACCCATCCCAGAGGTCACCGAGGGCCATCAGGAGGCGGAAGGCGACGTCACTCGTGTCTGCGCGCAAAGGGCATCTCTCCAAGTGGGTCGCCCGTCACGGCCGAGCGCCTACCGGATAATACCTTACGTAAGGGTTAGCCCCGCAAGTGGTCTATCAAAACCATAGAGGAAGCTCCGGTTTCGCCGCTTCGATCAGGGTATTCGGCCCGGCAGCTTAGGAGTGACTTAGTCCATGAAGACGGTGACGTACACCCACATCTTGCCGCTGCGCACGGCTGCCACCCCCGCCTGCGTGAAGCGCGGCTCGAGGATGTTGGCGCGGTGTCCCTGGCTCGCCATCAGGCCATCGAACGCGGCCTGCACGGTGCGCGCCTCCGGGTAGTTGTTCCGCGCCAGGTTCTCGCCCGCCAGCCGGTAGGCGATGGACCGCGCCGCCAGCTCACTGAAGGCGCTTTCGCCGTCCGGGCTGTAGTGGTCGAAGTAGCCGTTCGCCACGAGGTTGTTCGCCCGCGCGAGCGCGACACGCTCCAGCGCGGGGTTGGCACGCAGCGCGGGCAGCCCTTCCTTGAGCCGCTGCTGGTTCATCAGGTCGAGCAGCCCGCCGGCTTTTTCGACATCCTCGGATGTTCCGGCGGGCAGGCTCAGGCGCGAGGAGACCCCCGCCACGGGCGCTTCCACGGTGACCGACGGAGCAGCCGCGGACGTCGGCGTCGGCGTCGCGACGGCGGAGGCCTGGTTCGCGATGATGCCCGCCTCGAGCGTGGGCGTGGCTTCGGGCGACGGTGTCGCGGCCGCCGGGGCAGCGGCTTCGGCCTGGGCCGGGCCTTCGAATGCCCCCGGTCCGGGTGCCCCGCCCAGCGTGTCGCCCAGGTGCAGCGCCAGCCCGCCAATCGAGCATCCCGCGGCCGAAGCGAGGAGCAGCAGGAAGGGGCGAAAGCGGCGCATGCCATAGCTTTCGGACGCCCGCCCGCATCGCGACATCAGGAAACCGCCGGGTCCATGCCCGAGGGATCACGGGATTCCCTAAGGTCCCGGCCGCGACGGCTGTCGGCTATCGGCTGTCGGCTGTCGGCTGTTGGCTGTCGGCTGTCGGCTGTGGGAGGTTCGCGCCGGGCACACCAATAGCTAACAGCTAAGAGCCAATAGCTTCTCGCGTGACACCGTCGCCCGCCCGCGACAGAATGCGCGCACTTCCCCGCCTGGAGCCGCCATGACCACCCAGCAGGACCTGCTGCGCAAGAGCCTCCGTTCGATGCACGCCCTTCTCGACAAAGCCGTCGAAGGGATGACCGCGGAGCAGTTCAACTTCCGGCCGCAAGAGGGCGGCGTCAGCGGCTTCTTCAGCCTCTGGCACTACGTCCGCACCGAGGACAACATCGTCCAGTTCGTGGTCCAGCGAAAGCCGACCGTCTGGCTCGAAGGTGGCTATGACGAAGCCTTCGGCCTGCCCCGCAACAGCCAGGGCACGGGCATGACCACCGACGAGGCGAACGCCGTCCAGGTCCACGACGTCGCACGCTGGCTCGAGTACCAGGGGAAGGTGTGGGAGGCGACCGATGCCTACCTCGCGGGCATGTCACCCGAGGAGTTCGATTCGCGCCGCGTGACCATCAAGCCGCTCGGCGAGATGTCGCTGTGGGATGGCCTTTATGGCATCTGCCTCAGCCACGGGTATCGCCACGTCGGCGAAATCGAGTACGTGCGCGGCGTGCAGGGCCTCGGCGGCCTGACGATCTAGCCCGGCACCGGCGGCGGCGATGGCGCGAACGTCGCGAGGTCGTACCGCCGCTCGAAGCCCATCGCGAGGTACAGCGGGTACCCCAGCTCGGAGGCGCCGAGGCCCCCGTGCTCGCAGCCGGCCCGTCGCGCGGCGTGCAACGCCGCCGCCGTCACCGCGCGCCCATACCCCCGGCGCCGGAAGGCATCGCCGACGAAGACGTTGTGCACCGTCGCGACCGGCCCCAGCGCGACGCTCATCGCGCGGGCGACGGGCGTGCCGTCCGCCGCGCGCGCCAGCCAGAGCGAGCACCCGGGAAGGTCCATCACCGCGCCGGCGATGGACCATTCGGCGGGGCGTCCGCGCACCAGGTCGAAGGATTCGTAGGCGGCGAGGTCGTCCCGGCTCATCACCGGCTTGACCATGCTCTCCAGCGCGTCCTCGGCCACCTGGTCCAGTGAGATAGCCAGGAATGGCTCGCGGCGGGGGGTCTCGATGCTGCGGCCCGCCAGCGCGGCGATCACGCCGTCTTCCGTCCCGGTTCGGAGCTTGAAGCGCCAGTCCGCGCCCCGGGCGGTGAACCATGCCGCGACCGCGGACAGTTGGCCCGCGGCGCCATCGGCATCGCCCGCGACGTACGCGACGTTGAACTCGGGGTTTTCGACGCCGGCGTCGTAGACGAACCACTCGCCCACACGCGCCGTCTCCGCGCCGGGCAGGGCGGCGGCGACGAGGCGCATCGCATCGATGTGCGCGCGGTGCATGGCCGTGTCGATCTCGGGCGGAAGCGGCACTGGCGGCCTAGAAGCGCATACCCGGGAACTTCCCGGTGCTGAGCGTCTTCGCGATCTTGCGCGCCTCGAAAAACTGCTTGAGGAGCTGGTTCACGGCGTGCGCGTCGGTGCCGCTGCCCCGCGCGATGCGCTTGCGCCGGCGCCCGTCGATCTTGTCCGGGTGGCGGCGTTCCCACGGCGTCATCGAGAGCACGATCGCTTCCGCATGCCCGAAGAAGCTGTCGTCCATGTCATCGACATCGAGCTGCATCTTGATCTTGTTGAAGCCGGGGAGCATCTGCACGAGCTGGCCGAGGGGGCCCATGCGCCGCACCTTCCGCAGCTGATCGACGAAGTCCTGCAGGTCGAACGTGCCCTTCTTCATCTTGTCGCCGAAGCGGTCGGCGTCCTCGTCGCCCATCTGCTCCTTGGCGCGTTCGATGAGCGAAAGCATGTCGCCCATGCCGAGGATGCGGCCGGCGAGGCGGTCCGGATAGAACTGCTCGAGCGCGTCCGACTTCTCGCCGACGCCGATGAATTTCACCGGCACGCCCGTCACGGCGCGGATGCTGAGGGCCGCGCCGCCGCGCGCGTCGCCATCCATCTTCGTGAGGATGAGGCCCGTCGTCCCGACCTTGTCGTGGAACTCCTTCGCCGCCGTCACGGCATCCTGCCCGGCCATGGCATCGGCGACGAAGAGCACCTCGGAGGGCTCCAGCTGGCGGCGAAGGTCCGCCACCTCCTCCATCATCGCCTCGTCGATGTGCAGCCGGCCGGCGGTGTCCACGAGCAGGTGCGTGGCGTTCATCGCCTTCGCCTTTTCGAGCCCGTGCGCGGCGATGACGGCCGGCTTCTGCGCAGTGCCTTCTTCGTGATAGGGGACATCCAGCTGTTTCGCCAGCGTCACCAGCTGGTCCACGGCCGCCGGGCGATAGACATCGCACGCCACCACGAGCGGGCGCAGGCGCTGCTTCTTGAGGAGGTTCGCGAGCTTGGCGATGCTCGTCGTTTTGCCCGACCCCTGCAGGCCGACCACCATGATCACCGTGGGCGGCCGCACCGATGTCGCGAGCTGCGGCGCGGCTCCGCCGAGGATATCGACGAGCTCCCCGTGGACGATATCGATGACCTGCTGCGCGGGCGTGAGCGAGCGGAGCACCTCCGCGCCGAGCGCCTTCTCCTTCACGCGCGAGGTGAATTCGCGCACGACCTTGAAGTTCACGTCCGCTTCGAGCATCGCCATGCGCACTTCGCGGAGCGCCTGGTCGAGGTCTTCCTCGGTCACCACGCCCCGGGAGCCGAACTTCTTGAAGGCGGACTGCAGCTTGTCGGTCAGGGATTCGAACATCGCGTTCCAGTGTAGGGCAGGTGGGCGCCATCACGCTGTGGGCCGTGCTGCCTCGCGAGCGCGCCACGCGGTACGCTCATCCCGTGGACGCGCTGACGCTCTCGCGCATGGCCGATGGCTCCCCCGAGATCTTCGCCTCGGTGCAGGGCGAAGGCGTCTCCGCGGGCGTTCCGAGCACGTTCGTCCGCCTCGCCATCTGCAACCTGCGCTGCGCCTGGTGCGACACCGCCTACACGTGGGACTGGGACCGCTTCGACCGCGCCGCCCAGACCATGACCATGTCCCCGGGCGAAGTCGCCGCGCAGGTCGCGGTGCGCGAGCCGGCGAACGTCGTGATCACCGGCGGCGAACCGCTGCTGCAGCGCCGCCAGCTCGCGCCCCTCGCCCGCATGCTCAAGGACGCCGGGTACCGCATCGAAGTCGAAACCAACGGCACGGTCGCGCCCGGCCCGCTGGAGCCGTTCGTGGACCAGTGGAACGTCTCTCCCAAGCTCGCGCACTCCGGGAACGAAGGGCTCAGCCGCGTGCGTCCGGATGCCCTTCGCGCGCTCGCCGCGACCGGCAATGCCTGGCTCAAGTTCGTGGTCGCCGATGCCGGGGACGTGGACGAAGCTGAGGCGATCCGCGAGAGCGCCGGCATCGCGCGCGAGCGCACGCAGCTCATGCCCGAAGGCCGCACAGCCGCGGAGCTTTCGGCGCGCAGCCCCTGGCTCGCGGAGCTGTGCGCGCGCGAAGGGTACCGCTTCACCACGCGCCTTCACATCTACATCTGGGGCGACCGGCGCGGCGTCTGACCCCATTCCGGAGATCTCGCCTATCCTGCCTCCGAGGAGGCGCGCGCATGGCCCGTCCGTTGGAAGGCATCACCGTTCTCGATTGCAGCTGGGTGCTGAGCGGCCCGTACGCCTCGATGGTCCTCGCGGACCTGGGCGCGGACGTGATCAAGGTCGAACGGCCGCCGTGGGGCGATATCGCGCGCACCACCACGCCCTACCAGAACGGCTTCAGCGGCTATTTCTTCAGCATCAACCGCGGCAAGCGCTCCATGTCCATCGATTTCCGCCAGGAGGAAGGGCGCGAGCTCTTCCGTAAGCTGGCGGAGCAGGTGGACGTGGTCCTCGAAAACTTCACGCCCGGCACGATGGAACGCCTCGGCGTGGGCTACGAGGCGCTGAAGGAACGCAATCCGCGGCTCATCTTCTGCAGCATCAGCGGGTTCGGCCAGACGGGCCCCTACCGCGAACGTCCCGCGCTCGACATCGTCGTCCAGGGCATGGGCGGCATCCTCTCCATTACGGGCGAAAAGGGCGGCCCGCCGGTTCGCCCCGGGGCCTCCTATGGCGACCTCTCCGCGGGGCTCTACGCCACGGTCGGCATCCTCGCGGCGCTGCACGAACGCGACCGCAGCGGCCTCGGCCAGTTCATCGACCTCTCGATGCTCGATTGCCAGGTCGCGATGCTGGAGAACGCCTACATGCGCTACAGCGTCACCGGCAAGGCCCCGGAGCCGCTCGGCACGCGCCATCCCAGCGCGACGCCGTTCCAGGCCTTCCCCACCGCCGATGGCCATCTCGTCGTCGCGCTCGGCTTCGGCGAGGAGAACCACTGGTCGCTGTTTTGCGCGCTGCTCGGGCTTCCCGAGCTCATCGACGATCCCCGTTTCGGCACGAGCCCCCGGCGCACCGCCAACCATGCCGCGCTCGAACCGATCCTCGTCGACGCGTTTCGCCGCCGCACCACCGCGGAGTGGATCGAGGACATGCTCGCCGTCGGCATCCCCTGCGGGCCCGTGAACACCATCGCCGATGTCGCCGCCGACCCGCAGGTCGCGCATCGCGAGATGCTCCAGGACGTGACGCACCGGAGCGCGGGCACGGTGCGCATCGCGAATACGCCGCTGCGCATGTCCCGCAGCGAATCCGGCATCAAAGGCCCGCCGCCGGACTTCGGCGAGCACACGGCCGAGGTTCTGCGCGACCTGCTCGGGCTCAGCGATGGCGAAATCGAGGGGCTGAAGGCGCGTGGCGTCGTCGCGACCGAAGGCGGACCGGACGTTTCGCAGTTAAGTTAGGGTGCGTTCCCCATCCCGTAGAGCCCGTGGCGAGCGATGTACCCGGCCACCGCGGGCGGCACCGCGGAGGGCGTTTCGCCGCGTCCGGCATGCTCGCGCGCCTGTGTCGATGAGAGCGAAGCGGGGTGGTCGTCCAGCTCGCGGACGATGATGCTCCCCGCGTAGCGCGCCGCGGCCGGCGTCGCCACGAACGCCGCGACGGCGGCGATGGTGTCCTGCCCGCGGTTCGTCGCGATGAGCCGGTGCCGCGCGAAGAAGCGGTCGAGCACCGTGTCCATGTCCTCGTAGTAGCGGGGGTCGAAGATGCGCACGAGCGTGTCGAAGCCCGCGATGAAGTCGAACGACGCCTGCGGGTAGGTGATGCGCAGCGCCTCGGCCTGGTCCACGAAGCGGGCGGCGTTGCTGGCGAGCACGGCCACGCCCCCCGGCTCGGCCTCCCCCAGCGCCAGCAGCATCCCCACACGATGCGACAACGGCGCCCCGAACAGCGACTTGTCCACGTTGTTCGTCGTAAGCATCGCGGCCACGCCGGTGATGCCATCCACCGCGGCGCCGAGCTCGAGCAGGCTGACGTGGGCATGGGTCGGTGGATTGAAGGCCGACGACAGCACGGCCACGCGACCCTCAAACGGCGCGCCCTGGTCGAACCGCGTGACGGTCCAGCCCGGCGAGTCGTGCACCGTGGCAAGGCGGACGGCGATCTCGGCGATCATGCACGCGCTATCGTAGCCGGGCGTCAGCGGCGGCGCTGCTCGCCTCCGAACTCAAGGTCTGTCAACGCCTCGGCGGGCAGGAACTCACCCAGAATGCGGCGGCACTGGTGCGCGCTGGCGTGGAGATTGTGCGTCACGAACGACCATTCCGGACGCGGGCTGCCATCACTGACGCGCTCAAGGCGCCGGGCGCGCGGGTCGTAGAAGATGCCACTCATGGCTGCCCCTCCGGCGTTGTTGTCATGGATATCGGCCGCGACGCGATATATCGAAGGTGACCGGCTACGGGAATTCTCGATAGCGGCCTCGCCTCGCATCGTTCGACGCTATGGCGAAGACCATCGAGCGCCATCGGCAGGTTCAATGCGAACGGTGAGGCGGCCAGCCACCATCCGTACCGTCCGCGCGATACGCTCGAATCCATGACCAATGAACGGCGTGCGGTACGCGGTGGACGGGTGGGCCGTTCCGTGCGCCCGGCCAGGCTCGCGGGCCGCGCGGCCTTTCGCTGGGCGGGCACCTACCTCGCCTTCGGGGAGGCGCGCAGACGGAAGCGTGAGCAGTTCGTGCTTCGTACCGCCGAGGACGTGACTCGAACCATGGGCGACATGAAGGGCGCCGTGATGAAGGTCGGACAGGTGCTCTCGATGATGACGGGCGTGCTCCCCGATGAGATGGCGGGCCAACTCGCGACGCTCCACTCCAGCGCACCGCCCATGGCCTTCGAGCTCGTGGAGCAGGTCTTCATGGCCGAGTTCGGCCTCCCGCCGCGCAAGGTCTTCCGCAGGTTCGAACACGAACCGTTCGCCGCCGCATCTATCGGACAGGTCCACCGCGCCACGCTTGACGACGGCCGCAAGGTCGCCGTGAAGGTGCAGTACCCGGGGGTCGCCGAGGCCATCGAGCACGACCTCGCGAACGTCGGCCTCATGCTCTCCATGGCCGGGCTGGTCGCGCGTGGGCTCGATGTCGGTACCATCGTGAGCGACCTCAAGGATGGCATCCGGGCCGAGCTCGACTACCTGCGGGAGGCCGCCAACCAGCAGCGCTTCGCCGACCTGTTCGAGGGCCACGGCTTCGTCCGTGTGCCGCGCGTCCATCCCGAGCTGACGACGCACCACGTAATCGTCCAGGAGTTCATCGAGGGCCGCCCCTTCCGCGAGGCCTTCGACCTGCCCCAGGCCGAACGCAACCGCCTCGCGGAGATCGTCTACCGCTTCTGTTTCGGCGGCATCTACCGCCACGGGCTCTTCAACGGCGACCCGCACCCCGGGAACTACCTGCTCACGCCCGATGGCCGCGTCGCCTTCGTAGACTACGGCTGCGTGACCGAGTTCCCGCCGGACATCGTCGCGAAGTTCGGGGGTGTCATCGGCGCGCTGCTGGACCGCGACATCGATGCCTGGCGCACGGCCACGGAGGCGATTGGCATCCTGCGTCCCAATGCGCCCTTCACGACCGAAGCGCTGTACGACCACATGCACTGGTACTGGGCGCCGATCCTTGAGGGCGAAGTCACCTTCACGCCCGAGCTGGCCGCCGAGATGATCCGGCGCAACACCCAGACCACGGGCGAAGGCGGCGCCATCAACCGCTACTGCAACGTCCCCGAAGGCATGGTTTTCCTCACGCGCATCAATTTCGGACTGGCCGGGCTGATGGCGAACCTGCGGGCGCACGGCCCGTGGCGGGGCATCATCACGGAGTACGTGCGCGGCGTCCCGCCCGTCACGGATCTCGGCCGCCTCTCGGCCGCCACCACCCGCGCCGGCTCTCCCATCTAGCGCGCCTGGTGTTCTCGCGGATTGCGCGGGAAGTTCGTCTTTTACCGCCTTCGCACTCCGGGCAAGTCGCTCCCAATCCGACGATCGAGGCGATGGATCTTGTGCATCGCAACCCTGCTCGGGGCGCGCGCAGCCGGTTTTCGAACCTGGTCGTCCTCGCCGCGACGGCCGTCGCCGTCATCACCTCGGCCGTGCTGCTCCTTCCCGCCGACTCGCTCGTTCGCGCGGGAACCGCCGACGTGAGCGTCGCGGTCGCGGCCTGCGTCGCGGCGGTTGCGACGCTGTACACCGTCCGCGCGACGCGAGGCTTCGACCGGACGGGGTGGCTGCTCTTCGCTGCCGGGGTGCTCTGCTGGTCCGTGGCCGAGTGGATCTGGGCCTACGACGAGATCATCCTCAAGACCGATCCCTTCCCGTCCATCGCGGATGCCTTCTACCTGGGCGGGACGCTCTTCCTGGTCTCGGGCATGACAATGGTCGGGAGCCAGCGCCGCTGGCACGCGCAGCTGCGAGCGCTGTTCGAGGGATCGAGCCTGGCACTGGCGCTCACGGCGGTGGGCTGGGCGTTCGTCATGGAACCCACCATGGCCGGGAGCACCGGAACTCGCCTCGAAGTCGCCCTCGCGACTGCTTATCCCGTGACCGACATCACGCTGCTCTGGGCGGTGATCACGCTCGCCTACCGCGTTGGCCTGAGGCGCGACGCCAGCGTCTTCCTGGGCCTCGGCGGGGGTGTCGCGGCGTTTGTCGCTGCCGATTCCGCGTTCCTCTACGCCGACCTGCGGGGCGGCTATACGCCCGGGTTCATCGATGCCGGTTGGATGGCAGGCTACCTTCTCGTTGGCATCGGGGCGTTCACCCGTGTGCGAAGCGGGATCCAGGTCGCGCGCGAAGATGAGCGCCAGGTCGCCGTAAGCCGTGCCCACAACCTGGTGCCCATCTTCACCGCCGCCGCGATGATCGGCCTGGGCGCGTACGTGGGGTGGGACGATGGGTTCGGCGCGCATCGCGTGTCGCTCGCCCTGATCGTGGTCGTGCTCGGCCTGGCGCTGGTGCGGCAGCTCGTCGTCATCCTCGATAACCTCAACCTCAATGCCGGCCTTGAGCGGATGCGAGTTCAGCTCGAGGCCCAGGTGCAGGAGCTTGCCACCGCGCGCGATTCCGCCGACACGGCTAACGCCGCCAAGAGCCAGTTCCTCTCGCGCATGAGCCATGAGCTGCGCACGCCAATGAACGCCGTCCTCGGCTTTGGCCAGCTCCTCCAGCTCGAGGACCTTACGCCGGAGCAGCGCGAGAACGTCGACTACATCATGAGCTCGGGCCAGCACCTCCTGCGCCTCATCGACGAGGTGCTCGACATCTCCCGCATCGAAGCCGGCCGGATGAAGGTCGAGATTGCGCCGGTGCGCTGCGGCGACGTCATCGGCCAGGTGATGGAGATGACGGCGCCCCTTGCGGCGGCCGCGCACATCACCCTCCGCCGCGACGACGGCCCCGATGTGACCGGCGTGCTCGCCGACGCGGCGCGCCTCAAGCAGGTGCTCCTGAACCTGGTATCGAACGCCATTAAGTACAACGAAGCGGGCGGCACCGTCGTCATTCGTTCTGGCGTGACCCGCGCCGGCCGTGTGGCCATCAGCGTCGTCGACAACGGTCCCGGAATCGCCCCCGAAAAAATGAGCCGCATGTTCAACCCCTTCGAGCGCCTCGACGCCGACCGCCGGGGCATCGAAGGCACCGGCCTGGGCCTGGTGTTGAGCAAGGCCCTCGTCGAGGCCATGTACGGCTCCATCCAGGTCGATAGCGTGCCCGGCAAGGGGACGCGTTTCACCGTCTTTCTCCCCCTCGCCCGGCGCAGCGGCGAAGCGGCGCCAGCCGGGGCGCGAACCGCGCCGCTCTCCATCCTTCACATCGACGGCGACTGGTCCCGCCGCCAACTTGTCGAACGTGTGCTCGCCCGCCGCACCGGCGTGAAGCTCGTGCAGGCCGAGAACACGATCGAGGGCAAGCTGCTCTCCGATAGCTGGCGAGCGTTCACCGTCGTCGTCGATGGTGGCCTGCCGAACGTGCAGGAGCTCATCGGCCAGCACATTCGCCGGCCCGGCGCGCCAAACGCGCGCGCGCGCCTCGTCGTCGTCGGTCCCCGCGACCGCGACGAGTTCGAGCGTTCCTGGAAGCCGCTGGGATGCGACGCCTTCCTGCCGGTGCCCCTGGAGCCAGAGGACCTCATCCGCGTCCTCGAAGCCGCCGACCGGACCGCTGCCGCCTGAGATTCCCTCCCGCCGTTCCTTTCGCCCACAGAACCCGGCGCCGCGACCCTCAAGCGTGTCGAAGGCGCCGCGCCCGAGGCACCCCGGGCGTGCGACGGCGCTGACCACCGGCAGGGACATGCGGTAGCGAATACCTCAGGTCAGGGAGCCGGTGGGCGTGCCTGGCGGATAGATGCGCGGAGCGGGCGACTCAGGCGGCCTCGGACGGGCCCCAGTCCATGCCTTCCGACTGACCGACGTAGCCGTCCAGGTCGTCCCCGAGGAAGGCCGCGACCACTTCCGGGTCGAACTGCGTGCCCTTGCCCTTGGCGATGGCATCCACGGCCTCGCTCAGAGGCCACGCCTTCTTGTACGGCCGCACGTGAATCAGCGCGTCGAAGACGTCCGCGACGGCGACGATACGGCTCGTCAGGGGCACGTCGTGGCCGGCCAGGCCCAGGTACCCCCGGCCATCCCAGCGTTCGTGGTGCAGCCGCGCGAGTTCCTGCCCCAGGACCAGCGTCGGGAACTGGCTCCCCGCCAGCAGCGACGCGCCGATCGTGGTGTGACTGCGCATGAGAGCGAACTCGTCGTTCGTCAGCGAACCCGGCTTCAGGAGCACGGAATCGGGGATGGCGATCTTGCCGAAGTCGTGAAGCGTGGCAGCGTGCTGCAGCAGGCGCGCCTCGCGCTCGTTCATGCCGAGCATCGCGCCCAGCCGCGCGGCACCGCTGGCCACGCGCCGCGAATGCGCGCCCGTGATGTCGTCACGGTAGTCGGCTGCGAGCGCGAGCCGTTCGAGCAGCTCATCGTGCGCGCGTTCGAGCTGCGCCGTGCGCTGCGCCACCCGCCGCTCAAGCTCGCTGTTGAGCTGGCGCAGGTTGGCGTAGAGGTGTCGCGTCTGGAGGAGGTTGCCAACCCGTTGCACCACCTCGGTTGCGTCCACTGGCTTGGTCAGGAAGTCCTTCGCGCCGGCCCGCAGTGCGCGTTCGCGCGTTTCCCGCGTGACATCGGCCGTGACAACGAGAATCGGGACGTAGTCGTCCGGGCGAACGAGCTTCGCCAGCTCCGCCATCACCCCGAAGCCATCGAGCCCCGGCATATGCAGGTCGAGCAGCACGAGGTCCGGCATCACTCGTTCGCAGAGGGGCCGGACCTGGCGTGGTTCGGGAAGGCAGGCAACGCCGGTGTAGCCGGCTCGCCCGAGGATCGCCTCGATGAGCCTGAGGTTGAGCGGCTGGTCATCCACGACCAGGATGCGGCTGTTCGCGAGCTCTGGAGGTGCGGTGGGACCCGCCGCGCCGCGCGTTGCCGCCGCCGGTTTCTCAGGCTGCATGCTTCCGCGCCTCCGGTGGCTCGACCACGCGGGCCATCGTCTCCACGAGCTGGCCGAAGTCGATTGGCTTGCCCACGAAGGCGTCCGCGCCCAGGGCCAGCACTCGCGTCCGCGTGGGCTCCGTGGTGTCGGCGCTCATCACGATGATCGGCAGGTCCGACATCTCCGGGTGGCTGCGCAGACCCCGGACGACCGCCGCGCCGTCGCCGCCCTCGAGGTGAAGGTCGACGATCACCAGCCCGGGACGAGTCGCGAAGACCTGCTCGATCCCCTCGGCGGCCGATTCCGCCCGCGTGCACTCGATGCCCAGGTGGCGCATCGCGCCTTCCACGACGTGGTAGCTGGCGTTGTTGTCCTCCACGCACACCACCCGGGCGATGGGCGCGAGCCGTTCGCGATACTCGGCAAAGCCGGCGGGCACCGCGGGCGCCGCCGTCGCCGCCGGCAGCACCACCGAGAACGTGGACCCCTGGCCCTCGACGCTCTCTACCTCCAGCCGCCCGGACATGGCCTCCACCAGCGCCTTGGAAAGCGCCAGCCCGAGGCCCGTGCCTTCGATCGTGGTGGAATCCGCCCCCAGGCGGTCGAACGGGTTGAAGAGGCGTTCCATGCGTTCGGACGAGATGCCGCGCCCGGTGTCCCGCACCGAGATGCGCACCTCGCCGCCCGGCAGCTGCTCGCCGCTGAACTCCACGGTGCCGCCGGGTTTGTTGTACTTGATGGCGTTCGAAACCAGGTTGAGGAGCACCTGCTTCGTGCGCTGGACATCGCCGATGACCCGCCACGGCGGGGGTTCATGGTCGCAGCACTCGACGCGGATGCCGTGTTCGGCGGCGATGGGCGCGGACATCTCCAACACGTCCTTCGCCACGTCGGAGACCATGAACGGCTCCAGGCTGAGCGACAGCCGCCCGGCTTCGATGCGCGAGATGTCGAGGACCTCATCGATCAGCCGCAGCAGGTGGCGCCCCGACCGCATGATGAACGACATGTTCTCCCGCTGGGTCTCGGTCAAGTCGTCCATTTCGAGCAGCTGCCCGAACCCCAGGACGGCATTCATTGGAGTCCGCAATTCGTGGCTCATGCGGCTGAGGAACTGGCTTTTCGCGGCGTTCGCGCGGTCCGCTTCGTCGCGGGCGGCTTCGAGTTCCGCCTGCGCGGCCTGCATCGCCACCATCCGCGCCTCGCGGCGGCTGTAGTACCGGAGCCCGAAGGCGAGGAACACCACCAGCAGCAGACCCGCCGCGTTGAGCACGCTCGTCACTATCAGCCGCGTGTCCTGGTCGTCCCGGTACGCCTCGAGCGCTGCGTCCGCCTGCGACTGGCGCTCCATCGCCATCTGGTCGAAGTCGTTGCGAATCGCGGGCGCGACCTTCTCGCTTGGGAGGCCGGCCTGCATCGCGCTCAGATCGATGTGCGCCGCCAGCGCCAGCTTGAGGATATTGAGCGTGCCCACGTACTGGTCGTACAACTGCTCGACCAGCGCGCGGTCCTCTTGCTGCCCAATGGCTTTGATGCGATTCGTGTTCCGTATCACATCGTCGATTTCCGCGATCACGGTCGCCGCATCGACCGTCCCGGGCTCCGAGAGCATCGTGCGAACAGTGAGCTCGATCTGAGCCACGCCGCCGCGCGCCGCCTGGTAGGAGTCCGCGAGCTCGCCCGCCAGTTGCACATCCTGGAGCGAATCCTGTGCCCGCTTGGTTGCCAGCACTTCGTACACCGTCAGCAGCGCGAGTACGAGCATGATGCCCGCGGCCGCAACCGCGCTCGACCGGGTTCCTGTCGTCAGGCGGTTCATTGCGGCCCCCGCTGGGTGAACTTGCGAACGACGTCCACGAGCATGCGGATGTCGATCGGCTTGGTCATGTGCATGGTGGCACCGTGTGCCAGCAGCCGGTCCGAGGTCGAGGTTGCGGCGTCGGCGGTGATGATGACCACCGGCAAGGTCGCGAAGCGCGGCTCCCGCCGCAGCCGCACGAGCAGATCCTCGCCCGACATCCCCGGTAGGTGGAGGTCTAGCAGCATCAGGTCCGGCGCCTGGCTCGCGATGCGCGTCAGCGCCTCTTCGGCGTTCGGGATGACCGAGAGCGTGACGTTGGCATGCGCCGCCAGCGCCCGTTCAACCAGCAGCGCGTTGGCGCGGTTGTCCTCGACGTACATCACGTGGGGTTGCCGCCCCTCAGACGCCCCCGGGTTCGCGTCGTTCATCCCCGTCTCCATCGCGGGCTCGTTGCCCACACTCAAATCATCGGAGAGTCGTACGACGAACTTTGCGTATTGAGAAAAACCCTGAGCAATCGGTGCGAACGGCACCGTCGCGGTTAAGAAAGGTGTAGCTTGTGAATCTACCGGGCGGTAAAGGCCACCTGACTGGCCGGCCGCCATGGTTACTACCAGGGATCAATGTAGGGGTATTTCTTGCCCTCGCGCGGCGGAACGGGTGGCAGCCGCCGCAGGCTCTGCGCGATCCAGTCCCGCGTCTCGGCCGGGTCGATCACGTCATCGAGCCCGCCGCCCGTCGCGGCGTTGACCGCTTTCGCCCCTTCGTAGGCGCGCGTCACCCGGCGGTCGAACTCGCGGCGGCGCTCCTCGGGGTCCTCGATCGCCGCGAGCTCCTTGCGGTAGCCCAGCTTCACCGAGCCCTCGATGTTCATCCCCGCGAACTCCGCCGTCGGCCAGGCGACCGTGAAGAAGCCGACGAGCGCGCTCGCCCCGCACATCGCCTGCACCCCCAGCCCGTACGCCTTCCGCACGATCACCCCGAAGAGTGGCGTCGTCATGTTCGCCCCGGCATTGAACATGCGCAGGGCGTGCCGCACGAGCGCCGTCCGTTCGTGGTCGGGCCCGACCATGATGCCGGGGCAGTCCATGAGGCTGAGCACGGGGATATCGAACGCGTCGCAGAGCTGGAGGAAGCGGGCACCCTTGTCCGCGCCGTCGGAATCGATCGCGCCCGCGAGGTGGTGCGGGTTGTTCGCGATGACGCCCATCGGCCGTCCTTCGACGCGGATGAATGCCGTAATCACCCCCACGCCGAAACGCTCGCGAATCTCCAGCACCGAATCGCGGTCGGCGATGGTGCGCAGGACCTCGCGCATGTCGTAGAGCCGCAGGCGGTTCTCGGGGACGATGTGGCGCAGGGGGCGCTGGTCGGGCGCCTCCCACTGCGCCACCGGGCCCTGGAAGTACGAAAGGTACCGGCGCGCCACGGCGACTGCCTCGCTCTCGTCCTTCACGAGGATGTCCACGACGCCGTTCGGCACCTGGAACGACATCGGCCCGACTTCCTCCGGGGTGTAGATGCCGAGGCCGCCGCCCTCGATCATCGCGGGCCCGCCCATCGCCAGCGTGCTCCCCTCCGTCGCGATGATGACGTCGCAGGCGGCGACCAGCGCGGTGTTCCCCGCGAACGTGCGGCCATTCACGATGGAAATCAGCGGCACCAGCCCGCTCAGCCGCGAGAACGTCGTGAAGGTGCCCGTATCGAAGGCGACGCGCGGGCCGGTGGCATCGTCGCCAGGGCGCCCGCCACCACCTTCGCCGAAGAGCACCACCGGCATCCGGAAGCGGTGGGCGAGCTCGAACATGCGGTCCTGCTTGTAGTGGTTGCGGCCGCCCTGCGTGCCCGCCAGCACGGTGTAGTCGTAGTGCACGACGATCGCGCGCGAACGGTCATCGGCGAAGCGGTCGCCGTTGATGGCGCAGGTCCCCGCGATGAGGCCGTCCGCGGGCGTGTCGCGGCGCAACGTCTCCATGTCGTGACGCTGGTGCTGCCGCGCGACGATGAGCGGCCAGTACTCCTTGAACGATCCCGGGTCCACGAGCGCGGCGATGTTCTCGCGGGGCATGCGGTACCCTCGCGCGTGCCGTTTGGCGACGACGTCCGGGCGCCGCTCGTCGAGCGTGTGGGCGTGCCGGTCCAGGTTCTCCTGGAGGTCGGGCCGGATGAAGTCGAGGTCGACGCCGCCCGCTGCTTCGCCGGCGTCGCCCTGCACTTCGGCCGCCTCGATGAAGACGATGGGGTAGCCCTCGCGCACGACATCGCCGGCGGCCATCGTGACCTCGCGCACGATGCCGTCGCGGTCGGCGGCGACGACGTGCTCCATCTTCATCGCCTCGACGACGGCGACCTGCTGACCCTTTCGCACTTCGTCCCCGGGCGCGACATCGATGCTCACGATCGTGCCCTGGATCGGCGCGGGAAGGCCCACGGCGCCGTCCGGGCGTGTCAAGAGTGGTTGCTCCTGGCCTGCCGTCCCCGCGGCGCGGGCCTTCACGTCCGCGTCATGGGCGAACAGCGCGAGCGGGTCGCGGCTGCTCACCCGGGCGCCGGCGAAGCCTTCGTCGCGAGCCGCTTCTCCGGGTTCGACATAACGGTGGGGCGCTTCCGCACCGGCGGCCGCCAGCTCCGCGATGTGCTCCTCGACCCAGCGCGTGTGCGTGCTGCCCGCCGCGAGGTCGTCGTGCGCGAGGATGCGCTGGAGGAAGGCGATGTTCGTCGCCACGCCGTCGATGCGGAACTCGGCCAGCGCACGGGCCGTGCGGGCGATGGCGGCGCGAGGGCCATCGCCCGCGGCATGCCCGATCACCTTCGCCAGCAGAGAATCGAACGCCGCGCTCGTGCGGTAGCCCGCATACCCAAAGCCATCGACGCGCACACCGGGGCCCCCCGGAGCTTCGTACACCGACAGCGTGCCGCCCCCCGGCCGCACGCTGCCGTCCGGGGCGATGCTCTCCATGTTGACGCGCGCCTGCACGGCGAAACCGCGCGGTTCGGCCGCGCCCGGGCGGTCGAGCCCCAGCTCCGCGAGCGTCGCGCCGCCGGCGATGCGCAACTGCGCCTGCACGAGGTCGATACCGGTGACCATCTCCGTGACGGTGTGCTCCACCTGCAGGCGCGCGTTCGCTTCGATGAACACGAACGGCTCCGCTGCCGACCGCCCGCTGACATCGACCAGGAACTCGAACGTGCCCAGGCTCCGGTAGCCGGTTTCGCGGGCGAAGCGGACGGCGGCGGCGTGAACCGCGTCGCGCAGCGCCGGCGCCAGCCCCGGCGCGGGGGCCATCTCGACGACCTTCTGGAAGCGGCGCTGCACGCTGCAGTCGCGCTCGCCCAGGTGCGCGATCGCGCCGGTGGTGTCGCCCACGACCTGGACCTCGACGTGGCGCGCACGGGGGACGAACTCCTCGACGTAGACATCGGCGTTTCCGAACGCGGCCCGCGCCTCGGACTGGCACCGCTGGTAGGCGCTTTCGACCTCGCCCGCCGAGAGCACGGCTCGCGTGCCCCGGCCGCCGCCCCCGGCCACCGCCTTGATGATCATCGCGCCTCCGGGCCCGAGGGCATCGAAGAACGCGCGCGCCTCGTCGAGCGTGACCGGGTGGTCGAGGCCGCGAAGCACGGGCACGCCCGCGGCCACCGCCGCGCGGCGCGCCCGTGCTTTGTCGCCGAAAAGTTCGAGCAGCTCCACCGCGGGGCCGACGAACGTGATCCCCGCCTCGCCGCAGGCACGGGCGAAGGTGGCACTCTCCGCGAGGAAGCCGTAGCCGGGGTGGATGGCGTCGCAGCCGGTCGCGCGCGCGGCCGCGACGATGGCCGCGATGTCCAGGTATGCTGCCGCGCCGCTGCCCGGGAGTGCGTGGCTGGCGTCGGCAGTGCGCGTGTGGAGGCTTCGGGCGTCGTCTTCGGAGAAGACGGCGACGGTGCGAATGCCGAGGTCCGCGGCGGCACGTGCGATGCGGATGGCGATTTCGCCGCGATTGGCGATGAGCAGGCTGGTGATGGTCACGGCTCCCCCGGGGACGCCCGGCAGGTGCCTCGCAGGGACGTTCCCCGCTCCCTCCCGGCGTCCGATGGGGCGAGATTATCCCAGTGCGCCCCCGGTCGCGCTCGGCCCAACACCCGGGGGTATCCCCTGGGAACTGGCAACCGGGAACCGGGAACTCAAACGGCGGGACCGGGGAGGTCCCGCCGTTTGCCCCGAGACTCAGGCGAGGCGGAAGCCGGCCACAGAGGTTTCGAGCGATTGCGCGAGCTGGCGCATCGCCGTGGCCGTCGCCGCGAGCTCCTCCGACTGGGCGGAGAGCTCCTCGGTCGAGGCCGACACTTCCTCCGCCGAGGCCGAGGTCTGCTCGCTCGTGGCCGAGACCTGGAGGATCGCCTCGGTCACTTTCGCGGTGCCGGCCGCCATCTCCTGCGCCCCGCCGGCCGAATCGCTCGCGCTCTGGGCGATGGCCTGGGCCGAGCTCATGATGCGGTCGGCGCCTTCGGCCAGGGCCCGCACATCGTGGGCGATGCGCTGCATCTCGGACGCCGACTCCTGGACGCTGCCGATGATGCTCTCGAGCGCCTCACCGGCCTCGGAGGTGATGCGGCGGCCGTCCTGGACATCGCCGACGCCGGCGGCCATCGCCTCCACCGCGTCCGACGTGCCCGATTGGACGCGAGCGATGAGGTCGCCGATTTCGCGTGTCGCCTGCGAGGAGCGCTCGGCGAGCGAGCGCACGTTCTCAGCGACGACGGCGAAGCCGCGGCCCTGCTCGCCCGCGCGGGCCGCCTCGATCGCGGCGTTGAGCGCGAGAAGGTTGGTCTGGCTGGCGATCTCGTCGATCGTGCGCACGATGGCGCCGATCTGGGAGCTGTACTCGCCCAGTTCGTTGACCGTCACCGAGGCGCGCTCGACCGCGTTGGCGATGGAGGACATGGACTCCACGGCCTGGTTGATGGCCTGCTGCCCGGCGAGCGCGGCTTCGCGGGATGCTTCGGCCGAAGCCGCGACGCGGTCGCTGACGCGCGCGACTTCGCCGATACGCCCGCCGATGACGCGCGCCTCGGACTCGGAGTCGCCGGCGCTGGTGGCGTTCGAAGCGGCGGCCGCGGCGAGTTCCTGCGAACCCGCGGCCACGCGCTCGATCTCCTCCGCCGACTGCTGCGACAGCGACGCCAGCTGCGTGGCGCTCTGCGTGACTTCGGTGATGGCGGACGCGATCTGGGTCGTGGCCGAGGCCATCTGCTCGGACGATTCGGACAGCTGCGACGAGGCCGAGAGCACGCTGGAAGCATTCTCGCGGACATCGCGGACGAGGTCGGCGAGCGAGGCGCGCATGGCGTTATAGGCCTCTACCGTCGCGACCACACCATCGATGGTGGCGTTGATGGCCGTGGCGGCGACGCCGATCTCGTCCTTGACGGGGCTCGGGATCTTCGGCGTCACGGGTGTGACGGCACGGGTGAGGTCGCCGTCGCGCATCGCCTGCATGCCGTTGCGCAGGTCGGTGACGCAGTTGCCCTCGATGCTCTGAAGCCGCCCGACGATGGTATCGACATCCTTCTTGAGCTTTCGAGAGATGAAGAACGCCACCGCGAGGCCCAGGACGGCCGCGATGACCGTCGCCCCGACGAGCTGCGTCCGCGCCGACGTGGATGCGCTGGCGACGGCCGCCGAATCGCGGTCCGCCTGCTTCTGGTTGACCTCGATCGCGGCCTCGACGGCGTCGTTCATCGCGCGGACTTTCGCGGTCGATGCGCCGGCCTGCGTGAGCGCGCCGTCGAGGTCGCCGCTTTCGAGCGTCTTGAGGAGGCGGTCGCGCTCTTGGAAGACATCGGCGATCTGCTTCTCGATGGTCGCCCAGGCGGCCGCGTCGGCATCGTCGATGAAGGTTTCGTGGTACAGGGTGGCGGATTCCGTCGCGCTCGTCATCGCCTGGCGGGCGGCGGCGATGGCCGCGTCGCGCTTCGCCGCATCCTTCGCGTTGAGCAACGCGGTCTGCTGTTCGCGGCCGCTGAGGGCCGCGTACATCAGCACCTCATCCGCGTAGTGCACCCCCAGGAGGTCCTGGCGGTAAAGGTTGTGGGCGCGGCCGGCCGAGGCGTCCAGCGCGCTGGCCCCCAACCACGCTACGGCCGCAAGGAGCAGGACGAGGAAGCCGAACGAGCTGTACAGCTTCACTCGCAAACTCAAATTCATGAACACCCGCATGTTTTCCCCCCAAAGCCATCGGTATGGCGTGCCATAGATGTCGGTGCGGGGGTGCCGCGGATAGTTCCCGAATGGAACAATCGCGGGTTTTCATTACAAAACAAGGACTTGCTTGCGTGAACTGCGCGAACGGGTTCCCTAGATTCGGCCGGTGAGCCTCGCGCGCTCCAGGATGAGCTCGAAGATGCGTGCCGTGGCCGCGTCGACCATGACGCCGCCGGCGTTGGCGGCGCCTTCGCCGCCCGCTTCGGCCGCACGCACGCGCTCCACCATCTCCTTCGCGCGTTCGATCTCCTTGTCGGTTGGCGAGAACACGTCGTTGGCGATTTCCACCTGGCTGGGGTGGATGGCCCACTTGCCCACGGCGCCGAGCGAAGCCGCCCAGCCGGCATCGCGGCGGTACCCCTCGGGGTCCTTGAAGTTCGCGAAGGGTCCATCGATGGCGTCGAGCCCGTGCGCCCGCGCGGCGACGATCACCCGCGTGCGGGCGTAGTGCCAGATGTCGCCCGGGTAGCGGGCATCGGCGGTCGAGCCGATGTGGCCGGTGCGCATGCCCTGGCTCGCGGAAAGGTCGCCGACGCCGAGGATCATCGCCTCCAGGCGCGAGCAGCACCCCGCGATCTCCTCCACCCGCGCCAGCGCCTCGACCTCCTCGATGAGGATTTCGATGCCGATGCGTCCGAGCGGCAGGCCCTTCGCCAGCTCGATCTGCGAAACCAGCGTATCGACGAACCACACATCCCGGGGGGCTTTGACCTTGGGAATGATGATGACGTCCAGGTTCTGGCCGGCGTGCGTGACGATGTCGGTCACGTCCTCGTAGCACCAGGGCGTTTCCGTGCTGTTGATGCGGACGGCGCGCGTCTTCGTGCCCCAGTCGAGGCCGTTCAGCGCTTCGATGATGGGCTGGCGCGCGCCCGCCTTGGCCGATGGCGCGACCGCGTCCTCCAGGTCGAGGAACACGAGGTCGGCATCGCTCGTCGCGGCCTTCGCCATCATTTTGTCGCTCGTGCCAGGGGTCGAAAGTTCGGAACGGCGAAGGCGGAACGGGCGGTTGCTCATGCGGGAGTGGCTCCTGGCAGTGTCCCCGGTGCGCGACGGCCGGGCTCCCGGACCGTCGCGGCGAGGCAAGGGGGCACGCTGGAGGGGGTCTCGGCGGGCCCGCGATGGGGCGCATGGTGTGAGGCGGCCAGAATGTTGTCAACCCCAAACATTCCATGCAGAATGCGCGCGCCGGGAGCAGGTCGATACCCGCGATTCAAGCGGCGAATCGATTTGTAGCAAGGGCCGCAAGGGGAATGCGGCCGCACGCAAGGAGCTCTGGGAACGCGATGGGACAGTCTTACTGGGAACGCCATGCCGCGCGGCGCCTGCCGCGGCGGCGCATCCTCGGCGGCGGCGCCGCCTTTGCCGCCGGCGCCGCCGGCCTCGCGCTCGCGGGCTGCGGCGATGACGACGGCGAGAGCGGCGGCGGCACCACCTCGCTCGCGACCGCAACACCCGCCGCCAACGCCTCGCCCACCCCCACCGACCCTTTCGCCAACGCGAAGAAGGGCGGCGTCTACAACATCGATTCGACCGGCGACCCGCCATCCATCGACCCGTACGGAAACACGAGCTTCCTCACCAAGGACTTCGCCGCCTTCGCCTACAGCCGCCTCTACAAGTTCAAGGCCGGCCCGGGCATCGCCGCGGCCGATGTGAAGCCGACCCCTGACCTGGCGCAGAAGGCGGAAGCCTCGCCCGATGGCCTGAAGTGGAGCATCACGCTCAAGCCGGGCGCGAAGTTCCACGATGTCGCCCCCGTGAACGGCCGAGCCGTCACCACCGAGGACGTGAAGTTCTCCTGGGGCCGCATGGTCGACCCCAAACATCCGAACGCTTCCCAGGTCGACTTCGTCGACAAGGTCGAGTTCCCGGACGCGTCGACGGTGGTGTTCACGCTGAAGGCGCCGAACGTGGCGTTCCTCGAAGTGCTCGCCGATACGAACCTCTTCTGGGTGATGCCCACGGAGTCGGGCGGCAAGTTCGACCCGGCGAAGCTCTCCATCGGCAGCGGCCCCTGGATCTTCGAAAGCTATACGCCGGCTGTCGGCCACAAGTGGAAGAAGAACCCGGCGTGGCACGAGAACGGCTTCCCGCTGATGGATGGCGTGCAGGTCTCCATCATCCCCGAGTACGCGAACCGGCTGGCCCAGTTCCGCGCGGGCAACACCGACAGCTCCGGCCTTAGCGCCGACGACCTCGTCGACGTCAAGCAGAAGAACAAAGACATCGTGCTCGTTGGCACGCTGTCGCAGCAGAACAGCTACGTCTACTTCGATTCCGATCCCGCCGCCCCGTGGCGCGACCCGCGCGTCCGCCAGGCCATATCGATGGCCCTCGACCGCGAGGCGCTCAACGACCTTGGCTTCAGCGTCAACCGCCTGCGGGCGGCCGGGCTCGATGTGAAGAGCGGCTGGAACAACGTCATTCCCGCGGGCATGACCCGGTTCTGGCTCGACCCGAAGTCCTCGGCACACGGCGAAACCGGGAAGTACTTCGCCTACAACGTCGCCGAAGCGAAGAAGCTGCTCGCGGCGGCCGGCTTCGCGAACGGCTTCCCCGGGACCTGGCAGTACGCCGGCAACCGCTACGGCAAGGACTTCAACGATATCGCCGAGGCCAGCGGCCAGTACCTGATTTCGCTGGGACTGCAGATGACGTTCGAAGTGCAGGACTACAACTCGAAGTACATCACGCAGACGTCGGTCGGCAACTTCAAAGGCATCGCCTTCGGCCCCGAGACCACCTTCACCGAAGCGGGCAGCTACCCCATCCGGCTGTACACCGATAACCCGAAGAATCGCGGCAAGATCAAGGATGCCCAGCTCGCGAAACTCGCCGTCGATCAGCAATCGGAATCGAACGAACAGAAGCGCCGCGAGATGTTCTACGAAATCCAGCGGCTCAACGCCCAAAACATGTACTACATCCCGAGCCAGTACCGCGCCGCGACCAGCTGGTCCGCGCACCAGTCCTGGCTCAAGAACGGGGATACCTTCCTCACCACCGGCTACGGGAGCCCGGCCGAGACCTACCCGTACCGCTGGAAGTCGACCTGAGCACGGAGGCAGCCATGACCACGGAAAACCCGGGCGCGCCGTCGATCACCAGCGTGGTCGCCGAACTCGCCGCGAACATTCGCTACGAGGATCTGCCGGTCGACGTCGTGCTCCTCGCGAAGGAGTGCCTGCTCGACTGGCTGGGCGTGACCATCGCCGGCGCGAGCGAACCGCTCTCGCGCATCCTCCAGGACGAGATGACGGAGCAGGGCGGCAACGCCCAGGCCACCATCGTCGGAACGGGCCTGCGCGGCACGGTGCAGCAGGCCGCGCTGGTCAACGGCGCCGCCTCCCACGCGCTTGATTACGACGACGTCCACACGGCGATGTCTGGCCACCCGACGGTGCCGGTCGCGCCCGGGCTGCTCGCGCTCGCGGAGTGGCGGCGTTCCAGCCCGCGCGACTTCATCGCGGCGTTCGTCGCCGGCTTCGAAACCGAATGCCGCATCGGCCTGCTCGTGAACCCGGGGCACTATGCCGAGGGCTGGCACGCGACGGGCACGCTCGGCACCTTCGGCTCGGCCGCGGCGTGCGCCCACCTGCAGGGCCTCGATGCCGAGACCATGCGCACGGTCATCGGCATCGCCGCCGCCCAGGCCGCGGGCCTCAAGTCCATGTTCGGCACCATGTGCAAGCCGGTCCATGCGGGCAAGGCCGCAGCGAACGGGCTCATGGCGGCGACGCTGGCGGCCCGCGGCTTCACCAGCAACACGGAGTCGCTGGAAACGCACCAGGGCTTCGCCGCCACGCATGGGCCCACCTTCGACCCGGCGCGCGCGCTGGCGGGGCCGGCGAACGGCTACTTCATCCGCGGCGTGCTCTTCAAGTATCACGCTGCCTGCTACGGCACCCACTCGAGCATCGAGAGCCTGCTCCGCATCAAGGAGACGCACGGCGTCACGCCCGAACAGGTGAGCGCGGTCCATCTGCGCGTGCCCACGGGCGCCCTCAGCATGTGCAACATCCAGGAGCCGGTGACCGCGCTCGAAGGCAAGTTCAGCCTGCGCTTCACCTCCGCCCTCGCGCTCGGCCACGGCGACACGAGCGAACTCGCCTTCACCGACGAACGCACCGCCGACCCGCTGCTCGTCAGCCTGCGCGACCGCGTCCAGGTCGAAGGCGACGCAGTGGCAGGGGGCACGCAGGTCACCGTCACGCTCACGGACGGCCGCGTGCTCCACGAATCCGTCGACGTGAACATCCCGGCGACGGACCTCGAGCTGCAATGGGAGCGGCTGGTGGCGAAGTTTCGCGGGCTCGCCACGCCCGTCATCGGCGCGGCCGCGACCGCCGAGCTGGTCGACGCCGTGCGCCGGCTGGAGGAGCGGCCGTCGATGGACGCGCTCGTGCGCCTTTCGGTGCCGGCGCTCGCCGGGGCGCGCTAGCCGCCAGACCCACGCGGCGGGTGCCGCCCACCTGTGAGATTCACCCGGACCGGGGGACATCCCCGGCGGGGAGGAGTGTGCCAGTGACTTACATGAACGAAACCCGGGAACTCATCCAGCGGACGGCCCGCGAGTTCTCCATGAAGGAAGTGCTGCCCGTCGCGAACGAGCTCGACCGGGTGAAGGGCGACATCCCCATGTCGCTCCGCGACAAGATGGCCGAGATGGGCTACTTCGGCATTCGCATCTCGCCGGACTACGGCGGGCTCGGGCTCGGGATCTTCGAATACTGCCTCATCACCGAAGAGCTCGCGCGCGGCTGGATGAGCGTGGCCAGCATCATCGCCCGGGCAGGCGGCGCCGGCTGGACGGACGAAGCGCAGCGCCAGAAGTACCTCCCGCGCGTTGCCCGGGGCGACTTCCTCGGCGCGGTCGCGCTCTCCGAGCCCGAAGCCGGCTCCGACCTCGCGAACGTCAGCTGCCGCGCCCGGCGCGACGGCGACGAGTGGGTCATCAACGGCAACAAGATGTGGTGCACCTTCGCGGACGGCGCGGACTACATCACCGTCCTCTGCCGCACGCAGGACCCGGACCCGGCGAATCGCCACACGGGCACGGGCATGTTCTTCTTCGAAAAGGAACGCGGGAAGTTCCCTCCGGGGCTCCAGGCCACGCAGATCAACAAGATCGGCTACTTCGGTTGGAAGACGTGGGAGTTGCATTTCGATGACTTCCGGCTGCCCCTGAGCGCGCTCATGGGCGGCGGCGCCCGCGAGGAGACGCAGCTCAAGGGCACGATGAGCGGCCTTTCGACCGCCCGCGTGCACACCGCCGCGCGCGCCATCGGCCTCTCGCGCGGCGCGCTCGAGGACTCCATCACCTACGCGAAGCATCGCGTGCAGTTCCGCCAGCCCATCGCCAACTTCCAGGCCATTCGCTTCAAGATCGCCGAGATGGCGGCCGAGATCGAAGCCGCCCGCCAGCTCATGTACCACGCCGCCGACCTCGACGACCGTCGCGAACGGTGTGACAAGGAAGCCTCGATGGCGAAGTGGTTCGCGACGGAGATGGCCGAGCGCACCACCAGCCAGGCGCTCCAAATCCACGGCGGCGTCGGCTACACGACCGACCTCCCCATCGAGCGCTACTGGCGCGATGCCCGCCTCACCAAGATCTTCGAGGGCACCAGCGAAATCCAGCTGCGCATCATCTCCGACCGCCTGCTCGGCAAGGGGTCCTGACGGTGCGGCCGGAGCGCCTGCCGTGACGCTCCCGGGGCTCGCCGCGGGCGCGCTCGAAGGGCTGCGTGTCGTCGACCTGACGCACGCGCTCTCCGGGCCGTTCTGCACGATGCTGCTGGCCGACCTCGGCGCCGACGTGCTCAAGGTCGAGCCGCTGCATGGCGACGGCACGCGCCGCATGGGCCCGTTCGCCCAGGGCGACGAAACGAAGCTGTTCGGCGGCTACTTCCACAGCGTGAACCGCAACAAGCGCAGCCTCGCGCTCGACCTCACGCGCGAGGAGGGCCGCACCGTCCTCCTCCGCCTGCTCGAAAACGCCGACGTGCTCGTGGAGAACTACCGCGAAGGCGTCATGGACCGCTTCGGGCTGTCGTTCGAGGCGCTGCACGCGCGCTTCCCGAAGCTGGTCTACGCCTGCGTCCGCGGCTTCGGAGACGGCCGCACCGGAGATGTCTCGCTCCCGCCGAGCCCGTACGCGAACTGGCCGGCGTTCGATGTCGTGGCCCAGGCGATGGGCGGGCTCACGGGCGTGACCGGCCCCGGCCCGCAACAGCCCATGAACGCCGGCGCGCCCATGGGCGATCTCGCGCCCGCGCTCTACCTCGCCCTCGGGATCGTCTCCGCCGTGCGGCACGCCGATCGCACCGGCCAGGGCCAGCTCGTCGATGTCGCGATGTACGACGCCGTCCTCGCCGTGTGCGAACGCATCGTGTACCTCTATTCGTTCTCGGGTGTGGTCGCGCAGCCGCAGGGCGCGGGCAATCCGCAGCTCGTCCCCTTCGATGCCTTCCCCACGCGTGACGGCTGGATCAGCATCGCCGCGCCCGGCCCGCGACACTGGGAGCTGCTCTGCGACCTGATGGGCGAACACGACCTCGCCCGCGACGAGCGTTACGCCGCTAACGCCGACCGCGTGGCACGCGCCGCGGAGGTGCGCGAACTCATCGGCAACTGGACGCGCAAGCACACCACGCGCGAAGTCCAGGACCTGCTCGGCGGCATCGTCCCCTGCGGGCCCGTGCACACCTCCGCCGACATCTTCGGCGACCCGCATGTCGCCCGCCGCCAGATGCTCGCGACCGTCGAACAGCCGGGCGCGCCCGAGCCGGTGACCATCGTGAACAGCCCGATCAAGATGACCTCTTCCGGGACCGGTGTCCGCCGCCGCGCACCGCTGCTGGGCGAGCACACCGAAGAAGCCATGACCGCGGCCGGGTTCGGCGCCGCTGACATCGCCGCGCTGCGTGCGTCGGGTATCCTCGCCTGATGCCGCCAACCGGTCCCCTTGCCGATATTCGTGTGCTGGAGTTTTCCCAAATCGTCGCCGGGCCGGTCGCGGGGATGAATCTCGCCGACCTCGGCGCCGACGTCATCAAGGTCGAGCCCCTCGCGGGCGATTCGCACCGCTTCGTCGGCACCACCGTGCCGGGCGAGGCGAAGATGTTCCAGGGCAACAACCGCGGCAAACGCGGCCTCGTCCTCGACCTGCACGACCCGCGCGGGCTTGACATCATCCATCGCCTCATGCCGCGCGTTGACGTGGTCGTGAGCAACTATCGCCCCGGCGTCCCCGAGCGCCTGGGCATCGGCTACGAACAGCTCAAGGCCCTCCGCCCGGACCTCATCTATGCGCAGGTCAGCGGCTGGGGCGAAACGGGGCCGATGACGACGCGTGCCGGGTCCGACATCGTCGCGCAGGCACATTCCGGGCTCATGGCCATCAACGGCAAGTTCGATGAAGGCGGCTCACCTGAACTCATTGGCGTGCCGGTCTCGGACTACGTGGCCGGGTTCGCCATCGCCATGGGCGTCTGCGCGGCCATTCGCCATCGCGACCGCACCGGCGAGGGCCAGTACGTGTCCACCTCGCTTCTGCGCGCGGGCCTCTACGTCCAGAACCGGATCGTGATGCGCGAACCCGTCAGCGACGCCACCATCCGCGACCCCATGGTCGAACAGCTCCGCGCGGCGCGCGCGAAGGGCGCGACCTTCCCCGAGCTGCTCGCCATTCGCAACCCGAAGGGGCGCCTCGCCTCGCCGTTCACCCTCTACTACCGGGGCTACCAGACAGCCGACGGCACGGTCGTCATCGGCGCGCTCACGCCCCAGAACCGGGCCGCGGTGCGCCAGGTCCTCGGCATCGAAGGCGAACACTCCGACGACCGCGACTTCGATGCGCGCGACCCCGAGAACATCGCCGCCACCAGCGCCTGGCGCGCCTGGATCGAAGCGAAGCTGCTCTCGCGCCCGGCGGGTGAGTGGGTCGATAGGCTCGTCGCCGCGGGCGTCCCGGCGGCCGTTGTTAACTTCCCCGAGGAGATGGCCGACGACCCTCAGGCGAACCTCGACGGCGTCATCGTCGATATGGAGCACACGGTGACCGGCCCGCAGCGCGTCGTGGGGCCACCGGTGCTGCTTTCCGCCAGCCCCACCGGCAACGTGCTCCCGGCGCCCGCGCTCGGCGAACACACAGCCGCCATCCTCGCCGAACTGGGCCTGTCATTGTCCGAGGTCGAGGCCCTGGAAACCGCGAACGTGGTGCGGACCCTCGCATGACCGCCACGAACCCGCCTCGAACGCTTGCTACGCTGCCCCCGGGGGCGTCTGTCCCTCACGGGGTCGCCCCTGGGAACTGGGAACCGGGAACTGGGAACTTCCAATGACTGACGCCGTGGATGCTTACGCCATGGAGCCCTTTGCCGACGACCCCGTGCTCGATGCACTGGACCTGAAACAGGTGCGGTCGCGCGTCTCCACGCGGCGGCTGCTGCGCGCGGCCGCCGAGCTCATCGCCGAACGCGGGTACGAGCGCACCACGCTCGCGGCGATCGGCGAACGCGCGGGCTACAGCCACGGGCTCGTCACGCGGCGCTTTGGTTCGAAGGACGGCCTGCTGCTCGCCCTCCTCCAGAAGATGGTCTCGGAGTGGGCGCAGCATGACATCCTGCCCGAACTGCAGGAGCACTCCGGCGTCGATTCGCTGCTCGTGCTGATTCGCGGCATCCGGCGCAGCGTCGCGAACGACCCATCGGCCATGCGCGCGCTCTACATCCTCATGTTCGAAGCGCTGAAGCCCGAGCCCGCCGTGCTCCACGAACGGATGCGCGCCATCCACGCCAGCGAACGGCTTCGTGCCGAGGACGCGCTCGAACGGGGCATCGCCGCCGGCACCGTCGTCCCCGGCATCGATGCGAAGGCGACCGGCCAGCTCGTCGTCGCCGTCCTGCGCGGGTCCGCCTATCAGTGGGTGCTCGACCCGGCCTTCGACTTCGATGGCACCCTTCGCGCGCTCGAGGCCCACCTCGATCACACGCTGCGTGCCTGATCCCGCCGCGTCCTGACGCGTTGAGCGCAAAACCCCGTATCCTTGCTCCGTGATGGCCCAACGCAGCCCCCGCCGGACCAAAGCCGACGTCGTCTACGAGGCGCTCCAGTCGGCGATTCTCGCCGGGCGCATGGAGCCGGGGCAGCACCTGCGGCAGGAAGATATCGCCGCGCAGTGGGGCGTTTCCCAGACGCCCGTGCGCGAAGCCTTCCGCCGGCTCGAGTCCGAGGGCCTGGTCGAGCACTCACCGAACAAGGGCGTCGTCGTGCGCGGCATGCCCTGGGCGCCGCCCCCGCCCCCGATGGAAGCCATCGTGCGCCGCTGGGACGAGCTCATCCACGACCCGGAGTCCATCCCCGGCTCCGATTTCCCCTGATGCGCGGGTTGCTCGTCGCAGCACTCTCGCTCGCCGCGGCGGCCGCCATGGCCTGCGGGGTCGAATCGCCGCCCCGGACGCCCACGCCGGCCGCGAGCGCGACAACCGCACCACTCGCGACATCTACTCCCGCGGCAACTTCCACGCCGTCCGGCCTGGAAGCGGCCGACGGGCCGATGGCCTCTCGTGTGTGCACGACGGCGCCGTGGACGCGCCCGACGTTCGCGGTCATGGCCTCGACGATCGCGAACCCGCGCTTCGGCGGCCCGCCGCGGCCGTCACCGGAGCTGCTTTCGTACTATTTCGCCCCCGTGCTCCGGCTGGCACCCAACATCGCCTCCGCGAACGTGGAACCCGTCGCGCTGAGCGGGATGAACCTGGGCACGGGGACGTCGGTCGCGTCCATCTGCCCGGACTACGCGGACGCCGCGACGCTCCTCTTCGAGCGGCTCGTGCTGTTCGACCTCGCGCCCGTATCGGTCCGTCGCGATGGCTCGCGCATCACCGTCACCGCGCGATGGGCACCCGGCACGACGCGCGAGGTCGTCTTCCCCGATCCGCCGCTGCGCCACGAGGGTTCGCGCGGCCGTGCCGATACCGGCTTCCGCGCCGCCGAGCTGGTCGTGACAGACCCATCGGGCGCGGTGATCTTTGACGAACGCGCCGGCCGCACTACCGCCTACGACGCCTCCGGGCGCTTCCTCTTCGCTTCCACAAGCCTCGTGTTCGAGCCCGCGCTTACCTTCACCGTCGCGGGCGGGCCGCTCGCGGTCGTTGGCTACACCGTCGCGGGCCGCTTCGAACCCGGCACCGTCAGGCTGCTCGATGCGGGGGGGAGGGATGTGCGCATGGCAGCCCCGGGCACGCCACCCGCGGGCTGGGACGAAGTGCTCCGGGCCACGCTCGCGCCCGGGACGTACACGGTCACCGGCATCAACAAGGACCCGGGCCGTGGCGGAGGCGTGCTCATCGTCCCCGCCTCCACGGCCCTGCCCTGATCGCTAGAGCCCCTTCTCCCGGCAGAGGTCCTCATCGAAGAGGATGTTCCCGGTGAACTCGACGCCCTGCTCGCAGATCCAGCGCGCGCCCTTCGCCATGAAGTCGGCGCGTTCGAATTCGAGCGACGGGTTGTTGGGGTCGTTTTCGGCGAAGAGGTTGCCCGGCGTCTTGATGCGGCCCTGCGGCGAGAGCACGTTCACCGAGATGTTCGCGTCCTGCAGCTCCATCGCCAGCGACTGCGACAGCCGTTCCAGCCCGGCCTTGATCATCCCGTAGAACGAGCCGCCGCCGCGCGTGTTCGCGTACGGCCCCGGCCCGGGGAACACGCCCGCTCGCGACGACACATTGATGATGTGCCCGCCGCCGGCCGCGCGCAGGTGGGGCAGCGCCTCGCGGATGAGCAGGATCGGACCGCGCAGGTCGACCTGCCAGATGAGGTCGATGTGCCGCGGCTGAATCGACTCAACCGTTCCCGGCACGAGGATAGCGGCGTTGTTCACGATGATGTCGACGCGCCCGAACAGCTCGACCGTCTTCGCCACGCCCGCGGCGATGGATTCCGGGTCGCGCATGTCCATGTAGACGCCGGCAGCTTTCCCGCCCTCGTCCTTGATCGCCTGCGCGACGGAGTGGATCGTGCCCGGGAGGCGCTTGTCCTTCACCTCTTCGGTGCGCGCGGCGACCGCGACCGCCGCGCCGGCCCGGGCGAGTTCGAGGGAGACGTACTCACCGATGCCGCGCGACGCGCCGGTGACGATTGCGACCTTGCCTTCGAGTGTCTTCATGGCCGCGCATTCTACGCGCCGCGAACAACGCCCGGCGGGGGGCGTGCGCCAACCTGTCACCCGCTTCCCTATCGAGAACCAGGCCCGGGCGACGACGATCGGGGCATGGACATGTCTTCGGGAGCCGGCGGGCTCTCCGTCATTCGCCACCACGCCAGTGGCCCGGAGCGCGTCGAGGTCACCCTCGCGGACGGCTCATGCGGCGACGGCGAGATCTTCGTGCGCCCGGTCGGGGCCGGCGCCGGACGATGGGAGCCCGGCGCCCCCGCGTTCATCGTCCGCGACGAGGACGCGCGCGGCGAGGTGGCCGTCGCCGAGTGTGCGCGCGTCTCTCCGCAGGGCGTGTACCTCCGCCTGCTGACGCCCTGGACAGCCGTCAATCGCAGGACGTTTCGCCGTTACGGCGTGCGCCTCTCCGCCGAACTCCGTGGCCCTCATGGCAGTGCCCCGGCCGTCGTCCAGGACCTGTCGCTTTCGGGGATGCGCGTTGTCACTGCCGGTCGGGAGCCGACGGGGCCGTTCGACGTCTGCCTGGCCCTCCTCGGGCACTCCAGCTGCCTCCCGTGCGAGGTCAAGGGTTCGCGCGCGGTGACCGAAGGCTGGGAGCTGCGGCTGCAGTACCTCGATGTTTCGGCGCAGAGCCTGGTGCTGCTGACGGCCGTCCTGGACCAGCTCCACGCACTGGAAACGCACCGACCGGCGACGCTCGCGGCCTGACGCCTACGGGTTCGCGATCCCCCCGACTATGTCCCCCACGGCTTTGGCGGCCGCGCTGACGGCCTCCCCCGCGACGGAAGCAACATCACCCAGGTCGATATCGTGGGCGTTCGTGGCCGCGGCCTGCGCGGCGGCACCGGCCAGCTCCGCGAGTGCCGTCGCGCCGTTCGCGAGGACGCTGGAGAGCCCGCCGGCGGCGCGCGCGGCCGTGGCCGCGGCATCGGCCGCGGCCGACATCACGCGCGCGACGGTCTCGCCGTCGATGCTCGTGGCGGCGATGCCATCGAAGACGCCACCAAACGTGGAGCCTTCGCGGCGGTCCTGGTCGCGCTCCTGCTCGTCACCCATGCCAACACCCCGAATAGGCCGGACGTGAACCGGGGCCGGGCCGATCGCGGAAGTGTGGCGATTGAACCGGCCGCGTGTCTGTGCGGTACGTCACGGAAGCGCCGTCAGCCGATGCCGGCGAGCTTCTTCTTCTTCTGCTGCACATAGTCGACGAGGATGTACTCGCCGAGCTTGTCTGGCGTCGTATAGAACACACGTCCCTTGTTAATGCGCGCGACCTGGTTCACGAACTCCTTCAGGTAGTAGTTCCGGTCGAGCATGAACGTGTTGATCGTGATGTTCTTCTGCGTGCAGCGCTTCACCTCCTTGAGCGTCTCGCGGATGGTGATCGGGCTCGGCGGATAGGCGAAGTAGCTGCGTCCCTTCTCCAGGTGCGCGGTCGGTTCGCCGTCCGAGATCATGATGATCTGGCGCGTGCCCTGCGTGTGCTTCGCGAGCAGGTTCTGCGCGATCATCAACGCGTGATGCATGTTCGTGCCGAGCACGGACTCGTCCCATCGCACGTACGGCAGCTGGTCGGCCTTCAGTTCGCGGGCGTAGGCGCTGAATCCGACGATGTACAGGCTATCGCGCTGGAACTGCGACGAGATCAGGTTGTTCAGCGCCAGCGCGACCTTCTTCGCGGCCTGGAAGCTGCCCCGCAGCGCCATCGACCAGCTCAGGTCGAGCATGATCACCGTCGCCGTCTGCGTCATGATCTCGGTCCGCGCGACTTCGAAATCGTCGGGCTTGAGGCGGATGGGCACGCCGGGGCCCTCGCGGTACATCGAGTTCATGATCGTCTTCTGGATGTCCAGGTAGAACGGGTCGCCGAACTCGTAGCGCTTGCTCTGGTCGGTGCGCTCGCCGCCACTGCCGCTGTCGCGAACCTCGTGCTTGCCGAAGCTGTCCTTCTTGAGCTGGGCGTAGATCTCGCCGAGCGCGCGCTGGCCGATCTTGCGCGTGCCGCGCGGCGTGAGCTCGTAGCCGTTGCCCTTCTTCCGGATGTACCCCGCCTCTTCGAGGATCTCGAGGAACTGCTTGAGCTGGTCGAGTGTCTCGCGCGCTTCAGGCCCGAGCAGCTCCTCGAGCTTGTCGCCGTCGATGTCCTCGATGTCGCCGCCGTACTGGGTACGCTCGAGCTGACGCTCCACCTCGTCGATCGACTGCATCTGGTTCATGAGCTGCATGGCCGACTGCAGGTCGATCTCCTCTTCGCCGCGGAAGGGATACTGGTTGCGCAGTTCGCGCATCGGGTAGAGGTATTCGAGGTTCTGGGCGAGTTCGTTCAGGGACTGCTGCAGCCCGGGGTCGCCGATCTTGTCCGAAAGCAGGTCCTGGAGCTGCTGGCGCATGTCGCCGGGCAGGCTATCGAGCAGGCTCTGCATCTGGCCCATCTGGTGCTGCATCTGCTGGATGAGATCATCGAGCGACTGCGGCGGGTTATCGCCGAAGAGGTCGCCATACTGCTGCATGAACTGGTTGAAGTCCGGTTCCTTCCCAGCCATGCGGTCCTGCATCATCTGGTTCAGGTCCTTGACCATGTTCTTCATGCGCTCGAGCTCTTCCGGGGACATGTTCGCAATCTGGTTGTACATGTCCTTGAAGAACGTCTCCATCATCGCCTTCTTCAGCGATTCGAGGAGCTCGTTGAACTTCGCCTGCGCCTCCGGGTCCATGAACTCGTAGTCCTGGAGCTGGCGCATCTGGCCCGAGGCATCGTTCGGGAGTTGCGAGAGGAAGTCCTTCTTCTTGTTCGCGATGTTCCGCAGCATCTCCGCGAACTCGTTCCCGGGCTGCTGGCCGGGCGATTGCTGCCCCTGCTGGCCCTGGCCTTCGCCGCCTTCCTGGCCCTGCTGCGGCTGGCCCTGCTGTCCCGCGCGCGGCTGACCCTGCATGCCCTGCTGGCCGCCCTGTTGCTGACCCTGCTGGCGCTGTCCCTGTTGTCCCTGTTGTCCTTGCTGGCCCTGCTGCCGCTGACCCTGCTGCTGCTCGCCGCCCGGCTGCTGTTCGCCCTGCCGGCCCTCGGGCCGTTCGCCCGTCGCTTCCTCGAGGCGGCGGTCGAGAGTGTCGCGCTCCATGTTCACGATCTCTTCGAGCTTGCGCTTGATGTCGTCGAAGACGGAGCTGAGGTTGAACTTATCGAGCTGCTGGCGGCGCTGCTGGCGAAGCTGCTGGAGGAGGTCGCGAAGGCCCTGCATCCGGTCGCCCTGGGGGCTTCGCATGCCGCGCTGGAGGAGGTTGCGCAGCGCGTGCTGCAGGTCCCCGAAGTTCATCAGGTCGTCGGTCAGGTTATCGAGGATCTCGTCGGCTTCGACATCCGGCACGGCCTGCGTGCCGTCCCACATCGAGTAGCGGTAGCGAATGACCATCGGGGCCTCCAGCCGGGCCCGCGTCCGTGGCCCGATGCGGGTACGGTAGCGGAATCGAAATCGCTTGTCGCGTGAGCCCTCCCGGCCGGCGCGATTCCCTTATTCGCATGCGAGTGGACTGTCCTTTTGCCTCCGGCGGCCGATGATCTCCGCGATGGGGAAGAACGCCGCTGCACTGATTGAGAGCATCGACGAGCTGCCACCGCTGCCGTCGGTGGCGGCGCGCGTCATGAATATGGCGGACGACGACCGCACGAGCGCCCTCGACCTGGCCCAGGTGCTGAGCACCGACCAGGCCCTCACGGCGAAGCTCATCCGCATCAGTAACTCCGCCTACTATGGCTTCGCCCGCCGCGTCAGCACTGTCCGCGAGGCCGTGCTCGTTCTTGGCTTCAAACAGGTCCGCCAGATGGCCGTGGGCGCGAGCGTGATGAACGCCTTCGGCGGCCAGAAGGTGAACGACGGCTTTGACCTCGACCTCTTCTGGGGCCACAGCATCGCCGTCGCCGTCGCCGCCGAGACGCTGGCGAAGAAGACGCGCGTGGCCAAGCCCGAAGACGCCTTCACCGCCGGCATCCTCCACGACATCGGCCGCCTGGCCCTGCGCAAGGTCATGCCCGGCGAATTCGCCAACGCCGTGGGAATGGCGGCCTCGGGGCAGATGTCGCTCCACGCCGCCGAGGCGCTTACCACCGGCTACGCGCACGACGCGCTCGGCAAGGCACTGGGCGAGCGCTGGAAGTTCCCGGGCCACCTCGTGGACGCGATCAGCGGGCACCACAGCGCGCTCCTCACGCCGGAGAACGCCGGCCTCAGTGGCGTCATCGCGACCGCGAACCGGCTCGTGCTGCATTACCACCTGTACTGCGGCTACGAACTCGAAAGCGAAGTCGCGCCGGTTCCGCCCGAACTGCAGGCGATCGAGGGCCTCTGCGGCGGCATCGACCATGTGCTCGAACGGGCCTTCTCCTTTATCGAAGGCGCCACGGGGACGCCCGAACGGTGGTACGCCGCCGCCGGCTGATATAGCTCTGGTATTTTTTCGCCGCGCTGGCATGATGGCCATGTGATGACGTGGGCGGAGCGCGCCCGGTACGCGTTGCTGGGCCTCGCGGCCGCGGCCTTTGGCGGCAGCCTCGTGCTGCTGGCCCTGGCGCTGTTGCAGGCCGCGGATGGCCCCGGCGCGATAGCCATCGCCGACTCCGGTGCCACCCCCGGCGCGAGCGGTCCTTCGCTCCCTTCGAACAACTCCCGCGCCTCGATCCGTTTCGCCGGCCCCCTCCCGCGCGCGCTTGAAGGCGATGCCCGATTCGTCGCCGCGGGTTCGCTCGAGCCCGACCTCGTCTTCGCCGCGGGCCCGCAGCCCGGCGCGACGCCCGTCGTGACGCGCTACTGGGTGCCCGTCGCGGCCTTCGGGACGGGTGTCGATGCGCTCACTTCGACGCAACTTCGCGCGCTGCTCGCTCCCGGGGGCACGGCGACCTGGGAGTCCGTTGGGGGCATCGGTGGCCGCCCGCGCCTGCTGGTGCCCGATGTTGCCGCCGACCTGCCCGGGCTCGCGGCCGTGCTGAGCTTCGAGCCCGTGCCCAACGTCGCCGGCTACGACGAGCTCTTCGCCGCGCTCGCGAGCCCCGATGGCGACGGCATCGCCTTCGTTCCCCTGGACCGGCTAAGGCTCGGCGGCATCGCCGTCGCCATCGATGGCCTCGACCTCGTTCGCGGAGCCGGCGATGCGGGCGCGTGGCCGTTTGCGGAACGCGCGTCCGTGCTCGCGCGCACCGGCGCCGGGTCCGGAGTGCTCGTCGCTGTCGTGGAGCGCATGGCCGCGCCCCTGCCCGTGGTGACGCGCGTCGTGGCCACCGGCGACATCCTCCAGTCCCGCTGCTCGCTCGCCCGCATCATGGCGACGGGCGACTGGGCGGCGGCCCTGCGCGGCCCCGTGGGCGATTACCTCGCGGCCTCCGACCTCGCGCTCGGGTCGCTCGATGGCAGCATCCAGGATGTGAACCCGCCGTTCCTCTGTGTCGCGGGCACGAACCTCTCGTCGCCCCCCGAGGTGATGGCGGCACTGACCTACGCGGGTTTCGATGGCATGACCGTCGCGACGAACCACGTCTTCGACTGCGGCCGGGACTGGTGCGGGTCGCGCGCGTTCCTCCAGACGCTGGACCGCCTCCACGCCGCCGGCATTCAGACCGTGGGCGGCGGCCGCAACCTGGCCGAGGCGCTCGCCCCCGCCATCTTCGAAGTCCACGGCATCCGTATTGGCGTGCTCGGCTTCGATGACGTCGCCGCCATGGACCTCGGCGCGGACGAAGCCTCCCCGGGCACGGCGCCGCTCGACGACGACTACAGCCAGGAGCGCGCCGCCGGCGAACCGGCCTTCTACCGTCCCACCGCGGACCTCGGGATCGAGCGGTTCACCGCCGCGATCCGCGCGCTGCGCCCCCGGGTCGACGTCGTGATCGTGCAGGTCCAGACGGGGACCGAGGACACGCACACGCCCACCGCGCGCAGCATCAAAGCGCTCCGCGCCGCCGCCGCCGCGGGCGCCGATGTCGTGGTCGGGAACCAGGCCCACTGGGTGCAGGCCGCGGAGGTGCGCGGGAACGCATTCGTCGCCTACGCGCTCGGGAACTTCATCTTCGACCAGGTGCACACGCCCGAGCACACGCAGGGATACCTGCTGGAGGCCACGTTCCACGGCCGCACGCTCGTGACCATCCGGCTCGTCCCCTACCAGATCGAGAACCAGTACCGCCCCGCGTTCCTGTCAGGCGCCCCGCGGCTGAAGGTGATTCGCGACGTGCTGACGGCCTCGCACGACCTGCCGGCGAAATAGCCGCTGCTGCACCATGTCGGGCGCGTCCGCGATAATCGGGCGAAATCCCCGCCCGGAGCTCCCCTTTGACGCAGATGCCCGCCCTCGCCCTCGCCGCCGTACCCGGCCGCCGTAAATGGACCGTCGAACTCGCCGCCGACATCGAACGCCGCGGTTTCCAGGGCATCTACTGCGCGAGCTTCGGCGACAGCATGGGCCTCTGCCTTTCGATGGCCACCGTCACGAACGAGATCCGCTTCGGCACGATGGTGCTGCCCATCTACTACCGCACGGCGTTCGACCTCGCCCAGTCGGCCGCGTACATCCACGAAATCAGCGGCGGCCGCTTCTACCTCGGCATCGGCGTGAGCCACGAACCCTCGAACCGCCGGCTCGGGGTCGCGACGGGAAAGCCGCTGTCCGACATTCGCAACTACGTCGCCGGCCTGCGCGCGGCCGAGCAGCAGGTCGGGCCGCTGCCACCGGTCGTGCTCGCCACGTTGCGCACGAAGATGGTCGGGCTCTCGGTCGAAATCGGTAACGGCGCCGCGTGGGCGAATGCGTCCCGGTCGCACATGGCCGCCTCGCTTTCGCACATCCCCGGCGAGCGCCAGGCTGGCGACTTCTTCATCGGCGACATGCTCCCCACCTGCATCGACGACGACCGCGAGGCCGCTGCCGCGGTCATGCGCAAGCAGCTGCTCGGCTACCTGATGCTCCCCAACTACCGCAACTACTGGAAGGAAGCGGGGTACGTCGAGGAGATGACCGCCGTCGAGAAGGCGCTCGAGGCGCGCGACCGCGACGCCCTGCTCGGCCTCATGACCGACCGCTGGCTCGCCGATGCCACCCTCTTCGGCTCCCGCAAGGACGTGATGGAGGGCCTCGAAGCGTGGTTCGCCGCCGGTGTGAAGACGCCGATACTGGTACCGTCGTCCACGAAGGGTGGGCAGGCGAAGGCCTTCGAGGAGATCTTCGCCGCCTTCGCCTGAGGGGCCGATGGCGGAACACGACTACGCCGAGGAACTGCGCATCGCCACCGAAGCGACGCATGCCGCGGGCGACGAAGTGCTGCGCATGCGCCGCGAGGGGCTGCGCTACGGCCACAAGGACGGCCGCGAACTCGTCTCCGAGGCCGATATCCGCGCCGCCGAGATGCTGCACGCGGCCCTGACGAAGGCGTTCCCGTCCGATGGCTGGCTGAGCGAAGAGCACACCGACACCGCCGACCGCCTGGGCTGCGAGCGTGTCTGGGTGGTCGACCCGATCGACGGCACGCGCGAATTCCTCATGGGCGTGCCGGAGTACGCGGTCTCCGTGGCGCTCGTCGTGAACGGCGAACCCGTGCTCGGCGTTGTCTACAACCCGGCGGCGGAGGACCTGCAGGCCGCCGTCTGCGTGGGCGCCGAGGAGTCGCCGCCCGGGCTGCTCACCCCCCACTTCACCGTCCTCGTCGGCCGCAACGAGAAGCGCTGGAACGAAGTGCCGCCGCTTCCGAAGGGCGCGAAGACGTCCGCCGTGGGGAGCGTCGCCTACCGGCTGGCGCGGCTCGCGTCCGGCCAGGGTGACGCCTGCCTCTCCGGCTACGGCCGCGCCGAATGGGATGTCGCGGCCGGGGTCGCGCTCTGCAAAGCCGCCGGCCTGCGCGTGACCGACGTCCTCGGCCACCCGATGCGCTTCAACCAGCCCGACCCCTACGTCGCGGGCCTCCTGATCGCGAAGCCGGCGCTCCACGGCGTGCTCGACCAGTGGTTCCGGCGCCTCCGTTAGCATCGCGCTCGCAACGTCTCCGTATTCGCCGGCACACAAGGGGTGACGAATGGCATCGATGAATCCTGGACAGCGCGACGCCTTCCTGCGGGAGGTGCGCATCGCCAAGCTCGCGACCCTCACCGCCGAGGGCGCACCCACGGCCGTGCCGGTCTGGTTCGAATGGGACGGCGCCACGGCGCGCGTGTTCTCGTCGCGAAACGTCCAGAAGGTGCGCAACATCCGCCGCGACAACCGCGTCGCCCTCACCGTCGAGGAAGCGGTCGGCGTGCCCGAGGCATGGGTCACGATCGAAGGCACCGCCGCCATCCTGGATCAGGGCGGGTTCGAACTCGCGACCCGTCTCGCTCCGCGATACTACGGCGAACCGAAGGCGGCCGAGACGCTCAAGCAGTGGGCACGCGCCGGCGAAAGCTCCTGGGTGCTCATCGAGATCACGCCCACGCGCATCCGCTCGTCGGCGCCTTAGCGCGCGGGCGTGGCCGTGATGCGGACGAAGTAGGGCTCGGGCTCCGGTGAGTGCGCGGCTTCGAAGGCCCGGTGGGGTGTGATCACGGCATGCACGCCGGCGCTGTCTGTGATCGCGACGGCGCCCGCACGCTCCCAGCGCGGCACCTTCGCCTGCGCGAGCACGTCGGCCACCTTGCGTTCGATGCCGTGGTAGGCCATGCGGTCGCCCGCGGCGAGCGGCCGCACGCGCAACACGCCGCGCACGCGGTTCGCATCGATCGTCGCGAGTGAAGCCCCGGGTCGCGCCTCGAACTCGCTCGTGGACACCTCGACCCGCCACGGCCCGGCCAGGGTCGCGCCGGGCACATTGAGCACCTTCGCCTCGAACGGTCCCGGCTCGACCGCCGGCCCGATGCGGACCCACCCGCACGACGCCTCGACCAGGGCCTGCCCGAACGCCACCTGCCCGTGCCCGGTCGCGAGCACGCGGCGGGCGTTCCCGATGCGCGTGCGGTTCACCTCTGCTTCAAGCTTCGAAAACGCCGCCTCCCGTTCGATGACAAGCGTGAGCGCCTCGGCCGGGAGCGCCCGCAGCGTGCCGGTGGCATAGATGGCGCCCATCGGTCCGCGTTCGACCGGGCTGGCGCCGTTGGCCGCGCGCTCGACATCGCCGAAGACCTCGCGCGCGCTCGCCGCGAGCCCGCGCAGGGCGGCGTCTATCGACGGGTTCTCGGCCCGCAGCGCCGGCAGGATCACCTCGCGCACGCGGTTGCGGGTGGCGGAGTATTCGGCATTGGTGGGGTCGATGCGCGGCTCGACACCGGCGGCCTCGCACATCGCCAGCGTCTCCTCGCGCGATGCCACGAGTAGGGGCCGCACGAGCCGCATCGCACTGCCCGGGAGGTCGCTCACGGGGAGCATGCCGCGGATACCGCGCACCCCGGTCCCCCGAAGGATGCGCATGAGCACGGTCTCGGCCTGGTCGCCGGCCGTGTGGCCTGTGGCGACGCAATCGGCCTGCTTTTCGCCCGCCACGAAGGCGAGGAACTGGTAGCGCATCATCCGCGCGACGTCCTCGATCGAACGCCGCTGCTGCCGCGCGACACCGCGGACGTCGCCTTCGCCGGAGAAGCACGGCACCCCCAGCGTGGCGCAGAGCTCGCGCACGAATTCGAGATCCTCGCGCGAATCCGGCCGCAGCTGGTGGTCGAAATGGCAGGCCTGCACGGTCAGTCCGAACCGCTCGCGCAGCTCGAGCAGGACCAGCAGCAGCGCGACCGAATCGGGCCCGCCGGAGACGGCCGCGAGCACGCGTTTCGTGCGGCGGAACATGCGCTCCTCGTCCGCGAAGCGGGAAACGCGCGTGGCGAGCGGTGTCATGCGGTTAGCGCGGGAAGAGGCGCTGCCACCAGTCCCCGGCGGCGGCCGTGGCGGCGGGAGCGGGCGGGCTCACGATGGCGAAGGCGATCTCGCCGTCCTTCGTGTAGCCCAGCTGACGGCGCGCCTCCTGCTCGACGTATGCGTCGCTGGAGACGTAGTCCTTCACGGCCTGGAGGTAGGCCTTCTTGTCCTGGAGGTCGCGCACTTGCTGTTCGGCGTCGCGCCGGTCCTGGTCGAGCCGGTGATTCTGGACCGCTCCGGAGACGGCGCTGTAGATGAAGTAGCACGCCAGCGCAACGCCAGCGAGGAAGATGATTCGTCCTCGGCTCTTCCTGAATACAGTCATCCGAATCTGTCACAACCTACGGGGTGCGCGATCAAGGTTCAAGGGCTTTGGCCGCCCCGCCGCCGGATTCGCGGAATTGGCCGTTTTACGCGCAACAACGCGGCCGTCGTCCGCTCGCCGTTTGCCGTCGAACTTGCTTTCCTTACCTCCCCGGGGTTGCACGGCGGCCGCGTTGTCGATATTGTTGAGCAACTGAGTCAGCAATAGGACGAACGGCCCCATGCGCGAACTGTTCCGCTTCCCCGACCCCGCCAATGAAATCGCCGCCCGGATGGTGGCCGGCGGCGTGGTCGGACTCTGTGCGCTCACGCTCGTTACGCAGCAGACGTGGCTCCTGCTGCCGCTCGCGTTCGGATTCCTGGCGCGTGTGCTCACGGGCCCGAAGCTGAGCCCGCTCGCGCTGCTCGTGACCCGCGTCATCGTCCCGCTCAGCGGCATCGCCGAACGCCCGGTCGCCGGCCCGCCGAAGCGCTTCGCCCAGGGCATCGGCGCGACCCTGTCCGTCGCTGCAGTCGTGCTCGCGTTCGGCTTCGGCTACGAACTGGGCGCGTGGGTGCTTGTCGGCGGCATCCTCTTCGCCGCGTCGCTGGAGTCGTTCATCGGCTTCTGCCTCGGCTGCAAGATCTTCGCCATCCTGATGCGCATCGGCCTCATCCCCGAGTCCGCGTGCGAGGCATGCATGGACATCACCAAGCGGCGCGCTCCCATCTCCGGCGGCGCCTGACCCCCCTTCCCCGGCCCCCCAATGGAGCGCCCGGCCTCGTCACGAGAGCCGGGCGTTTCGCTTTCAGCCCCGGCGCACGCCGAGGTCGACGGCCTTCGTGATGAGTCCGAGCACGCGTGTCTGGGAGACAAGGGTGAGTTTCGTGCGGGCCTGGTTTGCCTCGTGCGCCGCCTTTCGCAGCGTTTCCAGCTCGGGCGGACTGCCCGCGGGAACGGGGCCCTCGAGCCGCGTCTCCTCCCAGTGCGCGAGCGATTCGTAGGCCGTGAGCAGTGTGACCTCGTTGCTCGGCCCGCCGTGCACGTTCGTGAACAGCCCGAGGATGCGGCAGCCGCGGGCCTCCATGTACGGCCAGATGTGCTCCCGCGAGAGGCGCTCGAACTCGCGCAAACTCCCGCGTTCGATGGTGAAACTGCGTTCGACGACAACCGGCATGCGATCCCTCCGGCCCGAGAGTGTACGCGGCGATGGTCCCGCCGCGGCGCGCCCTATCGCCCTGGACGTGCGCGAACTTCAGCCCGCGGCGCGCGCCATGGCCGGGCGCTTCGCCTCCATGAGCGCGCGCAGCACCCGAACGAGCACCGTCTGCCAGTTGCCGGCCACCTGCACGCGGTCGATGCGCACCTGGTTGGGGCCGGCCATGAGGGCCTTGCTGTTGAGCGCGCCGATCGCCTCGCGCATGCGCTCGGTAAGGCCGCCGCGCACGCGGATATGGAACATCTGCTCGTCCGTCTTGATGCTCTCGACGCCGCCCCGGCGCGCCACCGACTTCACGAGGGATACGTAGAGCAGGTTCTCCACCGAGGGCGGAACCTCTCCGAAGCGGTCCTTCAGCTCGGCCTGCATCGCGGCAACCCCGTCCGCCGATTCGATCTGCGCGATTCGCTGGTAGAGTGCGAGCCGCGCGTGAATGTCCTCGACGAACGCCTCGGGGATGTGCGCGCTGAGCGGGATATCGACCGAAGGCGGCGGGGCGAGCGGCTCCGGGCCCGGTTCGGCACCCGGCCGCGCGGCCTTGAGGGCGGCGACGGCCTCGGCCAGCAGCTTCGAATACATGTCGAACCCGACGCTGGCGATGTGCCCGCTCTGCTCGGTGCCGAGCACGTTCCCGGCGCCGCGGATCTCGAGGTCGCGCAGCGCGATCTGGAAGCCCGCGCCGAGTTCCGTCGCCTCGAAGATGGCCTCCAGGCGCTTCTGCGCGTGCTCGTTCATCTGCCGGTCGCGTTCGTACACGAGGTAGGCGTAGGCACGGTTGGCGGCGCGCCCCACCCGCCCGCGGAGCTGATACAGCTGCGCCAGCCCGAAGCGGTCGGCGTTATTGATGATGATCGTGTTCGCGTTCGGGATATCGAGGCCGCTCTCGATGATCGTGGTGCAGACGAGGATGTCGTGTTCGCCCGCGCCGAACTCCATCATCACCCGCTCGAGTTGCTCCTCCGGCATCTGGCCGTGCCCGACGGTGATGCTCGCCTCCGGCACGAGGTCGCGCAGCTTCGAAACCACGCGTTCGATGTTGTTCACGCGGTTGTGCACGAAGTACACCTGCCCACCGCGCTGCAGTTCGCGGTCGATCGCCTCGCGCAGCACCTCGTCGTCCCACTGGAGGACGTAGGTACGGACGGGGAGGCGCTCCTCCGGCGGCGACATAATCGTGCTCATGTCCCGGATGCCCGCGAGCGACATCTGCAGCGTGCGCGGGATGGGCGTCGCGCTCAGCGTCAGCATGTCGACTTCGGCGCGCATCTGCTTCAGCCGCTCCTTGTGGCCCACACCGAAGCGCTGCTCCTCGTCGATCACGACCAGTCCCAGGTCCTTGAAGTTCACATCACTGCTGATCACGCGGTGCGTGCCGACGAGGATGTCGACCTCGCCGGCGTTCGCGGCCTTGACGATGTTGCGCTGCTCGGCTTCGCTGCGAAATCGCGAGAGCACCTCCACCCGCACGGGGAAGCCGGCCGTGCGCTCCCGGAAGGTGCTGCCATGCTGCTCCGCCAGCACCGTCGTGGGCACGAGCACCGCCACCTGCTTGCCATCGGCCACGGCCTTGAACGCGGCGCGGATGGCGACCTCCGTCTTCCCATATCCCACATCGCCGCAGATGAGCCGGTCCATGGGCCGCGGGCGTTCCATGTCGGCCTTCACTTCGGCGATCGCCTCCATCTGGTCCTGCGTCTCGACGTAGGGAAAGGCGGCCTCCATCTCCATCTGCCAGGCGTTGTCGGGGCCGAACGCGTGCCCGCGGGCCATCTCGCGGCGCGCATAGAGGTCGAGCAGCTCCTGGGCCATCTCCAGGACCGCGGCCTTCACCCGCCGCTTCGCCCGTGCCCAGTCCTGCGAACCCAGCCGCGTGAGCGAAGGCGGGTGGTCGGCCGGCCCGACGTACCGGGTCACCGACTCAAGCTGGTCGGCGGGGACGTAGATGCGATCCTGCTCGGCGTATTGGAGTTCCAGGTATTCGCGTTCGACGCCATCGACGGTGCGCCGCATGAGCCCGCCGTAGCGCGCGATGCCGTGGTCGGCGTGGACCAGGTAGTCGCCGATTTCCAGCGTCGAGACGATGTCGGGGCGGACACCCCGGCGGCTGCGCGTGGGCTTGCGGCGCTTGCGGAACCCGAAAATCTCCGCGTCGGTGACGAAGACGAGGCGCTCATCGAGCGTGAAGCCGCCGCCCACGGCCACGGGCACGAAGGTGGCCGTGCCCTCGCGCGGGGGGCCATCGAGCGTGCGCTTGAGGTCGCCCCGCAGGCCGTCGGCGTCCGCGAGTTCGACCAGCCGCAGTGCCTGTTGCGAAGCGACCACGACGGCCCTGCCCTGCTTCGCCCAGGCATCGGCCTGCTGCACGAGCGCCCGCAACCGGCCCGCGAAGCTCGGTGTCGCGGAGATGGGCAGCCGTTTCGCGCCCAGCTCATCGACACCGAAGCGCTGGATGTGCACCACGAGCGGTGCCTCGCCGATGACCGCGGCGACGCGCTCGACACCGTTGCTGACGGCAGGCAGCCCCTCGGGGATGGCGCCTCGCCGTTCGAGCTCGATCCGCGTGCGCCCCTGGTGCTCGACGAGCGTGGCCAGCGCGCTCTCGCCCTCTTCCTGGTCTTCGATCAGCAGTTGGGCGCCCGGAGCGAGGTGGTGGAGCGCATCGCCCTGGTAAAGCAGCGGCTCGAAGAAGCCCTCGTAGTCGCTGCGCCCGCCGCCGGCGAGGATTTCGAGCTGCTCCATCACGAGCTCGGCGCCATCGCCGGTCGCATCGAGGTTCGCGAGCAGGCGTCCGGCGGCGGCGCGCGCCTCGTGGGTGCCGGTAGACGCCGGCGGGATGTGCACCCCGGGCATCCGGCGCACGCTGCGCTGGGTGGCGATGTCCAGCACACGGATGCTCTCGACCTCGTCCCCAAAGAATTCGATGCGATAGGACTGGTCGTCGCCCGCAGGGAAGACGTCGATGATGCCGCCGCGGCGGGTGGCAGTGCCCGGGCGATCGGCCAGGTGCGTGACCAGGTAGCCGCTCGCCTCGAGGGCCGCCATGAGCGCGCCCGGGGGATGCGATTCGCCCGCTCGCACATCGAGCCCCGCCGCCTCCACCTCCGGCCCCGCCGTGTGCTCCGCGACACTCGCCCAGCTCGCCACCACGAGCGCGGCGCCTTCGCCCCGCAGGAGCGACAGCGCCCGCGCCCGTTCGACCGCGAGCAGGGGGTCATCCCGCACAAATTCGTACGGCAGCCGTTCGCGCTCGGGCAGCCGCGCAAGCGGGATACCGGCGAGGAAGAGGGCGAGTTCCTCGGTCATCGCGCCGGCCCGCGCCGGGTTCGCGACAAGGAGCAGCGTGGGCCCGGGATGCCGCGCCGCGAGCGCCGCCGCGACGGGCGCGCGGGCCTGTTCGGGCATGCCGATGCGCACCGGTTTCCCCTGCACGGGCCGGTGGCTGTCTATCGTCTCGGAGAGCGGGCCAAGGATGCCCGCGACTTCGCCTGGCAGGGTGTGTGCTCCTGCGTTGTCCGAGGGGGACGAACCATCGGGAATCGTATCGCAAAGCGCGTTTCGGGGACGTGAGACCGGGGCTCAGCGCCGCCGCGCGGGCATTGATACGCTGGAACTCTGTGGCGAATCCCGACGAACACGGTCACGACCACGAACGCGCGCACGCCGGCGGGCTGGAACGCCGCCTGCTAATCGGCCTCGCGCTGACGGGCGTCTTTGTCGTCCTCGAAGCGGCGACGGCGTGGTGGGCGGGGTCGCTGGCCCTCCTTTCGGATGCCGGTCACGCGCTGGCCGATTCCGCGGGCCTGGTTCTCGCGCTCGCGGCCGCGACGGCCGGGCGGCGCCCCGCCGATCCACGTCGCACCTACGGCTACGCCCGTTTCGAAGTGCTGGCCGTGCCCGTGCACGTGACGCTGCTGCTCGGCATCGCAGCCTACATCGTCTTCGAATCCGTCGGCCGTTTCGGCGACGCCCACACCGTGGAGCCGGTGCCCGTCCTGGTGGTCGGTGTCGCCGGGCTCGCGGTGAACCTGCTGGTCGTCGGCCTGCTTCGCGCGCACAGCCACGACAACCTCAACGCCCGCGCCGCGACGCTTGAAGCCGGTGCTGACGCGCTGACATCCGTCGCGGTCGTGGCCTCGGCCGGGTTCATCGCGCTTGGCGGATGGCAGGGTACTGACACCGTCGCGGGCCTGCTCATCGTCGCGTTCATCGTGCCGCGCGCCTTCGTCCTCCTCCGGCAGGCGGCCGATATCCTGCTCGAAAGCGCACCCCCGGGCATCGACCCGGCCGAAATCGTAGCGGCTTCCCGGAGTGTCACCGGCGTCATCGCGCTGCACGATGTCCACGTATGGGCGATCGCTCCCCGCTTCCCGGCGCTCAGCGCGCACGTCGAAGTCGCCGATGTGCACTGCACCGAGCACATCCTCACCGACCTGGCGACGCTCTTTCGCGAGCGCTGGGGCATCGGCCACGTGACCTTGCAGCCCGAAACGCGCGAACTCCACGAGGCGATCGGCTGCTGCCTGAGCCCGGACGCCAGCCTGATGCCCGCCCACGGCCATGGCCCCTGAGCCCTCGCCGGTGAGCCGCGCTCTCTCGCGAAGGGCATTCCTGGCTGGCGGCGCCAGTGCCGCGTTGCTGGCGTCCTGTGGCGGAGGCGCGAGCGGGACGCGCACGCCGGCGCCGGAACTCGCGGACGAAACCAGCGAGCCAACGGCACCGGCTGCCGGCGCGACGGCCGCACCATCGCCAACGCCCCGGCGTTCCGGCGGAACGGCACGCGTGGTGGCGCCCGCGACGCTCGCCTTCGACACCTTCGATGCCCAGCGAAGCGGCGAACCGGCCCTCGCCGAGATCCTCGGCCGCACGCATTCCCGCATCGTCGAATGGGCGGAGTACGACCCCCTGCGCATCGGCGGCGACCTCGCCACGCGCTGGGAGCAACCCGACCCGGAGACCTGGACCTTCCACCTCGACCCACGGGCGCGCTGGCAACCCCGGGCGCCGCTCGATGGCCGCCCGGTGACGGCGAACGACGTGGTCGCGCATCTGCGGCGAGCGATGGAACTCGCGCGGGCGGCACGGTTGCCGGCGGCGCAGCGGCAGGACGACATGCTGCGCGTGCGCGCGGTCGCCGCCGTCGATGAGCGCACCGTGCGGGTGACCACGGACGGCCCCGACCCGTTCCTGTTGCACACCCTCGCCGCGCGGCTGGCGTTCGTGCAGGCGCCCGAGGCCGTGGAGGCGTTCGCGAAGAGCTGGCACCTGCAACGCGCCGCCGACGTGGTGGGCAGCGGCCCTTTCCTTTACATCGGGGCGAACGAGCGCACGACGGCCGCGTTCGCGGCGCACATGGAAGGCCACCGCCCGCCGCAACTCGATGGTCTCGAGCTGGTGCCGGCCGCCGGTTCGCGCGCCCTCCTCCTCGGCGGAGCCAGCGACGAGGCCCTCCTCCGTGACCGCCGCGATGCGGCCGCGCTCCGTTCGCGCCCCGAGTTCGCCGAGTTCGCGCGCTTCGAGGAATCGCCGGTCATCACCACCGTCTCGACCGGCTCGCCTCCGTGGAACAACCCCGAGCTGCTGCGCGCGTTCGCGGGGGCGCTGAACCGGACGTGGCTGGCGGCCGAGCTCTTCGGCGGCCGGGCCGCGCCGGGGGCGCCGATCGACCCCGTGTTCGGCCGTCCGTTCGCGCTCGCGGCCGCGGATCTCGCCCGCTTCCCCGGCTACGGCGACCCCGAGGCCGATGCCCGGGACGCGCGCCGCCGGTGGGATGCGGCCGGCGGCGCCGCGCTCGGCACCATTCGCATCGACATCCCGAGCGTGTTTGACCCTGTGTACGGCGCGAGCGCGGTGCTCACGGGCCGCCTGGCCGCCGTACTCGGGAACCGCTTCGTCGCCGCCGTCGAGCCCTACACCACGATCGGCGAGCGTGCAGCCTCCGGCGAGTATGGCGGCGGGCGGGCGGCGCTCTGGTTCGGCTGGGGACCGCCCTATGACGATCCGGACCCGTCGCGCGCCCTGGTGGCGAACTACGGCCCCGCGCTGCCCGGCCTGCGGCCACGTCTTGACGTAATGCTGACCGAATTTGAATCGGATTCTCGCGCGAAAATAGCGCGTGAAGTTGCCCTCGCCGTGCTCGAAGCCGGGGGCGGGGGCATCGTCCCGTGGCTGGTGCAACGGCAGGAGCTGTTCCGGTTGCGGACGCTCCGGCGAGCGTCCCCCGGGCCGTTCTGGATTCAGCACAGGGACTACGAGGCCGCCTTCGCCACCTGATGCGCCGAGCCCTGCAAGCCTCGGCTTTGTCCCGTTGTGTGATGTGGCGCACTGCTATAGGCGGCGGCAATGCCTCGATTCGATGCGATTGACTAAGGGGAGAGCAGGGTCAATACTTCCGCGGCCAGCGCCGGGGCCACTTCGTACCCACGGTGTGGTCTATCGCTGGAATCAAGGGGGGAAATCTCAAGATGGTGGAACAGGATAACTACTGGCTCCGTCGCCGCTTCTCGCGCCGCCGTGTCATGGGCAGCGCGGCAGCGTTCGGCGTGGGCGCGACCGCCCTCGGGCTGGTCGGCTGCGGAGATGACGACGACGGCGGCGAGGCCAAGCCGACGACTGCCTCGGGCGGCGGGACGACGCCCACCGGCGGCTCTTCGGCAACGGCCGCTCCTTCCGAAACCCCGAAGAAGGGTGGGACGTACACCGCGGCCTTCACCGGCCCCTTCGCCGGCGCGGACCCGCACAACTCGGTCTACGGCGGCGCGGGCGTGGTGCCCGTCGTCTACAACTACCTCTTCCGCACGTACCCGTCGTTCGCGCCCGAGCGCGGCATCATCTACGACCTCGCCGAGAGCCACAAGCTCCAGGACGACAAGGTCACCTACGTCTTCAACCTCCGCACGGACGTGAAGATCCCGGCGAACGCGCAGGGCATCCCGGAGCGCGTGATCGACTCGAGCGACGTGCTCGAGAGCTGGAAGCGCATCTCCGACCCGAAGGCGGGTTCGAACGGCTCCGCCTTCACGAACAACTGGGTCGACAAGATCGATGCTCCCGACGCGAAGACCTTCCGCATCATCACGAAGGCCCCCTATGCGTGGACCGAGTCGCAGGTCGGCAACAACCTCATCGGCGCGATCGTGCCGAAGGAACTCCTCGCCAGCGCGGACCTGAAGACCAAGCCCGTCGGCGGCGGCCCCTTCAAGGCCGTCGAAATCAAGGAAGGCGCGGCCGCGACGATGGAGCGCAATCCGACCTACTACCGGTCGGGCAAGCCGTACCTCGACAAGTACATCATTCGCGCCTTCGCCGACCAGGCGACCTGGCTCACCGCCTTCAGCTCGGGCCAGACCGACTACTACCTGGCGACGAACCCGGACGAAGCGAAGCAGCTGACGAACGCCAACAAGAACCTCGTGTACAAGCACGAGAAGGCGATCGGCTTCAACTCGTTCTGGATGAACGTGAAGCAGGACCCCTGGAAGGACGCGCGCGTGCGGAAGGCCGTGAACATGGCCACCAACCGCGATGAGTACATCCAGATCATCGGCCACGGCGCCGGCGAGCCCATCGGCCCGCTCAGCTACGCGTTCGGCAAGTACGCCCTCACCAAGGACGAACTGAAGACCGCCCAGCCGTTCAACGTCGCCGAGGCCAAGAAGCTGTTCGAAGCCGCTGGGGTCAAGGAGTTTACCTTCTCGCACCCGACGAGCAGCAACATGGCAGACTACGTCAACATCTTCGTGCGCCAGATGCAGGCGGCGGGCGTGACCGCCAAGCCGCAGCCGCTGGATGCCGGCACCTGGGTCGCGGGCTACTTCGCCACCCAGCTCAGCGCCAGCCTCTCGCTGAACCAGGCCTACCAGACGCCGGACAACGCCGTGCAGTGGTGGGCCACCGGCGGCATCACCGGCAACAACAAGTACGACACCGGCTGGACCGATCCGGAAGCCGACGCCCTCATCAAGAAGGCGGCCGGCACGATGGATGAGAACGCCCGCGTGAACGCGTACAAGGACCTTCAGAAGATGATCCTTCAGAAGGACACCGGCTTCTTCAACTTCTACGGCGTGTACACCGAACTCATGCACGCGCCGGAGATCAAGAACTACCCGTACGCCACGGGCGCCCTGACGACGGCCTTCCTGCAGGACATCTGGACTTCCAAGTCCTGAGCCCGGCCGGGTCGTAACGAAAATCGGTGGCGCGGGCCGGGCAGCACGCCCGCCCGCGCCACTTGCGTGAGGGGATGGGTTCATGACGCGCTACATAGTGCGGCGGCTGGCAATGGCCGTGATGATCCTGTGGTTCATCTCCATCATCGTGTTCATGCTCCTCCGGGTCGGTGGTGGCGACCCGGCGCTCCTGCAGCAGGGCATCAACGCGACACCCGAGAAGATCGCGCAGGTTCACAAGGAGATGGGGCTCGATGACCCGAAGCCGATCCAGTACCTGAACTGGATCAAGGGCATGATCACCCTGGACTTCGGCCGTTCGCAGCTGACGCAAACCAATATCACGACCGAGTTCCGCGAGCGGTTCCCGGTTAGCTTCCAGCTCATGCTGATGACGATGTTCTGGACCATCGTCCTTGGCATCCCGGCCGGGGTCATCTCGGCCGCGAAGCGGAACTCGCCCGCGGACTACGTGGTGCGCCTCTTCGCCATCATCGCGCTCTCGGTGCCGGCGTTCTGGATCGCGACGCTCGTGTTGCTCATTCCGGCGCAGCAGTGGGGCTACGGCCCGCCGCTCAACCGGCAGGTCTCGCTCCTCACCGACCCGTGGGACAACTTCCGGCAGTTTGGGCCGCCGTCGCTGGTGCTCGCGCTCGGGCCCATCGCCTCGGTCATGCGCCTCACGCGCTCGTCCCTGCTCGAAGTGCTCCGCGCGGACTACGTGCGAACGGCCCGGGCCAAGGGCCTGAGCTCGCAGACGGTCATCCTGCGCCACGCGCTCAAGAATTCGCTCATCCCGGTGATCACCGTGCTCGGCCTCCTCATGGGCGGCCTGCTCGGCGGTTCGGTCATCGTCGAGGCGATTTTCAACCTGCGCGGCCTCGGCGCCTACGTATATGGGGCCATCCTCCAGAAGGACTACAACGTCGCGCAGACGCTCGTGATGTACACGGCCGGCGTCGCCGTCCTTCTGAACCTGGGCGTAGACCTGCTCTACAGCCTCTTCGACCCGAGGATTCGCTATGCATGACGCCCTGAAGGCACCGGCCGGCGTGTCCCGGAGGAGGAACAGCGATGGCTGAATCGGCGGCGCGAACCACCCCCCTTCCCCGGGGCGAGTACGTCTACAAGGGCCCATCGCGGCTGAAGCGGTTCGTGCGCACCATGCGCATGAACCCGCTCGGTGCCTTCGGCCTCTTCCTCATCGCGGTGCTGGTGCTCGTGGGGCTCTTCGCCCCCGTCCTTCGGCACCACGAGATCAACCAGTTCGCGGGCATCCCCGGCCGCGGCCCGACGACGCAGTTCTGGTTCGGCACCGACAAGTTCGGGCAGGACATCTACAGCCGCGTCGTCAGCGGCGCGCGCATCTCCCTGCAGGTGGGCTTCCTCGCAGTCGCCCTGGGCACGGCGATGGGCATGCTCATCGGCGCGTGGGCCGGGTATAAGGGCGGCTGGGTGGACGTGGTCTCGCAGCGCATCATCGATACGATGATCGCGTTCCCGCAGATCCTCTTCCTGCTCGTGATCGTGCGAGTGCTCGGCCCCTCGATGCGGAACGTGATCATCGCGATCGCCGTCCTCATCGTGCCTTCCGTCGCCCGCATCGTGCGCAGTGCCGCCCTGGTCGAGCGCAACAACCTCTATATCGAGGCGGCACGCTCGATCGGCTCCACCGACGGCCGCATCCTGTTGCGGCACATCCTCCCGAACATCCTGCCCGTGGGCGTCGTCGTCGCGACGACACTGCTCGGCGGGGCGATCCTCGCCGAGGCGTCGCTGAGCTTCCTCGGCCTGGGCATCCCGCCCCCGAACCCGTCGTGGGGCAACGACATTAACGTCGCGCGCACGACGTTCCCCATCAACCTCTGGGCGGCTCTCTTCCCGGGCCTCGCCATCAGCCTCACCGTGCTCGGCTTCAACCTCCTGGGCGACGCCACGCGCGACATCTTCGACCCCCGCCTGCGGGGCCGGTAAAGGAACTGACACGGGCGGCCACGTGCCGTCCGCCCGCCCGACTGCGTAGGATTGCGCAAGATGCGCATCCTCATCATCGGCGGGAGCCGATTCGTTGGTTTGCACCTGACGGAGGCCGCGCGAGAGCGCGGCCATTCCGTTACCCACTTCAATCGCGGCCTGAGTGCCCCCGAGGGCACGCCCGGCGTCGAGGAGATCCGCGGCGACCGCGATCACGACCTCGCGCTGCTCGCCGGCCGGAGATGGGACGCCGTGATCGACACCCCGGGGTACCTCCCGAGGTTGTCGCCGCCTCGGCTGCCGCGCTCCAGCAGTCCACTGCTGCCTACTGCTTCATCTCGACTCTCTCCGTCTACGCGTCGTTCGCCGAGGCCGGGCAGCACGAGCGACGCCCGCTGGCGACGGTGCCGCCTCCGGGCACCGCGCTTTCGAACGAAACCTACGGGCCGCTGAAGGCCGCCTGCGAAGCCGAGGTGCGGGCGGTCTTCGGCGAGCGGGCGCTCATCATCCGCCCGGGGTACATCGTCGGCCCGCACGACCCCTCGGACCGGTTCACGTATTGGCCCGTGCGCGTGAGGGAAGCGGGCGAAGTGCTCGCCCCCGGCAGCCCGCGCGGCCCGCTGCAGGTGATCGATGTCCGCGACCTCGCGGCATGGATCATCGGGCTGCTCGAAGGCGGCGCCGGGGCACTTTCAACGCCACCGGCCCGCGGCCGCTCGGCTGGCGAATTCCTCGCGACTGCGGACATCGTCGCCGGAACGGCGCCGCCTCACCTGGGTCGATGAGGAGTTCCTGCTCGGCGAGGGCTCGACCGTGGCGGCGAGCTGGCTCTGGAGCGCCCGCGGCGATGGCCGGCCTGCACGGGTTCAGCATCGAGCGCGCGCGTGCCGCCGGGCTCGAATTCCGGCCGCTCGCCCGACCATCGCCGACACGCTCTCGTGGTACGCTTCGCGGCGCAACGGGCCCTGAAGGCGGGAATGAACGCCCCGCGCGAGCAAGGCTTACTCGCCCGGTATCACGCCTGGGCGCGAACGCGCAACGGGGCCTGATACTCCACGCACGGCGGTTCGCATGCGGTACATCATCTACGGGGCAGGCGCCGTCGGCGGCGCCATCGGCGGGCGGCTGTTCCAGTCCGGGCGCGATGTCGTCCTCATCGCCCGGGGCGCCACCTCGAGGCCATCCGCGCGAACGGTCTCACGCTCGAATCGCCGGACGGCCGCGATGTCCTCCCATCCCGGCGATGAGCGGCCCGGGTGAGCTCGCGCTCGGCCGCGACGACGTGATCGTGCTCGCGATGAAGTCCCAGGACACGCCCGGCGCCCTCGCGGCCCTCGAGGCTGCCGGTGAGCAGGATTGCGCGCTCCTCATCGCCCAGAACGGTGTTGAAAACGAGCGTGCCGCCCTCCGCCGCTTCGCGCGCGTATACACGACGACGGTGATGCTGCCGGCCACGCACCCGGAGCCCGGGGTAGTGCAGGCGACGAATTCGGCCCCGATGACGGGCATCCTCGACATGGACGCTATCCAGCAGGCGTGGACGCCGTGGCGGAAGCCATCTCCGCGGACCTCGCCGCCGCCACGTTCAGCTCCGTCCCGAGCCGGACGTGATGGCCTGGAAGCACCAGAAGCTCCTGCTGAACCTCGGCAATGCCGTCCAGGCGATCTGCGGCGAGGAGCGCTCGGCCGCGGTGGATGACCTCCAGGCGCGCGCCAAGGCCGAGGCCATGGCCTGCTTCCATGCCGCGGGCATCCCCTTTGTGGGTGACGAAGCGGACGCTCGCCGCCGCGGCACGATCATCACCGTGCGGCCCATTGAGGGGGCCACGCGCGGCGGCGGCTCCACCTGGCAGAGCATCCAGCGCGGCAAGGTCGAGGTCGAGAGCGACTACCTGAACGGCGAGGTGGTCTTCCTTGGGCGCCTCCACGGCGTGCCCACGCCTGTGAACGAACTCCTGCGGGCGACCGCGAACCGGCACGCGCGCGAGGGCGTCGCCCCGGGCACCGTCAGCGCGGCGGAGCTGCTCGCGCGGCTTAGGTGAGGCCGCGTCGCCGACGTTTTTCGTGCAGTGCTAACGAACGTGCCTCGCACGACCTGACACCATCGGCGGTCTCCCGTAGAATCCTGCGTTGGACCGGTCCGGGCGGTGTCCCGGCGATGTATCTCCCGGCTTCCAGGGAACGAGGATTTCATGACGTTCGAGGCTGTTCTGGCGCAGGCGCGGGCCGAAGGCCGCACGCTGCTGAATGAAGTCGAGGCGAAGCAGCTGCTTCGCGATGCGGGCGTGCCCGTCACCAACACCACGCTCGCCACCAGCCGGGCCGACGCCCAGGCGCAGGCCGAAGCGGCCGGCTACCCGGTGGTCCTCAAGGTCGTTTCGCCCGACATCGCCCACAAGAGCGATGCCGGCGGCGTGAAGCTGAACCTCAAGAGCAAGGACGAGGTCGGCGCGGCCTACGACGCGATCCTCGAAAGCTGCCTCAAGCACGTCCCGGGTGCGCGTATCACGGGCGTCGCCGTGCAGCATATGGCGCCGCAGGGCACCGAAGTCATCGTCGGCATGACCACCGACCCGCAGTTCGGCCCGGTCATGATGTTTGGCCTCGGCGGCATCATGGTCGAAGTGCTGAAGGACGTCTCCTTCCGCCTCGTCCCGCTCGAGGACAAGGACGCGACGCAGATGATCGACGAGATCAAGGGCCGCCCCATCCTCGCGGGCGTGCGCGGTCAGCCCCCCGCCGATATCGGCGCGCTGAAGACGGCCATCCTCAAGGTCGCCGCATTCGTCGAGAAGCACCCCGAAGTGAAGGAGCTCGACCTCAACCCGGTGTTCGCCTACCCGGACGGCGCCATCGCCGTCGACGCGCGCATCGTCGTCGCGGAGGCCTGACATGTCCGTACCGGGGCACAGGCTCGACCGGATGTTCAACCCGAAGGTGGTCGCGGTCGTGGGGGACAAGGGCCCCACGTACATGTGGCTCCGCAACAACATGCCCTTCAAGGAGAAGGGCGGCACGCTCTACAGCGTCCAGCTCGACCCGGCCCAGATCCCCGGCATCGAGGCCCTCGGCGTCAAGAACGTCACCTCCATGTCCGAAATCCCCGAGCCGATCGACTACGCGCTCGTGGCCGTGCCGCGGCAGGTTTCACCGTTCGTGCTCAAGGACCTCATCGCGAACGGCGCCGGCGGCGCGGGCTTCTTCACCTCCGGCTTCGCGGAGACGGGCGAAGAGCTCGGCATCAAGCTCCAGGCCCAGCTCGTCGAGATGGCCAAGGAAGCGAACTTCAACCTCGTCGGCCCGAACTGCATGGGGCTCTACCTCCCGAAGGCGGGCGTGCGCTTCAACGCCGATGCCCCCGTCACGGACGACGGCCGCGTCGGCTTCCTTTCGCAGTCGGGCACACACGGGATCATGTTCAGCCTGGTCGCGGGCGCGAACGGCATCGGCCTCAGCCGCTGCGCCAGCATCGGCAACGCCGTCGTGCTCGATGTCTCGGACTACATCGATTACCTCATGCAGGACGATGAGACCGAAGTCATCGGCATGTACGTCGAGGGCGTCCGCAACGGGCGGAAGTTCTTCGAAACCCTGCGCGAAGCCTGCAAGCGCAAGCCCGTCATCGTCTGGAAGGGCGGCGCCACCGAGGCCGGGTCCCGCGCGACGATGTCGCACACCGGGTCGCTCGCGGCGCCGTCGGCCATCTGGGAAGGGATGATGCGCCAGTGCGGCGCCATCACCACCCAGAACCTCGACGAGACCATCGACACGATGAAGGCGCTGCTTTCGGCGAAGAAGCCGCGCGGCAACCGCATGGCCCTCCTCGCGCAGACGGGCGGCCAGTCGGTTTCCATCACGGACGCGTTCGCGCGCGCCGGTTGGGAGGTGCCTTCCTTCACCGACAGCACCTACGCCACGCTTGGCGAGTTCTTCAACATCATCGGCGGCAGCTTCAAGAACCCGCTCGACATGGCCGGCACGGTGCAGGGCAAGACCGAGACGCTCGACAAGATCCTCAGCATCATCGAGGCCGACCCGAACATCGACGGCATGGCGATGGAGTTGAGCGCGATGTTCGCCGCCCGCCAGTGGAAGGCGAACCCGGCCGTGCTCGATACCACGCTCGACATCATCAAGGCGCACATGAACGCCTCCGAGAAGCCGTTCGTGGCCATCCTCCATCCCGCGCACGAGATGGAGTACATCGGCAGCATCATGCACAAGTTCCACGAGCGGGACATCCCCGTCTTCCAGAGCTTCGAGCGTGCCGCGAACGCCCTGCGGCGGGTCTCGGATTACTGGGCCAGCCGGTAGCACCGTGGCCGCCGGGCCGCTCTACCACTTCAGCGACGAACCGGGCATTGCCCGGTTCGTTCCGCGTTCGCCCCTGGCCCGGCCCGAGGTCGATGCCCTCGTGTGGGCCATCGATGCCTGGCACGCCCCCATGTACTACGTCCCGCGCGAATGTCCTCGCGCCTGCTTCTGGGCGAACGAACGAACCACGGACGCCGACCGCGAGCGCTTCGGCATCGTCGAAGGGGCGCGTTTCGTGATGGTGGTCGAGGAGGCGTGGTGGGAGCGCCTGCTCGCGGCCACCGTCTACCGCTACCTGCTCCCACCCGCGAGCTTCGTGCTCAACGACGCCACCGCCGGGCACTACGTCAGCCCCCAGGCGGTGGAGCCGCTTTCGGTGGAGCCGCTCACGGGGCTCCCGGACCGCATCCGCGACGAAGGCGTCGACCTGCGCGTGCAGCCGCGGCTCAAGGGGCTCTGGGCCGAAGTCATCGGCTCGACGCTGGAATTCTCGGGGACGCGGCTGCGCAACGCGCTCGATTGAGCCGCCCGGCGCCGCCTGCGACCGTGAACGTGTGATATTGCCCATCGTTTTGGCGATTGTGCATGTCTATACTGCGGCGGGAGGTTGCCATGACCCTGTCCGCCCAAGTTTCGCGTCCCATGGAGAGCGCCCGTGCGCTCGCGCCGGAGATCCGTGAGCGCGCCACCGAGGCCGCGGCCGCGGGGGCGCTCCCCCGGGACCTTGTCGACCGGATGCGTGCGGGAGGGCTGTTCCACCTTGTGCTCCCGTCGGAACCTGGAGGCACGGGCACAAACCCGGTCCGCCGGAGCGGTGTCCCGATGCTGAGGCCCTCTCGACCATGCGGGGGCCGTTCTCCGTCGCCTCCAGCCCGTCCACGCACTTCTCGGCGAGCACGCTTGCCGCACTCGTGAGCAGCGCAATGGATTGCAGCAGGTTGTGGCGCGGCGACCGGCCACATCGTGTTCAGTTCGAAGAAGCCCCATTGGCCGCACATCGCGATGGTGGCGTCGTTTCCCACCACCTGCGCGGCGACCTGCACGACGGCCTCGGGGATTACCGGGTTTTCACCTTCCCGGCATGATGGAGCCGCCGGGCTGCAGGGCGGGAAGCGCGAGTTCGTACAGCCCCGCCCGCGGCCTGCTCCCCATGAGCCGGATGTCGTTCGCAATCTTCAGCAGCGAAACCACGGTGCGCAGCTCGCCGCTCGCCTCGACGACGGCGTCCATGGTGGCCTGTGCCTGGAAGTGGTTGTTCGTCTCGCGAAGCTGCAGCCGTTCGCCTTCGTTCAGGTAGGCGATGGCGCGGGCGGCGAACTCCCCGATGCGTGTTCACGCCGGTGCCCACGGCGGTCCCACCGCGCACCCGCGAAGCGCCTCGCCCGCGACGTGTGACCCGCCGGCGCGCACGTTCGGCCTGCCCGGCGTATCCCCGGAACTCCTGCCCGAGCCGGATAGGCGTCGCATCCATGAGGTGCGTGCGGCCCGTCTTCACCACCCCGTCGAACTGCGTCGCCTTCGCCTGCAACGAGGCCTCGAGCTTGTACAGCGCGGGCAAGAGGCGGCGCTGCGTTTCCACCATCGCGGCGAGGTGAAGCGCGGTGGGAATGACGTCGTTTGACGACTGGCCCTTGTTCACGTGGTCGTCCACGGATGGGCGTGTAGACGCTCTTCGGGCCGCACCTGAGCAGCTCGTTCGCACGGTTCGCGATCACCTCGTTCGCGTTCATGTTGGTCGAAGTGCCGGACCCCGTCTGGAAGACGTCGACCACGAACTCGGCATCCCAGTCCCCGGCCATGACTTCGCCCGCGGCCGTGACGATGGCGCCGGCGTGTTCGGCGGGGAGGAGCCCCAGGTCGCGGTTGGCGAGCGCCGCCGCGCGTTTGATGTTGCCCAGCGCGCGCAGGAATGGCCGCGGCAGCCGCAGCCCGCTGATTGGGAAGTTCGCGGCCGCGCGGGCCGTGTCGATGCCGTAGTAGGCGTTGGCGGGGACGGCGTACTCGCCGATGGTGTCGTGCTCGACGCGCGTGGAGGCTTCTTCGGTCATGGATCGAGTGTACGGCGGCGCCGGGCCTGCCGCGCGACTGCGGGGCAGCGCCCGCCGCACTCACCCGCGCGACGACCTCCACCTGGCGTTCGCGCGGGCCGTCGAATTCGCAGAAGTAGATGCCCTGCCACCGGCCTGGGCGAGGCCCGCCTGCCGGCGAATGGCACCTGCACGGATGGCCCGACCAGGCCGCCTTGATGTGTCGTCGCTGTTGCCCTCCGGGTGTGCGAAGGGCGCCTCCCGCGGTACCAGCCGCGCGAGCCAGCCGAGCATGTCCCGCTGCACCGCCGGGTCCGCGTTCTCGTTCACCGTGACGGCGGCCGTGGTGTGCGGCACGAAGAGCGTCACCACACCATCGACCGCGTTGGCCATGCGCAGCGCCGCGCGAACCCGCTCGGTGACATCGATGAGCTCTTCGCGCGCGCCGGTGCGCAGCGTGATAGTGGCGCGCATCATCCCCCGAGCGCGAGTCCGTCCATAATTCCAGGACCACGCGGTTGAAAGTTTCCGGCTGGTCCAAGGCTCGAGGCGTGGCCCGCGTCGGCGACGACAGCCTTCGTCGCGTTCGGGATCTTGTTCGCCATGTAGTCCGTTGCACCAAGGAACGGCTCGTCACGGTCCCCGACCAGCACAAGCGTGGGCACGGAGATGGTCTCGAGCGATTCGATGACCCGTGAGTCGAACTGGGCGAGCATGCCCCGCGCCGCGTTGGCCAGGCCCTGCGCGGAACGGTGCGTGCTCACGCGGACCTCGGCGCTCCCACCGAGCGCGTCCAGCCCCTTCGTCTCGAAGTTCACCGCCCGGCGTTCGGCGGTCTCGTTCCAGCCGTCGCGGGCCTTCGGCCAGGTATCCCGGCCCGGTGTCGAACAGCATCAGCGCCTGCACCATCACCGTGGGTAGCGGACGTTAAAGGCGAAGGACGTATACCCGCCGAGCGACAGCCCGCCGATGACCGCCTTCGCGATGCCCAGCTCGCCCAGGATCGCGGCGATATCGGCGCAGGAGTGCGCTTCGGAGTACAGCGCCGGGTCGTCGGGGCTGTCGCTCTCCCCGTGGCCGCGCATGTCCCAGGTGATGACGCGGTAGCGCTCGCTCAGCCGGCACCTGCGGCCGCCACAGCGCCGGCCGCGCTGTAGCCATGGCTCAACACCACGGCCAGGCCATTCCCCGGCCACCTCGTAGTGGATCTTCACGCCGTCGCGGTCGATGTAGCCACGACACTCCCTCCGTTCGTGGCGGCATTCTAGCGGTCGAAGCGCCGGGTGTGTGCGGTCAGGCGCCGTGGCGGCCGGGGCAGGAGGCGCAGCGCGCGTAGGTCTCGCCCGGGTCGGCGGCCGGCACTTCGGCCGCGACCAGCATGCGTCGCAGCGTCCAGAGCGGCAGCCCCATCACGTTGCAGTAGCAGCCCTCCAGCCGCGCGACGGTGGGCACGTCCTCATCCTGGATTGCGTAGGCGCCCGCCTTGTCGAGCGGCCGGCCACTGGCCACATAGGCGGCGATGACGCTATCGGGAAGGGCCGCCATGATCACGCGGCTCACGCAATGCCCGGCCACGGCGCCGCTGTCATATGCAAGGGCGACCCCCGTCACGACGCCGTGCTCTCGCCCGCGCAACTCGCGCAGCATGCGGACGGCATCGGCGGCGTCCTCTGGCTTGGCATAGGCCGTGGCCCCATCGAAGACGATCGTGTCGGCTCCGATGAGCATCGCGCCCGGAAAAGCGTCGGCCAGGGCGCGGGCTTTTGCCAGCGCGAGCCGCTCGGCGTCCTGGATGGGGCTGCTTTCGAACGGTTCCGGCGCATCCGAGGAGGCCACGTCGAACGCCGGGAGGAGCGCCCGCAACAGCTCGCGACGCCGGGGCGAGGCCGATGCGAGCACGACGCGCGTCACGCCGGCGAGGGGTCGGCCAGCGAAAGCCGGGTGACGCATTCGATGTGCCCCGTCTGGGGGAACATGTCGAGTGGCGTCACATGGTCGACCCGGTAGCCGCCGTCCACGAGCACGCGCAGGTCGCGCGCAATCGTCGCGGGGTTGCACGACACGTACACCACTACCGACGGCCGGAAGCGAATGATGGCTTCGAGCACGGTCGGGTAGCAGCCAGGGCGCGGCGGGTCCAGCAGGATCGCGTCCGGGGACGTATCGAGCAGTGGGAGGATGTCCTCGACCTTGCCCGCCTTCACCTGGACGTTCGGTGCATGGATGACGTTTTCGTGGGCGTCTTTCGCGGCCGCGTGCGACTCCTCGATGGCGAGCACCCGCCGGAACCTGTCGGCGAACAGCACGGCGAAGGTGCCCACCCCGGCGAAGGCGTCCACCAGGAGTTCGCCCCGCTCCGGCAGGGCCTCGCCGACGAGGCGGGCCATCTCCTCGGCCTGGGCGTGGTTCACCTGGAAGAACGCGGACGCGCTCACCTGGAACTTCGCACCCCCGAGCTCCTCGAGGTACGCCTTCTGGCCCGTCTCCGCCTCCATCCCGGGAATCGCGGGGTACACGAGGAAGCTTCCCGTGGTTGCCCCCCGGCGCACCTGGATTTGATGCAGCCCGCTCCCCCGGCCCTGGAGACGCGGAAGCAGCTCATTCACCCATGGGTCGGAGATGGGGCAGTGGTCGATCTTGAGCAGCGGCCGCCCGCCTCGGGCCATGAAGCCAACATCGCCATAGAGCTTGCCCGTGGAGAAGCGCACGTGGTTGCGATACGCCCATGGGTGCTCCGCGCCGCGGATGGGGCGCACGACGCTGTCGTCGAGGTGGCCGATGCGCCGCAGCTGCTCGCGCACGACCGCTTCTTTCGCGGCCAGCTGCGCCGGGTAGGCAAGATGCTGGAGCTGGCACCCCCCGCACTGCCCGAACACCGGGCACGGCGGCTCCACGCGGTCGGGCGATGGCTCGATCACCCTGGTGACATGGGCCTCGACATAATCCGCATGGGGGCGGTCCACGGTGGCTTCGACCAACTCGCCCGGGGCCGCGAAAGCCACCAGCACCACCCGCCCATCCTCAAGATGCGCGAGCGAGGCGCCACCCGAGACGATCGGGCCGCAACGCAGCGTCAGTACCTCCCCGGTTGCGGGAGTGAGGTTGGCGGACGCACGGCGGGAACGGCGGCCCATGCGTTCACTGTACGGTCGCGCCGGGGCATGGGCGAACCTGCCGCGAAGGCGCCGGGTGCGGGCCTTACCGGCGCCTTCGCCCATAACCTTGCCGCGGGCCACAATGGTCTTTCAACATAACCGGGGCTTCCACGAATGATCATCCACATGGCGCCGGGCGCGTCCGGCGAACAGACCCAGCGAGTCATCGACCGCATTACGCGCGACTACGGCCTGCGCTGCGAGACGATCGAAGGCGACACCACCGTCATCGGCGTCAAGGGCATCGCCGGCATCATCGACGAAGGCCGCATCACCGAGCTGCCCGGCGTCGACCGCGTCATCCGCATCAGCGTCAAGTACAAGGACGCGAGCCGCCAGTTCCAGCCTGAGGACACCGTCATCACCCTGGACAGCGGCCTCAAGATCGGCGGCGAGAACCTGACCGTTTTCGGCGGCCCCTGTGCCATCGAAAGCGAGCAGCAGGCGCTCGACTCCGCGCGCATGTCGAAGGAGGCCGGCGTCGATGTCCTGCGCGCCTTCGTGGACAAGTCCCGCACCAGCCCCTACGACTACCGCGGCCTCGATATCGATCGCGGCCTGGAGATCGCGGCGGCGATGAAGGCTGAGACGGGCCTTCCCACCGTGTCCGAGCTCATCGACCTTCGCCACCTGGACGCGTTCCTCAAGGCAGGGATCGACATCATCCAGATTGGCGCCCGCAGCGCGCAGTACTCGCCGCTGCTGGAGGAGCTTTCGCGCGTGCAGGTGCCGGTCGTGCTCAAGCACGGCTTCGGCAACGACATGACCGAGTGGCTCTGCGCCGCCGCCTACATCATGTCGGGCGTGGATCGCGCGGGGCGGTCGACGGCGCACGGCAACCCGAACGTCATCCTCTGCTACCGCGGCATCAAGTCATTCGAGACCGAGACGCGCTTCGCCGCCGACATCTCGATGATCCCGCTTGTGCGGCAACGGTCCCACCTCCCGCTCATCGCCGACCCGAGCCACTCCTCGGGGGACCGGAAGCTCGTCGAGCGCGTGGCCTACGGCTTCGTGGCCGCGGGCTCCAACGGCATCGAGTTCGACATTCATTCGAACCCCGCCGAGGCGCTTTGCGATGGCAAGCAGGCGGTGGGCCGCGACGCCGGGCGCATCGTCAGCCATTGCCGCTCCATCCACGCGATGCTCGCGGAGGTAGGCTACGAGACCGGCGCGTCGAAGCGCCTCGGTGTCGGCGCCAAGTAGCGCCCGATCCCTGTTCGGCACAGGCGAGGCGGCCCGCACGGGCCCCCCGCCACGTTTCCGGGACTCCCGCTATCCTTCGTCGCACCAACCGCTCCGGAGCCGTCCGCATGATCAACCGCGACCGCATCGTCCAGGAGTTCCTCGAGCTTGTGGCGATCGATAGCCCCTCGGGTGACGAGGATGCCATCGCCGGGGAACTCGTGCGCCGTTTGCGCGCGCTCGGTGTCGATGCATCGCAGGATGCGCACGGCAACGTGCTCGGCCGGCGCGACGGCGAGGGCGAGCCCATCCTCCTCTCCGCGCACATGGACACGGTCGAACCCGGGCGCGGCATCCATCCCATCTGGGATGGCCCCGACATCATCCGCAGCGACGGCACCACCATCCTTGGCGCCGACAACAAGGCGGGTTGTGCCGTGATCCTTGAGGTCATTCGTTCTGCAAACGAAGATGCCGCCGCGGCGCGCCCCATCGAGGTCGCGATCAGCCGCGGCGAGGAGGTAGGCCTGGTCGGCGCCACGAACATGGACTACAGCCGCCTGACCGCGAAGGTCGCCATCGTGATCGACAGCGGTGGCCCTCCGTCGTCCATCCAGGGACAGGCGCCGTACCACTTCACCTACAGCATCGCCGTGCAGGGGCGGGCGGCCCACGCCGGGGTCGAACCCGAGAAAGGCGTGCCCGCGATTACCATAGCGGCCGAAGCCGTCCTCGGCATGCCGCAGGGACGCATCGACTTCGAAACGACCGGCAACGTGGGCACCATTCACGGCGGGCTCGTGCGGAACGCCGTCCCGGAGCACTGCCAGGTCGAGGGCGAAATGCGCAGCATGGAGTTCGAGAAGGTCGATACGCTGGTCTCGCGGGCGAAGGCGCACCTCGATGAGGTGCGCGAACGTCATCCCGAGGCACGCATCGACGCCAACTTCCACATGGGCTACCCGGGCTACAAGCTCGAACCAGGCGACCCGGCCGCGGACCTCATCTTCGCTGTCCTTGGCGGCCTCGGCCTCACGCCCGACCCGCACCCCGTCGGCGGTGGCACCGATGGCAACGTCTTCCGCGGCCACGGCATCGCCAGCGTGGTCATCGGGCGCGGCGGCTACAACCAGCATACGAAGGACGAATACCTCGTGATCCCCGAGATGCTGCAGTGTGCGGCTGTGGTCGAAGCCGCGGTGCGCCATCCCGCCTGAGCCGTCTTCACACCGGGTCTGAACTCGCGAGCGGTCTCAATTGCGCCCAACCGGGCGGTTGATAGGATTTCGCCATGCTGTGGAAGGGGCTGTGGGTGCGACGTGCGGCAGAGGCCGCGTCGCCCGCCCCGTCCTCCACGCCGGAGA
>JAXLWZ010000015.1:0-87734 GCA_046328225.1 Dehalococcoidia bacterium | reverse complement strand
CCTCGGCGATCTTGCGCAGGATGCGACGCATGATCTTCCCCGAGCGCGTCTTCGGGAGGCCCTCGACGAACTGGATGCGGTCCGGCGTCGCGATCGGGCTGATGTCGCGCCGCACGGCGTCCTTCAACTCCTTCTCCAGCGCCGGCGAACCGGTCACGCCGGCCTTCAGCAATACGTATGCGTAGATGCCGGTGCCCTTGAGGTCGTGGGGGAAGCCGACCACCGCCGCCTCTGCGCACGCCTCGTGGCCGACGAGCGCGCCCTCGATCTCGGCCGTGCCCAGCCGGTGGCCCGCGACGTTCAGCACGTCATCGACGCGCCCCGTGATCCAGTAGTAGCCGTCCTGGTCGCGGTGGCAGCCATCGCCGGTGAAGTAGCGGCCCGGGTAGGTCGAAAGGTACGTCTGCACGAACCGCTCGTGGTCGCCGTAGACCGTGCGCATCATGCCCGGCCAGGATTGGTCGACGCAGAGCCGCCCGGTGACATCGTTGCCGATGAGCTCTTCGCCCGCCTCATCGACGACGCTGGGCTTCACGCCGAAGAACGGCAGCGACCCGGACCCCGGCTTCATGTCGGTCGCGCCGGCGAGGCCGGTGATCATGTGGCCGCCCGTCTCCGTCTGCCAGTAGGTATCGACCACCGAGCAGCGCTCCTCCCCGACGACGCGGTAGTACCAGCGCCAGGCCTCGGGGTTGATAGGCTCGCCCACGGATCCGAGCACGCGCAGCGACGTGCGGCGATGGCGCTTCACCGGCTCATCGCCCTCCCGCGCGATGGCGCGGATCGCTGTGGGGGCCGTGTAGAACACGGTGATGCCCAGCCGGTCGACCATGTCCCAGTAGCGGCCCGCGTCCGGGTAGGTCGGCACACTCTCGAAGAGCACGCTCGTCGCCCCGTTCGACAGCGGCCCGTAGACGATGTAGCTGTGGCCCGTGATCCAGCCGATGTCGGCCGCGCAGCAGAAGATGTCGTCGTCGCGAAGGTCGAACGTGTACTTGTGTGTCACCGTGGTGTAGAGCAGGTAGCCCGCCTGCGTGTGCAGGACGCCTTTCGGCTTCCCGGTCGAACCGGACGTATAGAGGATGAACAGGGGGTCTTCGGAGTCCATCACCTCGGGCTCCGCCGTCGCCGCCTGCCCGGGGATGACGTCGTGCCACCACTCGTCACGCCCGGCCGCCATGCTCACCGGCGTCCCCGTGTGGCGGAATACGAGGCAGAACTCGATGGAATGCCCCGGCGCGGAGAGCGCCTCGTCCACGTTGGCCTTGAGCGCCACCGGCCGGCCGCCGCGGCGGCCTTCGTCCTGCGTGATGTTAGCCGTACAGGCCGAGTCATCGACGCGGTCGCGAATGGAGCGCGGGCTGAAGCCGCCGAAGATGACCGAATGCACGGCGCCGATGCGTGCGCAGGCGAGCATCGCGACCGCGAGCTCCGGCACCATGCCCATGTAGATGGCGACACGGTCGCCCTTGCCGATGCCCTTCGCGCGCAGGTAGTTCGCCAGGCGGCAGACCTCGGCGTGCATCTCCCGGTACGTCATCGAACGGTTGGTGCCGGGCTCATCGCCTTCGAGCAGCATGGCCACCCGGTCGCCGCGTGTGGCCAGGTGCCGGTCCAGGCAGTTCACCGAGACATTGAGCTTGCCGCCGAGGAACCATTTGATCTCGCCCGCCGGGAGGTTCTCCTCGCGGACCTTTCCGAAGGGTGCCATCCACGCAAGGTGACGGTTCGCCATGTCCGTCCAGAAGCCGTCGGGGTCGGCGATGCTGCGGTCGTACAGGGCCTGGTACTCGGCGAGGCTGCCCACGAGCGCCCCTTCCCGCACCCGCGCCGGCGGCGCGTACCGCTCATGGACCGGCAGCCCAATCTCCTTCGTCTCAGCCATCGTCGCCTCCCGTCAATCGATCTGGCGCCGATTCTACCCGGGGCGATGGTTGTTGGCCTTGCGCGCGATTTGGCGCCGGCCTAGATGACCGTTGGCGGGTTGTATTCGCCGAAGACCTCGCGCATCGCGCCGCAGATTTCACCGAGCGTCGCGTACGCGCGCACCGCGTCGAGGATGGGCACCATCAGGTTCTGCGTGCCGGCGCAGGCGGCCTTCAGGTTCCCCAGCGATGCCGCGACGGCCGCCGCATCGCGCTCCTGGCGGTGGTGCGCGAGCCGCGACAGCTGGTGGTCCACGAGCCGCCGGTCGACGGAGAAGATGGAGGGCCGCTGCTCGCCGCCGTCCAGGTAGTCGTTGACCCCGACGATGATCTCGCGCTTCTCATCGACGGCGCGCTGGTAATCCCAGCTCGCCTCGGCGATCTGCGCCTGGATCCAGCCCTTCTCGATCGCGGCGATGCTCCCGCCCTGCTCCTCGATCTGCTTCATGTAGCCGCGCGCCTTCGCTTCGAGCTCGTTCGTCAGGTATTCGACGAAGTAGCTCCCCGCGAGCGGGTCCACGGTATCGGTGACGCCCGTCTCGTGCGCGATGATCTGCTGGGTGCGAAGCGCCATGCGCTGGGCCTCGTCCGTGGGCAGCGCCAGCGCTTCGTCGAAGCAGCTCAGCGCGATGCTCTGGACGCCGCCGAGCACCGCCGCCAGCGTCTGGATCGCCGCCCGCACGATGTTGTTCTCCGGCTGCTGCGCCACGAGCGTGCTGCCGCCCGTCTGCGTGTGCGTGCGGAACATCATCGAGCGCGGGTCCTTCGCGCCGTACTTCTCCTTCAGCATCGTCGCCCACAGCCGCCGCAGCGCCCGGTACTTCGCGATCTCCTCGAAGAAGTCGTTGTGCGTGTTGAAGATCCAGCTGATGCGGCCGGCGAACTCGTCGATATCGAGCCCCTTGGCGAGCGCCGCGTCGATATAGGCGCAGGCGTTGGCGAAGGTGAAGCCGATCTCCTGCGCCGCTGTCGAGCCCGCGTCGCGCATGTGGTAGCCGCTGATGGAGATGGTGTTCCACTGCGGCACATGCTTCGCGCAGTACTCCATGATGTCGGCGGCGAGGCGCACGCTCGGGCCCGGTGGGAAGATGTAGGTCCCCCGCGCCACGTACTCCTTGAGCACGTCGTTCTGGGTCGTGCCGTTCAGCTTCTCCGAGGACACGCCCTGCTTCTCGCCGGTGGCGATGTACATCGCGAGCATCACCGCGGCAGGCGCGTTGATGGTCATGGAGGTCGAAACCTTGTCCAGCGGGATACCCGCGAACAGCGTCTCCATGTCGTAGAGCGAGTCGATGGCGACGCCCACCTGCCCGACTTCAGCGATGGCCATCGGGTCATCCGAGTCGTAGCCGAGCTGGCTGGGGAGGTCGAACGCCACGGAGAGGCCGGTTTGGCCCTGGCTCAGGAGGTACTGGAACTTCTGGTTCGATTCCTCGGCGGTGCCGAAGCCCGCGTACTGGCGCATCGTCCACGGCCGGCCGCGATACATCGTCGCCTGCACGCCGCGCGTGAAGGGGTACTCCCCCGGGAAGCCCAGGTCGCGTTCGTAATCGAGCCCCGCGACATCGAGCGGGGTGTAGAGCCGCTGCACCGGGAACGAGCTGGTTTCGAAGGCTCCGCGCTCCGGCGAACGGGCGAGCATCTTCGCGAGCGGCCCTTCCTCCCACGCATGCACACTGCGCGAAAGCGTGGCCAGCGCCTCCTCCGAAAAGAGCGTGGGCTGCGAAGCGATCTTGTCCATGGGTCCCCTCCGGTGCGTGGGCCCAGTGTACCAAAGGGTTTCACCGCGGGCCGTGGGGGGCGGGCGCCTACGGCGACGCCATCGCGGCCCCTACCGCCAGCCGCGCTTCGCCGTCGGCAGGCGGCACGAACCAGCCCGACGGGTACAGGGACCCTCGCCGGAGTCGTCGATAACGCGGCGAAGCGCCTCGCATGCCGCGTCAGGGTCCAGGATCACGCGATAGACGCGGAGGAGGCGGACTACCAGGTCGTTAGGGTGTTCAATCGAGCCACCGGCCGACAGCTCACTTGCCCTTCTTCTTCGCCTGCGGCCGCGGCTCCACCGCCACCGGTTCTTCGGGCATGGGGTTGATTCGCGGCGGCGCCGAGGCGTTGAGCACGAACCCGAGCTGGCGGCGGTCGTCGCTCCCGGGGTGAATCTCGACGCGGTAGATCGTCGTGTAGGGAACGAACGTCTGCACGGCGTGCGTGTGGTCCGGCTGCGTCGTATGCAGCGCCACCCACTGGTCGGTGACGCCGCTGATGCCGTTCACGTAGTGCCGCGCGCCGTCGACCGTCATCACCTCGACCAGAGGCGCGGCGCACTCCACCTGGTGGCAGAAGTTCGCAACCATCTGCGGCAGCAGCTGTTCGAAGAACGCGCGGTCGAACAGCAGCCCGTCTGGCTCTGGGGCACGGGCGCGGGCGCGGGCGCGGCGACGACGCCGGGAGGCAGGTAAAGGACGCGCTGGGTGGTGGGCTGGGTCATATGCGAAGTGTACGGGAACGGGTGCCCGGGTGGCCGGCGGCCGCGTTCGGGCTACCATGGTTTGCATGCTCGATCCCGGCCGTCCCCGCGCCGGTGGAGGAGTTCGCCATGGTTGCATCCGTCGATAGCCTGCTCGCGCGCGTTTCCAGAAGGCCGGCCCGGTACGCCGGCGGCGGGTGGAACAGTGTCACGAAGGACTGGGGTTCGAACCCCGTGCGCTTCGCCCTCGCCTACCCGGATGCCTACGATATCGGCATGTCCAACATGGGCCTGGGCATCCTCTACGACATCCTCAACCGCCGCGACGGCATCCTCGCCGAGCGCGTCTATGCGCCCTGGGGAGGACATGGAAGCGGAGATGCGCCGCGAAGGCGTGCCGCTCTGGGGGCTGGAAACCGCCGCCCGCTGCGCGAGTTCGACGTCGTTGGCTTCACCCTCCGAGTACGAACTCACCTACAGCAACGTCGTCAACATGCTCGACCTTGGCGGCATCCCCATTCGCGCGCGCGACCGCGGCGATGAACACCCGCTCGTCATCGCCGGGGGAAGCGGCGCCTTCAACCAGAGGCCGCTCTCGGCGTTCATCGATGCCTTCGTGCTCGGCGAGGGCGAGGACGCCGTCGTCGAACTCGCCGAACGCGTGGCCTCCTGGAAGCGCGAGCGGACGCCTCGCGGCAGGCGGCTGCGCGACCTGCTCTCCATGCCCGGCGTCTACGTCCTCATTCTATGAAGCACGCTACGACGACGCCGGCCACTTCGCCAGGCTGGAGCCGCTGGTCCCCGGCGCCCCGCCGCTCATCGGGAGGCGCATCGTGGAGACGCTCCCGCCGCCGTTGCTGAGGCCCATCGTGCCCTTCCTGCAGACGGTCCACGACCGTGCCGCGGTGGAGATCCAGCGCGGGTGCACGCAGGGCTGCCGTTTCTGCCAGGCCGGCATGATCTACCGCCCCACGCGCGAACGCACGCCCGAGCAGGTCGTCGCGGCCACGCGCGCGCTGCTCGAGAACACCGGCTACGACGAACTCTCCTGCTCTCGCTCAGCACCACCGACCACAGCCAAGAATCGTGCCGATGATTGTACGCCCTGAACGCTGCCTTCCCCGAACTCAAGATCTCGATCCCGAGCACGCGCGTCGATAGCTTCTCGGTCGATGTCGCGAACGCGGTGGCGAAGGGCAAGAAGCACACGCTGACGCTCGCGCCCGAGGCCGGCAGCCAGCGCCTGCGGAACGCCATCAACAAGCTCGTGAGCGACGCCGACCTCCTCGGCGCCGCCGAGAACGCCTTCGAACGCGGCTGGACCGGCATCAAGATGTACTTCATGGTCGGGCTGCCGACCGAGACCATGGACGACGTCGCGGGCATCGTTGAGATGGCGAAGCAGGTTAAGGCGCTCGGGCGCAAGCACGCCGGCGGCCGCGCCCGTGTGCGCGCGAGCACCAGCAACCACGTCCCGAAGGCGCACACCCCGTTCCAATGGGCCCGCCAGGAGACGGCGGCGGAGCTCGACCCCAAGCACCGTTTCCTCCGCGATGCCTGCCGCGCGGCCGGCGTGGAGTTCAGCTGGAACGACCCGCGCGACAGCGTGCTTGAGGCCGTCTTCAGCCGTGGCGATCGCCGCGTTGGCGATGTCATCGAGGCCGCCTGGCGCCGGGGCGCGCGCTTCGACGCCTGGGGCGAGTACTTCCGCGGCGAGACCTGGGATGCGGCGTTCGCGGAAGTGGGTCTCGACCCGGCATGGTTCGCCCACCGCGAGGCCGACACGCGCGAACCGCTCCCCTGGGACCACATCGATACCGGCGTGAACAAGAGCTATCTCCGTGGACAGTGGCTCAATGTGCAGTCGAACAAGACGGTGCCCGATTGCCACCATGGCTCGTGCAACGTCTGCGGAATGCAGTCCTTCGATACCCTCCGCGGCGAAGACGGCGTCGCGGACTGCGTCGTCAAGCTCGGCCGCACCATTGAGATGCGCCGGGGCGCGCGGACCTACGCCGGCGAGGCGCTCGAGCTGGTCTGACGCATCAGCCCCAGCGCGCCTCCACGGCGAGCGCGTCCCGCAGGCGTGCCAGGTACGCCGCTCGCGGGATTTCGATGCCGCCCATGCTCGCCGTGTGTGGCGTGAGGACCTGGATGTCGATGAACTGGACCCCGATGGCGTCCGCGTGCAGCGCCATCGCCACCATCGCCGCCTTCGAACCGTCCGTGACGCGGTGGAACATCGACTCGGCGCCGAACATCGCGCCCACCGCGATCCCGTACAGCCCGCCCGCCAGCTCCCCATCGGCAGTCCATGTCTCGATGCTGTGCGCCCACCCCAGGTCGTGCAGTTCGAGGTAGCCGCGCACGAGCCGATCGGTGATCCAGGTGCCTTCGTCGTCCGGGCGGTCGGCGCAGGCGCGAATGACCTGCTCGAAGGCGGCATCGACCGTGGCGTGAAAACGGCCCTGCCGGAGGGTGCGCGCGAGCCGTCGCGAGATGTGCACTCCACCCGGCTCGAGGATCGCGCGTGGGTCCGGCGAGAACCACAGCAGTTCGGCGGACGGGTGGGGCCACGGGAAGATGCCCGTGCGGTAGGCCTCGATGACGGTTGCGGGTGCGAAGTCGCCGCCCGCAGCGATGAGCCCCTCGGCGGGGAAGTTCGCCGGGTCGGGGAAGCGGTAGCGTGATTGCGGAAGCGGCTGCGCGGGCCCCCGCGTGTGCGACTTCACCCCGATCAGCGGGCCGTTCACGCGGGCGGCGTCTCCGGTGCGCGCCGCGCGGCGATCACGAATGTGACGCTGCCGCGCGCGATCAGACGCTGACGGTCGTCGAAAACCTCGACCTCGGTGAAGATGGCCGTGCGCCCGGCCTTGATCACCCGGCCCTCGGCCACCAGTTCGCTCCCTGACGCGCCGGCGAGGTAGGTCACATGCAGGTCCGAGGTGGCGTGCGGGCGCTCGGCGATCTCGGCCGCGGTGCGCGTCGCGCGGACGGCCGTCCCGGCGGCGGAATCGATCAGCCCCGAGATCACGCCGCCGTGGACGACATCGTTGTAGTTGAAGTGGTTGTCGGTCAGCGAGATGCGCGCGCGGCACCGACCCGGGGACACGTCGACGAACTCGATCCCGAGGTGCCCCCAGTAGCGGCCCGTGTAGACCTCGCGCAGCCAGCGAAGCATGTCGTCGGGGGATTCGGCCACTGGCGTACGTTGGGGGATGCGCGCGCGATGGCGCAAGCGGCGGTTACTGTTTGAGTGCCTCGCCCAGCTTCGCGGCCCCGCCCTTGCTCGCCTTCGGCACCTCGAGGTTCAGCACCGTGCCGTCCGCGAGCGTGATATCGAGCGCGGCTGTCATCACACCGCCGCCGAGGTCGAAGCCGGTGACATCGGCGCGATCGAACTCGGCCAGCAGGTCGCCGGCGGAGTTCTTGATGAGCCCGGTAGACCGCGCTTCATCTTGAGGAAGCCGAGCTTCGTTTCGCCAAGCGCCATCACCATGTAGCCCTGCAGCGCGGGTCGCTCTTGCGCGACATCACTCGCTCCATGGCGATGGCCCCGGACACGCCCATCGAGGCGCTGGGCCATGCCGCCGACAGCGTGCTCGCTTACCATGCCCTTGGCCACCGAAACGATGGCCGTGTGCGTGACGTTCTCCCCCATCTGCGTGGCGGCCTGGCTTTCCATTCCCTCTCCGGTTCTCCTCGTGCTGGCGCCGGAGTATAGCCATGCCCGCCCCGGAACTACCCGCGTGCGGCATACCAGGCCGGTTTCGATCGCAATTCGCGTCTGTACCGTCTGGTAACGATGGAGATCGATGCCGTCATCGTCGCCGTAGGCGCTTCGACCCGTTTCCGGCGCGGCCGACAAGCTCACGGCCATGCTGGAGGGCGTGCCGTGCTCGCGCGATCGGTGGCGGCGTTCGCGGCCGGGGTGGGCGTCGGGCGGATTGTGGTCGTGGCGCATCCTGACGCCTCGCGGGCTCCGTGGGCTCGTCGAGGGTGCCGTCGCCGGCCGCCCGCTGACGGTGGTCGCCGGGGTGCAGCGCCGCGACAGGCGTCGAAGCCGGCCTGCGAGCCTGCTCCGCACTACGTCGCGATCCACGATGGTGCGCGCCCGCTCGGCGGCGCCCGCGCTGGTGGAGCGGTGCCTTGCGGCCACCCAGGCCCGGGGGCCATCGCCGCCATCCCGGTGACCGATACCATCAAGGAAGTGCGCGGCGGCGTCGTCACCGGCCACCCGGACCGTTCCTTCTCCGGGCGGCGCAGACCCGCAGGTGGTGCTCCGGCAGGCGTGGCTCGGTAGCCCCGCCGGCCTCGGATGGCGACGAAACCGACGACGCCGCCATGCTCGCGCAGCTCGGTCTCGAATGCCGCGTGGTCGAGGGCGATGTCGAGAACCACGAAAATCACGCGCCCGGCGGATCTCGCCGCCGCGCTGCGTTCCTGCGAGGAGGCACAGGCATGATGCGCATCGGGCAGGGCGAAGACCTTCACCGGGTGGACGACGGCCGCAGCCTTGTCCTCGGCGGCGTCATCATCGAGGAGGGCCCGGGGCTCGCCGGTCACAGCGACGCTGACGTGCTCCTCCACGCGATCACCGACGCGGCGCTCGGCGCCGCCGCCCTCGGCGATATCGGCAAATACTTCCCGCCGGGCGACCCGCGTTATGCCCATGCCGATGGTACCGGCTTCCTGCGCGTTGCGCTCCGGCTGCCGCGCAGGCCGGGCTGGAAGTCGTAGACATCGATGCCACCGTGCGCACCGAGCGGCGAAGCTGGCGCCATACATTCCGCACATGCGCGCATCGCGGAGATCGCAGGCATCGATGTCGGCCAGATGTGGGCGTAAGCGAAGACGTCGGAGGCCTGGACGCCGTCGGCCGCGGAGAGCGATGGCCGCAACGGCCGCTGTTGCTCGAATCGGCCCGCCCTTGGGGCACCCCAGGGCAAAGCCTTCCGGGCTCGCCACATTCCCGGGCCAGGGGCTGCCCCTGGAGGCGTTCCCCTGGGAACTGGGGAACTGGGAACGGGCTACGGCACGATGATCAGCGTGCGCACGCCCTGCACGACCAGCCGCGACTGGTAGGAACCGCCGATGAAGGGCCCGTCGCAGGTGATGAACGTGGCCATCTCTTCCTTCGCGCCGAGGCGCAGCACGTCGTCCATGGGGATACCGGCCAGGCTGTAGACGGCGCTCGACGTGACCCGGTACCGCACGATGACACCGTTTTCGAGCTGCACATCCAGCGTGTCACCGGGTTCGAGAAGGCGCAGGTTCGCAAACACGCCCGGCTCACCGTTCGGCCCGATGACGTGGCCCGAGAAGACGGCATTCCCCGGCGACCCGGGCCGCGCCGTGAAGTCGTACCACGCCACTTCCGTGATCGAGTCCGGCGAAGCCATCGTCTTGTCCGGCAGGAGCCTTCACCGTGACGGGCATCGACGGCGAGGCTCGCCAGTAATGGCGACGCGCGCCGCCACGTTCAGCACCACCGTCCTCGGCATGGGCGACGGTGCTCGGCGAAGGCGTGGGCGTGGGTGTCGGCGCCTGGGTCGGCGCGCGCGTGGCCGTGGCCGTTGCGGTGGCCGTCGGGGTCGGGGTGTCTGCGAGCGCCTCGGCCGGCGGCGGCGTCTCGTCCCCCGTGAGCATGAAAAACAGCGCAGCGAGCGCAACGGCCAGCGCGGCGGCCGCCGCCCCGGCACCGGCGAGGAGCCCGGTGCTTCCGCCTGCCCCGCCCGCCGCGCCACCGGCGGCTGTCCCTCCGGCGGCGCCTGCCGCGGCACCGGCACCCGCAGCGGCAGCCCCGCCCGAAGCGGCCGCGCCGGCCGCAATGCCAAACTTCGCGAGCAAACCGGCCTTCCACGCCACACCCAGCGCCACTGGCGCCAGCCCGCCGAATCCCGCCTCGATCGAACCCAGTCGAAGTCCCCGGCTGGTGCAGACCGCGCAGGTGCGGGCGTGCCGGTTGATGATGCGCCGCACTTCGGGCGAGAGGCTGGCGGCGCCCGGGAAGGCGAGTTCGCGGTCGAGCGCGGCGCATTCGTTGCGCCCTTGCCGAAGCAGAAGCAGCGCCACCGTGGATTGCTTCAGAGACTGCCGCACCCGCGAGAGCAGGACCGCCGCGTGGTTCCGCGTGACCCCCAGTACGATGGCGATCTCGGGCGACTCCAGCCCCTGGCGAAGGTGCAGGTCGAGGACCGCGTACTCTCGGTCGTCGAGCGCGGAGGCGGCTTCCCAGATGAGGTCCGCCGTGGCGAGGCGCTCGGCCTGGGCAGCCGGGTCGGCGGAACCGCTCGTGTCCTCGATCTCCGTGAAGTCGAAGCCCTGACCGCCCTCGGCCGGCGCCGCGTAATGCCGCGCCGCGCGCAGGCGGCTGATGGCGCCACGGTAGGCGATGGTGAAGAGCCAGCTCTTGAAGCTGGCGCCCTTCTCCAGAGTCCCGATGGATTCCATCGCTTTGAGCAGCGTGTCCTGCGCGGCGTCTTCCGCCTCGGCGCGGTCGCGGAGCATGCGCGCGAGGAAGTCCGAGAGGGCGTCGAAGTGCCGTTCGTACAGAGTCGCGAAGGCAGCGCGGTCGCCATCGCGAGCGCGGTCGGCCAGCGCGCCGTCACTGAGCGTTCCGGTGGTTGCCTCGGCTGTCACTGTCTCGAATCCGCCACGCCCCGATATGAAAAGGCCGAAATGTGCAAACCAAGACTACCATCGGCATAACGGCTCGTCGGTTGCGATTGCGAAAGCGTGAGAAAATCCGCGTGGAACGCGAGCACGGGAATAGGAGAGAAGCCCCTCGCATGAGGGGGCCTCTCCCGGTCAGCCGAACTCGTGCCGCCTAGCCAGCGTCCTCGAGCGGCCCGCCCACCAGCTTCTTCTTGTCGCGGAACTTCGCCTGCAGGAAGTCGCGGTTCATCTTCGCGATGAAGTCGATGCTGATGCCCTTGGGGCAGACGGCCTCGCACTCGCGGTAGTTCGTGCAGCTGCCGAAGTACGACTCCATCACCTCGACCATCGAGGTCACCCTGCTCCAACGCTCCGGCTGGCCCTGGGGGAGCAGGTTCAGGTGGGCGACCTTCGCCGACGTGAACAGCTGGGCGGCGCCGTTCGGGCAGGCCGCCACGCACGCGCCGCAGCCGATGCACGCGGCCGCATCGAAGGCGAGGTCCGCCGTCGGTTTCGGGATGAGCGTGGAGTTCGCATCTCGAGCGGCGCCCGTCGGCGCGGAGATGTACCCGCCCGCCTGGATGATCTTGTCGAACGGCGCCCGGCTGACCACCAGGTCCTTGATGACCGGGAAGGCGGCCGCGCGCCACGGCTCGACCGTGATGTCGTCACCGTCGCTGAAGTGCCGCATGTGCAGCTGGCAGACCGTCGTCCCGGGCTGCAGGCCGTGCAGTAGAAGCCATCGATCGAATCCGCACGAACCACAGATGCCCTCGCATGAGCAATCGTGGTCGAACGCGATCGGGTCCTTGCCATCGCCGATGAGCCGCTCGTTGACGACGTCGAGCATCTCGAGGAAGGACATATCGTCGTTGATGCCGTCGGCCTTGTAGGTCTCGAAACCGCCGGAATCCGCGGGCCCACGCTGCCGCCAGACCCGGAGGGTGAGATTGAGGTTCTTGCTCACTTGTAGCTCCGTTGCGCCAGGTGGACGAATTCGAAGTTCAGGTCTTCCTTGTGGAGCACGCCCGGCCTGCCCGCCCCCGCGAACTCCCACGCCGCGACATACGCGAAGTTCTCGTCGTCGCGCAGGGCTTCGCCGTCGGGGGTCTGGTGCTCCTCCCGGAAGTGCCCGCCGCAGGATTCCTCGCGGTGGAGGGCGTCCTGGCACATGAGCTCGCCGAGCTCGAGGAAGTCGGCAACCCGGCCGGCCTTTTCGAGCGACTGGTTCAGCGACTCGTTTTCGCCGAGCACGCGGACATCGCTCCAGAACTCCTCGCGGAGCTGGCCAATCTCCTTCAGGGCCGCGGTGAGGCCGGCGGTGTTGCGCGCCATGCCGCAGTGCTCCCACATCGTCTTGCCCAGCTGCCGGTGGAACGAATCGACCGTGCGCGAGCCCTTGATGCCGAGCAGGCGCGCGATCCCGTCCTTCACCCCGTCCTCCGCGGCCCGGAACTCCGCGCTGTCGGTCGAGACCGGCGGCTCGTTGAGCTGATTGGCCAGCTCGCCCGCGATCGTCGTCGGGAGCACGAAATAGCCGTCCGCCAGGCCCTGCATGAGGGCGCTCGCACCGAGCCGGTTCGCGCCATGGTCGGAGAAGTTGGCTTCGCCGATGACGAACAGGCCCGGGATGTTGCTCATGAGGTTGTAGTCCACCCAGAGCCCGCCCATCGTGTAGTGCACGGCCGGGTAGATGCGCATGGGCACTTCGTACGGGTTGTCGCCCGTGATCTTCGCGTACATGTCGAAGAGGTTGCCGTAGCGCTGTTCGATGGTGGCCCGGCCGAGCCGCCGGATGGCGTCGGCGAAGTCCAGGTACACACCGTTGGCGATTTCGCCCACGCCATAGCCGTCGTCGACGACGACCTTCGCCGCTCGCGAGGCGACGTCGCGCGGCACCAGGTTGCCGAACGAGGGGTAGCGGCGCTCGAGGTAGTAGTCGCGCTCGGCGTCCGGGATCTGGTTCGCGGGCCGCTTGTCGCCCTTCGCCTTCGGCACCCACACGCGGCCGTCGTTGCGCAGCGACTCCGACATCAGTGTCAACTTCGACTGGTAGTCGCCGGAGACCGGGATGCAGGTCGGGTGGATCTGCGTGTAGCAGGGGTTGGCGAAGTAGGCGCCGCGCTTGTGGGCGCGCCACGTCGCGGTGACGTTGCTCCCCTTCGCGTTCGTCGAAAGGAAGAAAACGTTGCCGTAGCCGCCGGTCGCGAGTACTACTGCGTGGGCGGACTGCGAGCTGATTTCGCCCGTCACGAGGTCGCGCACGACGATGCCGACCGCACGCCCGTCCTTCATCACGAGGTCGAGCATTTCCGTGCGCGGATACATCTTCACCGAGCCGAGCTCCACCTGCCGCGAGAGCGCCTGGTACGCGCCCAGCTCCAGCTGCTGGCCCGTCTGCCCGCGCGCGTAGAAGGTGCGCGAAACCTGAGCGCCGCCGAACGAACGGTTATCGAGCAGCCCGCCGTACTCCCGCGCGAACGGCACGCCCTGCGCGACGCACTGGTCGATGATCTGCGTGCTGATCTCGGCGAGGCGGTGGACGTTGGCCTCGCGGGCACGGTAGTCGCCGCCCTTGATGGTGTCGTAGAAGAGGCGGTGGACGCTGTCACCGTCGCTCTTGTAGTTCTTGGCGGCGTTGATACCGCCCTGCGCGGCGATGGAGTGGGCGCGGCGCGGGCTGTCCTGGAAGCAGAACGCCTTCACGTTGTAGCCCATTTCGCCCAGCGTCGCGGCCGCCGCACCGCCCGCGAGGCCGGTGCCGACGACGATGATCTGGAACTTGCGCCGGTTTTGGGGCGCAACCAGCTTCGTATCGAACTTGTGGTTGTCCCACTTTTCGGCGAGAGGGCCGGGGGGGACGTTGGCGTTCAATTCAGGCATGGAAGGTTACCCCGGGGAGGGTTTGAGAGGCCGCGCCGAGGGCTTGCGCCTCGCCGATCAGCCGGGTTTCGCCCGTGATGTGCTCCGGCTCATCGACCGCGCCCGCAAGCACCGCGACCGGGAACGAGACGTTGCCGATCACAATCAGCGCAGCGAAGGCCGCCGCGAAGTTCCGGCGCCACGCGTTGAACCGCGGGTTGGCCAGCCCCAGCGACTGGAAGAGGCTCCACGCGCCGTGATAGATGTGCAGGCCCAGCAACAGGTTTGCCACGATGTAGATGAGCGCCACGGGGACGCGTTCGAAGCTGTAGTAGAGGTTGTTGTAGGGCTCGCCTCGGATGAAGTCCGGGTTCGCGTTGCCCCAGGTAAGGTCCGCGAGGTGGAAGAGCAGGTAGAAGCCGATGATGAAGCCGCTCCAGCGCATCGTGCGCGCGGCGTAATCGGCGGCGGCATACGAGCGCCCGCCCTGGTACTTGATCGGCCGGGCCTGGCGGTTCATCAGCGTGAGCGAGACGGCGGCGTGGATGTGCAGGATGAAGGAGAGGATCAGGCCGCCGCGGAGTATCCAGAGGAAGCCGGTGTGCGGGAGCGCCGGTTCGCCGAAGGTCCGGAGCCACTCGCCGTATGCGTTGAGGTGGCGTTCGGCGTCCGGGTAGTACAGCTTCAGGTTGCCGACCATGTGCATCAGCACGAAGCCGAGGAGCACGATGCCGGTGACCGCCATGACGGCCTTCTTGCCGATGGCCGAGCCGTAGAAATCGAGGACCCAGAGATGATGTTTGCGGCGTTGCCTGACGGCGGGCGCCTGTGCCGCCGCGCTGGTGCGCGGCGCGGAACCGCTGAGCATTCGCTCCCCTCCCACGCTGTTCAGGACACGGGAAGGCACGCTCTCCCTGCCCCGGGCGGATCCTACGCCCGGCCTTTCACGCCAGCAATGCAGCGCGATTCATTACAGCTATAGAACGTGGGCGGATGTATCGATGGAACGCCGCAATCCGCGCCCTCAGATGCCCGTCCGCCGTGCCCAGCGCAGGATGCCTACGACCGACTTCGCATCGCAGATGCGGCCCTCCTCGATCGCGATCAGGGCCTCGGCCGGCGTGAGGGTGTGCACTTCGATGTCCTCGTCCTCGTCACCGGCGAGGATGCTCACGCTGAGTTCGTCGCACACGAAGAGGTGGATGTACTCGCTCGTGTACCCGGGGGCGACAAAGAAGCCGCCCAGGCCGGTCACCCGGCCCGGCGCGTAGCCGATCTCCTCCTGGAGTTCGCGCGCAACGGCGGCGATTGGCTCTTCGCCCTTTTCGAGCGTGCCCGCAGGCAGTTCGAGCAGCCGCCGGCCGGCCGAGTGGCGGTACTGGGTCACGAGCAGCAGGTTGCCATCGCCATCCACCGGCACCATCGCGACCGCGCCCGGGTGCTGGAGCGTCTCACGCAGCGCCATCACGCCGTTGTGCATCTCGATCGTGTCCAGGTCGACGTTGAAGAGGCGGCCCCTGTACACACGTTCGGAACGGACGAGACGGGGATTCTCCATGGCCGGGCTCCTTCGGCGCGCGGCGTCAGACCGGGCGCGCGGTGATGAACATCAGTCCCTTCGCGAGCACTTCGCCCGCGAACACGGCCCCCATCGCGATATAGAGGAGGCCCGTGGCGCTCTGCATCGCGCGAATCTGCGTCGTCTTGATCGACAGCACCGCGAGGATGATGGGGAACACGAGCCCCACGCCGATTCGCAGGTACAGCACCGGGTTGAGGAAGAGGCTCACATCGACCGGGCTCTCGGGTGTGGGCGTTTGGCGCACCGGGACGGCGAGGTTGATCACCAGCACCAGCACCTGGAACCCGAGGGCCGCCAGCAGCGCCCACGAGAGGTCCCGCAACGGCCAGGACGGGAGCGCGCCCTCGGTCAGGTACCAGTGGCCCCAGACCATGCTGACGGAGACCGCGCCCATCGCGAGCGTGCCGGCCAGCAGCGCCAGGAACTCGGCGGGGAAGCCCCACGTCGGCGGCGCCAGCATCGCCGAGAGCACGCCCACCGCGAGCACCCCCGCGATGGACCCCGCGATGCCGGCGAAGCGCCCGACGGGGTCCCAGCCCATGAATGCCGCGAACATATAGAGGCCGCTCGTGATGGTCACGACGAGGACGGCGCGCTTGAAGTCGTCGAACCAGCCCGCATCGATGCGGTAGCCGTCGACGTCCGTGCCCAGGTTCATACCGGCTGCCGTCCAGTAGGCGAGGAAGCCGCAGATCGCGACGCAGAGGGCCATCGTCATCACGAATCCGCGCGTCACGCCGCCACGCAGGTCGCTGGCGAGGGTGACCCACAGGCTGCCGATGGCAAGCTCCGCGAGGATGAGCAAGAGCGTGTAGGGGAGGGCCTCGACGTTCACCGATTCGAGTGTAGGGCGGACGCTGGTAACGGGATCGCGGGAGCTGGCGGCGAATGGGGAAGGCCGCGTAATGGTGCCACTATTAACGCGCTCAATTGGAGCTATACAAACGAATGCCTCCCGTTTCATACTTCCGCACCGCCCGCTCGCGGGTGAGTCAGGGAGGGAAACAGACAATGTTCGGTGCGCAGGTGGTGTTGCGGATCGGCCTTGGCACTGTCGCGCTGGCGGGCGTGGCGGCAATCACGGCGTGCGGCGGTGGCGGCGGTGGCGGCGCGGATACCGCGGGAGCTTCTGGCCCCGCGAACACCCCGGCCCCCACCGTGGAGCGCAACGCGCGCGTCACCATCGGGGACAACATCTATCAGCCCGTGCTTTCCAGTATCTCCGCCGGCAAGAGCGTCGACTGGATTTGGGAGGGCTCGGGCACGCATTCGGTCGTGATCAAGACCCCGGATGGCAAGGAAGTGAAGTCGCCCGAGCAGGCGAAGGGCACCTTCACCTACAAGTTCGAGACGGCCGGCACCTACGACTACAACCGCAGCATCCACGGGGATCGCATGCAGGGCCGCGTCCAGGTCTCGCAGTAGGGAAGCGAGGGCGCCGGGACCGGCGCCCTCCCCGTATTCGCGACCCACGACGGCGCCGGGCACGGTAGGCTGGTGCGCAATTCCACCGCCGGAGGCCCGCCGTGAGCTATCGCGCATTCGTCGTAAACAGGACCGGGGACCAGTTCAGCGCGGGGTTGACCACGCTCGCCGAGAGCGATCTCCCGCCCGGCGACGTCACGATTCGCGTCGAATGGTCGAGCGTGAACTACAAGGACGGCCTGGCCGCGACGCCCGAGGGGCGCGTCGTGCGCGCGTTCCCCATGGTCCCCGGCGTGGATCTCGCGGGCACCGTGCTCGAATCCGCCGACGCGCGCTTCACGAAGGGCCAGCCCATCACCGTCACCGGCTACGACGTCGGTATCGCCCACCCGGGCGGCTTCGCCGAGCTCGCGCGGGTGCCCGGCGACTGGGTCTGTGCGCTCCCCGAGGGCCTCACCACGAAGGAGGCGATGGCCATCGGCACGGCCGGCCTCACCTCCGCCATCTCCGTCGAGGCGCTCGCGGAGCATGGCGTGACGCCCGAAAAGGGCACGGTGATCGTCACTGGCGCGACGGGCGGCGTGGGCAGCACCGCGGTGAGCATGCTCGCGGGGCTGGGGTACACGGTCGCGGGCAGCACGGGTAAGGATTCGGAGCACCAGTTTCTGCGTGACCTTGGCGCGACGGAGGTGCTTTCACGCGAGGAGGTGAGCGCTGAGAGCGCCCGGCCCATGGAGACCCAGCGCTGGGCCGGGGCCGTCGATGCCGTGGGCGGCGCGACGACCGCCTACCTGATTCGCACGATGAAGTTCGGCGGCTCCATCGCGCTCTCGGGCAACACGGGCGGCACCACGTTCAGCACGACCGTCTTCCCCTTCATCCTGCGCGGCGTGAACCTCCTCGGGATCGAGTCCGTGATGTACCCCATCGAACAGCGCCGGCGCATCTGGAAGCGCATCGCCACCGACCTGCGCCCGGCCGGGCTGATGGACCAGATCGCGGTCGAAACGGACCTCGACGGCCTGCCGGACGTGCTCGCGCGCATCGTGAAGGGCCAGACGCGGGGGCGCGTGCTCGTGCGGCTGGCCTGAATGCGCCCCATGCGGGAGACTTCGCCCGCGGGCGGGATACTCCAGCTACGAGGAATTGCCGTGACCGAAATGACCGCCGAGACGCTCGCCTCCGAACTCACCGCCGGCTGCGAGGAGTACACCGCGCAGCTCAAGCTCGTCACCGATGCGGAATGGGAAAAGAAGCCCGCGCCGGGCGGCGAGGGTGAGGACGCGTGGTGCGCCCGCCAGGTCGCCGAGCACGTGCAGGGCGCCTGCGGCTTCTTCGGGAACGCGGCCGCGAAGGTCGCCGGCATCGATGGCCCCGGCCGCACCTACAGCGAGCTGCCCACCGTCTCGGCTGCCATCGATGGCCTTCCGGCGGCCTTCAGCGCGCTCCACGCGGTCGTCACGAAGCTGAGCGCCGAGAACCTCGCGGTCGAAGTCGATGCGCCCTGGGGGAAGACGAGCCTCGGCGGCCTCCTGCGCGGCTCGGCCTCGCACTTCAAGGACCACGCCAACCAGCTCAAGGCGCTCCGCGGCTAGGCTCGACCGTCAGGACGGCAGCAGGACACGCCCGAGCAGCTCGTCGTACTGCTCGGGCGAGACCGGGCGCACCACGCGCCCGAGACCGCTCCAGTGGGGCCATTTCCAGTCGGCCGTCGCGCGCGGCTGGGGCACGGGCTCGCTGATGCGCGCGTCCTTGCTCGCGATCATCAGGTGGTAGTGGTCGCTCAGCGGCACCTCTTCGTTGACGATGCCGATCCAGAGGCTCATTTCACCGCCGTCGATCCCGAAGGTGGTGCCGCGGTAGCGGAATTTGCCGCCGATGGGGCGTGACTCGCTGTTCTGGTATCGCACGCGCGCCCCGAAGCGATGGCGCAGCGCCGCGCCGCCCAGCGCGTACAGCCGGTTGGTCGTGATCGCCTGGTCCAGCGGCACCGCGCCCAGCCCGAGGATGTCGCGCAGGACGAACTCCACGAACTGGTGCGCGAGCGGGTCCGGGTCGTCTTCGAGCGCCTCGACCACCTGAAGCCAGGTGAGCGGGCGCCACGGCTGCGGGACATAATCGTCGCGAAGCCCGAGCAGCAGGAACACCGGAGAGGCGTCCCAGCCCGCGCCGGCGGCCTCGATCGCGGGCAGATGCCGCTCGTCCGCGCCGGGCTCGACCTGCACCTCGACGACCGCGCGCGTGCCGCCTTCGAACGTGAGCACCAGGTCCGCGATGCCCGCATCCGCGAGTCGCGGCTGCACTTCCACCATCGCCAGTGGCTCGCTCGGGACCGATGCAGCCTGCGCGAAGAGCGCGGTCAACATGCGCTGTCCGCGCTGCAGAAAGTACGCGAGCGCGCTCGTGCAGTAGTTCTCGAAGGGATGCGCCGGTGACCCCGGCCGGTAGGCCGAGAGCATCGTGAACAGGTTCGATTCGGGCATTCACCCAGTATGCGGGGAGCCGCGAACGGCGGCGAATACCGCGACGGGGACGCGCGCGGGCCGGATTCAGACCGCGGGCGCGGCCGCTCGCTCCAGGTGGCAGGTGTCGTTGAGCGCGCGGGCGATGGCGCGGCCGTCGCGCAGTTCGAACGAGCAGATCGAGGCCACGTCGGTCGAGAAGGTGCGCCAGGCGTCCAGTTCGAGCCCGAGCAGCAGGCAGATGGCCACGCGCGTGACGAAGTTGTGCGACACGACCGCGATGACACCCTCGGGGGCCGCGCGCAGCTCGCCGATGAGCGGCGCCACGCGGTCGTAGACGTGCCGCAGGCTCTCGCCGCCGGGCATCACCGTGTCGGCGCCATCGGCACCCACCCAGGCTGCGAAGAACTCCGGGTGCCGCGCGCGCATGTCCGGGAAGGTCATGCCTTCGGTGACGCCGACGTCCAGCTCGAGCAGCTCCTGGCGGATTTCGAGCTCGATGGGCCGCTCGCCGCGCACGGCATTGGCGGTCGCGACGGCGCGGCCGAGGGGGCTCACGAGGATACGTTCGATGGGCTCGCGGGCGAGCCGTGCGCCGATGGCGGCCGCCTGCCGTTCGCCCGTCTCCGTCAGCGGCAGATCGGCGCGCCCGAGGCCAAGGCGGTCGCGGTTCGACGCCGTCTCCCCGTGGCGGATGAGGTACAGGATCACGATTCCGAGCCCGCCAGTGGCGCCCAGAGCCGCTCGATGAAGGGTGCGAAGCCGAGGCTGCGCCAGAACGCCGCGGCCGCCGAGTCGCGCGCGAGGACGGTCATCTCCAGGTGGTTGACGCCGTCCTGCTTCGCCGCCCACGCGCTCAGCGCGCCCACAAGCTGTCGGCCGATGCCCTCGCGGCGGTGCTCCGGGGCGACGTACAGGTAGCCGATAGTGGCGTGGCGTTCAGGCAGCCGGCCGGGCTGGTTCTGTTCGATGCCGCCGCTGATGAAGCCTGCGAGGGCCTCGCCGCGTTCGGCTACCATCGTGCAGGAGGTCGCCCGCGCGATGCTGTCGCGCAACGCCGCGATGAACTCCGGCTCGCCGACCGGGGCATTCACCACGCGGCCATCGGTGGCGGCGTAGTGCTCGCGAATCGCGCCCCACGCGCGGTAGATGGCCGGGCCGTCGGCCGGCGCGGCGATGCGGATGCTCACACTCATTCGAGGAACCTGCCCCGGCGCCGGTAGAGGTCGCGCGCGGGCGACACTTCGTCCAGCACGAGCGAGACGCGGCAGAAGTCCTGCCCCTCGAAGCCGGGGAAGAGCGCGGCGAGCAGTTGCTCCGGGCGCGCCATGCTCTCCTGGCTCGCGCGCATGCGGCAGGTTATGCGCGTCCCGCCATCGACCGCGGCCGCGCTCGCCGAGGCCACCATCGCACGCAGGTCGTAGGACTTCGCCTTGTCGCGGCGCTCCTCGGTCCAAGGGAACTCCGTCCGCGCGAGGAACGACGCGAGCGCGGCGGCGGCATCTACCGGGTCCAGCCCGGGGACGTCCACGCGGTAATCGGCCCACAGCAGCACCGATTGCGGTGGCGGGTTCGACAGCGGCACCTCGACGGCGGCGATGAGCGCGAGATCCTCGCTCGATTGCGGCGCGAGCCGTTCCGCGATCGTCGCCGGGTCGACCCGCTCGTCGAGCGTGATATCCATGATGTCCGCGTCGGCGGCGTATCCGAGCGGCAGCGGCCCGGCGAAGGCAAGTTTCGGGTGCGGCGTGAACCCCTGCGAGTACGAAAGGGGCAGCCCCGCCCGACGGATGGCGCGCTCCCAGTAGCGCAGCACGTCCAGATGGGAGATGTAGCGAACGCGGTCGCCTTTACGGAACCAGACGCGGATGCGCTGCGAGCTCACGGGCCGATGGTATCACGGGCAGGCCGTTGGCCCGTCAGGCGGTGACCGCGGCGGCGAGCGTCTCGGCGGCCGTGTGCGGGTCCAGCTCGCGGTTGGCGACGCGCTCCACCAGCGCGTTCAGCTCGGCCTCGGGGGTGCCTGCGCGAATGCGCTCGAGCAGGATCGCGCGGGCGATCGCGAGCACCTGGTGGCGGGCATCGATGCCGCGCTGCTCCGCCAGCTGGCCGGACGTCTCCAGGTACTGGCGGTGCTCGGCGACGGCGTCGGCCACCTTATCGAGACCTTCGCCCTTGATCGCGGTCGTCTTCACGATTGCCGGGCGGCGGCTGCCCGCGGGCGCGAGCGAGAGGAGTGCCTGGAGCTGGCTCACGAGGATGTCGGCGCCGGGGTGGTCGGCCTTATTCACCACGAGCACGTCGGCGATTTCGATGATCCCGGCCTTCATCGCCTGGATATCGTCGCCGGTGCCCGGGTTGTTCACGAGGATGGTCGTCAGGGCCGTGCCGGCCACTTCGACCTCGTCCTGTCCGGCGCCCACGGTCTCGATGAGCACGTAGTCGAAGCCAAACGCATCCATCACGGACACGACGTCGTCGATGGTCGGCGCGAGGCCGCCGAGCGCGCCGCGGCTCGCCATGGAGCGCACGTACACGCCCGGGTCGAGCGCCAGGTCCTGCATGCGAATCCGGTCGCCGAGGATGGCGCCGTGCGAGAACGGGCTCGAAGGGTCCACGGCGACGATGCCAACGGTGTTCCCGCGTCTGCGGTATTCGGCCGCGAGCGCGCCCGTGAGCGTCGACTTGCCGGCGCCGGCGCCGCCCGTGATGCCGATGGTGTGCGCTTTGCCGGAGTGCGGGAAGAGCGCGCGGAGGTACTCGCGCCCCTCCTCGGTCTGGTTTTCGACGCGGCTAATGACACGCGCGAGCGCGCGGCGTTCGCCGTTCAGGAACCGCTGTACGAGGTCGTCCACGCCTTACTTCTGGACGTGTTCGTAGACGAACTTGACGATGTCCTGGGTGTTGGTGCCGGGGCGGAAGATGGCCTTGAAGCCGAGCGCCTCGAGGGCACGCGTGTCCTCCTCGGGGATGATGCCCCCGCAGAAGAGGAGCACGTCGTCGACGCCGCGGCTCTTCAGCTCATCGACCACGCGCGGGAAGAGCTCGAGGTGGGCGCCGGAGAGGATGGAGAGGCCGACGACATCGACGTCTTCCTGGAGGGCGGCCTCGGCGATCATCTGCGGCGTCTGGCGGATGCCCGTGTAGATGACTTCGCAGCCGCCATCGCGCAGGGCGCGGGCGACGACCTTGGCCCCACGGTCATGGCCGTCGAGGCCGGGCTTGGCGATGAGGACGCGGATCTTGGCGGCGGTTGGAGCACTCATGTCTACCGCTTTCAATACCGGGAGTTGACGGAAGATGCAAGCCGGGAGGCCCCGCCTCAGGCGCGCGGCATGATCGTGGCGAGCTCGCAGCGGAAGCCCGGGAGCACGTCCTCGCCCTCAAGCGCCCCCGTCGCGGGGATGCGGGCAACGGTGCCATCGGCGCGGTAGACCATCGCGGTGCGCGTCGCGGGCTGCAGCACCCACACGAGCCGCACGCCCGCGCCGATGTACTCCTCCACCTTGCGGTCGACATACTCCGCGGCGTCGCCGGGAGAGACGGACTCGATGAGCAGGTCCGGCGCAATGGTAAGTTCGCCTCGCGGCAGTCGGCCAGCCGGCAGGCGCTCGGCGGAGATGTAACCACCATCCGCACGTGGTACCCGGCGAGGATTGGCCAGGATGCGCAAGCCCGTGTTGGGTGGCACGACGATGCCGCCGGGGTGGGCGCGCAAGAACAGCTTCAGTTCGACGATGAGGTCGATCGCGACCCCTTCGGATTCCGCGCCCATGCACCTCTCCTTCAAGACGCCGTCGTCGAGCTCGAACGCCTCGGCATCGGGAAGGCGTTCGAACTCTTCAGCGCTGTAAAGCCGCTCAGCGAGCTGTGTCATGGTCCCAGTATAAGCGCCGCCAGCTAGCGCTGGACGAGCTGCAGGTTCACGCCGTGCGTGCTTTTCATCGAGACGAAGGCGAGGCCGCCCCGCGGGTCGCTCACGCGGGCGCCGGCCGCGCGCAGCTGCTCCACCGCCGCCGCGATGTCGTCCACAGCGATCGAGAGCAGGAACTGGCCCTCCCCGCGCTCCTTCGCGAAGGCCGCGACGGCGCCCTCCTCGCCGAGTGCCTGGATCATCTCGATGTCCGCCTCGCCGCTGTCCGCGACGGGGAGGAACGCGTTCTTCAGGCCCATCGCCGGCATCTCGCCGCCACGCGAAGCGTCCGCCTTCAGCCCGAAGTTCTGCTCGAAGGTCGCGACGCCGGTAGCGAGGTCTTTCACCACGATGCCGATGTGGTCGATTTTCTGGAAGGTCACGCGGGCGGCTCCTGGGGGATGGCGTTGTACTGGATGAAGGCGAAGGGGACGCCGGCGGTGCCGCTCTTCACCGTCGCGATCTTCGCGCCGGGCTGAATCGCCGGGTGCGGCTCGCCGCATTCATAGCCCTTCGCGCGGATGGCGGCGACGGCAGCGTCGATATCCGGCACGGCGAGCACGATGCCGCCGATGCGGCCCTTCACTTCGTCGTATGGCTGCACGTCGCCCGGCCCCGCGAATTCGAGCACCACTTCGTCCAGCTTGGCGAACTCAAGGTGCGCACGCGTTCCCGGGCGCGACATCGTCCGCTTGATGGGGAAGCCGAAGTGGTCGCTGAACAGCTGCGCGGTGGCAGCGCTGTCGTTCGAGGCGATGACGATGTGGTCGATGTTTGTTGCATTCGCGCCCATCAGTGGTGTTCGCCTTCGATCGGGGTCGCGAACTCGACCAGCACGCCATGGTTCGACTTCGGGTGGCAGAAGCCAATCATGCCGGCCAGCCCCGGGCGCGGCTTCTCATCGATGAGCGTGATGCCCTTCGCCTTCGCGCCGTCGAGCTCCGCGGCCACGTCATCCGATTCGAAGCAGAGGTGGTGCATCCCTTCGCCGCGCGATTCGAGGAACTTCGCGACGCCGGTGTCGTTGCGCGTGGGCTCGAGCAGCTCGATCTCGGAGTTGCCGATCTTGAGCAGCACGCCGCGGACACCCTGGTCCTCGATCACGCGGTCGGCGGTGACTTCGAGGCCGAGGGCGTCGCGGTAGAACTTCAGGGCTTCATCGGCGCTCTTCACGACGACTCCGACGTGGTGGACCTTCTTGATCATCGGGCTGTCCTTTCGCTGACGGCCACGCGGGGCCGGGGTGGTCTGGGTGAATCAGGCGGGGCGGGCGTCCTCGGCCACGGATGCCGGGCCTTCGTGGCGAGCGCCGGCCATGCCCGCGAGCCGCGCCGCGATGTCGTGCCAGTGTTCGCGGTCGTGGTCGATGACGGAGAGCACGAGCAGCGATCGGCGCGACCCTTCGTGCGTGAGGTCGTAGTCGGAGACGAGCTCGATCTCCTCCAGCAGGCGGTGGCGTCCGCCGGTGAGCTGGTGCATCACGCTGCTGAAGTCGAGGTCGCGCTTGCGCTCGACGTGGTCGCGATTCCATTCATCGAGCTTCTCGTTGTTGAAGTCGTACAGCGCGGGGCGGCGGCCCTCGCGGATGTCGCGGAAGGCCGTGACCACCTCCGCCTCCCACGAGGAGATGTGGCCCACGATGTCCCGCAACGACCATTCGCCGCTGAACGGCCGATCGATGTCGCGAATGCGGCACGTTTCGATGTTGCGAATGAGCTGGTTGCGCTCGACCTCGAGGTCATGCAGCAGCCGCCGGCGTTCGTCGGCGAAGGCGCGGGCGTCGTCGTCCACGGAGACCTCCTTAGATGACCACCTGGGGCTGATACTCGCCCCAGACCGTGCGCAGGCGATGGCTGATCTCGCCGAGCGTGACCCGGGCTTCCACGCAATCGACGAAGAGCGGGATGAGGTTGTCGTTGCCCCGGGCCGCCGTTTCGAGGCGCGCGAGCAGGGCCTCGGCCTTCGCACCGTCGCGGTTCGCACGCAGGGCGCGAAGCTTCTCCGCCTGGCGCTGGCCGATCGTCGGGTCGAGCTTCAGCGTCTCGACGCGCTCCTCCGGCGTCTTGAAGTCGTTCACGCCGACGATGACGCGCTCCTTGTCCTCGATCTGGCGCTGGTAGCGATAGGCCGATTCCTGGATTTCGCGCTGCTGGAAGCCCTGCTCGAGAGCGGCGAGCGCGCCCCCCATGGCGTCGATCGTCTTGAGGTACTCGACCGCCTCGGCCTCGAGCCGGTTCGTGAGGTCCTCGATGAGATAGCTGCCGCCCAGCGCATCGGCGACGTCACCCACGCCGTTCTCGTAGGCGATGATCTGCTGCGTGCGGAGCGCGATCTGCACCGCCTTCTCCGTCGGCAGGCCGAGCGCTTCGTCCATGGAGTTGGTGTGGAGCGACTGCGTGCCGCCGAGCACCGCCGCGAGCGCCTGCACGGTCGTGCGGACGATGTTGTTCTCGGGCTGCTGCGCCGTGAGGGTGGCGCCGCCAGTCTGCGTGTGGAAGCGGAGCATCTGCGAACGCGTGCTCTTCGCGTTGAAGCGGTCCTTCATGATCTTCGCCCAGAGGCGGCGCGCCGCCCGGAACTTCGCCACTTCCTCCAGGAAGTTGTTGTGGCAGGCGAAGAAGAAGCTCAGGCGGCCGGCGAAGTCATCGATGTCCTGACCGGCGCTGAGGGCCGCGTTCACGTACTCGATACCGTCGGCGAGCGTGAACGCGATCTCCTGCGCGGCCGTGCTCCCCGCTTCGCGGATGTGGTAGCCGGAGATGGAGATGGTGTTCCAGTCCGGGACGTTGTCCTGGCAGTACTTGAAAGTGTCCGTGATCAGCCGCATCGAAGGCTTCGGCGGGTAGATGTACGTCCCGCGGGTGATGTACTCCTTCAGAATGTCGTTCTGGATCGTGCCGCCGAGCTTGTTCGTGGCCACGCCCTGCTGCTTGCCCACCGCGACATAAAGCGCGAGCAGCACGCCGGCGGTGGCATTAATCGTCATCGAGGTTGTGACCTTGTCCAGCGGGATCTCGCTGAAGAGCGTCAGCATGTCCTCGATCGAGTCGATGGCGACGCCCACCTTGCCCACTTCGCCCGCGGCCATCGGGTCGTCGGAGTCGTAGCCAATCTGCGTGGGAAGGTCGAAGGCCACGGAGAGGCCGGTCTGGCCCGCCGAGAGCAGGTAGCGGTAACGCTGGTTCGATTCCTCGGCCGTGCCGAAGCCGGCGTACTGGCGCATCGTCCAGAAGCGGCCGCGGTACATCGTGGGCTGGATGCCGCGCGTGAAGGGGTATTCGCCGGGGAAGCCGAGGTCCCGGACGGCGTCGAAGTCGCGCAGGTCCTCGGGTGCGTAGACGGGCTCGATAGGCATCTTGCCGGTCGTTTCGAAGACCTTCTGGCGCTCCTTCGCGCGCTCGATGGCCTTGCCATACGTTCCCTGCAGCCATTCGGCCTTGCTGTTCGACATCCGGCACTCCCCCTCAGGCACACGCGGCGGCGCGGCGTTCCTTCGTAATCGACGAAGTATAGGCGCGACCGCGCGTCTCAGGCACGCGGGGGCAGGTTCGCCTGCTGAACCAGTTTCCGCGGCGCCACCAGCCGGTAGCTATCGAGCACGAGGCCGCCGATCTCTTCCCAGTCGACATAGCCGCGGTCGACGCGAACGGCCACCCACCCGGCTTTTCCCATATATGGCGGGATGGAGAAGCGCGCGGGGTCGGCGCTCACGAGGATCTCCTGCACGCCGGGCGGCACCTTCGCCTGCACGGAGATCATGTCGTCGCCGTGGTGGTCATTGAGGACGTACACGAAGTTCTTCCCCGCGACGGCGAACGACCCATGGTGGCCCGGTCGCGCTTCCACCCCCGGCAGCGGCAGGCAGAGCCGTCCCAGCTCCGCGAACGCCTGTGATGCGCTGGCCGCGAGTTCTTCGATGCGGGCCTCGCCGGCCGCGTCGACGGTCGCGGTCGCGAGGGCGTGGGCTGCCAGTGCCGCCGGCTCGAAGGACGGGCTTTCGGCGAGCAGCGCCATCTTTCGCGGAGCCACACGGCGGTAGGCGGCGACGAGCAGCGCCGCTGCCTGCTCCCAGTCCGTCTCCTCGTCGAGGTGCAGCCCGACCCAGCCGTTCGCGCCCGAATACGGCGGGATGAAGAAGCGCTCGGGGTCGGTCTCGACGAGGACTGCCTGCTCGGTTGCGTCCGAGGGGACGGTGATGGCGCGCGCGAGGTGCGTCGGCTGGGCGAACATCTTGCCTTTCTCGCCGGCGCGCCAGGTGGGCTGCCCCCATGCCTCCTTCTCCACGGCCCCGGGCATGGCCATGCAGATGGCGCGCACGCGGGCGAGCGCGAGGGTTCGCGGGAGTGACGATTCAGCTGCCATGGCGTGCAGCCTCCAGCGGGTTGGCCGGGCGTGGCCGGTGGGGGTCGAAGCCGCGCGAACCGGGGAGTTCGCGCGGCCGGGGATTCAGGCCTCGACGGCGCGATGCGGAATGACCAGCACAGGGCGGTCGCTGGCGCGCATCACGGCGTCGGTGGTGCTGCCGAGCGCGAGGCGGATGATGCCGCCGCGCCCGTGGCTGCCCATGACGATGAAGTCGCAGTCGTGCTCCTCCGCGTACTGGAGGATCGCATCCAGGGGCCGGCCGAAGAGCACATCGGCACGTTCGCCCGCGCGCGCCTTCCCCTGCAGGTAGGCGATCGCGGACTCGGTCAGCTGTTCGGTGATGAGCCCCATATCGGGCGCCGGGCCAACACCCGTCCAGCCGCTATCGACGACGGGGTTGATGACGCGCATGAGGTGCACTTCGGCGCCCGCGGCGTCGGCGATTTCGCGCGCCGGCGCGAGCGCGACCTCGGAGATCTCGGAGCCGTCGAGCGTCACGAGGACGCGCCGGATGGCGGCCGTGCGGTCGCCGCGGACGATGAGCACGGGCGTGGCGCCGTCGCGCACGAGCGCATCGGCGACGCTGCCGCGCCGGAACCGCGCGATGCCGCCTTCGCCCTGCGACGCGAGCACGATGAAGCGCGTGTCGTCCTGCGTCGCGAGGTCGTTCAGCTGCTCGGCGACGTTGCCCATGCGTACTTCGGACGTGTGCGCGATGCCGGAGAACGGCGGCCGCGCGGCGGCCTTCTCCAGGTAGCCTTCGAGCGCCGAGGCGATGTTCGATGGCCCGCCGCTGGTGTCGATGCCGGCCTTGTGCCAGCCCTCCTCGTCGTAGTCGTAGACGGCGGCCAGGTGCAGCGAAAGGCCCAGCACCCGGGCGAGTTCGGCCGCCCATGGCAGGGCGCTTTCGGCGAGGTCGGACTCATCGAGGGGGACGAGGATACGGGGCAAGTGAACCTCCAGGGACACGGGGGCGTTTCCTGCCAGTGTCGCAGGGAACCCATCGCATCTCAATCGCGCGCGTGCGAGAAATCGCCTGTCGCGCGTGTCGCACGGGCGCGGTTCGCCCCGCGATTTCGGCGGCTTCCATGGGGAAACCCGGATTATCGCCACGTTGGGGTTCAGTGACCGCCCGGTGACGACGAAAACCCGTGATGTAACCGCAACGGCGGAACGGGGAGAACGATGCCGGAAGAGCAGGACCGCGAGTCGCTGCTGGGCAGGCTGCACGAAGCGACCTCCGCCGAGGCCGCCCTTCGCCAGCTGCGCCGCCGGTACGAGCAGCTCCAGCTCGAATACGACTCCCTGGCTTCGCGCCTCTCCGGGCTCGAAACGGCGGCCGGCGTGAGCGCGCTCGGCACCGGTTCGTCGCTCGCCGACGCCCTGCGCGAGCCCCTTCGCCGCATGCTCGACGAATACACCACGGCGCGCACCCAGGCCGACGCCATCATCGAAGGACTCCGCGGCCTCGCATTGGCCGATGGCGTGACCTCCGCGGCGTTCGAGCCGGTCCCGCAGCCCGTCGCCACGGCGGTAGCATCCCGCGTCTCCGTGCGCGTGGGCGGCAACGACATGGGTGCGCTGCTCGACTTCCAGGAGCGCCTCTCGGGCCTCCCCGGCGTGGCACGGGTGTCCATCGAAACGGCCGGCGCCGGCGCTTCCAGCCTCATGGTCGAGCTTTCCTGACAGACCGCGTTCGCCGGGCACGTACCATGCTTCCCCGCGGGGCCGCGGTCGTGCATAGTTCGCCGCATCCCGGGTGCGGAGAATCGAATCATGGCGAGAAGGCTTTCCGGTAAGGTCGCCATCATTACCGGCGCGAGCCGCGGGCTGGGGCAGTACTGCGCGCTCGAATATGGCCGCGAGGGCGCCATTGTCGCCGTCGCCGCGCGCACCGAGCAGGAAACCGACCCGCGCCTGCCGGGCACCATCTATTCCACCGCGAAGCTCGTGGACGAAGCCGGTGGCGAGGGCTTTCCCGTGGTCTGCAACGTCGCCGACCCGGCGAGCATCGACGCCATGGTGGCGAAGGTGATGGACCGCTACGGCCGCATCGACATCCTCATGACGAACGCCGGCATCTCACCGCCCGGGGGCGTTTCGACCATCCAGCCGAAGCACTGGGACCTCGAGTGGCGCATCAACGTGCACGGCACCTTCCACTGCATCCGCGCGGTCCTTCCCACGATGCAGGCGCAGCGGAGCGGCAACATCATCACCATCTCGTCGGTCGCCGCGCGCGCCGACTATGGCGGACACTACGGCGCCACGAAGCGGGCGGTGGAAGCGATCACGATCGGGCTCGCGAACGAGCTTCGCGACCAGGGCATCGCCGTGAATTCGCTCAAGCCCGTCAGCCGCATCGAAACGCCCGGCATGCACGTCATCCGGCCGGGGGGCGCGCCCATCGAGCCCGACCCGACCATCCCGCCCAAGGACGGCTACATCGAGGCCGCCGTCCTCCTCGCCCTGCAGACGCCCGCCACCTGCACCGGCGGTGTCTTCTACGACAACGAGGCCATCGACCGGCTGGCCGACGAGGCGACGAAGGCGCGGCTCGCCTACGTCTACAACCGGTAGCCTTACCGGAGCGTACGGAAGAACGCGCGCACGTCTTCCAGCAGGGCCGCCGGCTGCTCCATGGCGGCGAAGTGGCCGCCGCGCTCGAAGTCGGTCCAGCGCTGGACGTTGAAGCGCCCTTCGACCCAGCTCGGGCGCGCGCGATAGATCTCCTTCGGGAACATCGCGACGCCGACAGGCACCTCGACCTTCGCCATCATCGCCGCCGGGTCGCGCCGCGCCTCGAAGTACATGCGCGATGCGCCCGCGGACGAGTTCGGCGCCCAGTAGAACATGATGTTCGTGAGCAGCTGGTCCTTGGTGTAGACGGACTCGATGTCGCCGTCGCAGTCGCTCCAGGTTCGGAACTTCTCGACGATCCAGGCCGCCATCCCCGCCGGGGAATCGGCCTGCGCGATCGCGAGCGACATGGGCTTCGTCCCGTGAAGCTGGCTGTACGCGGTCTCTTCGGCCTGGAACTTCGCGCGGAACTCCGCCACCGGCTGGTCTTCCGGCGTGGGGTTCGCCGGCGGAAAGGCGATCACGAAGTTCAGGTGGCAGCCGATGATGTTCTCGCCGTGCGCGCCGCCCATGCGCGCCGTGATGATGCCGCCCCAGTCGCCACCCTGCGTGGCATACCGCGCGTAGCCGAGTTCCTTCGTCATCAGGTGGTCGAAGGCGGCGGCGGTGCGCGTCGGGCCCCAGCCGCGCTCCTTTGTCTGCCCGCCGAAGCCGTACCCCGGGAGCGCCGGGATCACGACATCGAAGCTATCCGCCGGGTCGCCGCCGTGCGCCGCCGGGTCGGTGAGAGCGTCGATGAGGTGGTGGAATTCGAAGATGCTGCCCGGCCAGCCGTGCACCAGCAGCAGCGGCATCGGGTTCGGGCCCTTGCCGCGAACGTGCCAGAAGTGGATGTCGACGCCATCGACTTCGCAGAGGAAGCCCGGGTACTGGTTGAGCTCGGCCTCGCGCGCCCGCCAGTCGTAGCCGGTGCGCCAGTACTCACACAACTCGCGCACGTAGTCGACATCGGCGCCGTACTCCCAGCCCGTGCCGGGGATGGCATCGGGCCAGCGGGTGCGCGCGAGACGCTCGCGGAGGTCTTCGAGGACGGCATCGGGGACGTGGATCGAATAGGGACGAGGAGGCATGCGCGGCACTATACGCGCCGCCCTCGCGGTTGACCCGTTCCCCGCCCGGGGTACGATAGAACGCGGCCGCCGAGGTAGCTCAGTTGGTAGAGCACCGCACTGAAAATGCGGGTGTCCCCAGTTCAAGTCTGGGCTTCGGCACCACCTTATAGATACGCAGGAAGGCGACGGGTCACCCGTCGCCTTCCGTGGTTTCCGGGGGGCGTGGACGGTCAGTCGATCGTGGTGACCGTCCCTCCTGTGAGCGTGAACGAGCGGTTTGGCCCACTCGCGAAGCGGAACGTGTAGGTCCCGGGCAGGAGCTGCATGTCCTGGGTGAAGGGCCGCCAGGCGCCACCTGCGTAGTAGGCGGTCGCCGTGTTGCTGGTCGAATGGACCCGGCTCGTGGAGAAGATCACAACCGAATTCGGGGCAATCGTGCGCGCATCGGCCTGCTGCCGGGTGCCGAGGTACACCATCGCGAAGCTGTACGTACCCGGCAGCATCTCGACGGCACTGAGGCCACCGACGGTGTCGCTGATAGGACGCCAACTTCCTGCGTAATACGAAGGTGCCCCGGTACCAGCGACCAGGTTCCCGGCCTGGTCCCGCAGCTCAACCGTGACGAGCACCGTCTGGAACGTGACCGTGGGGTTGGCCGCGATGTCCATGGCGTTCAATTGGAGACGGGTGCCGTTGTAGACCATGGCGAAGCTGTAGCTGCCGGGCAGCATTTCGACACTGGTTCGGCCGCCGTCTGTGACGGGCAGCGTGCGCCACGAGCCCGCGTAGTACGAGGGCGTACCGGTATCGATCAAGTCGCCGGAGTGATTGCGCAGCTCGATCGTGATCAGGCGCGTCGCGAAGGTTACGGTCGGATTGGCCGCGATGTCCTGCCCATCGAGTTGCTGGCGGGTGCCGTTGTACACCATCGCGAAGCTGTAGCTGCCAGGCAGCAATTCCACCATGGCAATGCCCCCCGTCGTGGCGCCGATAGCTCGCCAGCTGCCCGCGTAGTACGACGCACTGCCGGTGTTGAGAGGCGCGCCCGCATGGTCCTGGAGGCGAACTGCGACGGCGACGGTTTGGAACGTGAAGTTCGACGAGGTCAGCTGTCCCAGGTTCAGCTGCTGCCTCGATCCGTTCAGCGTCATCGCGATGGCGAGGCCGGCATTTCGCGGCACACCGGTGGCAGGCAGGCGCCCGTCCGGCCCGCTCACCCCGGGGATGGCATGCCAGGCCCCACCGTAGTACGCCGACGCCGTTCCGCCCGCGATGCCCACGCCCGCGTGGTCGACCAGGTGAAGGGTGATGTCGGCGCCCGTGTTGTCGATCAGTACGGGCCCATACGAAAGAGAGGTAGCGTTACCAGCCCGGTCCGTTGCGGTCACCGTTCCGGAGTACGACCCGTCCGCGCCGAAGGTCATGCCGGCGGGGCAGGACGCTACGCCGGAGAGAGTGTCGGAGCATTGGAAGAGGACGGTCACGGGCTGGCTCGTTGACGTTCCTGGAGTGTATGTCGTCCCATCCGCTCGCAGGTATCGGATCCCGGCGGTCGTCACCGAGATCGTGGCCTGCCACGCCCCTGAGTTGTCCCCGAAGTAGTCGTCATTAACGCTGAGGTACAGGCGCCCGGCCGCGGCGGCGGTGATGGTCGTGTGCATGCCCACCGGGAAGGCAGGCCCCTGGCCAATCCGCCCCACGAGCGACCAGCATCCAGCATCTGGAACGAGGAAGCCGCCGCACTGCGTGCCCGGCACCTGGTTCGGGGACGTGCGGCCGCTCGGGTCAACCCCTACGCCCGAACCCGAGTTGTAGATCAGGCCCGAAGCCGTGACCGAGAGGGTGCTCCCGGCGCTGATGTCGATGGCCGTGTCCCACCAGGGCTCGCGGGCGGGAACCGGCACCGCGTACTGCGCCAGGGAGCCGAATGACGGAGCGGTGAAGTCCACCTGCACGGTGTCCGAACTGGCGACGCCGTGGCCAGCGGCGTCGAAGCAGGTCCCGTATACGACCGTAATCCCCTCGCTGGAGACGGTCACATCCCCCGAGACCGAGGCGACACCCGAGCCGCCAGGCTCATCGGTGCAGGTGAAGTGCACGGTGACGGCCCGCCGTGCCCAGGTGCCGAAGGCGTATGCGCTGCCATCGGCCTGGGTGGCGGAAGCAGCGAGGACAGGCGGTGTGGTATCCACGTGGATCGAGAGGAACTCGGCGGACAAGACCTGGACGGAGTTGTCCCGGCAATGGGCACCGCCGATAAGCACCGGCTCCCCGCTGGCGAGACGCGTGAGCGCGCCATGGCAATGGGAATCGCTCATCGGCAGGGGCGCCGACCAGGTATTTGTCGCCGGATCGTACGTCTCGCTGGACGTCACCGGGGTGTCGAATGCATCGGACCCGGCCACGAGCATCCTGCCGTCCGGAAGCGCCAGGATTCCCTCGCCGATGGAGAAGAACCGCGGACGGTGCAGCTCTGGCGTGAGCGTCCATGTATTCGCGACCGGGTCATAGATCTCCGCGGACGCCGTCATCCCGGCATCGTTGTCCCCGCTGACAAAGAGGACGCGGCCGTCCGGCATGAGCGCGGCCGCGTAGTGCGCTCGCGGGATGTTCATCGGCGCGACCGCGGTCCAGGTCGATGTCGCCGGGTTATACACCTCGGCGTTCCGCGTCTTCCGAGGAGCGGCGCAGTCGTTGTCACCGCCGGCCGCGAGTACCCGGCCGTCTGCGAGCTTCACCAGCGTGAAGTCGGCTCGCGCGGTGATCATGCCGTTCGTGTAGGACCACGTTGCGGTCGATGGGTTGAAGACCTCCGCTGCGGATGTCATGCAGCCCTGGTACCCGCCGGCGACCAAGACGCGACCGTCGTCGAGCACCGCTGCCCCGTGTCGCGTGTGGTGCATCTGCAAGTACCCGGTAGGCGTGAGCGTGTTCGTGGCCGGACTGTAGATGTCGGAATTGACGCCGTTGGGGAAGCCCCCGGCAATCAATACCCGTCCGTCCGGGAGTACCGACATGGTCGTTTGCGCTCGAGCGATGGTGAGCGGCGGGGCGCTGCTCCAGGTATCGGAATCCGGTGAGTACAGGTAACCCGCTGCACTGACGTTTCCGCTGAAATCGACACCCGCGTAGTAGAGGATCCTGCCATCGGGCAGCAGCGTCGCTCGCGCGTACGATCCCCCGGCCGGGAGTTGTCCCGGGAGCCTCTGCCACGAATCGGACGAGGTGTCGGATGACGCTGCCGACGGGGACTGAACGCTGGCAAACCCGCCGCGGCCATACGCCGCGTTTGCCGCGAGTGCCACCGCGGGCGCCGTCGCAACCATCACGACCGCCATCATCACCAGAAGTGCCCGGAGCGGCCTTCCAGGCCTTGTGCGGCGGGCCGGCGTCGCAGATTGGGACTTGGGGAAGGAGAATCTCATCAGTCCGCTCCTTGCGGGCCGCACGAACGAGTGAAGCTCGGCGGGGCCTGAGCCCCGCGGTACGCTGCCAACCCGCGTACGGCAGTCCTGGGGGCGCGAGACGAATCAGCGCCCGGGCGAGAGGGTCTGGCGATGCCGTTTCGGCGGCCGTGCGGAAGCGTAGGGAATCAGGCGCGATTCGTGGGCAGATTCGTACCAATGTAGGCCGGGGATCTCGAGGCCCCCTGCTCCAGAGCGCTCTCCGCGACCAACGTGGCCGGCGAGTATCGCGCCCGGGGTGGCCGTCGCCGCCCGCGCGTCATGGTTGCGGCGGCGGTGGGGTGGGGGCGCGGCGGAGGAGGGCGGCGAGGGTGTGGCGCTTCCAGGTGATGGCGCCCGCGGCGGCGGCCACTGCGGCGATGATGGCGACGGCTGCGCGGTCTCCATTGCCGTTGGCCGGATCGAGGGGGATCGCGCTGCCCGCGATCGCGGCGCGGTCCTGGGACGGTGCCGGAGTGGCGCCCTTGCGTTTCGTTGGCGACGGGGTCGGTGGGAAGAGGTTCGGCGCGCCCGGGGTTGGCCGGAGGGTGATGGCCCAGGCGTCGGGGCCGCGCTCGGACGACGGGTCGCGCAGGCCGAGGGTCTCGCCTTCACCGGGTGCCGGTGGCGGCGGGGAGAACGCGTCGTCGTTGTCGCCGAAGGAGATCGCGTCGACCTCGCGGCCATCGGGGGCGGCGAGCCGCAGGATGTCGCCGCCGTTGTTGATGCCCCGCCCGATGGCGCCGTCAGTCACGCGCACGACGATGGTTCCCGCGGGCAGCACCGCCATCTTCGCCGCGACCACGGCATAGCCTCCCGCGGGAATCACTGCCGCCGGGAGGCTATCCATCTGGGCTGCGTCGCCCAAACGCCAGTCCGCGAGGTCGACCGGCTCCGTGCCGGTGTTCACAAGCTCGACCCACTCGAAGTCGACGTCGCGCCCGTCGCCGCCCGGCTGGACGAGGATTTCCGATAGCCGCAGCGTCGTAGCACCAGGCCCCGGCGCTGACGCGCCCGCCGCCGGCGTCGTCGCTGTTCGCGGTGTGGGAGCCGCTCGCGTCGCCGTCGCCGCAAGGTTGGCGGAGCCGCGAGTCGCCGATGCGGTGACGGTGGTGGTCGCGGCTGCCGTCGGGCTCGTGACCGACGCAGGCTCCTCGACCGCATCGAAGACCGCGTCGTCGAAGGCCGCGCGCGCCTCCCCGGCGAGCGGCCGCAGCATCAGCCGGAAGCGCACCGAGCGGGCATTGGCGGGCGCCTGCACCGGACCGGTATCGAGCAGCTCCCAGGTATCCACCGTCCACGCTTCGCTCTCGGACTGCGCAAGCGCGACGCCGCTTCCATCGCTGCTCGCGTACCAGCTCAACCGCAGGAACACCTCGGCATCGCCGTCGACCACGCGCGCGAACGCCGTCGCGCGATACCAGCCGCCGCCGTCGACGGGCACGACCTGGTGGACCCAGCGCGTAGTCGCTGTTGCGGACGAGAGCCCGGCCGCGCCGCGACCAGCATGCGCGGCACCATCGAAGAAGACGTCTCCGCCGACCTTCTGCCAGCCTGCGGGACGGCCGTCGCTGTCCGCGGCCTCGAAGCCGCCGTTCACCAACATCCCGCCCGCGCCGTCGTCCGCGATCGCTGCCGGTGAGGCTGCCGCCGTGGACGTGCCGGCCGCAGGCGTCCGCGTCGCGGGCCGGGTCGCCGTCGGCGTGCGCGTTGGGGTGCGGGTGGCGGTGGGTGTGCGGGTGGCCGTCGCCGTCCTCGTCGGCGTCGCCACGGATACCGTCGGCGAGCTACCGCCGGCGGACAGTGTTTGCGTCGGCGTCGCCGTGGAAGTCGGCGTCGCGGTCTCCGTCGGTGTTGGTGTGAGCTGCGGGGTTTGCGCCATCAGCGAGGCGTTGTCGACCGTGATCGCGCCGCCCGCGGCAGCCGTCAGTTCCACCGCGAAGGTCACGAACGCCGTGTTCGCGGGCGCCGTCGCCGTCACGCTCGCGTGCGTCCAGCCCGCGCCCTGCGGCACCGCGACCTGCGCAACGTCCAGCGCCGCGAGCCCGCCGCTCAGAAACGTCAGCCGCAACGTCACGCTGCTCGCGAGATCGGCATCGCGGCGGACATCGACGTTCGCTGTATAGAGGACGAAGGCCGCCGCCGGGACGTTCTGCGAGATTCGCCCGGACGAGGTCGACAGCCGCGCACCGGAGCCGTTCGCACCATCTCCCGCGCGCGCCACCGACGACCCCGCGGACACGCTCCACCCATCCGGCGCATCCCCGGCCCACGCTTCGAAACCGCCATTCTGGAGCAGTTCGCTCCCGCCCCCGGCCACGCCGGACACGCCCAAAGCCACGGCCAGCAGGCCCATCACGCCCGCCGCCACCAACGTCCGCCCGAGCATCGCGGCATCCTAGCAGCCCACTCGCACACGATGTAAGCAGCAGCGTCGGAACGTTCACAATCCGGCGGGCGCCATCGTGCGGAGAGCTACGCGTAGGTGAGCACGAGCGTGATGTCCGGCGACACGCTGAACCCGTTCCAGCCCCACGACCACACCCAGTAGAAGTAGAACGCGTTCGGGTTTCGGCCGCCGTCGAGGTAGGCCGCCGTCCCGGCTGGCAGCCACTCCACGACCTCCCACGCACCGCCGTCTGAGCGGAAGAGGATGAAGCCGAGCTCGTTCGACGACGCGTCTGCCCAGGTCACCTGCACCGTCGTCTGCCCGGTCGCGACGGCCGCCAGGTTCGCGGGGGCGTTCGGTGGTCCGCCGGTGGTCGTGACCTGCGCTGCCGCGCTCCACGTCCCGCCCGCGAGGTTGCTCGCTACCACCCAGTAGAAGTACAGCGTCGAGGGCTCCAACCCGGCGTCATCGAAAAAGAGCCGCGAGGCGGGCACCACGCCCGCGACCACGACCGGGTTTCCCGCGCCCCATTTCCAGCGGTAGACCGCGAACGCGACCGTCGCGCCCGGGGAGCCATCGCCCCAGGTGAGGTGGGCGCCCGGCCCGGCTATTGGCGTCGCGGTCACGTTCGTGGCCGTCGCCGGAGGGCCGTTTGTCACCGCGAAGGGCGCCGAAGTCGTCGTCGAGAGTGCCGGGTTCGCCGTCGCGCGGAGGGTGTAGCCGCTGTTCGGGAGGTCCACGCGGCAGCCGTCGAAAGCCGCCATCCCCTGGACCACGGTTCGAGCAAGGCCGCCCGTGCAGCTCAAGACGGCACCGCGCGCGTTCTCCAGCGAGAGCGTCACCACGGTCGTGTTGTCGCTCGTCACGGTCGTGCCGTTGGCGTCGCGGACGGCGACAACGGGCTGCGTGGCGAAGGCAACCGCGGCGTATCCATCGCCGGGCGACGATGTGAACGCGAGGTTCGTTGCCGACGTGGTCAGCACGACCGGCACCGGCGTCGGCGCCTCGGTGGTGGTGCCGTCGCCGAGCTGCCCGGAGCCGTTCGGACCCCAGCACCGGGCGCCGCCGTCCGTCGCGAGCGCGCAGCCGGAGCCGTTCGCGCCAACCGCCGTGGCGCCGGACAGGATCGTCGTCACCGGGTAGGGGCGAATCGCGGTCGTGCCGTCGCCAACCTGGTGGTTCGCGTTCGCGCCCCAGCACTTCGCCGCGCCCGACATGACCGCGCACGAGAAGTTCTCGCCGGCGGCGATGGCGGTGACCCCCGACGTCAGGCCCAATACCTGCGCCGGCGCGTTGACGTAGGCGCCCACGACCCAGATCCCGACCTCGCCGTGGCTGTTGTCGCCCCAGCACTTCGCGCGTTCGAAGCCGGGCACGACCTGCGCGTCGGTCACCGCGCAGGTGTGGTCGTGCCCCGCGGCGATGGCGACCACGCCCGAGCTGAGACCCGTCGCCGGAACCGGTGCGGGCGAGCTCGCGTTGGCATTATTGCCCAGCTCGCCGTTCTCGCCGAAGCCCCAGCAGGAGACGCCGCCGCCCGCGCTGACCACGCAGGTGTGCCGTCCGCCCGCCGCCAGCGCGATCGCATCCCCGGCCACGCCCGCCGCCGTGACGGGGATCGAGCGGTCCGTGGTGGTGCCATCGCCCAGCTGTCCGGCGTCGTTCCGGCCCCAGCAGACGGCCCCGCTCGCGGTCGCGGCGCAGGCGTGGGAGGCGTGCACGGACGACAGCGCCGTCACCCCCGACGACAGGCCCGAGACCGCGACGGGGACGTTGCTCGGCGTGGTCGTGCCGTCACCGAGCTGGCCGTAGCCGTTCGCGCCCCAGCACTTCACGGCGCCGGAGGTCAGCGCGCACGAGAAGCGGTCGCCGGCCGCGATCGCGGTCACACCGGAGTCGAGTCCGGCGACGGGAACGGGCGCAAGGCGGCCGATGTTCGTGCCGTCGCCGAGCTCGCCATCGGCGTTGCTGCCCCAGCACCGAACGCCGCCCGACACGATGGCGCAGGTATGCGTCGCCCCCGCGGCGATGGCCGTGATCGCGGGCGGACCCGGCGTCGCGCCGACGCGCACGGTACCCTCGGGGACGGCCCACGCGAGCAACGCAACGACGAAAACGACCGCCCGCCGAACCGCTCCCGCGCTCATCCGGCCCACCCCCGCAGGATCGCTGGCATCCTACGCCATCGCCGCACCGCCCGGGAAGGGCCGGACGGACACTCGAGGCACCGGGGGTAGCCGGATCATGCCGCCCCTCCTCGCGCCGCTCGCCCCCCATCGCTGGGATGAGATGGCGGGCGCGGGTAGACTCGGTGGGGGCACGTGTGCCCGCGTGCGCCCCCGTAGCTCAGCGGATAGAGCAGTGGTTTCCTAAACCATGTGCGCAGGTTCGATTCCTGCCGGGGGTACCATTCGCACGCCACGGGCTGGCTGGGCGGCTTCCTTCAGCATCCCGCGTGTACTGACTGGCTCCGGCGCTAGAGCGGCCTTTTCGCTTCCTTACCTGTCGCCGAATTGTCCGCGCGCGGAGAAAGCGCCTGAGGCGGGCCGCCGATAGGATGGCGGACGATGTCCATCGCGTTCGGCGGTATCGTCGCCTTTCTTTTTCGAGGTCTGAACCTGGTGATTGCGCTGAGCACGGTGGTGCTGACGTCGCACCAGCTGAGCCAGACCGAGTACGGCACGTTCGTGCTCGGCCTGACGGTGGTTGGCGTCGTGACGGCGATGACCGGCGGTATCACCGCGGCGACGGCGTATCAAATCACGAATCAGCGGCGAGTGGCGGGCGAGGCACTGGGGAGCTCGGGGGCGTTCGGTGGGACGCTGGGGGTGGTCGCGGTGGTGGCGGGGCTGGCGGGCGCTTCGGTGCTGACGGGCGAAGCCGGGCGCGTCTCCATCGCCGTCGGTGCGAGCGCGGCGGCGGTCATTATTAATAGCGTGCTCGCGGGCGTGTTCCTCGGGCGCGACAGCATGCTCAAGTACAACCTGGCGCTGGTTCTGCCGCCCTTGCTGGCGCTGACGGTGATCGCGCTGTCGTTCGTGGCGTTCGACCACCGGTCGCCCGAGGCCGCGCTTGCCGCGTATGCCTCCGGGCAATGGGGAGCGTTCCTGGTGCTGGCGCTGCTCGTGCGCGGCGAAATCTCCGGGCAGCTCGGGCTCAGCGGGTCGCTGGTGCGAACGGCGGTGCGGTTCGCGCTGCTCGCGGGCGTCTCGAGCGGCATTTCGTACCTGAACTACCGAGCGGACCTCTTCGTCGTTCGCCATTTCGAAGGCACGGACGGCGTGGCGACGTACTCGCTCGCGGTGTACCTGGCGGAGTCGGTGTGGCAGGTGAGCGGCTCGCTGGCGCTCGTGACCTACCCGCGCGTGGGCGCGCTGCCGCGGCACGACGCGGCCGAGCTCACGACGAGGGTCATGCGGCACACGGTCGTTCTGCTGTCGGTCATCTGCGTGCTGCTGTTCGCGGTCTCGGGCATCGTGGCCGACATCCTCTTCGCGAAGTATGACGGGATGGCGCCGGCGCTCCGCTTCCTCCTGCCGGGGGTGCTGCTGTACGGGCTCGCGCAGTCGTATTCGGGCTTCTACACGTACCAGCGCGGGCAGCCCTGGGTGGCGGCGATCGTGGCCGGGAGCGGCCTGCTGATCGATATCGCGCTGGCGTTCGTGCTCGTGCCGCGAATGGGCGTGAACGGGGCGGCGCTGGCGAGTTCGATTGCCTACGGGACGGCCATCCTCGGCGCGCTGGCGGTCTTCCTGCGGGCCGAAGGCATCGGACCCGGGCGCGTCTTCCGCTTCGGACGCGCCGATATCGACGACTATCGCGTGCTCTTCGGGCGGCTGCGGGCGGCGACCGGCCGTTAGCCTACGGCGGGACGGGCGGCGGCGCAGAGTGCCGGGTCGGGGCGAGGCAACGCGATCGGCTGGCCGCTTTCCGGGTCGGGAATGACCATCATGGGGAGGCCGAACACGGCTTCGAGGGCCGCCGGCTCCAGCACCGACGCGGGTGGACCATCGAACGCGACGCGGCCGTTCGTGAGCGCGATAATGCGGTCGGCGAAGCGGCCGGCGAGCAGCAGGTCGTGCAGGACCGCGACGATCGTCATCCCCTGGTGATTGAGCCGCCGGAGGAGGTGCATCACCTCGACCTGGTGGCGGATGTCGAGGAAGCTGGTCGGCTCATCGAGGAGCATCACCTTCGGCTGCTGGGCGAGCGCGAGGGCGATCCAGGCGCGCTGGCGTTCGCCGCCCGAGAGGGCACCGAGGGCACGCGCGGCGAGATGGGCGACGTCGGCCGCGTCCATCGCCCATTCGACGGCATCGAAGTCGGGAGCGGACGGCCGCTGGAGGATGCCCTGGTGCGGGTAGCGGCCTCGCCAGACGAGTTCGCGAACGGTGAGGTCGAGGCCGGCCTCGGGCGATTGGGTGAGAATGGCGAGGTCGCGGGCGACTTCGCGGGCGGCCATGCGGCGAATGTCGCGGCCATCGAGGAGCACGCGTCCGCTCGCGGGCTTCTGGAGGCGCGACATGCCGCGCAGGAGGGTGCTCTTGCCGCTCCCGTTCGGGCCGACGATGGCCACCATCTCGCCGCTTTCGACCGCGAGCGACACGGTATCGACGGCGCGGCGGCCGGCGTATTCGAGCGTCAGCGATTCGACTTCGAGCCTCATCCGCGGAACTTCACAAGGTAGAGGAGGAAGGGCGCGCCGACGCCGGCGGTGATGATGCCCATGGGGATTTCGGACGGCGAGATGACTACGCGCGCCGCCAGGTCGGCGGCCGCGACGAGGGTCGCGCCAATGAGCGCGGAGGCGGGGATGAGGCGGCGGTTGTCGTTGCCGACGGCGAAGCGCGCGAGGTGCGGGCACACCAGGCCGACGAAGCTCACGAGCCCGGCAACGGCGACGGCGGCGGCGGTGAGGACGCCGCAGACGACGAGAATCGCCACGCGCGTGCGATCGGTGAGGATGCCCAGGCCGGCCGCGACGTCGTCGCCGAGCGCGAGGACGTTCAGTCGTCCGGCGAGGAGGAACGCCCCGGCCATGCCCGGGAGGATGTAGACGGCGGTCGCGCGGAAGTCACGCCAGTCGGCGCCGTAGAGACCGCCGGCGAGGAAGCCGAGGCTTGTCTGCAGGAACGTTCGCGAGCTCGAGAGCAGCGCCACGATCGCGGCGCCGAAGAACGCGGACAGGGCGACACCGGCGAGAGCGAGCCGAATCGGCGAGATCTGCCCGCGCCAGGCGATGAAGAAGAGGAGCCCGGCACCCACCAGGCCACCGCCAGCACAGGCCGCCGCCATCCCCCAGGTGGGGATCGTCGGCTCGATGACCATGGCCGTGGAGCTGGCGAGACCGGCGGCGGCGGTGATGCCGAGGATCGTGGGGTCGGCGAGCGGGTTGCGGGTGACCCCCTGCAAGAGGCAGCCGGCCACCGCAAGCGCGGCGCCGACGAGCATGCCATCGACGAGCCGCGGCAGGCGGATCTGCCAGATGATGGTGTGGTTCAGAAGGTCCGATTCGCGGGTGAGGCCGGACCAGACCTCGGATGGCGAAAGCGTCCGCGCGCCGTACGCGATGCTCAGGTAGGCGAGCACGACGAAGAGGAGCGCGACGCCACCGAGCACGAAGAGGGGACGGCTGCCACGCCCGCGGGCGGCCCGTTCCCGGGCACTGCCATCGAAAGTGGTCGCCATCCCCGCCATCGTATCGCTCGCGGTGGTATTAGCGAGGCGTCGCCGCGGCCGACGGGCTCGCCGCCGCGGAAGCGCTCGCCGATGCCGCCGCCGAAGGGCTCGCGGCGGTGGTGGCCTTGCCCGAGACGGCGGCGGCGATCTGCTTCAGGGCGAGGCCAACGCGCGGACCGGGGGCTTCGAGCACGGGCGGCACATCGAGCTCGTACACCTTCTTGCCGGTGATCGCCTTCAGACCCTTGAACGGCGGGATCTGGGGCAGGAGCGTGCTCAGGCGCGGCACACTCGTGGGGCCCGGCGTCACGGTGAAGATGACGTCCGGGTTGTATTCGAGCAGCTTCTCCTGGGCGAGGGTGGTGTAGCCGGGGAAGCCCGGGCCGGAGTCGGGAGCGTTCGCCGCCGGGTTACTCAGCCCCACGACCGCGAGGAGGTCGCCCGCGAAGCTCGTCGACTTCGCCGAGTAGAGGGTGTTGTCGCGCCCGGCGATGAGCACGACCGCCGAGATCTTCGTGCCGGCGACGGCGGCTTTCGCTTCGTCCTTCGCCTTTTCGATGTCCGCGATGGTGGCCTTCGCCTTCTCCTGCCCATCGAGGACCTGGCCCATGAGCGTGAGGCCATCGAGGACCTGCTTGTAGCTTTCGGCGCCGGCGAAGACCACGGGCACGCCGAGCCCTTCGATCAGCTGCCGAAGCTGCGGCTGCGCCTGGATGACGGAGTCGGCGACGACGAGGTCGGGCTTGAGCGCGAGGATCGACTCGGCGTTCGGCTGGTAGGAGGTGCCGATGTCCTTCGCCTGCTTCGCCGCCTCCGGGTAGTCGGCGGTCTGGCTGCGACCCACGACCGTGCCGCCGACGGCGTAGACGTACTCCACGGTGGTGGGGCTGAGGGCGACGATGGTCGTGGGCTTCGCCTTGATCTCGACGTCGCGGCCGAGCATGTCCTTGATCTTCAGCGGGTACGACGTTTTCGCGGCAGCCGGCTGGGTGGCCGCCGTCGTAGTGGTGCCGCCGGAGGCCGGGGCGGTGGCATCGGTCGCGTCGTCATCGCCGCCACAGGCGACGAGCGCGGACGCCGCGAGCGCCGCGAGAAGGACGCCGGCGGTGAGGAAGCGGCGACCCGTGATAAAAGCTCCCAAATCCATCTACAACCCCAATTCCATGACGTGTGTTGTCAGAATTGCACGGGATCTCGCTGTTTCGCAAGCGATGCTGAGGCTGCCTTCGAACGGGCGGGAAGCCGCGAAGGCAGCGTGCGGGCTCGTCGCCACTGGCCCATTGCACCCGAACTTCGGTATTGTCCGGCCATCCGCAGCGATGGGCATCGGAGGCGCTCGATGGAGTTTCGATTCACGGCCGAGGAAGAGGCGTTCCGCACGGAGGTGCGTTCGTTCATTCACGATGAGTTCCCGAAAGCGCGCAGCGGGGAGTCGTTCACGAAGAAGCTCGCGGCGAAGGGCTGGCTCACGATGTCGTGGCCCAAAGAGCACGGCGGGCAGGCGGCTTCGCACATGCGCCAGCTCGTCTACAACGAGGAGATGGCCTACAACCGCGCGCCCGGCCAGACGATGGGCACGGACCGCGTCGGGCCGACGATCATCCTCTTCGGCACGGAAGCCCAGAAATCCGAGCTCCTGCCCCGCATCGTGCGCGACGAGATCGCGTGGTGCCAGGGCTTTTCGGAGCCGGGTTCGGGGTCGGACCTCGCGTCGCTGCAGACACGCGCCATCCGCGAGGGCGACGTCTACGTCGTGAACGGGCAGAAGATCTGGACCTCGGGTGCCCAATCCGCGGACTACATGATCCTGCTGGCGCGCACCGACCCGGACGCGCCCAAGCACCGCGGCATCACCTACTTCCTGCTTGATATGAAGCTGCCGGGCATCACGGTTCGGCCGCTGAAGCAGATGAACGGCCAGCAGCACTTCAACGAGGTCTTCTTCGAGGACGTGCGCGTGCCGGCCACGGCCGTCGTGGGCGAAGTGAACCGCGGCTGGTACGTGTCGACGGCGACGCTCGACTTCGAACGCTCGGGGATCGGCCGCGTCATCGGCGGGCTGAAGACGTACGAGGAAGTGGTCGGGTACGCGAAGCGGACGCCTGCCCGCGCCGCCGGGGGGACGCTCTTCGACGACGGAGTCATCCGGCACGCGTTGGCGGACATCGGGCTGAGCTTCGCGGTTGGGCGGCTCATGTCGTATCGCGTGGCCTGGATGCAGAGCCAGGGGATGATCCCCAACTACGAGGCGTCGATGGCGAAGACGTTCGGCACGGAGCTGCACCAGCGGATGGCGCGCGTCGCGATGGGCACCGTGGGGATGCCGTCGCAGCTGCTCGGCGAGAGCGCGCCGATGCGCGGGAACGTGTCGTTCACGTACCTGAACGCGGTCTCGCTCACGATCGCGGCGGGCACGAGCGAGGTGAACCGGAACATCATCGCGCAGCGCGGCCTGGGCATGCCGCGGGGCTAAGCGAGCGTGCCGTTCGTAAACATGGCGGCAACGCGAGGTGGCGGCACCTGCTGACATTGACGTGAACGTCAGCGTATGATGAGGAGGTGCCAATTCCCTCCGCGCTCGTCGCCCGCCAGTTCTCGTCGCTGAAGAACTGGAACTACCGGGTCTACTTCTTCGGCCAGATGGTTTCCATCATCGGGACGTGGATGCAGACGACGGGGCAGGCGTGGCTCGTGCTGAAGCTGACGGGCTCGGCGGCGGCGCTGGGCACGGTGACGATGCTCCAGTTCCTCCCGCAGACGGCGTTCATCCTCTTCGGCGGCGTGCTCGCGGACCGCGTGCCCAAGCGGAAGCTGCTCTTCGTGACGCAATCGACGGCGTTGGCGCAGGCGGCACTGCTGGGCGCGCTCGTCGCGACCGGCACCGTCGAGCTCTGGCACATCTACTGCCTCGCGCTGGTCCTGGGGCTGACGAACGCGTTCGGCAACCCGGTGCGGCAGGCGTTCGTGGTCGAACTCGTGGGCAAGGACGACCTGGTGAACGCGGTGGCGCTCAACAGCAGCGTGTTCAACGCCGGGCGCATCGTCGGGCCGGCGGTGGCGGGTATCGCGATCGCGGCGACGGGCATCGCGACGGCGTTCTTCCTCAATGCCGTCAGCTTCGTGGCCGTGCTCACCGCGTTCGCGCTCATGCGGCCGAGCCAGTTCCACGCGGTCGAGCAGCGGCCACGGCGGGGGAACATCTTCCGGCAGGTGGGCGAAGGGTTCCGCTTCGCGCTGAAGACGCCCTCGATCCTCTATCTGCTCATCCTGCTCGCGTTCATCGGCACGTTTGGCTACAACTTCACGGTCGTCATCCCGCTGGTGGCGCGGTTCGTCCTGAACGTCGGGCCCGAACGGTTCGGGTTGCTGACATCATGCATGGGGCTCGGGTCACTCATCTCGGCGCTGACGCTGGCGGCGACGGGCCGCGCGACGCCGCGGATGTTCACGCTCGCGACGATTGCATTCGTGGTCATCTTCGCGAGCATCGCGGCATCGCACTGGTTCTACGTGACGGCGGCGCTGTTCGTCGGGCAGGGGCTGACGAGCATCGCGTTCACGAACACGATCAACACCTCGATCCAGCTCCAGGTACCGGATGAGCTGCGCGGGCGGGTGATTTCGATCTACCAGCTCCTCCTCGGTGGGACGACGCCGATCGGCGGCTACGTCACCGGGCATCTCGCGGAATCCATCGGCGTGCCGCGCACGCTGGGGCTCGAAGCAGGCATCTGCGGCCTCGGCATCATCGTGGCGTTCACGTACCGGTACCTCTCGACGCGCTCACGGGTGGGCGCGGTGGTCTCGGCGGCGCCCGCCCGGCAGTAATTTCATCCGGGCTTCACATCAATACCACGCAACGGATTCGCAAATAGGCGAAGCCGCCGTATAGTCCGCCCCGTGGGGACGTGGCTTCGCGCCATGTTCACCGCCACTGGCGATTCCCGGGCCGTTCACGCGTCCCGTTCGCAGCCAGAGTCCGGGCGGACGTTTGCGAGGCTTCCGCCCGGCCTCGGACCCCAGGGAGGCGCCCACGGGCCGGGCTTCGCGGCCCGGTCCGTGGCACTCCTCGATCGGACGCGCTTAGCGGTCGCCGAGCAGCCGGTCCGAGATGATGCGCAGCTGGATTTCGCTGGTGCCCTCGAAGATCTTCGTGAGGCGGGCATCCCGCCAGTAGCGCTCGATGGGCAGGTCCGTCGTGTACCCGACGCCGCCATGGACCTGGAGCGCCTGGCTGGTCACGCGTTCGGCCATTTCGCTGGCGAACCACTTCGCCATGGCGGCCTCGCGGTCGCAGCGGCGGCCGGAGTCGATGGCGTCGCAGCAGTAGTAGGTGAGCTGGCGGGCGGCCTCGATCTCGGCGGCCATCTCCGCGATTTTGAAGCGAATGGCCTGGAACCTGCCGATGGGCTGGCCGAACTGCACGCGCTTGCCGGCGTAGTCGATGGCGTCTTCGAGCGCGCCGCGGGCAAGGCCGATCGCGCGCGCGGCGGTGTGCGCCCGCGCCGCTTCGAGGAATCCCACGGCCGACTTGAAGCCCTCCGTGCGCTCGTCGCCAAGGCGAGCGGTGGCGGGCACGCGGAAGTCATCGAAGTGCAGTTCCCAGGTGCGCCAGCCGTGGTAACCGATCTTGTTGATCAGCGTCGCCTGCACCCCGGGCGGGAAGGCGCCGCGCTCCTTTTCGAAGAAGAACATCGCCGTGCCGCGGTGGCGCGCCGCCGGGTCGGCATCCTCCGTGCGGCAGAGCACCTGGATGTAGTCGGCGCCGTCGGCGAAGGTGCACCACATCTTGTTGCCGGTGATCACCCACTCGTCGCCGTCGCGACGGGCGCGGCACTGCACGTTGGCGAGGTCGGAACCGGCCTCGGGCTCGGAGAGCGCCATCGCACCGAGGAATTCGCCGCGGGCCATGCGGGGCAGGTAGCGCTCCTTCTGGTCGTCGCTGAAGCCGCCGCCGAGGCCGTTGCCGCGCGCGATGATGCTGGCGACGCTCATCCACGAACGCGCGAGCTCCTCGGTGACGAGGATGTATTCGAACACGCCGAGACCGAGCCCGCCGTACTGCTCCGGGATGCGCATGCCGAAGTAGCCGAGCTCGCCCATCTGGTCGCGCAGGGACATGGGGATGTCGCCCTTCACGCGGTCGAGCTCGTTCGCGACGGGCAGCACCTCCTTCATGGAGAAGTCGCGGGCGGACTTCTGGATGAGCAAGCGCTCCTCGGTGAGGTAGGTCATGCCGGTCCCTCGCGTGTGAAATGAGCCCCTCGGGCGGGGCGGGCTCACTCTAGACGAGGGTCGGAAGCGCCGCCAGCACCGTAGCGCGGGAGCCGGGCCGCGAGCTCGGCAGCGCGACGCACCGCGCCTTCACCGAACTTCGCTCGCACCTCCGCGACGGCGCCGGAGAGCCGGTCGGCTTCGAGGGTTTCGCCGAGACCGAGCTGGCGGGCGCGCTCCTGGAGGTTCGTGGCTCCGATGCCCAGGAGCCGCACGGGACGCCGGCCGTTCGCCGCCCAGGCCTCCTCGAAGAGACGGGTGCCGGCCTCGAACAGCTCATCCGCGAGGCCGACAGGGCGGGCGACGGTGGCGGACCGCGTGAGCGTCTCGAACGGCGGGAAGCGCAGCTTGAGGGTGACGGTGCGGGCGCTCTTGCCGGTCTGCGCGAGCTCGGCGGCGATGCGTTCGGCCTGGCCGCGAATGACGGCGCGCAGGCGAGCGCGGTCGGGCTCGTCCTGGTTGAAGGTCATCTCGCGGCTGACGGACTTCGCCTCGCCGCGGCCGGCAAGCACGGGCGCATCGAAGACGCCGCGGGCGCGGTCGGCGAGTTCGCGGCCGTGGCGGCCGAAGCGCCCTTCGAGCACGGCCGCAGGGATCGCCGCGAGCTGCCCGATGGTGGTCACCCCGATGGCGGCCAACGCCTCCGCCGTCTTCGGGCCGACCATGGGAAGGTCGCGGATGGGGCGCGGCGCGAAGAAATCGGCCTCGCCGCCCACGGGCACGACCACGAGGCCGTCGGGCTTCCCGGCGTCGCTCGCGACCTTGGAAACGAGCTTGTTCGCGGAAACGCCGGCGGAGGCCGTGATGCCGATCTCCTCGCGCACGCGGCGGCGGATTTCGCTCGCGATCCAGGGGCCGTCGCCGAGGATGCGTTCGCAACCGCGCACGTCGAGGTAGGCCTCATCGGCACCGGCCGGTTCCACCAGCGGGGTGTAGTTGCGAAGGATGGCGTGGAAGGCGCGGGAAGCGGGCGCGTAGAAGCGGAAGTCGCCGGGGAGGAAGACGGCCTGGGGGCAGAGCTGGCGCGCTCGCGACCCGGGCATGCCGGACCGCACGCCGAACTTCCGCGCTTCGTAGCTGCAGGTGCTGACCACGCCGCGGGCGCCGGGCCCGCCGACGATCACGGGCTGGCCGCGCAGCTCCGGGTGGCGCAGCAGCTCCATCGACACGAAGAAGGCGTCGAGGTCGACGTGGATGACGGTAGGGGCGGGCGAATCGGCCATGCGAACTTCTGTTCGAGTATAGGCACTCGCGTACGCGCCCGGGAGGCCCCGGGGACACGAAAAGGCCGGGATTGCTCCCGGCCTTTGTTCGTACGGTGTCGCCCTAGCGGCGCGGCCGTTCCCGGTCCCGCGCTTCGCTCCGCAGCTTCTTCTTGAGGAGCTTGCGAAGGCGTGCGGCTTCCTTCCGCTTCTTCTTCACGCTGGGCTTTTCGTAATGGGCCCGGCGCCGTACCTCCGAAAGGATGCCATCCATCATGACGCGCTTGTTGAAGCGCTTGAGGGCGCCCTCGAAGGACTCGTTATCGCCGACGATTACCTCTGACAGAGTGCCGAATCACCCCACCTTCTTGCGAAGGGAATTGCCCGCGCGGGGGCCGCAACCCAAACACGATACCAGACGCCCGCGCGGTCCGTCACTCCGGAGCGGCCGCGAACGCTGCCCGGCTAGCGTCGGACGGCGCCCAACTCCTTCTCCAGCCGCTTGAGCAGGCCGGTTTCGATGCGGGTCACGTCTTCGTCCGTGAGCGTGCGGTCCTCGGCCTGGTAGCGAACGGCGACGGCGAGGGATTTCTTGCCTTCGGGCACGCCCCGGCCGCGGTACTCATCGAAGATGTCGGCGGTGATGCGCACGGTGCCGGAACGGTGCGAGCGGACGATATCGACGAGGCGGGCGGCAGGGGTGCCGGTATCGATGAGCAGGGCGAGGTCGTGGCGCATCTCGGGGAAGCGCGACGGCGCGAGGTAGGCGGGCCGCTCGGGGAGCACGCGAACGAGGTCCTCCAGCCACAGTTCGACCATGAAGACGGGCTCATCGATATCGAAGGCGGCGGCCGTATCCGGGTGGACCTGCGCGACGATGCCCACGGGCTGCTTGCCCGACGCGACGCGCGCCGTGTGGCCCTCGAGCAGCCCGAACTCGGTCGCGGCGGCGAAGCTGGCCGGGACACCGAGCGCGGCGAGCACGGCCTCGGCCGCCCCCTTCGCATCGAAGAAGTCGAGCCGGTCGTCGCCGGCCTTCGCCCAGCGGGCTTCGCGCGTGCCGCCAACGAGGGCGCAGAACACCTTTCGTTCGTGCGGGAGGTCGGCCTCGACGGGGAGGAACTCCTGGCCCACTTCGAACAGGCGCAGGGGGCCATCGTGCTGGCGGCGGTTCGCGGCGTAGGTTTCGAGCAGGCCCGCGCGGAGCGACGTGCGCAGGTACGTGTGCCGCGCCGCGACGGGGTTCACCACGGAGAGCGGCGCCATGCGGCGGACATCGCTCGGCGCCACGACGCGCTCCAGCTTCTGCTTCTCGGTGAGGCTGTAGGTGATGATTTCCTGGAAGCCGAGCCCCACGGCGAGGTCGCGCACGCGCTCGCGCAGGTCCTCCACGGGACGCGGTTCGGGCTCGGGGAGGCTGCCGCGCAGCTTCGTGGCGGGCAGCTTGTCGTACCCATGGATGCGGGCGATGTCCTCGACCAGGTCGTCCGCGATGAGCACGTCGGGCCGCCAGTACGGGGGCTGCACGCTGTAGCGGTCGGGCGGGAGATGGTGGCAGAGGAAGCCGAGGTCGGTGAGGATGCGCCGAACCTCGTCCGGGCCGATGGCGTACCCGAGGACCTGCTCGATGCGCGCGGCGGGGAGGATGATGGTGCGGGGCGGCTGCTTGCCGGGGTAGACATCGATCACGCCCCGGGAGATGGTCCCGCCGGTGAGCTGTTCGAAGAGGCTCAGTGCGCGCTTGAGTGCGAACTCGGCCATTTCGGGGCCGAGCCCCTTCTCGAAGCGCAGGCTCGCTTCGCTGCGAAGCTTGAGGTACATCGACGTCCGGCGGATGTTGCCGGGCACCCAGTTCGCGGCTTCGAGGAGGATGGCGCGGGTGGATTCGCTGACTTCGCTGTTGCCGCCACCCATGACGCCGGCCACGCTCACGGGGCCTTCGCCGTCGCAGACGAGCACCATCTGGCCGTCGAATTCGCGCTCTACGCCATCGAGCGTCACGAGCTTCTCGCCGGGGATGGCGCGGCGCGCGATGAGCTGCTTGCCGCGCACGAGGTCGTAATCGAAGGCGTGCAGCGGCTGCCCGGTTTCGATCATGACGTAGTTCGTGATATCGACGACGTTGTTGATGGGGCGCATGCCGTGGCGCAGGAGCCGTTCCTGCATCCACGCGGGCGACGGCCCGAGGGTGACGCCCTGGATGACCGACGCCATGAAGCGCGGGCAGAAGTCCGGGTCCTGCACGGTGATGCTGGCGAGTGACTCGGTGGCCGGGCCAGCTTCGGTGTAGTCAATGGAGGGTTCGCGCAGGGGGCGCGAGACGAGCGCGGACACTTCGCGCGCGAGCCCGAGCACGCCGAGCAGGTCCGCGCGGTTCGCCCACGTGGAGATGTCGAAGAGGACATCGCCCAGCTGCTCGACGAGCGGGCGGCCGACGACGGCGTCATCGGGGAGGACGAGGATGCCCTCGTGGCTGTCGCTGAGGCCGAGCTCCTTCTCGCTCAGGACCATGCCCGCCGATTCGACGCCGCGGATGGGACGGAGCTTGAGCTTCGCGGATTCGCCGGTGTGGCCGTCGATGAGGACGGCGCCCTCGGTGGCGAAGGCGACCCTCTGGCCGGCCGCAATGTTCGGCGCGCCGCAGACCACCTGCTGGAGGCCGGAGCCGGTCTCGACCGTCGCCAGGCGCAGGCGATCGGCGTTGGGATGGGGCTCGACCGCCACGACCTGCGCGACGCGGATGCGCTCCGGGTCCCAGCCCGCACCGATGGTCTCCCACCCCTCGACCTCAGCCGTGGCATCAATCAGCCTCCGCGCCAGCTCTGGCACGGGCAGGTCGACATCAACGAATTCGCGCAACCATGAGAGGAGTAATTTCACGACGAGCTCCTGGCTGTTAGCTGTTAGCTGTTAGTGGGCCGCGGTGGGGGCGGGCCGTCCTGGAGGCGGCGGCAGAAGGCGACGAGCATGCGTTTGACCTCGGCGAGAGAGGTGTCGAGGCGCTCGTGAGTTTCGGGCGAGAGGTAGCCCAGGTCCTTCGACAGGATCAGATGGTATTCGAGTTCGGTGGCAGAGCCGAGCGCGATGCCGAGGAACCGCCGGAATTCGGTCTCCCCCGGACGCGCGGACCCTTCGGCGATGTTCGCGGGGATCGAGACCGCGCTTCGCCGCACCTGGCTCGTCAGCCCGAAGCGCTCGTCGCCCGGGAAGCCGGCTGACGCGTGGTACACGGCAAGCGCGAACTGGTGCGCTTTCTGCCAGACCACCAGTTCTTGAAATGGCCGCACGAGAAGCTCCTTGCTGTTAGCGCTTAGCTCTTGGCTGTTCCAAAACGGGGTTGCCCCGCTAAGAGCCAACAGCCAACAGCTAACAGCTCCCTAAAACTGCCCCAGGAAGCGGAGGTCGTTCGCGTAGAAGTGGCGGATGTCTTCGATGCCCCAGCGCAGCAGGGCGACGCGTTCGACGCCGAGGCCGAAGGCGAAGCCGGTGACTTTCGAGGAGTCGTACCCGGCGTTTTCGATGATCTCGGGGTGGACCATGCCCGCGCCGAGGATCTCGATCCAGCCCGTGCCGTGGCAGGTGCGGCATTCGGCGCCGGAACCGCGGCAGATGAAGCAGTCCATCGCCATCTCGACGCCGGGCTCGACGAAGGGGAAGTAGCTGTGGTGGAAGATGACCTTGCGGTCCTGCCCGAACATCTTGCGGGCGAATTCGTAGAGGACGCCCTTGAGGTCGCTCATGCGCACGCCTTCGTCGACAGCGAGGCCCTCGATCTGGGTGAGCATCCACTCGTGGGTGGCGTCGGTCGCCTCCTGGCGGTAGCACTTGCCGGGCACGATGACGCGAACGGGCGGTTCGGGCGTGCGCTCCATGACGCGTGCCTGGTTCGGCGAGGTGTGCGTCCGCAGCAGCATCTTCCGTTCGCCGTTGAGCAGGGTATCGACCCAGATGGTGTCCCACATGTCGCGCGCGGGGTGGTCTTCGGGGATGCGCATGGCGTCGAAGTTGTAGGCGCTCCACTCGACCTCGGGGCCCTCCGCGACGCGGAATCCCATCTCCTGGAACGCCTTCACGCAGTCCCGCAGGGTCTGGGTGACGGGATGAAGGCGGCCGATGGCCTGGGGCCGGCCGGGGAGCGTGACATCGAGAGCGGCGGTGGTGCTGAGGGCCTTCAAGGCCGCCTGCTTCAGGCTCTCCTGGCGATCCGCGAGTGCGGTTTCGAGGGTCTGCTTGACCGCGTTCGCCGCCTGGCCGAAGGCTGCCCGCTGCTCCGGCGGCTGCTCCCGCACCGCGCGAAGGAGGAGGGTCACGCGCCCATCCTGGCGGCCGAGCCAATCGGCCCGCCAGCGTTCGAGCGCCGGTTCGTCCGTGGCGTCGGAAAGCGCGGCGAGCGCCTCTTCCCGGAGGGCGTCAGGGGATGCGGCGGAAGCTGTCATAGAGGGATCCAGTATATCGGGCGTCGTTCAACGGTCGCCCCGCTATAGTCGCCGCATGGAATCGGCCGGGCCCGATCGGCGGATTGGCCTGTGCGCGGCCTGCACCCACTCGCGGGCCATCCGCAGCACGCGTGGGTCCATGTTCTGGTTGTGTACGCTCGCGGCGGCCGACGCTCGCTTTCGCAAGTACCCGGCACTGCCCGTGCTGCGGTGCGATGGATTCGAACGCGGTCAGGAGCCGTCGTGACCGTGGCCGGGGTCGAAGGCCGTCAGCCAGCCGGAGCCTTCGCGTTCGAGCACGGCGATGACATCGTGGAAGGTCTCGAAGGGGTAGACCCGGGCGTGTTCGCCCTGGAGCCGCGCGAGCAGCGTGTCGCGGGCGAAGACGACCGGGGCGAGGCGCGCGGCCTCGACGTCGGAGGCGCCATCGCCGCAGTACGCCACGAAATCGCCGTTCGCGCGGAAGGCGGCGGCGTACGAAAGCTTGAACCCTTCGCGCACCTCGATGCCCCGCGGGCTCACGTAACGCGCACGCCAGCGGTAGGTGCGCGCCGTGCGCCCGCGATGGCGCGCCACGCGATCGAGCCCGAGATCATCGAGCACGGGGTCGACGGCGAGGTCGAAGCCGTTGCTGACGACCGAGAGCAGCCAGCCGTTCCAGTGCGCCCAGTCGGCCAGTTCGACGATGCCCGCGCGCGGGTGGGCGGTCTCCCGGGCGAACCCCGCGATCTCCTCCGGGCCGACCTCGATCGGCACGAGGTCCAGGGCGGCGATGTTGTACTCCTCCACCGAGAGGCGCCCGTCGTGGTACTGGCGTTCGAAATCGCGCCAGCCGGGTTCGGCAAAGCGTTCCAGTAGCGCGCGGGTGAGGTTCTCGAGGATGACGGTGTCGTCGAAATCGAGGCAGAGGATGGCGGCCACGGGACCAGCGTACGCAACCGCCGCCCGTGCGGCGAAACGGGGCGCCCGTACACTGGGCGCGATGGACCTCGCCCGGGCACGGTACCTTGTTTCGGCGGCCGGCCGTGAGGCGCTCGCGGGGTTGCCGGCGTCGCTGGACGCGCGTGACCCGCTGCGGCTCGCGACCGGGCTGCGAAAGGCATACCCCCCGGCGGAGGCGTCGGCGCTCGCGGAGCAGGTGAGCCTGCGGGCCCCGGCCGCCGCCCGCGGGATCGAGGGCATGCTGCTAACCGCGCACGGGCTGGAGATGATGACCCACCCAATCGTGGCGGCGCGCCGCGCGGCGAGGATCGCGAAAGCGGGCTTACCGGTGCTCGACCTGACGTGCGGCCTCGGCGGCGACCTGCGACCGGCGGCTGATCTCGTGGCGCGGACGGCGGGCCTCGAACGCGACCGCGTGACCGCGATGCTGGCGGCGGCGAACGTGCCCGCGGCGCTGGTGGCCGTCGGCGATGCCACGCATCCCCCGTTCGCCATCGGGAGCGCGGCCGTGCTCCTCGACCCCTCGCGGCGGGAGAACGGGCCGCGGCGGTTCGATCCCACTGCGTTCTCGCCTCCATGGCACGCCGCCGTCGCGCTCGCCGAGGAGGCGCGCGTGGCGGTCCTGAAGACGGCGCCGGGCATTGAGGATCGGCACATCCCGGCCGCGGCCGAGGCCGAGTTCGTGCAGCTCGGCCGCTCGATGCGGGAGGCGGCGCTCTGGTTCGGCGAAGGCACCCGCGCGGGGCTGCGCCGCGCGGTGCTGCTCCCCGGGGATGTGGAACTCACGAACGACGCGCCGGAATGCGCCGGCGAACCGGTCCCGCCCGGCGAGATGGCGTTCGACCCCGAGTCGTGCCTGACGCGCGCCGGGTTGGTGCGGCAGCTCGGGGCGCTCCTCGGGGCACGGCTGATGGACGAGCAGGTGGCCTATCTCACGGCCCCGGCGCTGGCGTTCCACCCCATGGCAGCCACGTTCGCGGTGCTCGAAGTCATCCCGTTCGGGGTGGCCCGGCTTCGCCAGCGGCTCCGGGAGCGCGGCTGGCGGCCAACGGAGGTGCGCAGGCGGGCGTTCCCGGTCGAGCCGGAGGAGCTGCTGCGGATGCTCGGCCGGATCGAGGGCGAGCCCGTGACGCTGCTCTGCACGACGCTGCGCGGGGCGCGAACGGTCATCGTCGGCCGCCGGGTGGAGGCGCCGTTGATGGGTCGAACGGCCGCGGAAGAGAACTGCTCAGGGGTGTAGACAATAACAGGGGCGGTTTGCTAACGTCTGCTACTGCCTATGCGGGTGAGCGTTTGCGCCGCCGGCGGGCGCCCGGCCTCGACCCGGGGAAGGAGTCCAGCACAGTGGCGGTCATCACCCCATTCGACAACTACCTCGACCTGGTCGAGGCGGCGCGCGAGCTCGCGATTCACCCGCAGAGCCTTCGCCGCCTGATCAAGCAGAAGAAGATCCCGGCAACGCTGTTCGCGGGGAAGTACCTGATCGAGCGGGACAAGCTGGAGATGTTCAAGAGCAACTACGACCCGCGGCCGGGGCGCAAACCGATTCGCCGCCTGCTCTAAACGGGTGCTCGAAACGCGGAGAGGCGGAGGCCGTGATGGCCTCCGCCTCTCGTCGTGTGTGGAAGGTGCGCGCGGTCAGCTAAAGGACGGGCTGATGGTGCCGTTGCTGATGAGCGCGACGAACGTGATCATCGCGACCACTTCGACAAACAGGACGAAGCCGACAATGCCGGCCCACATGAGCTGGGTGGTGCCGCGCGTGGAGAGCACCGGGATGCCGAAGATGATGTTGGACGCGAGGAAGATGACCAGGCAGATCACGCCTGCGTCGTTGGCACTCATCAGGAAGGGGAGGATGGCGAGCATGGATTCTCCGGTCGTTCGGCCTGTGCGCGTTCGCGCCGTGGCGGATCATACCCGCCCGCTTCGTTAAGGCGAACCCTGATCCGCGGCCGTGCGGGCCTTTGTTCGGAAATCGGCCACCGCGGCGCGAAGGACGTCGGCGGCGAGCACGCTGCAGTGCACCTTGTCGCGGGGGAGGCCGCCGATGCCCTCGGCGATGGCTTCGCGGGTGAGGGAGTCCACCTGGTCCAGCGTCCAGCCGTGCACCATCTCGCTGGCGAAGGAGCTGGTGGCGATCGCGGGCGGGCAGCCCCGGGTTTGCCAGCGGACCTCGGCGATGCGGCCGTCCGCCACGCGGATCATGACGCGCATGCGGTCACCGCAGACGGGGTTGGACTTCGAAGCCTCGCCATCGGGGTCGGGCAGTTCGCCCGCGTTGCGCGGGTTCTGGAAGTGCTCCATCACGAGGTCGCCATAGGCTGCCACAGAGCCATTCTTGGAATCGCGAGTGGCGCGCGTCAATGGCGGCGGTGGTGGCGGCAGTGGGCACTGTCCAGAAGTTGTCCTCGAACTGACCACGATGTCCGGGCGGCGACGCCTAGACTCGCCCCGTGAATCGCGGTTTCGGTCGCGGTGGAGGCGGTGTGACACCCTGCGGTTGGCCCGCGTGAGCGAGCGGTTCGAGCTCTTGGAGCGTGTGGGACGGGGCGGCATGGGCACGGTGTGGCGCGCCCGCGACACGGAGACGGGCGCGACGGTGGCGCTGAAGATCCTGCACGAGCAGTTCGCCGATGACCCGTACTTCGTGGAGCGTTTCGCACGCGAGGTCGAGGTGACGCAGCGCATCGATTCGCCCCACGTCGTGCGGACGCTCGGGTTCGGGGTTCGCGACGCCCGGCCGTACATGGTGATGGAGTACGTCGACGGACCTTCACTCCAGGGCGTGCTGCGTGAGCGCGGCGCGATGGACTGGCCCGAGGCGAAGGCGATCATCCGGCAACTGGCGTTGGGGCTCCAGGCGGTCCACGCGACTGGCGTGATCCATCGCGACATCAAGCCATCGAACGCGCTGGTCGCACCCGATGGGACCGTGAAGCTCGCGGACTTCGGCATCGCGAAGGCGCTCGACCTCACGGCGCTGACGGGCGCCAGCACGACGATGGGCACCCCGGCGTACATGGCGCCCGAGGGGACGGCGAGCGCGGAGGCCGACATCTACGGCCTTGGTTGCGTGGCGTTCGAGCTGCTCGCGGGCAGGCCACCGTTCACAGGCGACAGCCAGGCCGAGATCGTGGTGAAGCACATCCGCCAAGAACCCGACCTCGACGTCATTCCGGAAGTGGCTGCGCGACGAATCGTGGGCTGGATGTTGCGAAAGGAGCGAACCAGCCGCCCGACGGCGACCGAGCTACTGGCGGCGCTTGATGGCTCGCGGGTGCCCCCGGCACGTACTAACTCACCGCGGCGGCCGATCCGTTTGGTGCTGGTGGCCTGTTCGATCGCGGTCGGCGCCGCTGCGGTCGTGGGCTGGCTCATGTTCGGGCGCGGTGGCGAGGACGATGCCGATGCCGCCGGTGGAGATGCGACGGTGGGCTTGTCACCGGCCGCGACGGAGCGCACGGGCGATGGCCCTTCGCCGGCCGCCACCGGGATCAGCACCGCGCAGGCATCGCCGACGCCCTCACCGGAACCGACCGGCACCGGCAGTACGGGCGGCGGCGGTGGCACCCCTGAGCCAACGGCGACGTCCGTGGCGCCGACCGCGACGCCGACGGCGACGGCGACCTCGGTCCGCACGGCCACGCCGGCCCCAACGGCCACCGCCACGCCGACATCGACACCCGTGACGCCGACGGCCACGCCGGACGCCCGCGCGTTCGCCTTCGAGCCCAACGGCGGCGCCTATCCGGCGCCGGGTGAGATCGATATCTGCTGGAAAGCCACGCCGATCGGCGCACGGTTCTTCGTGACGATCGAACAAACGGCGCCCGTGAGCGGCCCGGAATGGAGCAACGAGTACGTCGCGACGCAATCCACGACGTGCCGGTTCGTTCCCGTACTCGCCCGCGATGGGCCGGAAGTCCGGTACCACGCCATCGCCCGGAACGACGCCGGCGCCATCGTGGGCGAACAGAGCTACTCCTTCCGAACGTATCCGTTGCCGACGGCGGTGACGCCACCCGAGATCCTCTCCGTCGAAGGCCCCTCGTCGGCGCGACTCGGCGAAAGTGCCGTCTTTCGCGTGCGATGGCGTGACGCCGATGGGAACGCCACGACGGTGACGCTGGATGTGGACGACGCCGTGCACACGGGCACGGGAGAGCCGCTCCACGATTCGCGGGACGTGGGCCACATCGCGACAGACGAGCAGCGGGCGGGGTCGACCAGCGCTTTCGGGCTCATCTGCGACAGTGTGGACGCGGAACCGCACCGGCTGGGCATCACGGTGACGGACAGCGCCGGGCTCACGGCCACGCGCACGCTGAGCTTCGCCTGCCGGGAATAACGCGCGGGCCGGGGGGATTTGGAGCGGGAGACGAGGCTCGAACTCGCGACATCCTGCTTGGAAGGCAGGCGCTCTACCACTGAGCTACTCCCGCGTCGCGTGCTATGCCGGGACGGCACCACGCAGGCCCATTCGGGCGCGCGCGGCGATGCCCGGCAGCACGTCGCGATTGTAACAGAGCGCGGCTCCAGACCCTCCCGGCGGTATCTGCCCGTACCGGGAGGGCGCACGCGCACCGCCGTCAGTCGCGGGGCGGGAAGCCTCGCTGGAGCAACTCCTTGGCGTGGGCGACGCCTTCCATGCGCCGTTCGCCGCCTGGGCCCACGAGCGGGTCGGCGCGGATGACGGAGTTCACGAAGTAGGTCTGGTAGGCCGAATCGGAGAACGCCGTGAAGCCCTGGACGTCCTGGCAGTTGTTGATCGAGAACTTGATCTGCTGATTCGAAAAACGGGATGTCTCGGCGACGCGGTTGGCGTAGGCGAGCGTCTCCCGTTCGAGGTCGTCCGGGGCGAAGATGCGGTTCACGAAGCCATAGTCGTAGGCCTCGCGGGCGGTGATGAAGCGGCTTTCGAAGAGGATCTCCTTGGCACGGCGCGTACCGAGGTCCCACGGGGCGGTGAAGTACTGGGTGTGCGAGGGCAGGAAGAGGGCGTTGTCGGCGGCGAAGACGAAATCCATGGCCGATGCGAAGATCCAGCCGCCGTAGATGCAGTAGCCGTGGACCATGGCGATGGTCGGGAGCGGGATGTTCCGCCAGCGCATGGACGCTTCGTACCAGTAGGCGCGGGCGCTCTTGTAGCGCGACTCGGGTGCGCGCGTCTGGCCGCGTTCCTCGCGGTCGGCGATGGAGTCGGGCGTGCCGAGGTCGTGGCCGGCGGAGAAGCTTGGCCCGGCCCCGCAGAGGATGATGACGCGGGTCGCCGGGTCATCGACCGCGCGGCCGAAGGCGTCGTCCATCTCCTCGACCATGCGGGGCGGCTGCGAGTTGTGATAGCGCGGGCGATTGAGGATGACGCGGGCGACGGGGCCGGGTTCGAAGATGATGTCGCGATATTCCATGGTGGTGCTCCTTGTGTGGGTGGGCGGCCGGTCGTTCAGGCGGGCGGAGGGCCCGCGCCGATGATGCCTTTCGCCTCCAGGTTGGCGAGTTCGGATTCTTCGAGGCCGAGGATGCGCTGGAGGACTTCGTGGCTGTGCTCGCCGTGCCGGGCGGCCGGCATGCGAATGCACCCCGGCGTCGCGGTGAGATTCGCGATGATGCCGGGCATGGGCGCCGGGGGGATGCCCTCGGGCTGGGGCACGGTCTGGAGGTAGCCGCTCGCGTTCAGTTGCGGGCAGGCGAGCACGTCCGCAATGCTCCGGACGCGCGCCGCCGGGATGCCCGCCGCCACCAGCTGTTCTTCGATGACTGCCGCCGAACGCGTCGCGGTCCATGCGGCGATGGCGGCATCGATCGCGTCTTCGCGGGCCCGCCGTGCCTCCACAGAGCCCAGGGTCTGGTCGCGAAGGTCCGGCGCGTCGATCACGTCACGAAGCCGCGCCCAGTCGCTCTCGTCGCGCACGGAGATGGCCACCCAATCATCGTCTCCGGCGCAGGGGTAGTTCCCGTTGGGGACGAATTGGAGGTCACGGTTGCCAACGCGGGCGAGGCCCGGGAGCGCGTCGCTGGCGAAGAATTCGCCGAGCATGGCGATCATCGATTCGTGCTGCGAGACCTCCATGTGCGCGCCCTTGCCCGTGGTCGCGCGGGCGTGGAGCGCGGTCAGGACGGCGGCGGCGCCATTCAGCCCGGCCACGGCGTCGGGATACATGACGCCCGAGACCTGGGGCCGCCCGCCAACTTCGCCCAGCAGCGAGGCGTTCGCGGACATGGGCTCGATCGTGCCGCCGATCCCGGGAAAGTCCTTGTACGGCCCCGAGAGCCCGAACGCGGGCATCGACAGCAGGATGATCCCGGGGCGGACCGCGTCCAGCACGTCATAGCCGATGCCGAGATTGCCGAGCACCCGCGGAGTGAAGTTCTCGGTGACGACGTCGGCGGTCTTCGCGAGCTCGAGGAAGAGACCCCGGCCTTCGGCAGTGTTGAGGTCGAGGGTGATTCCGAACTTGTTCCGGTTGACGCTGTTCGCCAGGTAGGAGCGGTTGTAGGGCCGCTCGCCCGGGCCGTCGTCGGGATAGCACGGAAGCCCGCGCGAAGCGACGAAGCCGCCCCGCCACGGGTCCGGGCGCGAGCGCGACTCCACCTTGATGACTTCGGCGCCGAGGTCCGCGAGTACCTGCAGCCCGTACGAGCCGGCCCACGCCTGCGTGAGGTCGAGGATGCGAACGTGTTCGAGTGGCATGCGGGTCATTCGAGGCCTCCCTCGGCGCCCAGCGGCGCGAGGACCGCGGCAGTGTCGGCGCCCAGGACGGGGAGTCTGCGTTCGGCGGTGGGCGGCTGGTTCGCGACCCGGAAGCCGGGGCCGGGGAAGACGCATCTCGCGCCAGGCGCGCCCGCGAGGGTATCGAAGCTCCCGCGCTGCATGAGATGCGGGTCGTGGGGGAGGTCGGCGGGAGTCATGAGCATGCCGCAGGGGACGTGCACCATGCACAGCTCCTCGAACACCTCGCGGCGGGTCTTGTTCGCGAGCACGGGCGCGAGCAGGGCGCGGATGGCGGGCATATTCGTGCGGCGGTTCGCTTCGGTAAACTTCTCGGCGTCGCCCGGGTCGATGGTGATGCCCCAGACATCAACGATGGTCTCCCACGACCGCTGGGCGGAGATGATGATGCTCACCTGCCCGTCGGCACAGTCGAACAGGAAGCCATCGGTGCTGGGGTGGCGGCGCGGCGCACCGTCCTGGTAGGAGCCCTGGAGGACCGAGGGGCTCAGCACGTTGACCATCGCTTCGAGCGCCGAGACCTCCACGGCCTGTCCCTCGCCGGTCTGGGAGCGATTGGCAAGCGCCGCCATAGTCCCGATGTACCCGCCCAGTGCGCCGACGATGGCGGCCTGGTTGCCCGGTTCGCGCAGCGGCTGGCGGCCCGCCTGCCCGTTGATATAGCACATGCCGGAGAGCGCGGAGACGATGAGGTCGGTGGCCGGCCGATCGGCGAAGGGGCCGCCGCTCCCGAGGTCGGTGAGGACGGTGTGCACCAGGCGCGGATGCCGGGACGCGGCCTCCCGGAGCGCTGCGGCCTCCGCGGGCGGTTCGAGATCGGATACGAGGACGTCGGCGCGCGCGAGGAGGCGGGCGAGCAGCGCCTCGCCCTCGGGGATGCGCCAGTCGAGGACGACGCTTGCCTTGCCGCGGTCGAGCCATTCGGAGAACGGCGCGTCGCCGGCGCCGGGCAGGCTCAGCTTGATCACCTCCGCGCCCGCATCCACGAGGAGCTTGCCGCAGAATCCGGCTTTGACCGTCGTCCCGGCCTCGACTACGACGAGGCCGGTGAGTAAGGAAATGCTCATGCGTTTGCTCTCGCTCCGGTTGGTGTGAACTCAGGCCCGGCGTTGCCGCGGAACCGGTCGCCCCGTCACCGTGAGGGGCTTCGAGCCGCGCCGGGGCCACCGGCAGCCGTAGTCCTTGCCAGCCATGCACCCTGACCGGCCCGCGCCCGGGGCGTCACGTCGCGGCGGCGAGGATGGGGCCGGTGGAGACGATGCCGCGGGCGGCGAGCGATTCGACTTCGGCGGCACTGAGTGCGAGCTCGTGCTGAAGGACGTCGGCGGTGTGCTCGCCGAGCAGGGGAGCCGGCACGACGGGGACATCGGATTCGCTGAGATGGATCGGCGGCGCGGGCATCTTCACGGTGCCGCGGCCCTTGTGTTCGTACGTGATGATCTGCCCGCGCTCGATGAGGTGGCGGTCTTCGAGGATGTCGTTCGTGTCGTAGACGGCGCCGACGGGCACGCCGAGCGGGCCGAGGTATTCCATGACTTCGAACTTGGTGCGCTCACGGGTCCACTTCGAGATCTCGGCATCGAGTTCGTCGCCGTGGCGATTGCGCGCCGGGGTGGTGGCGAAGCGCTCGTCGGCAGCGAGCTCGGGGCGGCCGATCGCGGTCATGAGGCCGTCGAACATGCGCTGGGTGACGGGCATGAAGAAGACCCAATCATTCGGACCGCCGGGCGCGCACGGATAGAGCGCCGTGGGCGAGACCGAGCGGTTGCCGCGCCGGGGAATGACGCCGCCGTCGTACCGTTCGCGATACGACATCTGGGTCTTCATGAAGTTGACGATGGTCTCCTGCATCGAGACTTCGACCACCTGTCCGCGGCCGGTGCGAAGCTTCTCGACGTAGGCGGCGAGGATGCCCAGCGCAGCGTGATTGCCCGTGCCGGTGTCGGCGAAGGTGGCGCCGGGACGCATGGGCGGGCCATCGGCTTCGCCGGTGATGCTGAAGGAGCCGCCGGCGGCCTGCGCGACCCAGTCGAAGCACTTGTAGTCCTTGTAGGGGCCCGTGGTGCCAAAGCCCTTGATGGTCGCGTAGATGACGCCCGGATGGTGTTCCTTGAGGATGTCGTAGCCGAGGCCCAGGCGCTCCATCGTGCCCAGCGAGAAGTTCTCGAGGACGACATCGAAGTTGGGAAGGAGACGGAGGAAGAGGTCGCGGCCTTCCGGGCGGGCGAGGTCGAGGGCGAGGCTCTTCTTGTTGTGGTTGAAGCTGAGGAAGTAGAGCGAGTCTTTCCCGCCCTCGGTGTGGCGGCCGGAATCGCCACCGCGCGGGGTTTCGACCTTGACGACGTCGGCGCCGAACCAGGCGAGGTATTGCGCGGCGCTGGGACCGGCTTCGTACTGGGTGAGGTCGAGGACTTTCATCCCGTCGAGGGCGGCCATGGCGTGCCTCCGGTGCTTTGGCGGCAGTCTAGCGAGTTCCGGGCAAGCCGTCAGCGATTTCGATAGCTATCTGGGTGTTTCGTCTATACTTCGCGCGCCCGAAGGCCCATGCCGGAGCGCGTTGACACCCCGGCTATCCGCCGGAAGAATCGCCGATCGTGTCGTCGCGGCCCGGGCAATCGGCCGCGCGGCAACAAAAGGGGGGACCACATGAAAGCTGCCGTGATGTACGGCGCCAACCAACCGCTCGTGATCGAGGACATCGAGATCGACGAGCCCCAGCACGGAGAGGTGCTGGTCAAGACCGCCGCGAGCGGCGTCTGCCACTCGGACCTGCACTTCATGGAGGGCAGCTACCGCTACCCGGTGCCGACGGTGCTCGGGCACGAATCGGCGGGCGTCGTCGAGAAGGTCGGGCCGGGCGTGACGCGGGTGAAGCCGGGCGACCGCGTCGTCGTCGCGTTCGTCACGTCGTGCGGGGCGTGCGACTTCTGCGTGACGGGGAAGCCGTACCTGTGCGGCAACTCGGCGGCGCTTTCGCGCATGGGGCGAATCAAGCTCAAGGGCCAGCCGATTCCGCAGTTCTCGAACATGTCCGCGTTCGCCGAATACCAGCTCGTGCACCAGAACGCCTGCGTCATCGTCCCGGACGACGTGCCCATGGAAGTGGCGGCGCTCGTCGGCTGCAGCGTGATGACGGGCGTGGGCGCGGTCACGAATACGATGAAGGTGCCCGTGGGATCGACGGTCGCGGTGGTGGGTGCCGGCGGCGTCGGCCTGAACATCATCCAGGGCGCGAAGCTGGCGGGCGCGTCGCGCATCATCGCCATCGACCTGCTCGAAAATAAGCTGGCGGCGGCCCGGGAATTCGGCGCGACGGACGTCGTCGATGCGTCGAAGGGCGACGCGATCCAGCAGGTGCAGGGCATCACGGGCGGCGGCGTGGACTACGCCTTCGAGGCGATCGGGCTCGCGAAGACCGCCGAGCAGTGCTGGGCGATGACCAAGCGCGGCGGCAAGGCCGTCGTGGTGGGCATGATCCCGATCGGCGCGACCGTGAGTCTGCCGGGGCCAGACTTCATCTTCGCGGAGAAGTCGATCCACGGCTCGTTCTACGGCTCGACGCGGCAGACCTACGACATGCCCTGGCTGATGGAGTTGTACCGGCAGAAGCGGCTGAAGATCGACGAGCTGATCTCGCGGCGGTACAAGCTCGATCAGATCAACGAGGCGTACGCGGCGCTCAAGAACGGCGAAGTGAACCGCTCGGTGATTACCTTCTAGCCGGCGGAGCCGCGCGGACATGCAGGGGCGCCCCACCCGGGGCGCCCCTCTTTCGTGGCTGTCAGGGCGAACTCAGCGGCCGAAGAGCCCGCCGAGCTTCTTGCCGATATCGCCGCCGGCCGCGCCACCGAGGATGCTCGCCGCCATCTCCGGGCGCTCCTTGAGGAAGCCGGTGATGGTCTCGACGGCCTTCTCGGCCTGCTCCTTGCTGATGCCGGTGCGTTCGACCAGCAGGTTGATGAGCTGGTCCATCGCTAGTGGCTAACGGCGGGCGGGAGCGTCTTGGCGTCGGCGACCCAGGCCTCGACCTGGCTGAGGGCGGGCGGGCGGCGAACGAGGTTCTTGGCGGTGTTCACCTCGAGCATCTTCGCGTGGAGGTTGTCCGCGCGGCGGGTGGCGAGTTCCTTGACGGTGTCGACGCCGGCGGCTTCGAGGAGGTCGGAGTATTCGGAGCCGACGCCCTTGACGCGCATGAGGTCGGCGCGATTGACCCATTCGAGGACCTGGCTGGTCTTGAGCCCGGTCTTGCCCGCGATTTCTTCGCGGCCCTTGGCGGTGCCGCCCGCCGCGAGCAGGGCCTCAACGGTCGCGATGCCGGCACCTTCGAGGGTTGCGGCGTACTTTTCGCCGATGCCTTCGATTTCGACGATCTTTGCCATGAACGACCTCTCCCCGCGGAGTGTGGGTGAGCGGAGACGGTAGCAGTCTAAGCCTGTGTGGCCGCGAGACCCAGACCTAAGGAAACATCGGTGAGAACCCGTACAACCCTTGACATTCGAGCAGGCGTTCGGGCGGCGCGTGCGGGAGCGGAGGATACGCGTGCATTGGATAGTTGTTTTCGATTGGTCACATTGACGGGAGCAGCGGCGGGCCGGTAGAACAGCGGTACGGCCGTCGAGGCCAATCCCGCTGCCGGGGACGTGGGCGGCCGCGGTATCGCGCCGAGGGGCGCTCACGTGTCCTTTCGGGGAGCCGGCACCCACCGCCGGCTCCCCGTCCCGTACACGCGGGGCGATGGGTGGCGGCGCTGGTACACTATGGCCATGGGCGATTAGCTCAGCGGCTAGAGCGCCTCGTTTACACCGAGGATGTCGGGGGTTCGAGACCCTCATCGCCCACCACTTTAGATTCACTCGTGCCTGTCCTTTCTCGGTGCGTCATATGACGCATCTACGCTGGGCGCAGATTGGGCGCACCCGTGTTCGTGAGAGGACGCAGGCACCCCTCCCAAGACAAAGTCCGCGTACCGGTTTGTGGCTACTTGCTGGACTTCAGCGTGCACCTGAGGTCGAGCGTTACCCGAATGGCGGCGTGCGGACCGGCGCAGAACTTTCCAATTCGGCGCCGGTCGTGCTGAGAGCTACGGGTAGGTGAGCGCGAGCGTGATGCCCGGCGACACGCTGAAGCCGTTCCAGCCCCATGACCACACCCAGTAGAAGTAGAACGCGTTCGGGTTCCGGCCGCTGTCGGCGTAGGACGCTGTCCCCGCGGGCAGCCACTCCACCACCTCCCACGCGCCGCCGTCCGAGCGAAAGAGGATGAAGCCGAGCTCGTTCGCCGACGCGTCATCCCAGCTCACGTGGACGGTCGTCTGCCCCGTCGCGACCGCGGCCAGGTTCGTGGGTGCGTTCGGCGGCCCGCCGGTGGTCGTGACCTGCGCCGCCGCGCTCCAGGTCCCGCCCGCGAGGTTGCTCGCTACCACCCAATAGAAATACAGCGTCGAGGGCTCCAACCCGATGTCATCGAAAAAGAGCTGCGAGGCCGGCACCACGCCCGCGGACATGACCGGGTTCCCCGCGCCCCACTCCCACCGATACACCGCGAACGCGACCGTCGCGCCCGGGGAGCCATCGCCCCAGGTGAGGTGGGCGCCCGGCCCGGCGATCGGCGTCGCGGACACGTTCGCCGCCGCAGCGGGAGGGCCGTTTGTCAGCGCGAAGGCCGACGATGTCGCGGCCGTGAGTGACGGGTTCGCCGTCGCGCGGAGGGCGTAGCCGCTGTTCGGGAGGTCCACGCGGCAGCCTTCGAAGGTGGCCAGGCCCTGTGCCGCCGTCCGGCTCAACCCGCCCGTGCAGCTCAACGCGGCGCCGCGCGCGCTCTCCAGCGAGAGCGTCACCACGGTCGTGCTGTCGCTCGTCACCGTCGTGCCAGTCGCGTCGCGCACGGCCACGACGGGCTGCGTCGTGAAGGCCACCCCGACATGTCCGTCAGCGGGCGATGCCGTGAACGCGAGGTTCGTTGCCGCCGTGGTCAGCACGACCGGCACCGGCGTCGGCGCTTCCGTCGTGGTGCCGTCGCCCAGCTGGCCGGAGCCGTTCGGACCCCAGCACCGCGCGCCGCCGTCGGTCGCGAGCGCGCAGCCGGAGCCGTTCGCAACAACCGCCGCGGCGCCGGACGCGATCGTCGTCACCGGGTAGGGGCGAATCGCTGTCGTGCCGTCGCCAACCTGGTGGTTCGCGTTCGCGCCCCAGCACTTCGCCGCGCCCGACACGATGGCGCACGAAAAGTTCTCGCCGGCGGCGATGGCGGTGACAGCGGACGTGAGCCCGAGCACCTGGGCCGGCGCGTTGACGTAGGCGCCCACGACCCAGATCCCGACCTCTCCGTGGCTGTTGTCGCCCCAGCACTTCGCGCGTTCGAAGCCGGGCGCCGCCTGCGCGTCGGTCACCGCGCAGGTGTGGTCGTGCCCCGCGGCGATGGCCACGACCCCGGATGTGAGGCCCGTCGCCGCCACCGGTGCGAGCGAGCTCGTATTCGTGCTGTTGCCCAGCTCGCCGTTCTCGCCGAAGCCCCAGCACGAGACGCCGCCACCCGCGCTCACCACGCAGGTGTGCCGTCCGCCTGCCGCCAGCGCGATCGCACCCCCAGCCACGCCCGTTGCCGTGACGGGTGTCGAACGGTCCGTGGTCGTGCCGTCGCCCAGCTGCCCGGCGTCGTTCCGGCCCCAGCAGAGCACGCCGCTCGCGGTCGCCGCGCATGCGTGGGAAGCGTGCACGGACGACAACGCGGTCACCCCGGAAGACAGGCCCGAGACCGCGACGGGGATGTTGCTCGGTGTGTTCGTCCCATCGCCGAGCTGGCCGAAGCCGTTCGCGCCCCAGCACTTCACCGCTCCGCCGGAGGTCAGCGCGCACGAGAAACGGTCGCCGGCCGCGATGGCGGTCACCCCGGAGCCGAGTCCGGTGACGGGAACGGGCGAAGGGCCGGTGTTCGTGCCGTCGCCGAGCTCGCCGTCGGCGTTGCTGCCCCAGCACCGCACGCCGCCCCCGGTCACGATGGCGCAGGTGTGCGTGGCGCCCGCGGCGATGGCCGTGATCGCGGGCGGGCCCGGCGTCGCGGCGACGCGCACGGCACCCTCGGGGACCGCCCACGCGAGCAGCGCAACGACGAAAACGACCGCCCGCCGAACCGCTCCCGCGCTCATCCAGCCCACCCCCGCAGGATCGCCGGCATCCTACGCCATTGTCGCGCCGCGCGGGAAGGGCCGGAAGGATCGAAGCAATCGCCGCTCCTCCCTAGCCATCACCGCCTTCGGCGCCGGGCTTGGTGGCGAACGGCGCCGGGCCGGACGTGGCGCTGGCCGGCTCCCCGCGGTGGAGAGGCCGGCCAGCGGTGTGTGTGCGGGGCCGCGGGGGCCTTAGGGGAAGGTGAGGGCGAGGGCCAGGGGGCCGGATGAGTTCGCGCCGTTCCAGCCGTAGGACCACACCCAGTAGAAGTAGAAGGTGTTGCCGGAGCGGCCGGTATCGAAGTACTGGGTCGTGTTCGCCGGGAGCCAGGCCACGGTTTCCCACGCGCCGCCGCCGGAGCGCAGGAGCACGAAGCCGAGCTCGTTCGTCGATTGGTCCTGCCACTGCACGGTGACGGTGCTGCTGGAGGTGGCGGTAGCGGTGGTGTTGGCCGGCGCCGCGGGCGGCGGGCCGAGTGTGACGACGGTGGCGGGGGCGCTCCAGGCGGAGCTGGAGGCGTCGCTCGCCACGATCCAGTAGTAGTAGTAGGTCGAGAGTTCCAGCGGGCCGGCGTCGGTGTAGGACGTCTGGGCCGCGGGCAGCACCGCGACCGGGACGATGCCCTGGGGGCTGTTCCACTTCCAGCGGTACACCGTGAAGGCGATCGTGTTCTGCGAGCCGTTCGTCCAGCTGAGCTGCACGGCGGGCCCGGAGATGGGGTTGATGACGACGTTCGTCGGCGGCGCCAGTCCGTCGATGACGGTGAGGTTGCCGCTCTGGGCGGTGGTGATGCCGGCCGCGGTCGCCTGGAAGACGTACGTCCCGGGCTGGTTCACGGAGCAGCCGGCGAAGGTGGCGACGCCGTTCACCGTGTTCACGGTGAGATTCGTGCAGGACAGCGTTCCCGGGCCGGACACCTTCGAAAGCGTCACCGGCGTGGCCGGGTAGGCGGTCTGTGTCTGCGAGCCGGCATCCTGGACGGCGACCACGGGCTGGACGTTGAAGGCGACGCCCGTCGTGCCGGAGGCAGGTGCGCTCGTGAAGGCGAGTTGCGGCGTTGCGGAGGCGATAACGATATTCCCGGTCTGGCCGGTGGTCACGCCGGTCGCCGTCGCCTGCAGGACGTAGGTGCCAGCGGTGCTTAGCGAGCAACCGGCGAAGCTGGCGACGCCGTTCACGGTATTCACGGTGAGGTTCGTGCACGAGAGGGTGCCGGGGCCGGACACCTTCGAAAGCGTGACGGCCGTGGGAGCGAGGTTCGTGACGGTCTGGTTCGAACCATCCTGGACGGCGACGGTGGGCTGGGTCGCGAGTGCGACGCCGGGGGCGCCGGTGGTCGAAACGCTCGTGAACGTGAGGTGGTTCTGGACGGGAGCGCTGATGACGATGCTCGCGCTCTGGCCGGTGGTGATGCCGCTCGCGGTCGCCTGGAGGACGTACGTCCCGGCGGCGCTGAACGAGCATCCCGCGAAGCTGGCGACGCCGTTCACGGTGTTCACGGTGAGGTTCGTGCACGAAAGGGTGCCGGGGCCGGACTGCTTCGCGAGCGTGACGGCCGTGGGGGCGAGGTTGGTCACCGTCTGGTTCGAGCTGTTCTGGACGGCGACGGTGGGTTGGGTCGCGAGGGCGACGCCGGTGGTGCCTGTGGTCGAGACGCTCGTGAAGGTGAGGTGGTAGGCCGCGGGCGGCGCGTTCACGGTGATGTTGCGGGTGCCGGCGTTCATGCCGTTCGCGGTCGCTTGGAGGGTGTAGCTCCCGGCGGTGCTGAGGGTGCAAAGCGCGAACCAGGCGAGGCCGTCGGTGGTCTCGGCCGGGTTCGACATGCAGCTCAGGGTGCCCGGGCCGGAGAGGACGGAGAGCGTGACCATGGTCGGGGCGACGTTGGTGACGGTGTTCCCGTTGGCGTCGCGCACGGCGATGATCGGCTGCGTCGGGATGGCCTGCCCGGCCGTCGCGCTCGCGGACATCGATTGGAAGGCGAGGGTGTAGGTGACGGGCGCGGTGATGGTGATGTCGCCGGTCTGGGCGGAGGCGAGGCCGCTCGCGGTGGCCTGGAGGGCGTAGGTACCGGCGGTGCTCAGGGAGCAGCCGGCGAAGGTCGCGACGCCGTTCACGCTGGTGACGGTCGTGTTCGTGCAGGTGAGGTTGCCGGGGCCGGTGAGCTTCGAGAGCGTGACGGCCGTGGGCGTCTGGCTCGTGACGGTGTTGCCGTTCGCGTCCTGGATGGCGACAACGGGCTGGGTGGCGAGTGCGACGCCGGGCGCGCCGGTGCTGCTCACGCTGGTGAAGCCGAGCTTCGTGGCCGTCTGGACGGCGCTGATGGTGATGGTGCCGGTCTGCGCGGTGGTGAGGCCGATCGCCGTCGCCTGGAGGACGTAGCTGCCGGCGGCACTGAGGGAGCAGCCCGCGAAGTTCGCGACGCCGCTCACGGTGTTCACGGTAAGGTTCGTGCACGAAAGCGTGCCCGGGCCGGACACCTTCGAAAGCGTGACGGCCGTGGCCGGCTGGCCGGTGACGGTGGTGCCATTCGCATCCTGGACGGCGACGACGGGCTGAGTGGCGAGCGTGCTGCCGGGGGCGCCGGTGGTGCTCACGGCCGTGAAGCCGAGCCGGGTCGCGCCGCCGCCGCCGCCCGCGGGCGCGGTGCCGGAGAGGCTGTATTGGCCGAGGCTTGCGTAATCGGAGTATCCGCCGCTGGCGGCGTCGCCACTGCCCACACCGCTAACGGCGAGGTAGTACGTCCCCGTCGAGGGGAGGCTGTAACTGATGGTGGCGCCGAGGCCGGTGGCGGTGTCGTTGTTGGTCATCGCCGCGGCCGGGTTGGTGGAGGTGAGGACGGTGCCGGCGCTGTTGCGAAGCTCGAAGAGGATATCGAGGTTCGGGGCGACGGACGCGGGCGTGGCCGTGACGCTCAGGGCGCCGGCGGCCGCGGTGAAGGAGAAGTAGTCGACGTCGGCCGCCGTGGAGATGACGCCGCTGGCCGAGAGCGAGCCGGAGCCGCCGAGCGCGGTAGCCGTGCCGGTGCTGTCGCCGTGGTCGTCGGCGCGGTAGGAAAGGCCGTTGGCCTGGATGACGGCGAGGTCGTCCTCGGTGTTGTTGGCGTAGGTGTATTCGCCGCGGCTCCACTGGGAGATGGGCTTGTAGTAGCCCACGCCCATGATCGGCGCCCAGATGGCCGGGCAGCTGTTCGAAGCCGGCGGGACGCAGCCCGTGTAGTAGCCCTGCGCGGGCTGGCCGTTCTGGGCGATGACGCCGTCGTGGCTCAGGCCCAGGTTGTGGCCGACTTCGTGTGAGGTCGCCTCGGCGATGTTCTTCGAACCCGGGACGCCGCCCGCGAAAACGAATGCGGGCTGGTAGTTCTGATGGCTGGAGGCCTGGTCGAAGGTGCCGACGTAGGCGATGCCGCCGCAACCGGAGCTGCAGGCCGCGGCCCAGGCGGCGGTGTCGTTGGTGATGAGCGCGCGGGTGCCGAAGACGCTGTCGCCGGCGCCGGAGCGGGTGATGGCGGCATCGCCGGGGTCTTCGGTGGTGACGTCGACGTCGAAGGGCGCGTAGTCCTCGGCGACACGCTGCCAGACGCTCTGGATGACGTCCTGCTCGGTGTTGCTGAAGGCGGCGTTGCCATCGGTGTTGTAGGGGCCGACGGCCATGTTCGCCATGCCAGTCCAGGCGGTGGTGGCGGGCAGGGTGAAGCCGTCGAAATCGAGGAAGATGACCTTGCTCGCGCCGGGCTTGCTGTGCAGCAGGAACGTCTGGCTGTAGGCGAAGGGCCCGGCGGCGACGCCGGGGCCGCCACCGGTCTCGGCGGGTTCTTTGTAGAAGAGCACGCCCCCGGTGCTGACCCAGAGGGTGGAATCGCCGCGGAGGAGCGAGGTGAGCTGGACGCCGGACTTGCCGTTGAGCGCGGCCACTTCGTCGAGGCGGGCGCCGAGCGCGGCGATGGCGGCATCGCCGCGCATTGGTTCGTTCAGGAAGATGCCGCTCGGGCCGGGCGGGACGCCCTGGGCGCTGGCGCGTCCGAAGAGCGCGAGAGCCATGCCGGCGAGGGCCAGCAGGAGCAGCAATCTGCTTTGCGTGGACATTCCGTGCGCGCGCATCACCGGGCCTCCCCTGGTGAGCACGATTCGCGGGTGCACATCCCAGCCATGTTACGAACCCCTTCCCGCAGTCGCGACAGATCTTGCGTAACCGTAGCGATTCGTCCCAGTGCTGGATTCTCGGGTAAACCCCAGATGGGAAGCGCCGGTTAAGGACGGAGTCGCGGACTCCTCCCTGGCGGATCGTCGGCGGCAGCGGGGGGCGAAATGAGGGAGGGCTGGGAACATGCGGGGTGCGCCGGGTTACGGTTGGGGGCCTCGCATGGGGCACTCCGGGTTGGCCTCGCGAGGGGCGATCGCGCGCCGGGCACGTTGTCAACGGAGCGGGGCTCCTTTACGGTCACGCCACGTGCGGAGGTGATGCATGCGAACCATCAAGGTCGGTGAGATCGAGCTCGTGGCGCTGGTGGACACGGTGCAGGCGTACCCGTTCGCGGCGGTCTATCCGGAGGCGCCGCTGCTGGACTGGCACCATGAGTACCTGGATGGCACCGGGGCCGTGGCGCTCAACTTCGGGGCGTTCATCGCACGGGATGGCGATACCACCTTGCTCGTCGACACGGGCTGGGGCCCGGAGTACCAGGGCCGGCTGCTGGAGGAGCTGGCCGAGGCCGGCATCATGCCCGGCGCGGTGACACATGTGCTGTTCACGCACCTCCACGGCGACCACACGGGCTGGAATATCGACCGCGGCACGGGCCTGCCGCTCTTCGCGAACGCACGATACCTGGTGCCTCAGCTGGACTGGGACTACTACGGGTCGCGTGAGCCGAAGCCGGGCTCGTTCGTTCGCGACGTGGAACCGCTGGCGGCGGCGGGCGTGATGGACCTCATCGCCGGGGAGACGGTGGTATCGCAGGGGCTGACGGCCGTGGCCACGCCGGGGCACACGCCGGGGCATACGAGCGTGATCGTGAACTCGGCCGGTGAGCGGGGATTCGTGCTCGGGGATGTCGTGCTGACGCCCATCGACGCGACGGACCCGGAGCTGAAGTCGTCGTTCGACTGGGACAAGGAGCTGGCGGTGAAGACGCGGATCGCGACGGTGGACCGGCTCATCGCGGAGCGGTCGCTGGTGGCGGCGAGCCACCTGCCGGCGCCGGGCCTTGGGCATTTCGTGCGCGAAGGGGGCCGGCGCGCCTGGCGAGGCGCCTGACGGCCGGCCCCCGGTTGGCTACTTCTTGACGGGAGCGGCGCTCACCTTCGAGAGGTCTTCGAGGCCGCGCGGCACGCCGGAGACCTCGACCTTGTGGATTTCGTTGATGATGTGCTGGGCGCGCTCGCGCTGCTCGGGGGTCTCCGTGGGCAGGGCGAGGCCGACGCGGCTGGCGTATTCGCGGTTCTTCGCCACGAACTCGGGCAGCTTGTCGTAGGTCGAGGTCTGGGCGAAGGTGCGGAGGACATCCTCAGGGATGATTTCGCGCATTTCGCCCCAGCGGTTCTGCAGCGACATCTCGTGGAGCTGCATGCCAAGGTCCTTCAGGCCGTGGACTTCAAAGACTTCGTGATAGCTGCGCGTGGAGCCGTAGAACGAGATCGGCTGGCGGAGGCGGTTGAGGCCCTGCTCGATCTCGGACTCAGTCTCGCCGAAGACGGTGAAGCCGCCGCCGGAGATTTCGATGTCGTTCCAGGTGCGGCCGCTGCGCTTCAGGCCGATGGCGACGTTGGGGAGGACGACGTCGCGCATGTACTTGTCGGTCATGAAGCCGTGGGGCATGACGACATCGGCGACTTCGCCGGCGACGCGGGCCATCGCATCACCGACGCAGGCGATGCCGACCTTCGGGAACGGGTAGTCGATCGGGCCAGGGTTGAAGTTGAAGGTCATGAGCGTGTAGTGGTAGAAGCGGCCGACGAAGTCGGGCTTCTCGCCGTGCTGGAAGGAGCGCCAGACGGCCTGCATCATCTGCACGTATTCCTTCATGCGCGTGGCCGGGGCGCCGGGCCAGTCGATGCCGAAGCGGTGCTGGTTGTGGCCCTTCACCTGCGAGCCCAGGCCGAGGGTGAAGCGGCCCTTGCTCATGTGCTGGATGTCCCAGGCTTCCATGGCGAGCACCATCGGGCTGCGGGGGAAGGCGATCGTGACGCTGGTGCCGATGCCGATACGTTCGGTGTTGGCGGCGGCGAGGGTGGCCGCGAGCATCGAGTCGTGCTGGGTCTCGGCCGAGTTGATGTTGTCGTAGCCGGCGGCTTCGGCGCGGCGAGCCTGCTCGGCGACGCCGGTGAGCCAGCCGCCGCCCATTCCTGAACCAATCTGCAACATGAGTGCCTCCGTGGGCCGTCGGCAGCTTCGGAGACGCGGGGAGAGGACCGCGCCACGACGCCCAACGGCGATTTCAAATTCGATTCGAAAGTCTTGAGCGCGCGGCGCACCTCGTCAAGCGCGGGGTTTGCGGTTTATTCGCTCAGGCTTCGCACATGCGCCGGGTGACTTCGAACACCATCTGGCAATTCAGGCGGAAGCTTTCGATGGGCACGCGCTCGTTGTGGCCGTGCACGCCCTTGCCGAGTTCGGGGTTGTTGAGCCCGCCGGAGAAGCCGTAGGAGATGGTGCCGCGGTTGCGGAGCACGGAGCTATCGGTGAAGCCGACGGTCACGCCGGGGACGACGACGGCCTCCTCCATGTGGTCGTGGATGACCGATTCGATCGTGCGGAACAGCTCGGTATCGAAGGGGTTTACCTCGGACCAGCCGGCGTGGACGCGTTCGATGCGGACCTTCGGGTCATCGATGACGGCTTCGAGCTCGGCCTGGAAGTCATCGGGGCGGACGCCGGGGAGGAGGCGGCAATCGAGAGTAGCCTCGGCGCGAGCGGGGATGACGTTGTGCTTGATGCCCGAGGTCGCGGTCGTGGCGCTGATGGTATTGCTGAGCAGTGCGCGAATGCGCGGGTCGCCGGTGGCGGCGGCGGTGAGCCCTTCGACGGTCGCCTCGCCCTTGTAGATGCCGGCCCGCGAGAGGCGGCTGAAGTATTCGGTGAGGACGGGCGACACGGAGAGCGGCCGCTGCCACTCCTGCACGCGGTACATGGCGCGGACCAGGCGGTCGAGGGCATTGTCCTCGTGGGGGACGGAGCCATGGCCGGGGCGGCCCTCGGCGACGAGCCGCAGCCAGAGCGGGCCTTTTTCGGCGACGGCGACGTTGTAGACGGGGCGTTCGACGCCGAAGAGCTCCGTGGTGCCGCCGCCGCCTTCGTTGATGACGAACTCGGCGTCGAGGGTGTCCGGGTGATTGCGCTCGAGCCAGCGGATGCCCCACTCGCTGCCGGCCTCTTCATCGGCCATGGCGAAGAAGACGAGGTCGCGCTTGAGGGGGATGCCGAGGCGCTTCACGGTGAGGAAGGTCATGAGCTGGGCGACGCCGAGGCCCTTCATGTCGAGGGCGCCGCGGCCCCAGATCTCGCCATCCTTGATGTGGCCGGCGAAGGGATCCTCTTCCCAGAATTCGCGCTGCACGGGCACGACGTCGGTGTGGTTGAGGAGCATGAAGGGGCGGGCGGCGCCGTTGCCGGGGATGATGGCGCGCAGCGAGAGGCGGTCCTGGCCGGGGTCGTAGGTCTCGAAGGGGATGCCTTCGGCGGCGAGGATTTCGCCGAGGAAGTCGCAGGCGAGCCGTTCGCGGCCGGGCGGGTTGGACGTATCGACGCGGATGTAGCGCGAAAGGATGTCAATCGCTTCGGCGAGGTAGGCGTCCCAATCGATCGCGGGAGAGGAAGCAAGCACGCGAGCACTCCGGGGGGAATGCCGCGAGTGTACGCGCGTGCGCCCTACCCCGCCTCAGCTTCCCCCAGGGCAGAGAACCCATCGTCGACGGTTTCGAGGGTGACGAGGCCGCTGGCGATGGCGTAGCGGATGAGGTCGGCGCGATTGCGGGCGCGGAGCTTCTGCTGGAGGTGCGACTTGTGCGCCTCGACGGTCTTCACGCTGACGACGAGGGCATCGGCGATGCCCTGGTTGGTGTAGCCCTCGGCCACGAGCTGGAGCACTTCGCGTTCGCGCACGGTGAGCTTATCGCCGGGGCCGGATGCGGCGGCGCCGCGGCGGGACTGCTGGAGCAGCTCATCGACGTCGAAGCTTTCGTTCAGCTTGCTGGAGAAGTAGCGGTTGCCGCGCTTGGCCGAATCGATGGCGAGCAGCAGCTCGTTGATATCGGAAGTCTTGATGAGGAAACCGGCGGCGCCGGCCCGCACGGCCTCGAGCAGCTGGCGCTCATCGACGTAGCCGCTGAGCATCAGGACCTGGGTGCGGGGGGCGATGCGGCGAATCTGGCGGGTGGCTTCGATGCCGTTCAGGCCCGGCATGACCAGGTCCATGAGGACGACGTCGGGGCGGAGCCGCTCGACCGCTGTGACCGCTTCCCGGCCATTCCGAACATCACCGACAATTTCGATATCGCCGCGGCTCTGGAGGAGCATCTGCAAGGCCTGGCGGACGATGTCGTGGTCATCGGCGAGCAACACGCGAGTAGGGACGCTCTTTTCGACCATACTTGGGACCTTAGCGCCGGTGGCGGGTAATGTCACGATGGATTGATGCGGTTCTTTCTTCAACATGGCGACCTCGTCAGGCGGAATCGAGTGTTTCGCGAATGCGACGGAGCAGGATTTCGATGGTGTACGGCTTTTGCAAGAAGGCAACGTTCGCCGGCAGTTCACCGTGGCGGGCGACCACATCGCCGGCATAGCCGCTGGAGTAGATCACATTGAGGCCCGGTTGCCGCGCGCGAATCCGTTCAACGAGTTCGCGGCCGTCGGTGTGCGGCATGACCAGGTCGGTGACGACGAGGTCGATCTCGCCGTGGTGGGCGAGGTAGGTCCGCCAGGCTTCCTCGCCATCGGCGGCGGTGAGGACGCGATAGCCGTGACGCACGAGGCCGCGGACGGCGAGGCGCCGGATGCTCTCCTCGTCCTCGGCGAGCAGGATGGTTTCGCGGCCATCGAGCGCGGTACGCGACGCCTGGGCTGAAGGGTCCGGCACACTGGCCGGCGCGGGACCCGAGGGCATGCGGACCGTGAACGTCGTGCCCTCGCCGGGGATGCTGCCCACTTCGATTGAGCCGCCGGCGCGGCGAACGATGCCATCGACGACGGCGAGGCCCATGCCGGTGCCATGGCCGACGCCCTTGGTCGTGAAAAACGGGTCGAAGATGCGCGCGACGACATCCGGGGGCATGCCGATGCCGGTGTCGGCGACGCGCAGGACGACCTCGCCGCTCTCCGGATCGGTGTGGGTGTCGATTTCGAGGGTGCCGCCCGAAGGCATGGCGTCGCGGGCGTTGAGGGCGAGGTTCATGACCACCTGGACCACCTGCCCCGGGTCGGTGACGACGCGGCGGCCCGATGAGCCGAGGCGGGTGACGAGGTCGATGTTTTCGCCGATGACGCGGCGCAGCATCTTCTCGGTGTCGACGACGACGGCATCGATGTCGACGGGCCGCGCCTCCACGACTTCGAGGCGGCTGAAGGCGAGCAGCTGCCGCGTGAGGGAGGCCGCGCGGGCGGCCGCGGCCTGCACCTCGGCGACGTATTCGCGCGCGTCGCTCGAAAGCGGCAGGGCCTGCGCGACGAGCTCGGTATAGGACTGGATGACGGTGAGCCAGTTGTTGAAGTCGTGGGCGATGCCGCCGGCCAGCTGACCAACCGACTCCATCTTCTGCGCCTGGCGGAGCTGGGCCTCAAGTTCGCGGCGCTCGGTGACATCCTCGGCGACGCCGGCGATGGCGGTGCACACGCCCGCGTCGTCGTGCACGGGGAAGGCGCGGTCGCGAATCCAGCGGACGTCGCCGCCGGGGCGGACGATGCGGTACTCGATGTCGTAGCTGCCATCGCGCTGGCGGCCGAGGGCCTGGCGGACGCGCTCGCGATCGTCGGGGACGGTGGATTCGAGCCAGCTCGCGGGCTCGGCGATGAGGGACTCGCAGGAGCGGCCCCAGATCGCCTCGTAGGCGGGGCTGACGTAGAGCATGCGCTCCTTGAGGGGGTCGGTGAGCCAGAAGACTTCGTTGATGCTGACGGCGAGCTGGTTGAAGCGGTCGCTGGCCTCGCGCAGGGCCTGCTCGGTCTCGCGGCGCTGGGTGACGTCGTTCAGGGTGGAGACGACGAACTCCTCGCCGCGAATCTCAATGACTTCGGCGGAAAGCAGGCCGTGGAAGCGAACGCCATCGGGGCGCGTGAAGGAGTAGTCGACATCGTCCACGGGCTGGCGCGCGTCCAATCGCTCCCAAAGGGACTCGCGGTTCCCGATGTCGATTCGAAACGGCAGTTCGGTGATGTGGCGGCCGACCACCTGTTCGCGCGTGAGGCCATAGGCGCGGAGGAGGGCGTCGTTGACATCGACGTAGCGGCGGCCGGCGCGGTGCACGAGGGCGGTGCCGACGGGGCTCAGCCGGAAGATGGCGCTGAAGCGCTCCTCGCTGGCGCGAAGATCGGACTCCGCGGCGCGGGCGGCCGTGACATCGATGGCGGTGATGAGCAGGCATACGGTGCCGTCCGCGGCGGTGGAGCGCTGCACGGCCATGAGCGTTTCGAACTCGGTGCCGTCACGGCGGCGGGCGCGGAATTCGATGATGCAGGAATCCTCGGCGGCGAGGGCGGCCTCGAAGCGCAGCGGCACGGCCGGGTCGGCGCAGAAGGCGGCGGGCGTCTGGCCGGCGACCTCGGAGAGGGTGTCGTACCCCCAGAGCCGGAGGAAGGTGTGGTTGGCGTAGGTGATGCGGTTGGCGGAATCGAGGATGACGAAGGCGGCGAGGGCGTTCTCGAGCGCGTCGCCGCGGACGTGGGCGTCGCGTTCCATGCGGCGGCGTTCGGTGCCATCGCGGAGGACGCCGTGCCATGTGGTGCCGCGGGCACCTTCACTGACGGGCATGCTGCTGGCTTCGACCCAGACCTCGCCGCGCGTGGGGTGATTGACGCGCCATGCGTGGTGGAAGGGCGACATGCCGGCGAGGGATTCCTCGATCGCGCGCTCCAGGCCGGCGATGTCGTCCGGGTTGGTGCGCTCGAACACGATTGAGGCATCGCGCGCGAGCACTTCGGCGGGCACGCCGTAGAGCGCTTCGATCGCCTTGCTGGCGTAGGGGAAGCTGGCTCTGCCTTCGTGGTCGAGGTGGAAGGAGTGGATGACGTCGGGCGAGGCTTCCATGATCCGCTGGAGGCGAAGGTCCCGGGCGGGCAGGTCCGGGGGCGCCTCGCCGCCGTCGTTCGCGCCCGGCGGATAGCCCATTGCGCCGGTCGCCATCGTCTCGCCGCGCGGCTCGATCTTCATGCCCGATCAGCTTCCGGTATGGGTGAAAAGGGTGCATTCGGGAACACCCTCGATTCGGCCCGCGAAAAGGAGAGTTAGCGCTTTTGTAACTGCCGCAGGATCGGGAAGGCCGTGTTGCACCATGCGCGTGGGCGGAGGGCGAAGGCGCTAGACTACGCGCGCCATTCCACAACGGGAGCACTCACCGTGCAGTTCGAGAACGTCCTCTATTCCGTCGAAGGTCCGATCGCGACCATCCAGCTGAACCGCCCCGAATACAAGAACGCCCAGAGCTACGCGCTGCTGCAGGACGTGGACGATGCGTTCACGCTCGCGGAGAAGGACGACGAGGTCCGCGTGATCGTCGTGCGGGGGAGCGGGGGGACGTTTTCGGCGGGTCACGACTTGGGGACGCCGCAGGCAGCCGGCCAGCGCGCGAACGAGGGGCTCGACCGGTACAACCAGTTCAAGAAGTACAACCTGGACGTGCTACTGCGGTGGCGGAACCTGCCGAAGCCGACGATCGCGATGGTCGAGGGGTACTGCATCTACGCGGGTTGGATGCTCGCGGGGTGTTTGGACATCGTCTTCGCGGCGAAGGACGCGCTCTTCCTCGCGGGCTTCGTGGAGTACATGTCCATCCCCTGGGACATCGGCGTGAAGCGGGCGAAGGAGCTCTGCTTCGAGAGCCGGTTCATCAGCGCCGATGAGGCCGCGCAGTACGGCTTCGTGAACCGCGTGCTCGACCCGGCCGACCTCGAGCGCGAGACGTATGCCTACGCCATGCGGGTGGCCGAGAACAACCCGATGAACGTGCGCATGGCGAAGCTGCAGATGAACAAGGCCCAGGACGTGCAGGGCTATTCGAGCGCGCTCGAGGACTCGCTCGGGGACTACCTGACGATGTCGAGCTTCGGGGGGCAGGGGCGCGTCGAAGGCGCACGGCGGCTCGCGACGGTGGACCTCGCCGTGCGCGGCCGGAAGGGCCAACGCTTCGGGCTCACGCCCCAGGGGTAGGCGCCGGAGCGCGAGATCGGCCGCCGCGAAATCCGTAGGATGCGGCGCACACACACCAGGTGAGGGATGGACGCCATGGAGCGAGAACGCATCGCGCGGTACGCGCGGCTGGCCGGGCTGGAGCTCGGAAACGACACGCAAATCGAAGTCATCGGCGATGACCCGGTGCTGCCGTCGCCGTTCCATCTCGGGGAGGGTGCGGCCACGGCGCTGGCGCTCGTGGGGCAGGAGGCGAGCCGCATCTGGCAGCTGCGGGGCGGCGACGCGCAGGCGCTGCGGGTCGATGTCCGGCACGCGGCGGCGTCGCTGCGGAGCTACGAGCACCTGAAGGTGGACGCCTCGGGCGAACCGATCGCGCGGCGCGGCGCGGGCGTCACGGCCATCTGGGAGTGCGGCGACGGCCGGTTCATCCATCTCCACGGCAGCTTCACGCACACCGAGGGGATCCTCGCGGAGCTGGGGCTGGGCCTCGATGCGACGGCCGAGGATGTGGCCGCGGCCTGCCTGAAGCGCGGCGCGTTCGAGCTCGAGGACGCGCTGGCGGCGAAGGGGCTCTGCTGCGCGGTGTGCCGCACGGCCGAGGAGTGGGCGGCGCACCCCCAGGGCGCGCTCCTCGCGACGAAGCCCGTGGTGGAGGTCGAACGCATCGGCGATGGCCCGGTGGTGCCGCTGGAGGCAGCTGAGCGGCCCCTGAGCAACGTCCGGGTGTTGGACCTTACGCGGGTGCTCGCGGGGCCGACCTGCGCGCGCACGCTCGCCGAGCACGGGGCCGACGTGCTCCACATCGCTTCGCCCAACCTGCCGACGATCCCGAACTTCGAGATGGACACGGGCCACGGCAAGCGCCAGGCGTACCTGGACCTGAACGACCCGGCCCAGGCGGAGACGCTGCGGGAGCTGGTGCGCGGCGCGGACGTGTTCTCGCAGGGGTTCCAGCACCGGTCGCTGGAGCGGCGAGGGTTCGGGGTGCGGCAGCTCGCCGAACTGCGGCCGGGCATCATCTATGTCTCGGAGAACGCTTTCGGGCTCGAAGGGCCGTGGCAGGAGCGGCCCGGCTGGGAGCAGCTCGCGCAATCGACCACGGGGGTGGCGGTCACGCAGGGCGGCGACCAGCGCCCGGTGCTCGCGCCGGCGGCGATGAACGACTACGCCACGGGCTACTTCGCCGCCCTGGGGACGATGATCGCGCTGCGGCGCCGTGCGACCGAAGGGGGGTCGTGGAGCGTGCGGGTTTCGCTTTCGCAGACGAGCATGTGGTACTACCGCCTCGGGACCGACCTCGACCGGGACGCGGCCACGGGGCTCGGCGATGTGTCGCCGTTCCTGGAGTCGCACGAGACGGGCTACGGGTACATGACGCACCTGCGGCCGCCGCTGTGGATGCACGAGACGAAGCCGGCGTGGACGCTGCCGACGGCGCCGCTTGGAAGCCACGCGCCGGAGTGGGTGCAGGCGGAGCTGCCCCGGCGGTAGCGGGCGCGGGCGAAGTCCGGCGGTGGCCTCAGGGGGCCGAGGACTTCGCCCTGTTCACGCCGTAGAGCCAGGAGGCGATGGCGGAGGTGCCCAGGACCACCGCGCACCCGATGCTGACGGCGCCGGCGAGCCCATCGCCCACCTTGCCCGCGAGCGCGAAGGGCAGGAAGGCGAGCGATGCCGACAGGGTGGCGACGGAGCCGAAGATGAGCAGGGGCGACCCGAAGCGGTGCGTCCGCTGCCAGTTCTCGTCGCTGCGCATGGTGTAGGGCGTGCGGATGCCGGCCCAGCCGTTGCGGGGAAGCTTGCCGATGAGCCCGAAAATGCCTATGGCGAGCACCAGGGCGCTGCCGGCGGCGATGATGAGGAAGACGACGGCCATGTGAGCCCTCCGGGCGGCGGCGGCAGGTAATACGCGTCCCCGCACCCGGGTTTCGACGATCGCCGCTGGGCGTTCCAAGCGCAAGCGCTGTGGCGGCCAGCAGGGGGACCATCGGGACCCGCGGGACCCGGGCCTTTAGTCCCATCTTTGTCCCGAACGGGCGGAAGTTGGGGTTTACCGCAGGCAGAGGTGCGGAAAATCTCGCGTCTTGAAGCGCCGGTGGTGCGCTGAAACTCCCACCATGTGCGGCCGCGAGCCGCTGGATCGGGAGGAACCATGCACTGGTTGGACAACCTCAGTCTTCGCTGGAAGCTCATGGGCGGATTTGGGGCGGTGCTGCTCGTCATCGCCGGGCAGGGGCTCATCACCCTTCGCTCCACGAACGCGACCGAGCACACGCAGAAGCAGTCCGAGGACAGCTACGAGGCGATCGTGCTCGCGGAGCAGATCTACGGGGCCGTTCTTTCGATGCAGTCGGCCGAGCGGGGCTTCCTGATCCAGGGGAAGGATTCGTACCTCGAGCCGTATTCGGCGGGGTGGGCGGACTACCAGGCCGCGATGGCCGCCGTGACGAAGGTCGGCGCGACGGACGCGGCGCAAACCAAGCGGTACGCCGACATCGACACGAAGGTGAAGGCGTGGCGCGCGGACGTGCTCGACCCGTACATCCAGCTCAAGCGCGATGTCGATGCGGGGAAGAAGCCGCAGAGCGAGCTCGACGCGGCCCTGGATTCCGGCCGCGGCAAGACCGAGGCGGACGCGATCAAGTCGCTCCTGCGGGAGGCCGAGGCGCGTGAGCGCGAACTGCTCACCGAGCGCGACCAGCAGATGAGCGACAGCGGCGCGATGTTGACCCGTGTCGTGGTGGCGGGGTCGGCGCTGGCGATTGCCATCGGGACGGCGGTCGCGGTGTTCCTCACGGTTTCCATCGGGAAGCGCGTGGCCGTGGTGCGCGGGCGGCTGCAGTCGATTGAGACAAACTGCCTGGTGTCGCTCGAGAAGGGCATCGGCGCAGTGGAACGCGGCGACCTGACGGTGAGCGCGACGCCGGTGACGCCCAAGATCGAGAACCCGGGCAACGACGAGCTCGGCGTGATGGCCGCGGGCGTCAACCGAATGCTCGACCGGCTGGTAGCCACCATCGGCAGCTACAACGCGATGCGGCTCGGCCTCACCGGGCTGGTGTACGACATGAAGGACAACGCCGGCGAAGTGGCGAACGCGTCGGGCCGCATCGGCGAGGCCTCGGACCAGATGGCGGCGGCGACCGGCCAGATCGCGGCCGCGATCACGGACGTGACGCGCAGCGCGATGAACCTTTCGGGCCTGAGCCAGGACTCGGCGCGGGAAGTCGAGCGCGTGGCGGCGGGCTCAGAGGAGCTCGCGGCAGCGGCCGACAACAGCGCATCGAACGCCACGGCCTCGCGCGATGAGGCGCGCCACATCGGGCAGCAGCTCGAGGTGGTGACGCACGCCGCCGAGGGCGTGGCCACCGCCGCCGACGAGAGCCGCCAGGCCGCGCTCCAGGGGCAGCGCGCGGTGCGCCAGGCCGTGGATTCGATGGCGGCCATCGCCGTGGCGGTGGGACGGTCGCAGGAGACCGTGAACCGGCTCGGCGAATACGGCCAGCAGATCGGCGACATCGTGAAGACGATCGACGACATCGCCGCGCAGACGAACCTGCTGGCGCTCAACGCCGCGATCGAGGCGGCGCGCGCCGGTGAGCAGGGCCGGGGCTTCGCCGTCGTGGCCGAGAACGTGCGCAGCCTCGCCGAGCGGTCGAGCGAGAGCACCAAGGAGATCGCCGCCCTCATCGCGAAGGTGCAGGCGGGTACTCGCGAAGCCGTCCAGGCGATGGAGGCCGGCGTGCGCGACGTCGAGGAAGGCCGGGGCGTGACGGCCGAGGCAGGCACCGCGCTCGACGGCATCATCGCGGCGGTCGAGGAATCGGTGACCCGCATGAAGACGATCGCCGGGGAGATCGGCGAGCTTGGCAGCGGGACGCAGCGCATCGTGCGCGCGGTCGATGAGATCGCCGGGCAGGCGGTGCAGTCCGCACAGGGCGCCGGCGACATGGCGACGGGCACGACGCGCGTGGCGGAGGCCATCGCCCAGGTCTCGGCGACGAGCGAGCAGACCTCGGCTTCGGCGGAGGAGGTGTCGGCCTCGACGGAGGAGTTGAGCGCGCAGGCGCAGGAGCTCGCGGCCACGGCGGCGCACATGCGGAACCTGGCCGATAGCCTCACGGGCGCGGCCGCGCGGTTCACGCTGGAGAGCCGTTCGGGGTTGGAGCGGCGCGATGAGTGGCAGAGCGGAGCGCCGGTGAGCCCGGTGCGACCGCTGCCGGTGTCTCGCCCGAACGACGTGCGGCGGAGCGCCTGAACCGGGCGCGTCCGGCCACACGACGAAGGGGCTCCCTCATGGGAGCCCCTTCGTCCTGTTGGTGCGGGTGTGAAGGCTACTTCGCCGGGCTGGTGACGGCGACGATCGCGGCTTCGAGGATGTCGCAGGCGCGATCGATTTCGTCGTCGCTGACGATGAGCGGCGGCATGAAGCGGATAGCGTTCGGGCGCACGTTGTTCGCGAGGAGGCCGCGTTCACGCGCCGCGGCGACGACGTCGGCGGCGACATCCTGGGCGAGGCCGACGGCGATGAGCAGGCCGCGCCCGCGCACCTCGGTGACGACGGGGAGGCGGTCCTCCATCGAGCGCAGGCGGGCGACAAGCCGCTCCGAAGCGCGGGCGGCCTGCTCGGGGAGCTTGTTTTCGAGGACGTATGTCAGGGTGGCGACGCCGGTGGCGGTCGAGAGCGGGTTCGCGCCGAAGGTGGTGCCGTGGTCGCCGGGGACGAGGTGCTTGGCGATGTCGTCGCGGGCAAGCATAGCGCCGATGGGCACGCCGCCCGCGAGGCCCTTGGCGAGGCACATGATGTCGGGTTCGACGCCTTCCTGCTCGTAGGCGAAGAGGGTGCCGGTGCGGCCGATGCCGGTCTGGATCTCATCGAGGATGAGGAGCAGGCCCTGCTCGTCGCACCATTCGCGGATGCCCTTGAGGTAGCCCGGCGCGGGCATGTTCACGCCGCCTTCGCCCTGGATGGGCTCGAGGAGCACGGCGACGGTCTTGCTCGTAGTCGCGGCCTTGATCGCGTCAAGGTCGTTCCAGGGGACGTGGCTGAAGCCGGGCGCGAGCGGCTGGAACGGTTCGCGATAGCGCGCGGTCCCGGTCGCGGCGACGGCGCCCATGGTGCGGCCGTGGAAGCCATCGAGGGTGGCGATGATTTCGAAGGCGCCGTTCTTCGTGTCATGCCCGAAGCGGCGGGCGAGCTTGATCGCGGCTTCGATGGCCTCGGCGCCGGAGTTGCAGAAGAACACGCGGTCGAGGCAGGAGTTCTCCACGAGCAGCTTCGCGAGGGCGATCATCGGCTTCGTGTAATACAGGTTCGAGGTGTGGATGAGCTGCTGCGCCTGGGCGGCGAGGGCCTGGGCGACCACGGGATGCGCGTGGCCGAGGACGTTCACGGCGAGGCCGCCGACGAAGTCGAGGTACTCCTTGCCATCGCTATCCCAGACGCGCGTGCCCTGCCCGTGATCGAGGACGACCGGCTGACGGCCGTAGTTCTGGAACACGTACTTCTTCTCGTCGGCGATCCAGTCGGTCATGGCAGAGCTCCGTGGTGGATTGAAGGAGCCATAGTAGGGCACACGGACGGGCGCCCGCGAATCGCGCGGGCGCTGTGTGAGGTCGCCACGGGGCGGCGCGGCTCCTAGCTGAAGGGCGCCCGCCCGAGCAGGGTGAGGTGCGTCCCGAGGCCGGCGTCGGTTTCGTCGCGCGTCCAGGTGCTATCGACCAGCTCCCAGCCCTGGCGGCGATCGTTGATGAGGACGTCGAGGAGGTCGGCGAGGAGTGCTTTGTGCTCGGGCCGGCGGATGGGCGCGGCGACTTCGATCCGTTCGTCGAGATTGCGCTTCATGATGTCGGCGCTGCTGATGTAGTACTCGGGGTCGCCGCCGTTGGCGAAGCAGTAGATGCGCGAGTGTTCGAGGAAGCGGCCGATGACGCTGACGACGCGGACATTTTCGCTGAGGCCGGGGAGACCGGGGCGCAGGCGGCAAATGCCGCGCACCACGAGCTGGACCTTCACACCGGCCATCGAGGCTTCGTAGAGCAGGCGGGTGAATTCGCGGTCTTCGAGTGCGTTGATTTTGAAGGTGATGCCGGCCGGGCGGCCCGCGCGGGCGTTCGCCATTTCGCGGCGGATGAGCTGTTCGAGGCGCGGCCGGAGCGTGGTCGGGGCGACCAGCAGGTCGTGGGCCTCAAGGCGCCCGGAGAACCCGGTGAGGTGATTGAAGACGCGGAGCAGGTCGCTGCAGATGCCCGGGTCCGCGGTGAAGAGGCCCAGGTCCGTATAGAGGCGCGCGGTGCGGGAGTTGTAGTTCCCGGTGCCGACGTGGGCGTAGAGGGTGACCCCGGCGGATTCCTCGCGCACGACCAGGCAGATCTTGCTGTGGATCTTCTGGTCGGGGTTGCCGTAGGCGACGTGCACGCCGGCATCCTCGAGCTTGCGTGCCCATTCAATGTTGTTCGCTTCATCGAAGCGTGCGGTCAGCTCGACGAGCACGGCGACCTGCTTGCCGCGGCCCGAGGCATCGATAAGCGACTCGAGGATCGGGGAATCGGGCGACGTGCGATACATCGTCTGCTTGATCGCAAGCACCGCCGGGTCGGACGCGGCTTCATCGATGAAGGCGGCGACGGTCTTGTCGAACGATTCGTACGGGTGATGGACAAGGATCTCGTGGTCACGGATGGCCGCGAAGAACGAGGCTGAATCGACGGTCGATGCGAAGACCGACGGGACGGCGGGTATGGATGCCGGGACGGAGAGGTCGGGGATGGGGAGCGTCGCGAGCT
>JAXLWZ010000014.1:0-95980 GCA_046328225.1 Dehalococcoidia bacterium | reverse complement strand
GTCGATCACGTCCCGCAGCTCCGCGAGAAACGCGTCCGGCTCGACATCGGGCAGCAGGCGGCAGTCGAGCGTCGCGCGTGCCACCGCCGGGATGACATTCACTTTGATGCCCGTCTCGACGGTCGTGAGGGAGATCGAATTCCCGAGGCGCGCGCGCAGTCCCGGCGCGCGCCCCGCCGCGCGCAACGCCCCGGTGTCGTCCATCGCCGCCGCGAAGCCCGCCTTCGCCATGGCGTCGAGGTGCGCGCGCATGAGCGGGGTCATCCGCAGCTCCTGGTTCCAGTTCGCGACCCGCGTCAGCGCCCGCACGAGATGCTCGGCGCAGTTGTCGGCGTGCGGCACCGAGCCGTGGCCCGGCCGGCCCGTCGCCGTCAGCTCGACCCACACGGGCACCTTCTCGCTCACGGCCACCTGGAAGACGAAGCCAGCCCCGTTCTTCTGGGACAGGCCGTAGGCGCCTTCATTGATCACCAGGTCGCTGGTGAGCCAGTCCGGACGATGCTCGGCGAGCCACGACACGCCAAAGTCGCTCCCGGCCTCCTCATCGGCCGCCGCGAGGAACGCGATCCCGCGCCGCAAGGGCACGCGCTGCCGCTTCAGGAGCAGCAGCGTCATCAGCTCGATGATGCCCATGCTCTTCATGTCGAGGGCGCCCCGGCCGTACAGGAACCCATCGCGCACTTCGCCGCCGAAGGGGTCCATGTCCCAGTACTGCCGCTCCACGGGCACGACGTCGGTGTGGTTGAGCAGCGTCACGACGCGTTCGGTGGGGCCGAGGCGCGCGATCAGGTTCGAACGGCCCGGTGCGGACTCGGCCACCTCGAACGCGACACCCTCCTTCGCCAGGATGCGCGAAAGGAAGTCGACCGCGAGCGCCTCGTTCCCCGGGGGGTTCGAAGTATCGATGCGCAGGTACTCGGCGAGCAGTTCGGTCGCTTCCCGGGCTGCCCCATCCCAATCGATGCCGTCGTTCACGCGCCCTCCCACGGACGCGGAGTGTAGCCGCCCGGCATGGCTGGGGGCAGGCCCCGATGCGCCTGCAACCCCCATCAGCCGACATTCAGAGCATGGAACTCCTTCTCGCGAGCGCCGGCACCCTCGGCGGCTTTGGCGCGGGCTGGCTGGCAGGCACGCGCCAGCACCTCCTCTACCGGCAGCCCGAATACCGCGCGGCCGCGGCCACGGGGAGGCGTGCGGTCGTCATCCGCTCCGGGCTCGGGCTCGCCTGCGCGCTGGTGGCGGCCATCGCGCTTCGCCCCGGACACTACGACATCGGCCCGGCGCTGCTGACGGCCGCGCTCGGCGCCATCCTCTGCGTGCTCGCCAGCACCGACTTCGAACGCCGCATCATCCCCAATCGCCTCTCCTACCCGGCGATGGCCGCGGCGCTCGCCTTCTGCTGGGCGTGGCCCGACCGCGACGTCGCAGCGATTCTCCTCGGGGGCGGCATTGCCGTGCTGGGCGCCGGGATCGTGTTCGCGCTCGGCGTGCTGCTGGGCAACGCGCTCGGCCTGGGCGATGTGAAGCTGGCCGTGCTCATCGGGCTTCTCACGGGCTGGCCGGCGTTCCTCCCCGCGATCGTCATCGGCGTGCTCCTCGCGGCCGTGCCTTCGGTCTTTCTCATGCTCACGGGCCGTCGCAAGACGTACTTCAGCTATGGGCCGTACCTGGCGGCGGGCGCGCTTGTCGTGCTGCTCTTTCCGGGGCCGTTCGTCTAGCGGCGAAGGCTCCATCGCCCGCGCGCCCGCATGCCCGAGCCTGTACGCTGAAGGTGATGCCTTCGCCCCTGCACTCCACGGAACGCCAGCGCGACCGCGCTTTCCTCGTCGCCGCCGATATCCACGGCAGCCTTCTCCCCGCGCGCGAGTCGCTCGATGAGCTCACGGAGCTGGCCCGCACGGCCGGCGCCGAAGTCGTGGGCAGCACCAGCCAGCGCCTCGAACACCCGAACGTCGCGACCTACATCGGCAAGGGCAAAGTCGAGGAGGTCGTCGAGGAGACAAAGCGCCTGCGCGCCAACGTCGTGATCTTCGACGACGAGCTTTCGCCTTCGCAGCAGCGCAACCTGGAGCGCTCCCTCGGCACGAAGGTCATCGACCGCACCGCGCTCATCCTCGACATCTTCGCGACCCGCGCCCAGACGCGAGAAGGCCGGATGCAGGTCGCGCTGGCGCAGATGCAGTACCTGCTCCCGCGCCTCGCCGGCCAGTGGTCCCACCTCGAACGGATGGAAGGCGCGATCGGCACCCGGGGCCCCGGCGAGACCCAGATCGAAACCGACCGCCGCCTCATCCGTTCGCGCATCAGCCGGATCAAGCGCGACCTCGAGGACGTCCGCACCCAGCGCGCGCTCTACCGCCAGAACCGCCAGCGCAACAACATGCGCGTGGTCGCGCTCGTGGGCTACACCAACGCGGGCAAGTCCACGCTCATGCGCGCGCTTTCCGGCGCCGACGTGCTCGCCGAGGACAAGCTCTTCGCGACGCTCGACCCGGTGACTCGCCGGCTTCGCCTCCCGACCGGCGAGACCGTCCTCCTGACCGACACCGTCGGCTTCATCCAGAAGCTCCCGCACGACCTCGTGGCGTCGTTTCGCGCGACGCTGGAAGAGCTCGAGGAGGCCGACCTCCTGCTCCACGTCATCGATATCGCCCATCCCAACGCCTTCGAGCACACGCGCACGGTCGAGGACACGCTGACCGAGCTGGGCGTGGGGACGAAGCCGGCCCTGCTCGTGCTCAACAAGGTCGACCTTGTGCGCGACGAAGACGGCGCCATCGCCGGGACCTTCGACGAGGCGCGCGACGCGATCGTCTCGGCCGGGCTGCCGCCCCCGAACGTCGTGCTCGTGGCCGCGGAGAAGCGCTGGGGGCTCGAAAACCTGCGCCAGCGCATCGCCGACGGCCTCGACGGACTCATCGGGCAGGCCGCCGCGGCACCCGATGTCGTCGCCCGGCGGCGTGCACCCGAGCCCGGTCCGTTTGAACACGCCGTCCCGACGGGGTAGAACAACCGGATAATGGCCTCTTCGCCCGTTCCGCTTCCACATCCTGCCGGCCCGCTGGCCGGCTATCGCGTGCTCGATTTCTCCGACGAAAAGGGGCAGCTGTGCGCCCGGCTCCTCGGCGAACTCGGGGCTGATGTCATCAAGGTCGAACCACCGCGCGCCGGCGACCCATCCCGCGCTCGCGGCCCCTTCTTCCGCGGCGAAGAAGGCATCGAGACGAGCCTATGGTGGTGGGCGATGAACGCCGGCAAGAAGTCGATCACCTGCCAGCTCCAGCTGGCCGCCGGCCGCGAGCTGATCCACCGGCTCGTCGCCTCCGCCGACATCGTCATCGAAACCTGCATGCCGCCGAGCGCGGAGAGCCTGGGCCTGGATTACGCCACGCTCAGCGCCGTGAACCCGGGCATCGTCGTCGTCAGCATCACGAATTTCGGCCAGACCGGGCCCTACCGCTCGTGGGTGGCGACGGACATCGTCGGCGCGGCCATGGGCGGCCTCATGTCCGTCACCGGCGACCCCGAGCGCGGTCCCGTCCACATCCTCGCGCCGCAGGCCCTCACGCAGGTCAACATCCAGGCCGGCGTCGGCGCGATGACCGCGCTCTACGCGCGGGGCGTCAACGGCGGCATCGGCCAGCACGTCGATGCTTCGATGCAGGAGGCCGTCGTCAACGCGCTCGACCACGCCTCCCCGACCTGGGACATCTCCGGCATCAACATGTTCGGCCCCGGCATCCGGCGCATCAACAACGGCCAGATTGGCGCGCGCTACCTGTTCGAGACGAAGGACGGCTGGGTCGCCGCTCTCCAGGTCGGCCACCTCATCGGTCCGGGCGCGAACACCATCATCGATTGGCTCGCCGAGACCGGGGAGGCGAACGGACTCGATGCTCCCGAATGGCGCGAGAAGCTCACCGCGCTCGTTCCGCTCTCCGTCGAGGACCGCACGAAGGTGGAAGAGACGATGATCGCCTTCTGCCGGACGAAGCTCAAGGAGGACCTGGTGCGCGAAGCCCAGGCCCGGAACGCCGGCTGGGCGCCCGTCTTCAGCCCCGCCGACATCGCCGAAAGCAAACAGCTCGCCGCGCGCGAGTACTACACGCGCGTGACCCACGAGGACCTCGGCGAGGCGTTCACCTATCCGGGGGCGCCCTTCAAGCTGAGCGCGACGCCCTGGATGCAGCGCGGCCGCGCGCCGCATTTGGGCGAACATAACGAAGACGTCTACGGCGAACTCCTCGGCCTCGAACCCGCCGAACTCCGCCGCCTGCGCATGAAGATGGTGATCTGATGTCCGAAGCACTGAAGAAGCCGTTCGCCGGCCTCCGCGTGGCCGACTTCGCCTGGGTGGGCGTCGGCCCGCTCGTGTCGAAGTACCTCGCGGACCACGGCGCCGAAGTCATCCGTATCGAATCATCGACCTACCCGGAGACGCTGCGCCGCGTGGGGCCGTTCGTCAACGGCATCCCCGGGATCGACAACTCGGGCTACTACGCGAACTTCAACAGCTCCAAGTACGGCGTCACGGTGAACCTGAAGCACCCGCGCGGGCCCGAGATCGCCCGCCGCCTGGTGGAGAAATGCGACATCGTCACCGAGTCCTACACGCCGGGCATCATGGCGCGCTACGGGCTCGATTACGCCAGCCTGAGCAAGGGCCGCGAGGACCTGCTCATGATCTCCATGCCCCTCTACGGCCAGACCGGTCCGTGGGGCCCCTACATGGGCTACGGCCACGTGCTCCAGGCGGCGTCCGGCATCAACCACCTCACCGGCTGGCCCGAGGACCCGCCCATCGGCACGGGCATCGCCTATACCGACTTCCTCGTGCCGCACTTCGCCGCGATCGGCCTCATCGCCGCGCTCGATTACCGGCGGCGGACGGGCAAGGGCCAGTACATCGACTTCAGCCAGTTCGAAGCCGCCGTCCACGGCCTCGGCACGGCCATCCTCGATTGGACGGTGAACGGCCACAACCAGACGCGCATGGGCAACCACGACATGGAGGCCGCGCCCCACAACTGCTACCGCGCGCAGGACGGCCGCTACGTCGTCATCGCCTGCGAAACGGAGAAGCACTGGGAGGCGCTCAAGGCCGCCCTCGGCCGCCCCGAGTGGTGCGACCTGGAGCGCATGCGGCGCCGCTGGACACGTCATAACGAACAGAAAGAGATCGACCGTCATCTCCAGTTCTGGCTCGACGACTACACCTACGACCCGCTTCGCCCGCCCCCGGACGAGGCGCCCGAAGGGTCCGACGCGCCGCCCATCCGGCGCTTCACGACGGACGAGCTCGTGCTTTATTTCCAGTCGTTTGGGGTGCCCTGCGGCATCGTCCAGAAGCCCTCGGACCTGCGGAACGACCTGCAGCTCACCCATCGCGGGCACTACCACTTCCTCGACCACCCGGTCATGGGTCACCGCTCCTACGACGGACCATCGTTCCGGCTATCGAAGACGCCGGGCGGCCCCTCGAAGCCCGCGCCCTGCCTCGGCGAGGACAACGAGCGCGTCTACCGCGAAGTCGTCGGGCTCTCCGAGGAGGAGTTCATCGACCTGCTGGCGGACGGCGCCTTCGAGTAGCTCGCACCCATTCGGGCGCGTGACAGAACGGCGCGAGGTGACTCGCGCCGTTTCGGCTGTATCACGGCCGAGCGCCGCTAACCGCCCGCGAGTGCTCGCACCTTCCCGCCGGGGGCCGAGACCATCAGCTCGATGAGCTTCTCGGTGATGTGCGGCTCAAGGCCCTCCGTGTGGCCTTTGTCGAGGCGAACCACGTCCGCGATGACCCGGCCGTCGCGCGCACCGGGATAGAGCCACAGGCGGGCCGTGCCCGGCCGCGGCGAAAGCCCCCACGCCGGCGTCGACCGCCCCTCGCGCGATGTGTCGTGAATCTGGCCGGCCTGTTCATCCACGATGTCGGGCTGCTGGACGCGCGGCCCGGCGCCGTACTTCTCCGCCCAGGGCGATGTCTCCGGTAGCGACACCATCTCGTGCTCGCCGCTGGCGAAGATGAACGAGATGTCGCACCCCACCATCGCCGCGCGGCCCGGGCGCGGGCCGTTCCCCGTCGCCGCGGGTGGGGCCACGTTCCGCACGGGCGCGAAGAACGACGCCGGCAGCTCGATCGGCCCGATGCGCCCGCCCGACAGGCTGAGCCAGCCATCGACGCGCTCCTGCCAGTACGGCTGCTCCAGGAGCCGGTTCGAGGTCATGCCGCCCTGCGAATGTCCCACCAGCCAGAACGACGCGATGTTCTCGCGCCCGAAGCGGGCGAAGACGTACTCCACGACGTTCCGCAGGTGGTCGTCGTCGGCTTCGGCCGCCCAGCGGCGCGAGGGCTCCTTCGTCGCCGCTGAAGGCGTCGCGATGACGAGCCGGTACCGGTCCGCGTAGTCGAAGGCGGGGAAGTAGAGCCGTTGCCACGCGCCGACGGAACCACCGCCGTGGAGGCTGAGCAGGAAGACGAGCGGCTCGCCCGGGCGCACATCCGAAGGCGCGTCCAGGGTGAATTTCCGCCCCGTGCCCTCATCGACGACGGTCTCGCTGTGCATCCGTGTGCCCCCCCGAACGTGGTGGCGCCATCCTGATGCGTCGCGCGGGTTCGTGCTACCCCCGCGCACAAAAAGGGGCCGCGCAACGCGCGGCCTCGGAGTCCCGGGACAGACGCCAGCTAGCTGACGACGAGCTCGCCCTTCATCTCCGTCGGATGGAGGTCGCACTGGAACCAGAACTTGCCCGCGGCCGGCGGCGTGAACTTCAGCGTCTCGGACTTGCCGCCGTCGATGATCGCGCCCTCGGACTTACCGGGCACGAGGATGGAGCCGTTCTGCTTGTCGTAGAACGACAGGTTGTGCTTGACTTTGCCCTTGTTGGCGAAGGTGACGGCGAACTCCTTGCCCGCGGACGCTGTCAGGCTCGTCTTGTCGAACTTATTGTCGGTTCCGGTGACGGTGACCCCGCCCGCGCCTTCGCCTCCCCCGCCGCCCGCGGCCGCACCGGGCGCCGCCGCGCCGGCCTTCACTTCGAACGTGCCCTTCATCTCCGTCGGGTGGATGTCGCACTGGAAGTAGTACGTGCCCGCCGCCGGCGTCTTAAAGGTCACCTTTTCGGTGGCGCCGCCGTCGATGATGCCGCCTTCCTTGATCACCGCGCCGCCGGCCGCCTGGTAGAAGCTGAGGTTGTGCTTCGCCTTGCCCTTGTTCGTGAAGTCGAAGGTGACCTCGGTCTCCGGGGGCGCCGTCAGCGTAGCCTTGTCGAACTTGTTGTCCGTCGCGGTGACCGCGTACGGGTTCTCAACAGGGGCTTCGCCGCCGCCGTTGGCGACGACGACCGCATCGTCCTGGAACAGCGTCAGGCCAGCGCCAATCATGAAGCCGCCCGCGATCAGCGCCCCGAAGAGCGCACCAGCGGCGCCAAGGCCGAACTTGAAGGTCACGTCCTTCGTGTCCCGCACGACTTCCATGTCGAACACCTGCACCGAGCCGGGCACGACCTGGCTCGAATGCCCTGTCACGACGTCCAGCAGCGTCTGGCGCGTGGCGTCGTAGGCCGCGAGCCCTTCGCGCGCCGACCACGTCGTCTCGGCGAGCGCCTGCGCCGGGCCCGAACCCGCCGGGGTGACAACCACGCGCAGGTCCTGGAAGCCGTCCACGTCGCGGAGGTCTGACTTTTCGAGCGCCTGGATCACACCGCCCTCGCCGCGCGCGGCCGCGAGTTCGCCTTCCGGGATTGCGAAGGTCAGCACCTGCGTGAAGCGCACCGGCCCTTCGGCGTGTCCGCCGTGGCCCGTCTCCGCCTTCTTCCGCATGCGCGAGTCGTCGTATGCCCAGCCAGCCGCGGCCACGAGCGCGCACACCACCGCCGCCCCAAGGATCGGCCCGGAGAAGTCATTGTTCCGGTCGCGCGACCACCAGATGAGCGCGAGGCCCACCACGAGCGCGGCGAGACCGACGATCAGCGGCCACACGCTCGGGTCGGGCAGGTGTACCCCGGCCCCCTCTCCGTGGCCGCCATGTTCATTGTGCTGTGAGTCCATGCGGTGCGTCTCTCCTGTGTGTCCCGGGTCCCCTTAGCCGACGATGTACAGCGTCGTGAAGAGGGCGATCCACACAATATCGACAAAGTGCCAATAGAACGAGCAGGCTTCCACCGCTTCGTGGTGTTCGGACGAGAATTGCCCCCCTAAACCGCGCACCAGCACCACCATCATGAAGATCACGCCCCCGGCCACGTGCGCCCCGTGGAAGCCCGTCAGCGTGTAAAAGGTCGTCCCGTAGACCGTGTCCCCCGACCCGAACGGCAGCTGGCTGTAGTCGTACATCTGCATCGCGAGGAAGACGACGCCGAGGACAATGGAGGCGAAGAACCACCAGACCATCCCCGAGCGGTTCCCCTTCGCGATCTGCATCACCCCGAACTGGATCGTCACCGAGCTCAGGATCAGCAGGATCGTGGCGATGAACGTGAGCGGAAACTCAAGGTGCAACTCGACGCCGCGGGCCACCTGCTCGGCCGTGAGCAGGCTCTCCGGCGGCCACTCGGGCGCGTCCGCCCGCGCGATGAAGTACGCGGCGAACAGCCCGCCGAAGAACATCACCTCCGACGCCAGGAAGAGGATGAAGCCGAGCATGCCGTTGCTCAGCTGCTTCTTGTGAGGGACCGCCACGCCATACGCCGCCATTACGCTGATTCCTTCGTCTCTATTCGATCCGGCTCACCGGCCGGGCGCACCACACGGGTGGCCCGGCCGGCGCGCCGTTGTGTCGTCAGTGCCCGCTCGGGGTCCCGTGCCGCAGGTCGAACAGCGGCCGCTCCGAGTGGATGTCCGGGAGTTCATCGAAGTTGTGCACCGGCGGGGGCGAACTCGTGTACCACTCGAGCGTGTTGGCCTGCCAGGGGTCGGCGGGCTGGTCCGCCGGGCTCATGAACGCCTTCACGACCGCCATCAGGAACGGGATCATCGACACCGCGATGAGGAACGCCCCGGTGGTGGAGAGCATGTTCAGGAACTCCCAGTCCGTGTTGTTGTAGGTGGCGATGCGCCGCGGCATGCCATCCAGGCCGAGCAGATGCATCGGGAAGAAGGCCAGGTTGAAACCGATGAACATGAGCACGAAGTGCCAGTTCCCCAGCGTGTCGTTCAGGCGCCGCCCGAAGATCTTCGGGAACCAGTAGTACATGCCCGAGAACACCGCGAACACGGAGCCGCCGAACAACACGTAGTGGATGTGCGCCACGACGAAGTACGTGTCGTGGATGGCGAAGTCCACCGGCACCGCCGCCGAGAACGTCCCGTTGATGCCCCCGATGAGGAACATGCTGACGAAGCCCAGTGCGAAAAGCATCGGCGGCTCGAAGGTGATCGAACCGCGCCAGAGCGTCGCCAGCCAGTTGAAAATCTTCACGCCCGTGGGCACGCCAATCATGAACGTCATGAACCCGAAGAACGGCTTCAGCACCGCACCCGTCGTGAACATGTGGTGCGCCCACACGCTGAAGCCCAGCCCGCCGATGCCGAGCGTTGCGAAGACGAACGCCTTGTACCCGAAGAGGGGCTTGCGGCTGAACACCGGCAGCACCTCGGAGACGATCCCCATCCCCGGCAGGATCATGATGTAGACGGCCGGGTGCGAATAAAACCAGAACACGTTCTGCCAGAGCACCGCGTTGCCGCCGCCACTGGGATCGAAGAAGGAGCCGCCGAAATTCCGGTCGATGTAGAGCATGGCCAGGGCCGACGCCAGCACCGGCGTCGCGAGCAGCTGCAGCAGCGCCGTCACGAACACCGTCCAGCAGAAGATCGGCATCCGGAACATGGTCATGCCCGGCGCCCGCATGCGGAGCATCGTCACCAGGAAGTTCGCCGCGCCGATCGTCGAGGAGATGCCCAGCAGCACCACCGCGATGATCCAGAGGTCCATGCCCGTGCCCAGCGTGCGGGCCAGGGGGCTGTACGCCGTCCACCCCGCCTGCGCCGACCCGCCATCGACGAGGAAGCCCGAGAACATCAGCAGGCCCGCCGGCGGCAGCAGCCAGAACGAGAGCGCGTTAATCCGGGGGAAGGCCATATCGGCCGCGCCGATTTGCAGTGGCACCACGTAGTTCCCGAAGGCGGCCCACACGGGAATGATGAACAGGAAGAGCATCGCCGAGGCGTGCATCGTGAAGATCTGGTTGTACGTGTGGTTATCGACGAAGTCGTTGTCCGCCACCGCCAGCTGAGTGCGCACCAGCAGCGCCAGGATGCCGCCGACCGCGAAGAAGAACATCGTGAAATACAGGTAGAGGATGCCCAGCTTCTTGTGGTCGACGGTCGTCAGCCACTCGAGGATGGCGGGCCGACGCAACTCGCCCGGCCGCGGGACTGCGATAGTCGCCATTGCTTGCTCCTCCTCACGCCGCCGCCGCGGCGTCCTCCTCGTGCCCCGGCGTCTTCGCCGGCCCGTGAAAACAGCGGCCCTAGGGCCGCTGCGCCGATGCGTTCGCGCCCGCCGCGACCTGCCGCAGGTACTCGTCGAATTCGTTCCGCTCGACCACCTTCAGCGTGAAGCGCATCAGCGCGTGATCCAGCCCACAGAGCTCCGCGCATTGCCCCCGGAACACCCCGGTTTCGTTCGCCGTAACCGTGAAGCGGTTGTCGCGCCCGGGGATCACGTCGAGCTTGTAGAGGAAGTCCCGCACGTAGAACGAATGGATCACGTCGTTCGATTTGAGCGCGAACTCGACAGGTTCACCGACGGGGATCACGAGCTCGGGCTCCTGACCGGCCTTGCCGATGACGACCACCTGGCCCTCGGGCAACGCTGCCGCGCCCTGCGGCCGCCGCCCGAGGTCGTTCATGTTGTAGGTGAACTGCCACTGGTACTGGAAACCCTGGACTTCGACGGTCAGGTTCCCGTCGTCCCGGTCGTGCTCGACATCGACCAGCGTGATGAACGAGAACACGAAGAGCACGAGCACGATGACGATCGGGATCGTCGTCCAGATGACCTCGAGCAGGTTGTTTCCGTGCGTCTGCGGGGGGAGCGTGTCGTCGCGCTTGCGATACCGGAAGAGCGTGAACACCAGCGCCGCTTCGACCGCGACGAAGACGAACGCCCCCAGCACGAGCACGAGCAGGTAGAGGTTGTGCATCGAGTTCGCTTCGTCGGTGATGCCTTTGGGCTGGCCGCTCGCATCGGCGAGAGCGATGCCGGTGGTCGCCATGAGCGACAGCGCGGTGATGAGCGAAACGAACAGAGCGGCCCGGATCGGCCGTCGCCGAGCGGCGATGCGCATGTGCGTCCCTTCCCTGCTTTCCACTACCGGCCATGGCCGAACGGCTACCGCACGGTGGCCATCCGATCGTTTCGAGGGCACGGCGTCGCACAGCAGTTATAGCCCCGGCCCGCTGAAGGCGTCAAGAAACGACAAATTTCGTGAATACAGTCCATTCGGCGGTGAGCCCGGTCTCGCCCTCCCGCCCGCGCGGTGCGACACTCGCCGCATGCCAGGAATGCGGGTTCTCCGGCGCCTTTTCGTGCTTTTCGCCGCGGCGAGCATGGCGCTCGCTCCCGTCCTCGCCTTCGCCCACGGCCCGGCCAACCCGGCGCCGGGGCCCTCCTCGCTCTTCACCGCGTGGGAGTTCGACCCGCTCTTCCTCATCCCGTTCGGCTTCACTGCCTGGCTGTACTATGCCGGGGTCCGCCGCGTCGCGGCCACGCACCCGGCCTCGCCATTCCCCCGCCGCCGGGTGGTGTACTTCGCGCTCGGGATGGGCGCGATGGCGATCGCGCTCATGTCGCCGCTCGCGACGTATGACGGTGACCTCTTCGCCGTGCACATGTGGCAGCACGTCGTGATCACGATGGTGGCGGCGCCGCTCCTGCTGCTCGGCGCGCCCATCACGCTGGCGTTGCGCGCGGCGTCGCCCGGCGTGCGCAGGGGGGTGCTCCTGCCGATCCTCCACAGCCGGCCGCTGAAGGTGCTCTCATTCCCGGTGCTGGCGTGGGTGCTGTTCGCCGTCACGATGTGGTGGTCGCATTTCACGCCGCTCTTCAACGCCGCGCTCGAGAACGAATGGCTGCACCGCATGGAGCACGGGTGGTACCTGGGCGCGGCGCTCCTCTTCTGGTGGCCCGTGCTGAACGCCGACCCGGGCCCGTGGCGCATGAACCACCCCACGCGCCTCCTCTACCTGTTCATGCAGATGCCCCAGAACGCGTTCCTCGCGAACGCCATCTACAGCGCCGGGACCGTGCGCTACCGCCACTACGCCGAGCTCGCGCGCACCTGGGGCCCTTCGCCGCTGACCGACCAGGAGCTCGCGGGTATCACGATGTGGGTCGGCGGCGACTTGCTCTTCCTCGTCGCCATGGGGTTCATCGCCTACGGGTGGGTGCAGCACGAAGAGCGCGCCGCGCGGCGCATCGACCGCCAGCTCGCGCGCGAAAAAGCCGCCCGCACGGCCGCGGCGGCGACGGCTCCCTCCGAAGGCTAAGGTCCGAACTCAGCGGTGGCGGGCGACCAACCGGCTCCCCGTCACTCCCGCCAGCGGCCCGTCCACTGCGGCTCGCGCTTCTCCGCGAACGCGCGCGGCCCCTCGATGTTGTCGTCGCTCCGGCGGCGGCGTGTTTCCCACTCGTAGTTCGCGACGCCGGCTTCTTCGAGCGGCATGTTGAGGCCGACCATCGCCGCCTCTTTCGTCGCCCGGACGGAGAGCGGCGCGCAGCGCAGGATATCGCGCACCCAGCCATCGACGGCCGCATCGAGGTCGGGCAGGGCGACGACTTCGCTCACGAGCCCGAGTTCGTACGCCCGCCGCGCGGGGATGTGGCGCCCGGTGAGCATGTACCCCATGGCTGCCTTCAGGGGCGCCTGGCGCGGCAGCCGGTGGACGCCCATCGCGCCCGCGATCAGCCCGCGGCGCGGTTCCGGCAGCCCGATCTCCGCGTGCTCGGCGATGACGATGATGTCGCACGCCATCGCCAACTCGAGCCCGCCGCCGAGTGCGTAGCCGTTCACCCGCGCCACGATCGGCTTGAACAGGTCGTAGCGGCTGGTGAGCCCGCCGAAGCCGCTCGGTGGGAAGCCGGCGGGGGGCCGCTCCTCGCGCGGCAGGCGGGACATTTCGGCCGTGAATTTGAGGTCGTTGCCCGCGCAGAACGAACGGTCGCCCTCGCCGGTGAGCACGGCGACCCAGCTCTCGTCGTCCGCCGCGAAGTCGTCCCACACGCGCGCCAGTTCCTCGTTCGCGTACACGTGCAGGGCGTTGAAGACCTCGGGCCTGGTGATGGTGACGTAGGCCACGTGGCCCTTCTTCTCGTAGCGGCAGAACTTCAGGTCGTCCACGCAATGCCTCGCCAATGGGGATGGCGCGAATCCTACGCGCCGCACTCGCGCGCGCCACCCCCGGGGGCCGTTCGCCGGGCCGTTACCCGCTCAGGGAAGGTTCAGCGTCTGGCCGATCTGGAGCCGCGTGCAGTTCGCATCGAGACCGTTCAGCGAAATCAGCTTGCCCACGTCCACGCCGTTCGCGCGCGCGATCGAGTCGCAGGTGTCACCGGAGACGACTTTGTACGTCTTCCCGCTCGGTTTCGCGGTCGCGCTGCCGCCCACCACGGGCACCGTCGTCGGCGCCGAGGGGATGCGCAATTGGTCGTCCACGGTCAGGTTCGAACAGTCGGCGTTGATGCGCGTGTTCGCGCGCAGCAGCGCGTCCACGCTCACGTTGAATTTCGTCGCAATGGTCGAGCAGGTGTCGCCGGCCACGACCTTGTACGTCTGCGCCCCGGTGCGCGTCGGCGTCGCGCCGCCCGCGTTCGTCCCGGGCTGCACGGTGGCCGTGGCCCCGCCCGAGGTGGAGACCGTGTCGCCCTTGATCTGGTAGAGCAGGGGGTTCTGGATCGGCGTCGAACTCGCGACCTTGGCCGGGTCGGTGATGCGCGTGCCCCCGCCCTGCGTGCCGTCGTCGCCACCGCCACCGCAGGCGCCGGCGACGAACGCGACCATCCCCGTCGCGAACAGCAACCCGATCCCGAACGGCCGAAGAGGCACCCTCACGCTCGTCATGCTAGGAGCCCGTCTGCCCCTGAGCAACGCGCTTCCAGGTGCGCGCGATGAGCGCGTACGCCAGGTCGCCGCAATCCTCGAGCGCTTTCGCGTCGATGGTCGCGAGCACATCCCCGGGCGTGTGGAACTCCCCCAGCTCGCTCGTCGTGACCGTGATCGCCGGGACGCCCGCGCGTTGGAAGCTCTGGTGGTCGCTGCCGAAGTTCGACGGCCAGGTCGTGCGCGTCGCGGGGATGCCGATCTCCTTGCCGGTGCTCTCGGCCTGCTGCGCGAGGTCGGCACTGCCGACCACGTCGATCGTGCCCAGCCCGGTCATGTCCAGGTTGATCATCGCTTTGGGCAGGGCGTTCGCCGCGCGCAGGGCCGAGACCATCGCGCCGCTCCCGTAGAGCCCCTCTTCCTCGCCCCCGAAGGCGGCGAAGCAGAGGCCCGCATCGAGCCCGTCGGCGGCGAACGCGCGCGCCAGCTCGAGCACGGTCGCCGTGCCGCTGCCGTTGTCGAGCGCGCCCGGTGCGCCCGGCACGGTGTCCAGGTGGCCCCCAACGAGCACGGAGCACGCCTGCCCCGCGGCCGGCCGGGCCAGGACGTTCACGGAACGAATCGAGTTCGTCTGCTCGGCGGTGACCGTGACGCGCGAACCCGCCCGGGCGGCCGCCCGCACCGGCTCCGCCGCCGCCGTATCGACCAGCACGACCGGCATCTCGACCTTCTTCCCGAGGTTGCCCTCCATGGGCCCGCCCCCGGGGTTGAGGATGACCATTGCGACGGCGCCCGCGGCCTTCAGGCGGTCGTGCGTATCGCCGAAGACGAGCCCGCGTTCCACGACCGCGACGGCGCCCGTGAGCTTCTTCCCCGCGATGGCCGAATCCGAGCCGGTCCCGGCGTAGACGGCGGGACCGCTGACGGTCGCGAAGCCGCTGCCGCTGAGCACGGTCGCGTCCGTGCGCGTGCCGCCGAGGTCGATGCTCGCCGTGGTCAGTTCGTGGGAGAAGCCGAACTCCGTGACCTCGACGCTGTAGCCGCTCGCCCGGAAGGCGTTGGCGACGTACTCCGCGCCTTTTCGCTCACCCTCCGTCCCGGCCACGCGCGGGCCGATACCGACCGTGAGCGCGCGAATGTGCTCGTACGCGCGCGCGCCTTCGAATTCGGACCTGCCTGGTGATTGCGCGGTTGTGAGCGTGGGATTCGCGGCCGCTGGCGAAGTCGTGCCCGGGCTTTCGGTGGGGGAGGACCCGACGGTGGGCCGGGTGCACGCCACGAGAACGATGGCGACCAGGCCAAGGGCACCGAGCGCGGCGCCGCGAAGAGGGAGAGGCGTCATTCCTCCCACCGTAGCCGGGGAGGCGTCAAGTGGCCGAAAACTACCGCCGGAAGCGGCGCTTCACGCGGTCCCACGGCTTCGCGCCGGAGGGTTCGTACTCGATCCAGCGGTCGCGCCAGTAATGGCCGCGCGCAGCACCGCCGCCGGCGCTGCCCGCCGCCGGCCTCGGGCTGCGGAAGAACGACCACGCGAAGGCGGAGAGGACCACGACCACGCCCGCGAACGAGACCCAGATGAAGGCGTCGAGGAAGCCCGAGAGCACGAGCCCGCCAATGACGAGGCCCGCGCCGGCGAGCAGGAGGTGCGCCGGGGTGATGTTCGTGCTCATGCGCGCCGTGGCAGCTGGCTTCGGGGCGGCCGCCGCCGGGGCCTGCTTCCGATCCTTGTGGGCAAGCATGGAAATGGGCTTCCGCGTTTCGCGCGGCGCCCCTTCGTCGAGCTTCGCCAGGATCTCTTCGATCTCGCGTTCGATGCGATCAGCCATGCTTGCCTCGTCCCCTCACAGTAGAAGATCGCGCATCGCCCGTCGATTCCATAACCCCGGCTTTGGACACTCCTTTACGTTGCTTCCGCGTGGCCGTCCGGGGCCGTGCCCGCGAGCCGCGCCACGAACCGGTCGACATTCGCGCCCAGCCGCGTGCCCGGCAACGCGCTCCACGCGTACCAGCGGGCAGCCGCGAACTCGCCGGCATCGAGGCGCACAGGCTCTTCCTGGTCGATGGCCGCCGCGTACCAGAGCGAGACATCGGTGTGGCGCGGCCCGGCGCCAACGGTGCGCGTGACAGTCAGCAGCAGCGGTCCGCGCAGCCGTCGGCGAACGTCCAGCCCAAGCTCCTCCTCCGCCTCGCGCGCGGCCGCCGCTTCCGCTGCCTCGCCGGGTTCGATGTGGCCGCCCGGGGGCAGCCAGAGGCCAGCCTTGCGATGGTCCACCAGCAGCACGGCCTCGCGGGCGAAGTCCACGGGCGTGACGTAGGCGACCAGGTGCACCGGGGGATCGGCCGGTCCGCCTTCGCGCCAGATGCGCGCGCCGGAGTCGATCCAGTCGAGCGCGTACCGGAGGTCCGCCGCTTCGGCCGGGTCCCCGGGCGCCATCGCCGCGATCAGCGCCCGCGTCTCCGCGCGCATGCGCCCTTCCTTTCCGGCCGCACCGGGAACGAACGAAGGGCCGGCGACGTCGCCGGCCCTTCGTGGAGTGTGTCCTTCGCCCGCGTTAGACGCGGTGGCACCAGACCCAGTGTTCCTTCTCCGCCGTGCCCACGTTGCGCCAGTCGGGGCGCCGCGTGCGGCACTCGTCGATGGCGATGGGGCAGCGGGTGTGGAACACGCAGCCCGAAGGCGGGCGCAGCGGGCTCGGCACGTCGCCGAGCAGGATGATGCGCTCGCGCTTGCGCTCGATCTCCGGGTCGGGGATCGGCACCGCCGACATCAGGGCCTTCGTGTACGGGTGCAGCGGGTTCTCGAAGATCGAGTCCCGGTCCGTCAGCTCCATGATGTGCCCGAGGTACATCACGGCCACGCGGTCGCTGATGTGGCGAACGACCGAGAGGTCGTGCGCGATGAACAGGTAGGTCAGGTTGAACTGCGACTGCAGGTCCTGGAGCAGGTTGATGATCTGCGCCTGGATGGAAACGTCCAGCGCCGAGACCGGCTCGTCGCAGACGATGAAGTCCGGCTGCACCGCAAGCGCGCGGGCAATGCCGATGCGCTGGCGCTGGCCGCCCGAGAATTCGTGCGGGAAGCGGTTGGCGAAGTACGGGTTCAGGCCGACCGTGGTCAGGAGCTCCTGGACCTTGTCCTTCTTCTCCTTGCCCGAAGCCAGCTTATGAATCGTGATCGGCTCGCTGATGATGCTGCCGACGGACATACGCGGGTTCAGGCTCGCGTACGGGTCCTGGAAGATCATCTGCATCTTGCGGCGGAAGCGGCGCAGCTCGCCGCCCTTGATCTTGGTCAGGTCGGTTCCTTCGAACATGACCTTGCCCGCCGTCGGCCGGATGAGCTGGAGCACGGCCTTGCCGGTGGTGCTCTTGCCGCAGCCGGATTCGCCCACGAGCCCAAGCGTCTCGCCGCGCTTGACCTGGAAGCTGATGCTATCCACGGCCTTCACGTCGGCGACCTTCTTCTGGAAGATCAGGCCGGCCGAGACCGGGAAGTACATCTGCATGTCCTGGACATCGACGAGCGTCTCGCCGATGGTCCCGACGCGCTGGCGCGTCCCCGAAGTACTAGCTTGCTGCGCCAACTGCGTCCTCCCTGTGCACCCGCTCCGATTCCCAGCACGCCGCGTAGTGTTCGTCGGCGACGAGCTTGAACGGAGGATATTCCTCCAGGCACTTCTCCACGCGCCACGAGCAGCGCGGGTAGAAGGGACACCCGGGCGGCAGGTGCGCCAGGTCGGGTGGGAGGCCCTCGATCGGCACGAGCTTCGCCTTGCGCGTCTCATCGAGGCGCGGCACGGAACGCAGCAGGCCCACCGAATACGGGTGCTTCGGGTTGCGGTAGAGCTCCTCCGCCGAGGCGGTCTCGATCACCTTGCCCGCGTACATCACGTTCACCCGGTCCGCATAGCGGGCCACGACGCCGAGGTTGTGCGTGATGATGATGACGGCCGTGCCGAACTCGCGGCTGAGGCGGTTCATGACTTCCAGGATCTGGGCCTGGATGGTCACGTCGAGCGCCGTCGTGGGTTCGTCGGCGAGCAGCAGCTTCGGGTTGCAGCTCATGGCCATCGCGATCATCACGCGCTGGCGCATGCCGCCCGAGAACTGGTGCGGGTAGTCATCCAACCGGCCGCGCGCCTCGGGGATGCCGACCATCTCCAGGAGCTCGGCGGCGCGGTCCCGCGCGGCCTTGCCGTGCAGGTCCATGTGCAGCTCGAGCGCCTCGGTCATCTGGCGGCCGATGGTGAGAACCGGGTTCAGCGAGGTCATCGGCTCCTGGAAAACCATGCCGATCTCGTTGCCGCGGATCTTGCGGAGTTCATCCTCGTCGAGCTTCAGGATGTCCCTGCCCTGGAAGATGATCTCGCCCGAAACCACCTTGCCAGGCGGTGTGGGAATGAGGCGCAGGATCGAGAGCGCAGAAACGCTCTTGCCGCAGCCCGACTCCCCAACCAGCCCGAGGGTCTCGCCTTCGTTGACAACGTAGGACGTGCCATCGACGGCCTTGACGACGCCTTCCTGGGTGTAGAAGTACGTCCTCAGGTCTTTGACCTCGAGTAGTGCCATCCCTTCTCCTTCCTCCACCCGGTGCACCCGGGTCGCGGCAACGCCGGAGTATGCCCTGAACCGAGTTCGTGGGGAAGAGGAGACTCGAACTCCTACGCCTTTCGGCACATGATCCTAAGTCATGCTCGTCTGCCAGTTCCGACACTTCCCCACAAGTGCTGCCGCGCGATCCCCCTCACGGGGTGCCACCCGACACGGAACCAAGACTGGTGAGCCGCGAAGGACTCGAACCTTCAACCGGCTGATTAAGAGTCAGCTGCTCTGCCAGTTGAGCTAGCGGCCCCCCAAAAGGGAACGGGCGGGAGTATACCATGGGAAGTTCCGCCGACAAGCGTCACAGCTACTCGCCATAACCTTGCCGTGGGCCCTTCCCCGAGGCCATCCCGCCGCTCACCGTGCGCGCGTCTTCCGGTGGGGAAACGCACGTCCAACGGTTTTCCTACCGTCGCATCTTCTCTGAGTCCGCGCAACCCGCCGCACCCTTACAATATACGTGCGCGTACGAATTTGGCGATTCGTTCAGCGAAGTGGTGGCGGCGCCCAGCTGGCCGGCAATCGCAGCTGCGCGCCATCGCCCGGGCAGACGCGATCCCACCGTTCGCCCCGGAACGGCAGCATGGGCGTGAACGGCCCCCGCGGCCGCCGCTGAAGCTGCATCCACCGGCGCGTGACCTGCGTCCCGTCGTTCACCCGCCGGAGACATGGCGCCAGGTTGCCGTGGATCCAGGCCCACACCGCCCGGTGCTCGGGACCCACGCGCAGCTCGTGCGCCCAGAACTCCTCGGGGTGCGATTCGTACCGGCCGCCGATGAAGCGTCCCGGGACGGCGATGTGCGTCAGCTCGTGCTTGGCGATGAAGCGGATGACCTCGATCGGCGTCGCCGGGTGCTCCAGCACCGGGTGGAACGCGACCAGGTGGCCGTCACTGTGCATGAACCTGTTCAGCACGAATGCGAGCGGACCCTCGGCCGCGAAACGCACCTCTATTTCACCGGGAATTTCGGCGAAAAACGCAGCCCGCATCTGCTGTACGGCCTCGTGCAGGCGCGCCATCGCCGCGGGCGGTGCGGGTTCGAACAGCAGCGGCTGGTAGCGTCTCATCTTGTCGCCCTCGTGGGCGGCGCAGCCTATGGCGCGGCCGCGTCAATCGCTGACGATTTCTCTTGCACTCGATGATGGAAGCGAGACTGGCCCGGGTCTAATCCCGCCGGATCCACTCGCGCCGGATGATGACGGTCTCGCTCACGGCCGCTGCCCGTTCGATCTCCGGGTCGGGCTGCCGCCGGGGCTCGACGCGCCGCCGGGGTTGCGGGCTCTGCACCGCCTGCGATGCGCCCCGCGCCGCCTGCGACGCCAGGTACTTGCCCGCGAGCGTCACTCCCACCTGCAGCGCCGTGCCGATGGCCAGCGCCGTCGCGGCCTTCTTCACGGGCGCGGGCATCCCCGGCCGCGAGGTCACGACGGCGCGCTCCGGGGCCGGCGCCGGGAGCGTGGCCTTGAGTGCCGCGAGGTACATCCCGCAGTGGCGGCAGTAGTTGTCGGGGAGGTCGAAGAGCGTCCCGCAATCGGGGCACGGCTGCGCGTCAACGTGCATCGCCGCAGTATACCCGCTCCCCCGGCCGCGTCGATTCGCTATGCCGCTTGCTGGCGGATCACCTGGATCATGCGCTGCTGGAACTGCACGCGCCGCGCGTCGTCCTGGATTTCGCCGCTGATGCGCTCCACCAGCGCCGACACCTGGTCCTTCGGGAACGCCTCGAGCGTCGCGCCCATGGCCGCTACTTCTTCCTCGACGATCACGGTCGCGAAGGGACCGAGGGCCGCCGCCGCCGCCTGCCGCAGCGTCGCGAAGAACGCCGCCGTCGCGACGGGGCGCGTGTTCGGGCGTGCCTCGGCCTCCACTTCGACGAGTCCCGACGTCACCAGCCCTTTGAGCGCCCGCAGCACGGTGAATTCGTCGCGCCCCAGCGAGCCCACGAGCTCCGAGGCGGTCGTTGCTTCGCCCAGCCGCACGATGATCTGCCATTCGAGGGGCTGCACGGTGACCGGGCCCGCCAGCTCATTCCCGCGCAGCCGCAGCACGGCATCTGGCGACGGGATCGCCCTGCGGATGGCGTCGCGTTCGGCCGCCATGGCCGCGATCTCGGCCAGCAGCTCGCTCGCCGGGCGGTGGATGGTCGCCTCGGTCGTCACCGCCTGTGCCTCGAAGCGGAACGCCCCGGAGGTCCACGTCATGAGGTGGCGAAGGGCCAGCTCGCCGCTCGCGGGGCCGTGCGTCGCGTGGATGATGGCGCCCTCGCGGAGGTAGATCGCGCCGCGGTCACCCCGATCGGCGAGGTCGAGCCGCCCGCTCTGGCCGGCGGCGGTGAGCATGCGCACCATGTCGCCGATCGGCATCTGCGCCAGGTTCCCGGTCAACCCCTCGGCCATGGCAATCCTCCCTCAATCCGCTCTCCGCGCTCAGCCGCGCGTTTCCAGCAGCCGCCACGTGGTCCACGCCGGCGCATCCAGCTGGGATTGCGCCAGCAGTTGGCTGCGCTGCGCTTTGCGCTTCGTCAGCCGCTTCTGGGCGCGCGCGTCGGCTTTCCACGCGCTGATCGCGATATCGGCCGACATCCGCAGGAGGGCCGCATCGACCCCTGGCCGGCACACCACCAGCAGCAGCCCTTCGCCCAGGTCGCGGGCGACGAGCCGCCAGGTGTCGAAGTCGAACTCCACCCGCGATGCGCGCGTGCCCGCGGCATCGAGCGCGCTGAACGCCCGGGCCGCTTCCTTGCCGAGGGAAGCCATCGCCACGGTCGCCAGCACCGGCGGTTCCGAACTCGCGATCACCTCGCCGCCGTTGTCGCAGACGAAGGCGCCCGCGACGTTCGCAATGCCGGCGATCTGCTGCAGGTCCCCCTCCATCTCAATCTCCCGCTAGGCCACGAACTCCTGCGTTGCCGCACGCAGGTGGAACCGCTCGATGACGGCGCTGTGCCGCTCGTACAGCCCCGCATGGTGCGCTCGCACGCGTGATTCCAGGTCCGCCCGGCGCAGCTGGAACGCCAGCTTCGCGAGCGTGTCCGAAAGGCACGCGCCCAGCGCTTCGCTCAACTCCTCGGGCACCTGCCCGTGGAACGTCACCTTCCCGTCCCGGTATTCGAACTCGGCCGCGAACGGGTCCAGGAACGGGTAGATATCCGCGCGGTCGACGAGCACTTCCTTGAACGCCATGACGAACTGGCCGGGCCGGCTCATGCCATCGACCACTTCCTCGGTGCCCGCGAGGATCTCCTCCCAGACGCCGAGCACGTCGCCGCCTTCGAGCGTGCTCGCGACCGAGGCCGCCGGCGCGGAGGCCGTCCCCGCCGTTCGCGGACCGGCCGTGCGAAAGACGTTGCAGGTCGCACCCTGGGCGGCCGCGAGCGCCATGATGTCGTTCGTCGCGGCCGCGCCCGAGCTGTGCACGTCGGCCGCCCAGCACGCCGCATCGACGATGGCGCCGTTGGCGAGGAAGATCGCCGCCTGGCCGCCGGACGCCAGCTCGAGCTCGAGGTAGCCGCTGTGCGACTCCGCCTGCAGCTTCTCCAGCAGGCGGTCCAGGCTCGTGAACGCCGTCGAAAGCCCGCCATACACGAGCTCACCATCGAGCGAGGCCGCGATCAGCTCCGCGAGCGCGGGGGTAAGCGCGTACACGTTCAGCACGGCATCGCCCGCCGCCCCGCGATGCGCGACCGCGTCGGCGGCCTTGATCCCGGTCACGCGCTGGCCCCCCCGGTCCGCGTAGGCGTTCAGGGGCTGGCCGGCCGCGAACAGGATCGCGCCGCGTAGCTCCTCCGAGACCACTTCGAGACAGCCACTGAGCTGCCGCCGCCCGAGGTCCTTCAGGAGCGCCCCGAAGTCGGTGAACGAAGTGTTCAGGCTCTCGTAGACCGGGTGGTCTCGTGGAATGAGCATCGTGCGTTCCTCACTGTGCCGCGCCATCACGCGGCCACGTCTTCGTATCGCTGCACGAGCGAGCGCAGCGCCGAGCCGGTGGCGTCGTTCGCGCCGCCCCGGTTCAGCCCCGCGACCACCCGGCCCTGGCCGCTCTCGACGACGATCACGTCGCCGTTCGCGCCAGTCACCCGCACTTCGCGGAGGCGGCTCTCCGAGAGCACCCGCCCGAGCCCGCGAAGGTCGCCGCCCTGGGTCATCGCTTCGCCGCGGCCACCCAGGAAGGCTCCAAGCGCGGCCGCGCGGTGCGGTTCCGCGTCGCCGTTCGCGCCCAGGACGCTGCCGTCCCGGTCACAGACGACGGCGCGCGTCACTCCCTGGATGGTGCTGGCGTCGGCCGCCAGCCGTTGGCCCATCTCGCGTGTCATCGTGGTCCTCCGTCGCCCTTACGCGGCGGCCCGGCGAGCCCGCAGCCGCTCAATCGCGGCGCGCAGGCTGGCCTGCATGCGGTGCAGCGATTCCGCCAGCTGCCCCACTTCGTCGCGCCCCTCGACGGGGATTTCGACATCGAGCTCGCCCAGGCTCATCCGGTTCGAGGCATCGACCAGGCGTGCGATGCGGCCCGTGATCGTGCGCGTCAGCACCACCACCATGCAGGCCGCCAGCAGCGCGCCCATGAGCGTGTAGAGCAGCACCGCGCGCACCGCCGCCGCGCTCGTGTCCTTGATGTCGGCCTCGGCCCTCTTCGAAGCGTCGAGCCCGTTCGCGCCGATGCGGTTCGCCGTCGTGCCCAGCCCCTGCACCAGCGTCGAGAAGTTCGTTGTCGATGAGGTGACCGCGGACTGCGCCTCGGCCAGCTTCGCGAACGCCGTCGTGCTCGATTCGGCCGCCGCACGGAGGGTCGCCTTCTCGTCGGCCTTGAGGCCGGAGGCTGCGTCGATTTCGCTCTTGAGGGCGCCGAGGGCCGTGGTCGTGCGCGCCGCCGCGGCATCGGTCGGCCGGGCTGTGTAGTCGTCCGCCGCGCGGCCCGCCGCGAGCGCGGCAGCGACCGCCTTCTCGACGCCGGTCTTGCCCGCGAGGCCATCCTCGACGGTGCGAAGCTGCGTGCGGAAGGTCCCCTCGAGGCCGCTGTCCGTCGTTCCATAGGCCATGTAGGCCGCCGTCAGGCGCTCGAATTCCTGCTCGAAACGGTCGATCTGGTTCGTCATCTGGAGGACGCGGGCTTCCTCCGGGGTGCCCATGACCATGGGGATGATCTGGCCCATCGCCCCGCGCGCCGCGTCCAGGTCGTTGCGAACGCGGAGGGTGTAGATCTCGGTGGCGGCCTGCGCCCCGGAGGTGCGGACGGCCAGCTGGTATTCGGAGATGTCCCGCTGCGCGTTCGCCAGGTGGCGCTGCAGCTCCAGGCTGAGCGCGTTCAGGCGCTGGCCGTTCGCGCTCGCTTCCTCGGCCGAATCCCGCACATCGAGGACCGCGGTGGCCCCCACACCGGCCACCATCGCGATGACCCCAAAGACGGCCGCGAAGCCGATTGCCAGCTTCGTCCGGATGCGAATGTCACTGAATTTGGTGATCGAAAAGCGTCGCACGGAAAATCCCCCAGGCTGCTGTTCATGAGATCAGCCGGGGGATCCGGACGCTCAAGGGCCACCGATGTGGCCAGACCGTTGCCCGCCCGCCGGCCGGGGAACCGTCCGGTGACAAACCGGTTAAGCGCCGTCCCTATTCCGCCACTGCCCGTTCGACGGCCGCCGTGAGGTCGATGGCGGGCCCTCCAGGGACGCGCAGCCGCCCTTCGGCCACAGCCCGCAGCGTCTCGACCAGGAAGGGCCGTTCGCGCTCGACGCCCCGCCGCCGGATCTCCGCGTAGAGGGCGGATTCTTCGATGGGAACGCCGTTTGCGGCCGCTTTGGGCCAGCTCGCCCACGCCGCCGCGCTGGCTTCGTCCTTCAGCCCGAACCGGCAGAAGCTGAGCACCGGCCCGCGGTCGAGGTCGCCGGTGACGAGGTTCATCAGGCAGCCCGACTCCGCCGCGCTTGTGCGCATCAGCTCCGCGATGACTTCCTGGTACGTGCCCACCGGCCCATCCGGGAGCGCCGGGTGGTCGTTGATGAGCACGAACCGTTCGAAGAGGGCGGGCGTGGCGATGAGCATGTACCCGAACAGGACGCCCAGCCTGAAGTCGTACTTCGCGAGCCGCGCGGCGACGGCTTCGTCGTATTCGAGGCGCCACGCCGGCAGCGGCTCACCCGGCTTCGAAAGCTTCCCTCCGCGCGCCTTCCGGAATCGCACCGAGGATATCGTCTCGACCGGGATCTGGTGCTCCCGGGCCAGCGCCAGCAGCCGGTCCGTGGGCTCGGCCTCGCCCGGCTCGCGGTTCACGAACAGCACCGCGATGCGTACCGGGAGCCCGGGTTCGATCGCGTTCAGCGTGTATTCGAGCGCGCCGTACGAACCCGGCCCGCGGCCCGTCGTCAGCCACGCGACCCGCAGCGGGTCAGTCATCGTCGCCGTCACCGTCGTATGCGGCGGCGACATCGCGCAGCTCGGCCCGTTCGTCCGCGAAGCGCGACTGCAACGTCTTCACGCGCAGCTCGGCTCCTTCGAGCACCACCTTCAGTCGGTCGACCAGCGCGGCGCCCTCCTCGTAGAGCTTGAGCGATTCCTCCAGCGGCAGGTTGCCCTGCTCCAACCGGCGGGCCTTCTCTTCCAGCTCCGCGTAGAGCTCCTCGAACGTCTTTTCAGCCTTCGCCACGGTCCGCCTGCTCCAGCCGCGTGCGCGCGGTCGTGTTCATTCTCACCCGATGTCGGCGAAGAACGTACCGTCGGCGACGCTCACCGCCACGTGGTACCCGGGCTTCGCCTTCCGGACCGAGTTCACCACTTTGCGCGTTTGGGCGTCCTGCACGATGGCGAAGCCGCGGGCGAGCGTCGCGCCGGGGTCGAGGCCCGCGATCCGCGCCCGGCCGTGTTCGAATCGTGCCCGGTCGGCGGCGCAGCGGCGTTCGAGCCCCGAAGCGAGCATCCGGAGCAGCGCTTCGACCTCGCGTGCCTTCGCCGCGGGGTCCGGGACGCTCCGTTCGATGCGCGAGAGCAGCCCCTGGATGCGTGCCGCGTCGTCCGAAAGTGCCGCTCGTGCGGCCGAGCCCATCGACCGTTCGAGCACCTGGACGGCCCTCGTCATCTCCCGGATGTCGGGCGTCGCGCGCTCGGCTGCCGCGCTCGGGGTCGGGGCTCGCACGTCGGCCACGAGGTCGGCGATGGTCTCGTCCGTTTCGTGCCCCACACCCGAGACCACGGGCACGGGGAAGGCGTAGAGCGCGCGCGCCACGCGCTCGTCGTTGAAGGCCCAGAGGTCCTCGATGCTCCCGCCCCCGCGGGCGACGATGGCGACGTCGATATCGGGCTCGGCGGCAAGCGTGCGCAGCGCCCCCACGATGCGCGGCGCCGCCTGGTCGCCCTGCACGAGCGCGGGCGAAACCACCAGCGACGCCAGCGGCCACCGCCGCGCGAGCACGTTCTTCACGTCCTGCAGCGCCGCCCCCGTCGGCGAGGTCACCAGTCCGATGCGTTGCGGGAAGCGCGGCACGCGGCGCTTCCGGCCGGGGTCGAACAAGCCCTCTGCGCCGAGCCGCTTCTTCAGCTCCTCGTAGCGCGCGGCGAGGATGCCCACGCCCTCGGGCCGCACGAAGTCACACACGAACTGCAGCTCGCCGCGCTGCGGATACACCGAGACGCGGCCGTGCGCGAGCACGCGGTCGCCGTCGCGCAGCACCGCGCCGGGCATGTCGTCGCGAAAGAGGACGCAGCGCATGAGCCCGCCCGCGTCCTTCAGCGAAAAGTACCGGTGGCCGCTCGAAGGGCGGCTGAAGTTCGAGACTTCGCCCACGACCCAGAGGTCCCAGAGGTATTCGTTCGCCTCCAGGATCTCGCGCAGAAACGCCGTCAGCTGGGATACCGTCAGCGCTCCCTGCACGGTCCGTGGCTCCTTATTGCACGCGCTCGATGTACTGGCCGGTGTCGGTGTTCACGCGGATGCGCGTCCCTTCCTCGATGAAGAGCGGGACGTTGATGGTGAGGCCCGTCTCCAGCTTCGCGGGCTTGTTGCCGCCCGTCGCGGTATCGCCCTTGAAGCCGGGCTCCGTCTCCACCACCGTCAGCTCGACCGTAATCGGGAGCTCGACGCCGATCACTTCCTCGCCGTAGAGCACGACTTCACAGACGTCGTTCTCCTTGAGGTACTTGTTCGCATCCGTCATCTTGTCGGCCGAGACGGGGATCTGTTCGAAGGTCTCGGTGTTCATGAAGTGGTAGAACTGGTCGTCGCTGTAGAGATACTGCATCTCGCGGCGTTCGACGCGCGCCCGGGGCCACTTCGTCCCCGCCTGGAACGTCTGCTCGGTGATCGACCCGCTGCGCACATCGCGGAGCTTGATGCGTACCTGCGCGGAACCACGGCCCATCTTGATGTGGTTGTAGTCCAGGATCGAATACAGCTTCCCATCGTGTTCGATGGTCGCGCCCTTCTTCAGTTCGCCTGTCGAAATCACCTTCGTGCTCCTCCGGGGGTCAGTTTTCGTGCGTGGCTGAGCACGCGGGCCTTGCCGTTTTCCAGCCGGACGATGTCCTCGATGCGGACGCCGCCCCATCCGGGGATGTAGATCCCGGGTTCGATGGTAAACACCATGCCCTCTTCGAGAGTATCCTCCGATGTCGGCCCGAGATAGGGGGCCTCGTGCACTTCGAGCCCGACGCCGTGACCGAGGCCATGCCCGAACTGCTCGCCATACCCGGCCTTGCGGATGACGGCGTGCGCCAGCTCGTGCGCCGCGCTCCCCGGCATGCCCGCTTCCACGCCCTCGATCGCGGCCCGCTGCGCCTCGAACACGACCTCGTAAATCCCCGCGAAGCGGGCATCGGGCGTGCCCAGCACGGTCGTCCGCGTGAGGTCGCTGCAGTAGCCCCGGTACTGCGCCCCCATATCGATCACGACCATGCCCCCCGCCGCGATCGGCTCCGGGCGCGGGCTCGCATGGGGCATCGCCGCCCACGCGCCGCCCGCCACGATGGTGTCGAAGCTCACGCTCTCGGCCCCGAGATCGCGGACCGTGCGCTCCACGGCGAGCGCGACCTCCTGCTCGGTCTGGCCCGCCTCCATGGCCACTTCCACACGCTCGTACGCCTCGTCCGCGATGTCGATGGCGCGCTGCAGCAGGGCCAGTTCCTCCGCGTCCTTTTCGTGACGCGCGCGTTCGACGATGCGCCCGGTTGTGCCCAGGCGCGGGCGAAGGGCCCAGGGCATCGCCGCCACGGCCTCCTGCAGCCGTTCGTACCCGCCAACCGACATGTCCGCCGCCGAAACGCCGACCGCCTTCGCTTCGAGGCCCGCTTCGCGCACGAGCCGGGGCACCCAGGCGTTCATGCGGTCGCGAACCATGAACAGCGCGAACCCGCGCGGCACGGCCTCGCGCTCCGCCTGCTCGACGTAGCGGAAGTCGACCGCGAGATAGGCCGCGTCGCGCGTCACGAGCGCATGGCCGGCCGAACCCGAGAACCCGGAGACGTAGCGGCGATTCGCCGAGTGCTTGCCGAAGACGTCGTCCACCGGGCTCGAAATCCAGAGCGCGTCGAGCCCCTCTTCGGCCATCGCGGCGCGGATGCGGTCCAGTCGGTTTGTCATGCGTTGTCCCGGGGGCGATTCAGGAGGCGGCCGGCGGCACGCCGAGGTGGTCCAGCAGGAGGGTGGCCGCGGCAGTGTAGCCCGCGCGCCCGAGGCCGGTCACCTGCCCCAGGCACACCTCGGCGATCATCGATATGTGCCTGAAGCCTTCGCGGGCGTGCGTGTTCGAAATGTGCACTTCGACCACCGGCAGCTGGATCGCTTCGATCGCGTCGCGCAGCGCCACCGAGGTGTGCGTATACGCGCCCGCGTTGATGACGACGCCCTGTGCATGCTTGCGGTGCTCGTGCAGGAAATCGATGAGCGCGCCCTCGTGGTTGCTCTGGTAGCAGAGCACGGCCGCTCCCCGGGCTCCCACCACGGCGGCGACGTCGGCCTCGATGTCCAGCAGCGTCGTTGTGCCGTAGATCTCGGGCTTGCGCTCGCCGAGCAGGTTCAGGTTCGGGCCATGCACGAGGAGGATGACGGGGTGTCCGGAGGCGGCCATGCGCGCGAGTATCGCAAGGCGCGGGTACGGCCGCCAAGCGGCGGTGTCAGGCGCTGGCTGCGTCGCGCCGCCGGCGTTCGCGCCGCCCGCCACCGAGGGCGTCCTCGGCGATGCGCGTCCACGCCGCTTCCGTAACTTCGACCTGCCGTGCCTGGCTCACGTGCGTGTAGATCTGCGTCGTGTTGGGCGAACTGTGCCCGAGCAGGTCCTGCACCGTCCGCAACCCGGCGCCGCCATCGAGGAGGTGGGTCGCGAACGAATGGCGCAGCAGGTGGGGATGCACATCCTGCGCGATCCCGGCCGCCAGCGCGTGCTGCTTGATCGCCGCCTGGACCGATCGCGCGGTCAGCCGCGTCCCGAGCCGGTTGAGGAATAGCGCCGCCTCCGCGCCCTTCGCGAGATGGGGCCGCCCGTCGCGCAGGTACGCCTCCAGCGCCACCACGGCTGGATCGCCGAAGAGCACCAGCCGCTCCTTCGAACCCTTGCCCCGGACGATGGCGGCGGCCTCGCCGAGATTCACGGAGCCCACGTCGAGCGCGACCAGCTCGGAGATGCGCAGCCCCCCGCCGTAGAGCAGTTCGAAGGCGGCACGGTCGCGCAGGCCCTGCGGCGTCGCGAGGTCGGGCGCCGCGAGGAGCGCGCCGATGACGCCGTGGTCGAGCACTTTGGGCAGCCGCTTCGGCCGCTTCGGCAGCGAGACGCCGAACAGGAGGTCGCGCCCGGTCGCCTGTTCCTGCAACAGGTACCGGTAGAAGGCGTGAATCGTGCTCGTCCGGCGAGTCACCGAGGCGGCGACGATGCCACGTTCGCGCAGCTCCCCCAGGTACTCCCGGAAGAGCGCCCGGGTCATCTCCAGCGGCTCGGCCTTCCGTTCGCGGCACCACGCGAGGAACTGCCCGATGTCGTTCCGGTAGTTCCGCGCCGTCAACGGCGACCGGTTGCCCACGGCCATGAGCTCGCGCAGATACGCATCGAGAAACGCCTCGGCCGTCTTGTGCGCCGCGACACTCGCCATAACCCGCACAATACCGTTAACGCGGCTTACCGCCACCGGGCACGGGGAACCGTTGGACTTGCCCTTCGCCACGAATCGTCCGGGCGCTCCGCCTCCTCGACCCCTCACGGGGGGCGCGCCACACCCGGGGGTAGCCGCCTGGGAACTGGGAACTGGGAACTGGCAACTAGTACTTGGAAATATTGATCTCTTCCATGTTGCCGGTCACGAGATAGATGATCCGCTCGCAGATGTTCGTGCAGCGGTCGGCGATGCGCTCCAGGTTGTGCGCTGTCCAGAGCATGTAGGTGTTCCGCTGGATCGTGCTCGGGTCGGCGATCATCGCCGCGTTCGAGTCGTCGTAGACGCGGTCCTGCAGACGGTCGACTTCGTCATCGGCCTCGCAGATCTGGCGGGCGGCGGCGATGTCCTGGTCGATGAACGCCTTCAGGCTGTCGCGGAGCATGGCGACGGTACGGTCGGCCATGGCGGGGATGTAGCCGAGCCTGCGGGGCAGCGGCTCATCGGCGAGCATCATGTTGATGCGCGCCACGCCCTCGGCGTGGTCGGCGATGCGTTCCAGGTCGGTCACGATGAAGAGCATGCTCACGAGCGCGCGCAGGTCGGTGGCCATCGGCTGCTGGCTCGCGATCACGAAGATCACGCGTTCCTCGATCTCGAAGCGCTTCGCATTGATGCGGGCGTCGTCCTCGACGATCTTCTGGGACCAGCGGTGATCGCCGTCGCGCAGGGACTCCATGGCGTCCATGAGCGCCTTTTCCGCCATCGAACCCAGGATGAGCACTTCGTCCTGGAGTTCGGTGATCTCGCGCCGGAAAAGGTCTCGGGTCACGGTTCCTCCCGTTGCATTCGCCGAGGCGAATGTCCTGCGCGCGAAGGCTTCTCCAGCCGGCACGCTTCCGGCGGATGCCCGCCCGGCTGCTGCCGGCTGGTCCCGGCGCCGCCAAGCATACGCGCCGTCATGCCAGTCTCGCGAGCATCATTCGCGTGCATCTTGCCCTGGCCGTACGCCCGCGCCGAATGGTCCGGCTTCCGCCGGAATCCCGTCGCATCGGCATCACCCGAAGCGGCCGCTGATGTAGTCCTCGGTGCGCTTGTCCCGCGGGCGCGTGAACAGGTCCTCGGTGCGCCGGTACTCGATCAGCCGCCCGACGCGGTCCTCGGCGGCGAGCATGTAAGCCGTGAAGTCGCTCACGCGCGCGGCCTGCTGCATGTTGTGCGTCACGACCACGATCGTGTAGCGCTCCGCGAGCACCCGCATGAGGTCCTCGATCTTCAGCGTGGCGATGGGGTCCAGCGCCGAGCAGGGCTCGTCCATGAGCACGACATCCGGCTCGACGGCGATGGCGCGGGCGATGCAGAGCCGCTGCTGCTGCCCGCCGGAGAGCGCGATCCCGGGCTTCTTGAGGTCGTTCTTCACGTCTTCCCAGAGCGAGGCGTCCTTCAGCGCGCGCTCCACACGGTCGCCGATCTCGGACTTGTTTCGCACGCCGAGGAAGCGCAGCCCGGCCGCGACGTTTTCGGCGATGGACATCGTCGGGAACGGGTTCGGCTTTTGGAAGACCATGCCCACCCGCTGCCGCACGCGTGCCGGGTCGACCCCCGCCGCGTAGATGTCCGAACCATCGAGCAGCACCTTGCCATCGACGCGCGCGCCCTGGACGAATTCGTGCATGCGGTTGAAGCAGCGAATGAGGGTGGATTTCCCGCAGCCCGAGGGGCCGATGAGCGCCGTCACCGAGTTCGCGTAGATCTGCATCGAAACGTCCGCCACGGCGTGCTTCGACCCGTAGTAGGCCTGCAGGTTCTCGACTTCGATGGTCACGCGGCGTTCGTGCTCGCGGCCGTTCGCGCTGCCGGGCGCGACATCCGGGGCCAGGCGCGGCGCGTCGCCGCGGCCATTGGCCACCTCCGGCACCTTCGTGCGTACCTCCGACATTCCGGCCTCCCTACTGCCGAACCGTCACCCGCGACCCGAACAGGGTGCGGACGACGAGACTGATGACGAGGATGATCGCGACGAGCACGAGGCTCATGGCCCAGGCCTGGTCGTGCCAGTACCCGTACGGGCCCGTCGCGTAGTAATAAATGCGCCGCGGGAGCGAATCCATCGGCGTGTTGATGTCCGTCGTATAGAACTGGTTGCCGAGCGCGGTGAAGAGCAGCGGCGCGGCCTCGCCGGCGATGCGCGAAAGCCCGAGCATGACCCCGGTCACGATCCCCGGCATCGCCGTCGGCAGCACCACCCGGAGGACGGTCTTCCAGCGGGGTGCGCCGAGCGCGTAGCTCGCTTCGCGCAGCGACCGCGGCACGAGCAGCAGCATCTCCTCGGTGATGCGCGCGATGATGGGCACGAGGATGATCGCCAGCGCGAGCGCGCCCGCGAAGCCCGAGAAGTGCCCCTGCCGCAGCACGACCAGGCTGTACACGAAGAGGCCGATCGTGATCGAGGGGATGCCCGCCATCACTTCGATGATGAAGCGCACGACGCTGCCCGCGCGGTTCTGCCCGTACTCCGAAAGGAAGATGCCCGCGCCGATCGCCACGGGCACGCCCATGAGCAACGCCAGCCCGACCATGATCGCGCTGCCCACGATCGCGTTGTGGACGCCGCCGCCTTCGCGGCCGGGCCGCGTGGGGTCGTCGGTGAAGAACTCGAGCGAGAGCCCGGGCACGCCCTCCTTCACCAGGTAGAAGAGGATGAGGAACAGCGGGATCACCGCCGCGATGGCCGCACCGACCATCGCCAGCGTCATCGCGCGGTCCATCATCCGCCGCCGCCGGTAGAGGAAGTCCGAGCGCACGAGCGGGCTCAGGTCGCCCTTGCCGGGAGCGTTCGTGTTCGTGGTCATTCCTGCACCATCGCCCGCTGGCCTTTGGTCACGCGCCAGACGAGCAGCCGCGCCACGACATTGATGAAGAAGGTGATGACGAGCAGCAGCAGCGCCACCTCCAGCAGCGCCGAACGGTGCACGCCCGTCGCCTCGGGGAACTGGTTCGCGATGACGCTTGCCATCGTGTAGGCGGGCGAGAAGATGTTCTCGGGGAGCTTCACGCTGTTGCCGATGACGAGCGTTACGGCCAGCGTCTCACCCACGGCGCGCGCCAGCCCGAGGATCGCGGCCCCCATCACGCCCGACCGCGCATAGGGCAGCACCGCGATCCTGATGGCTTCCCAGCGCGTCGCGCCCAGCGCGAGGATGCCCTCCCGCTGGCTCCCCGGCACCGCCGCAATCACGTCGCGGGACACGGCCATCACCGTCGGCAGGATCATGATCGTGAGGATGATGCAGGCCGAGAACAGCCCGGTGATCAGCGGCGTGCCATCGAAGACCGGGATCCAGCCCAGCGTCGACATGACCAGCGGCCCGAAGTGATCGCGGATGAACACGCCCATCACGAAGATGCCCCAGAGCCCGTAGACCACGCTCGGGATGGCCGCGAGCAGCTCCACCAGGTAGGAAACGGGCCGCGCCACGCGCTGGGGCGCGATCTCCACCAGGAATAGCGCCACCAGCACCGCGATGATGGTCGCGAACACGAGCGCGAACACCGACGTGATTACCGTCCCCGCCACGAAGGCGAGCACGCCGAAGGTCTCGTGCGAAGGATCCCAGGTCGTGCTCGTGATGAAGCCAAAACCGGCGTGCCCGATCGCCTCGCGCGATTGCGCGAACAGCTCCCAGAAGAGCCCCACGATCACCAGCGCGACGATCACCGCCGCCGCGCCGGCGAGCGTCGTGAACACCCAATCCCCGGGCTTGAACCGGTTCACGAGCGATTTCGCCCGCTTCGGTTGTCCCAGTGTCGATACCGCCATTCGCGGCTCTCCTCGTGTGGCTCCTCGCCACGCTGTTTCGATGGTTTGGCGCCCTGCCCCCGATGTGGAGCGGCCGGGCGCCTCCAATTCCGTGCCTATGCGGCCCTTCCGGAGCGGGTCACCCGCCCTTGAGGCTCGCCTTCGCGCCGTTGTCGCACTTCAGGTCCTTCAACGTCGCTTCGATTCGCGGCAGCAGGCCCGGGGGCAGGGGCGCATACCCCAGCTCCTGCACCGCCGCCTGCGCGCCTGTGTCGTGGAACGCCCACCAGAGCATGTCCGCCAGCGGCGTCTGCTTCGCACACGCCCCCGTCGTCTTGTAGAGGATGAGGTAGGTGAAGCTCGCGATGGGGTATGCCGTATCCCCGTTCGCATCGGTGAGAGAGACCTGGTACGCCTCCGGCACCGTGACCCCCGCTGCCGCCGCGCTCGCCGATTCGATGCTCGGGGTGACGAACTTCCCTGCGCGGTTCTTCAGGTCCGCGAAGGGCAGCTTGTTCTGCGTCGCGTACGTCAGCTCCACGTAGCCGATGCTGTTCGGCGTCTGCTTCACGATGGTGGCGACGCCGGGGTTGCCCTGGCCTCCCTGGCCGGCCGGCCACTTTGGCGCGGTCGCCATCCCGACCCGGTCCTTCCACTCGGGGCTCACTTTGCTCAGGTACTCCGTGAACACGCCCGAGGTGCCCGAGCTGTCCGAGCGGTACGCCACCTGGATGTCCGCGTTGGGCAGGGCCACCCCCGGGTTCAGCGCCGCGAGCGCGGGGTCGTTCCACTTCTTGATGCTGCCAAGGTAGATGTCCGCCAGCGCCGGGCCATCGAGCTTCAGCGGCGCCTTCAGCCCCGGCAGGTTGTACGTGAGCACGACCGCGCCGATGACCGTGGGGAGCAGTTGGGCGTCGGGCGCCTTCTCCAGCTGCACGGCCGAAATGCCCACGTCCGAGGCGCCGAAGTCCACCGTCTTCTCCATGAACTGGTTTATGCCGCCGCCGGAGCCAACGCCCTGGTAGTTCACCTTCACCCCGCTCGCGACCTTCCGGTAGTCGTCGAACCATGCCTGGTAGATGGGCTGCGGGAAGGTCGCGCCCGCCCCCGTGAGGTCGGCTTTGTCGTCCTTGCCAACGGCCGCGGGAATCGCCCCGGGGACGGCTGGCGCGGCCGCACCGGCCTCCGCAGTGTCGGCATCGCCGCCGCAGGCAGCCCCCACCATCGGCACCACCGCCGCGAGGGCCAGCAAAGCCGGCAACCAGCGGCGAAAGGTGAGATTCCTCATGTTGTTGTCCTACTCCTGTCACGATTCGCGCCTCTCCCGGCGCCCTTCGGACCGTAGGTTCGACCTGTTAACAGTGAATGGGCGGCCCATTAACGGACGTTTAAGGGGAGCCCGTCGCCACGCCCGCGGGATTCCCGGCCGGGGACTTTTTACAAACTCCATGCACGGCGCCCATCCCACGGTTACCGGCGCCTGCGATGCTGGTTGCCAGGACGGGTGATTACGGCCCACCTGCCCCATCCACCCTTCGGGGTGCCGGGCGCCCGGCGCATGCCAACCCCGACCCGGCTCACCCCGGGTGGCGTGCGCCGGGTCGCCCGGCGCATACTGGATCCGACGCCGGCCGTCGCAGGCGCGCCCCCGCTATGGCCCAAAAGATCCTCGTCGTCGATGACGAACAGAACATTCGCGACCTCGCGGCCCTCTACCTCGAGAAGGAGGGCTTCGCCGTCGATTGCGCGCCCACGGGCATGGATGCCCTCGACCGCTTCGACCATGTGCAGCCCTCGCTTGTCATCCTCGATGTGATGATGCCGGGCATGGATGGTTTCCAGGTCTGCCGCGAAATTCGCCGCGGCCACGATGTCCCCATTCTCATGCTCACCGCTCGCAACGAGGACATCGACAAGATCATCGGGCTCGAACTGGGCGCCGACGACTACATGACCAAGCCCTTCAACCCGCGCGAGATGGTCGCCCGGGTGCGCGCCATCCTTCGCCGCTTCGAAGGTGGCCGCAAGCCGCAGAACGCCCTCTCCGTCGCCAATCTCACGGTCGATAAGGCGCGCCGCGAAGCCCGTATCGATGAGGAACTCCTGCCCCTGCGCACGAAGGAGTTCGACCTGCTCGTGGCCTTCGCCGAGAACCCCGGCATCGCCCTCACGCGCGACCAGCTGCTTGGCACGGTCTGGGGCTACGAGTACGCCGGCGAAACGCGCACGGTCGATGTGCACGTGCAGCACCTTCGCGCGAAGCTGGCCGGGGCCCGCGTTTCCATCGAGACCCTGCGCGGCGTGGGCTACAAACTGGTTGAACTGGATTCCTGAGCCGGGCGGGGGAGGCCGGCGCGCATGGGCAGCCTTCAGGTCCGCCTGTTCCTCACGTATCTCGTCATAATCGGGGTGACGCTCGGCCTCGCCGCCGTGAGCCTCTTCCTGCTGCTCGGCGGCTACCGCGACGAGATCTCATACGGGAACCTTGAGGACGTCTCCACCCTCATCAACGACAAGGCGAACTTCGAGCTCCGCGACGCCGCCGAATCGGGCAACGGCACGCCCGATGGCCAGTACCTCCTCCTCGTGCTCTCCGCCGCCTTCAACCAGGGCGACCCCGTGGGCACGCGGAACACCGCCGTCGCCGTCGTCGACCGCGCGGGCCGCGTCATCGATTCCGCCTCCCCCGGCGAGGGCGCGCGCCTCAACGGCGCCACGGTCGAACTCACCGGCGACCAGGGCAGTGCCACCGACGGCGCGCAGGGCGTTCGTTGCCGCATCGACCCGCCCGAGGGGCCGCCGCTCATCTGCGTGAGCACGCCGCTCAGCGCCGCCGTGCTCGAGAAGTTCCCGGGGACCGACGCCACCGCCATCGTGGTCGCGCGGCCCGCGGCCGGCCTTGGTGAGGTGCTCGGCGACCTGATGCCGCGACTGCTGTCGTCGGGGCTCATCGGCGTGGCCGCGGCGCTTGTGCTCGGCTTCCTCCTCTCGCAGAGCGTCGCCGCGCCGCTTCGCAACATCGCCCGGGCGGCCCGCAGCGTGGCGCGCGGCAACTACCGCCAGCGCGTGCCCGCCACGGGCCCCGCCGAAGTGCGCGACCTGGCCGCGAATTTCAACCGCATGACCGAGGAGGTGCAGCGCAGCCAGCAAACCCTCCGCGACTTCCTGGCCAACATCTCGCACGAGCTCAAGACCCCCCTGACCTCCATCCGCGGCTTCAGCGAGGCCATGCTTGACGGCACCGTCGATGACCCTGCCGGCGTCGAACGAAGCGCGCGCATCATCAGCAACGAATCCAATCGCGTGCTCCGCCTCGTCGAGGAGCTGCTCGATCTCTCGCGCATCGAAAGCGGGCAGGTCTCGATGCGCCAGGAGGAGGTCGACATTCGCGAGCTGTTCGGCCACGTGGAGGAGATTTTCGCCCTTCGCAGCGAGGAGAGCGGCGTCAACCTCGATGTGCAGCTCAGCGGCCGGACGACCATCCGCGGCGACTTCGACCGCCTCGAGCAGGTGCTCAACAACCTGCTCGATAACGCCTTCCGCCACACGCCGTCCGAGGGCACGGTCCGCCTCGTTTCGCGCGAAGTGCAGCCCGGGCTGCTGCAGGTCACGGTGAGCGATACGGGCGAAGGCATCCCCCTCGACGACGTCCCGCACCTTTTCGAACGGTTCTACCGCGCGAACGGCCGGGGAAACGGCAAGGGCCACGGCCTCGGTCTTGCGATCACGCGCGAAATCGTGCGCGCCCACGGCGGCGACATCTGGGCCACGAGCGAACCCGGCCGCGGCACCACCTTCGTCTTCACGCTGCCCGCCGCCGGCCGTCCGCTCGCCCGCGCCGCCCGCTGACGCTCACTCCAGCTCGGTCAGCGCCCGGTTCAGCAGCAGGTCGATGTCGGCCCAGGAGTACCACGGGTCCGTGCCGTTGAACGCCCGCCAGCCGTGGTAGATCACGCCGAGCTGCCAGAGCCAGAACGCCCGGAAGTACGCCATCCCCTCGAGCGGCGTCCCACTGACCATGCCGTATCCCATCGCGAATGGCGCTGCATCGGCAGGCCCCCAGGGGGCACCCTTGAGCGCGCTCAGCGCCAGCAGCTGGCCGACGTCCGAACGCGGGTCGCTGATGCGCGCCTGCTCCCAATCGACGACGGCGACCACGGCGCGCGCCCGGAAGAGGTAGTTGAAGACGTTGATGTCGCCCTGGCAGAGCGCGAGCCGGCCACCGGGGGGCACCTTCGCCAGGAGGATGTCCCGCGCCCGCGTGAGCAGCGGCTCGCCTGGGGCGAAGCGTGCCATGCGCGCCGCCACGAGCGTGATTTCGCCGCGCATCGCTGCCGCCGCGTCGGCGGGCACCCCGAGGAACTCGAGCCCCAGCGCGCGCCAATCGAGCCCGTGAATGCGCGCCACCATCTCCGTGAACGCGCCGAAGTCCGCCTCCGGGCCGGCCACGCCCATGTGCGGCGCGTCGATCCATTCGAGCAGCAGGAACGGCGCGCCGAGCGCCCCGGCATCCGGCTCCGCCGCCACGACCTTCGGCACCGGAACCGTCGAACCAGCCAGCCGCCGCAGCACCTCGCCCTCGCGGAGCACGTCGTACGGCTCGAAGATGCCTCGCTCGCGTTGCATCCGCAGTGCCAACCGCGCGACCGGGCCGCCGGCGATGTCGACCCGGCAGGTCAGGTTCGAAGCGCCACCGTCGAGCGGCGCGATCGCGGTTACTTCCGCGCGTTCGAAGCCCGGGAGCCGCCGCAACCACGCGGTCATCCCGGCCGGAGAGGGAGCCTGTACGCTTTCCACGCCGCGCATTCTACCCGGGTGATCAGCCCCGGGCAGGCGGGCGTAGGGTATGGCAGTGGCCGACTACTCCCTCGCCGAAGACGTTGAAATCGTCGGCGCAATCGCCGCCGGGGAGCAGGCCGCCCTCGCCACCCTGTACGACCGTTATCACCGCCCGTGCTTCGCCTTCGCCGTGCGCATGCTTGCCTCCGAGGAGGACGCGCGCGAAGCCGTACAGGAGGCGTTCGTACGCGTCTGGCGGAGCGCCGCCGCCTACGAGCGCGAGCGGGCGTCCGTCGCCGGCTGGGTGCTCTCCATCACGCGCAATCTCTGCATCGATGAGCTTCGCCGCCGGCGCCGCCGCGTGCCCGAGCTGCCTTCGCTCGAAGGGGCCATGGACCGGCCCGGTGCCGACCGCACCGACCTTGAGGCGGAGCGCATCATCATCGGCGAACAGGTCCGCGCGGCCCTGCGTTCCCTCTCGGGCGAACAGCGCAGCGCCATCGAGCTCGTCTACTTCCACGGCCTCACCAGCCAGGAGGTGGGCCGCATCCTGAATGTCCCGGCGCCGACCGTGCGCAGCCGCCTGCGCCTCGGGCTGCTGAAGCTCGGCGGCATCCTCCAGGAACAGGGGCTCGCGGCGATCGACTGATGCGGCGGTTGCGGGCTCAGTCTCGCGGCAGCCCCAGCCCGCGCGTCGCGATGATGTTCCGCTGGATTTCGCTCGACCCGCTGTAGATCGTCGGCGACACGTTCGAAAGGTGGTCGTCGGCGAGCATGCCGCCGAGGGCCGCCCGCGGGGACCCCGGGACGAGCCCACCGGTCGCACCCTGCAAATTCACGCCCGCGTTCGCGATGCGCTGCGCGAGCTCCGTCGCGAACACCTTGATCACCGACGCCTCGACGTTCACGAGCCGCCCCGATTCCTGCATCCACGCGATCCGGTAGCTCAGCAGGCGGCCGATGTCGTTCGCGATCCAGAGGTCGGCCAGGCGGTGCCGGAGGATGTCACGCGGCGCGAGCGTCGCCGCCTGGCCGCGCAGGTAGCCACCCAGTTCCTCCAGCACGCGCTGGTTCGCGGCGATCGATGCCACGTTCGACCGTTCGAAGTCGAGCAGCGTCATCGCGACGTACCAGCCGTTGTTCTCCTCGCCCACGCGGTTCGCCACCGGCACCTTTACGTCCTCGAAGAAGACCTCGTTGAACTCGTGGTGCCCGGCCATGTTCACGATCGGCCGAACCGTGATTCCCGGCGTCTTCATATCGACCAGCAGGAAGCTGATGCCGCGGTGCTTGGGCGCGTCCGGGTCGGTGCGAACGACCATGAAGCACCAGTCCGCGTGGTGTGCGCCGGTCGTCCAGATCTTCTGGCCGTTGATGACGTATTCGTCGCCGTCGCGGGCGGCGCGCGTCTGCAGGCTCGCGAGATCCGACCCTGCGCCGGGTTCGCTGTACCCCTGGCACCAGATGCTTTCGCCGCTGGTGATGCGCGCGAGGTGTTCGCGGCGCTGCTGCTCCGTGCCGTGGACGATGAGCGTCGGGCCAATCATGCCCGTGCTGAACACCCGGCCCGCGTCCGGCGCGCCCGCGTACGAAAGCTCCTCGCTGAAGATCATCTGGTTCACGTGGCGCCAGCCCAGGCCGCCGTACGCTTCCGGCCACGCCGGCGCGACCCACTTCCGTTCCGCCAACCGCTTCAGGAACGCGAGCTGTCCATCCCAGTTGTCCTGGCTGGTGGGCCGCGTGGTCGCGAATTCGCTCGTCAGCGCGTCCTTGAGGAAGGTCCGCACCTCGCCGCGAAGTGCCTCGTGTTCGGCCGTGAACCGGAAATCCATCGCCGTCCTCCGTGTCCTGCTGCCGCCCAGTCTACCGGACGGTAAACAGCGCCGTCCCTCCCGCGCGAGCGAAGCGGGCCTGGCACCGCTATCATCCCCGCGATGTCCACCCCCGCGCGCCGGATGTTTCGCCCGTGACCGTGCTTCGCCCGGCCGCGCGCTTCAACGCACCCTGGCTGTTCCCCGTGGTGGCGTTCGTGGCCGTCGTGCTCGTGCTGGCCGGGATCGTGGCGCTTTCGAGCCGCATCGGCGCGAACGACCTGCCGCCGGAAGCGCCGGCTTTCGCCCCGCCGCCGGCGCTCGGGCTCCCGCCCCGATACACCGTGAAGCAGGCTTCCGGCGGTGCCATCACCGTCGTCGAGGACCCTGTCCCCGGCCAGGGGGCGCCCGGCACCCGCGAGCTCCGGCCCGCCGCGGCCACCGCGATCGAGGTGCTCCATCCCGTGGCCCTCGCGGAGATCCGGCCCGGCGACATCGTTGGCGTCATCGGCGTGCCCAACGGCGTTCGTAACTTCAGCATTCGCACGGTGGTCGTGTACCCGGCGGGCACGGCCATGAAGGATGGCGCGGCCGTGAGCGCGGCCGGCTTCAGCGGGCACGAATCCGCGGTCGATCCCGCCGACCGCGTGGTCATGACTGCCCCCGTGCGCGAAAGCCGCGACGGCGCGCTCACGCTCGATGGCCCGCTCGGCCCCGTGAGCCTCCAGCTCAAGGCCCCGGGCGCCATCTACCGCATCGGGCCCGGTACCGCCGCCGACCTCCACCCGGGCGACCGCGTCGCCGTCGTGGGCGAGGATGGCGCGATCACGGCGATCCTCGTGCAGCCCCAGCGCTGAGGCGCTACTCCGTGCGCAGGGCGGCCGCGTCCGAGGTGGTGGCGAGGTAGCGCGTCGCGAGCAGGAGCGCGCCAAGGAAGATCAGCCCCACCACGCCCACCGCGCCCGCGACGACGGTCCACTCCGTCTGGAGGATGAACGACGGCTCGACGCGCGCGCCGTCCTCCGTCGCATCCAGGAACGAGAGCATCTGGCGCCCGACGATGAGCCCGAGGATGGCGCCCGTGACCACGCCCGCGACGGCCACCACGGAGTACTCGAGCGCCAGCATCTGGAACACCTGCGGCCGCGAAAGCCCCATCGCCCGCTGCACGGCGAATTCGACCCGCCGCCGGCGCACCGAGGTCAGCAGCGAGGTCAGCAATGCCGCCCCGACGAGCGCGAGCACCGCGAGAAACGCCACCAGCAGGATGCCGCTGCCCCCGGCGGCGATGAGCGGGTTGCGCTCCGTCGCCTTCACGGATGCCTCGCGCGAAAGCACCCGGCGCGCCTCGAACGGCTGCTCCGCGAGCGTGGCGGTGAGGGCATCGATGGTCGATTGGCCGGCGCCGCGTTCGAGCGTGAACCAGGCCTCGTTCGGGCGCACCAACCCCACGCCGCTGAAGCTCGCGATCTCCGCCCACGCCGCGAGCTGGTCGCGATTCATGACCACGACCGGCCCCGCGTCCGATTCGGTCGTGGGGAAGAGGTCGAACACGCCGGCGACCACGATCGGCGCCAGGATGTTCTGTCCCGCCCCCGACATCATTACGAGCGCGTACCCGCCCGGGCGCAGGCCCGTCACGTCCAACAGCGACTGGCTCACGATCGCGGGCAACGGCAGCGATTGCCCGGTCGCGTAGAGGCCTCGCACCTCGCTTGTGCTGCCCGGCCGGAAGGTGAACCGGCCTGTGCTCTTGCCGCCGTGCGCGTCGTCCGGGGCGAGCGCGAAGGCGTCCTGGTTCGCTGCGCGGCTCGGGAAGACGGCCCAGTGCCCGCCCTGCTCAAAGTCCTCGACGGCCGCGATCTGCCCGTTCCCCGGGTCCACCGTCACGTCGTCGATGAGCAGCGGCGAAAACGGCTGATTCGGGCGGTTCGAAGGCTCCGTGAAGAGGATGGCGACGAGCGTGAACGGCGCCACCGGCTCCGACCCGAAGCGGGCCGCGACCGATCCCGACAGCTGCTTCCACTGCTTCCCCGTGTCGCCATTGCCCAGCTCGACCAGCTGGTAGAGCCCCTTCCCGTCGCGTACGCGCGCCCAGATGGTGATCGATGCGTGTGTCTGGTCGCCCTTGACCCACGCGCTGATGGTCGCCGGCGTGCCCGGCAGGCTCCGCCCGATTTGCGCGGGCTGCCCCGCGATCGCGCCGGTGAGCTCCCGGAACGGCACCTTCGCGAAATCGTCGCGAAACCAGAGCATGTCCCGCGCCGCCGTGGGGTCGACCGCCAGCAGCTGGAACTCGGCACCGCCCGCGCCGCTCGTGCCCATTTGCGCGCGCGTTCGCATCGCCGCCGAGGCGCGGTCCACGCCCGGCACGGCGCTCAGCATCTGCTCCGTCTCGGCCGCGCCGACATCGAACGGGTCACTCGCGGTGGCACGCACCTCGGCGCCGACGGAGTAGTAGGCGCGCTCGCGGTAGGAACGGTCGGTCGTGCTGGTGTAGCTCGCGGCGAAGGTGCCCACGGCCACGGCCATCATCACGAGCAGCGTGAGCCGCGTGTACTGCCCGGGATTGCGCACGACCTGCGTCAGCCCGAGCGATACCGTCGCCCCGGTGACCCCGCGCGTCAGCCGTGCCACAAATCGCAGCAGCAACGGGTAGAAGCGCAGCACGAGCGCCCCGCCCGCCGCGATCGTGAGCGCGGGGGATGCCAGCAGGATGGGGTCCGTCGAGACGCCGCCCGTCGCCGAGGGTGTGAAGACGGACCCGCGCTGCCGCAGTTCGAAGAGCAGGGCGAAGGCCACGCCCGCGAGCGCGAGGTCGAGGTAGTACCGCTGGAAGAGACCCGTCCCCGGGCGTGACTCCGCTCGGCGCACGGCGGTCGCGCTCTTGCGCGCCACAAGCATCGCCGGTGCGAGCAGCGCCACGAGCGAGAGCGCGGCCCCGCCGCCCGCCGCCGCGAACGACAGCGGCGGAATGGTCACGGGCAGCAGGTCGCCGCCGCTCACGTCCCGGAAGGTCGGCAGGAGCCCGAGGAGCGAGGTCGTCGCCGCCGCCAGGAACGGCGCGAGCACCATCGCCGGCAGCCCGATGAGCAGCCCCTGGAAGAGGTACACGGTGCCCACCTGCAGGAGGCTCGCCCCTCGGCCCCGCAGCAGCGCGATCTCGGCCGCCTGCCGCTCGACCACGATCGCGGCCACGAGCCCGACGTAGAACAGTGCGATCCCCGTGATCTCGAGCAGGAGGATGGTGAGCGGTATCTGCTGGTAGCTGGCCGACTCGCCGAAGCCCTCCAGGGTGTCCTTCAGGGGGCTGATCGACACGCCGCCGAGCGGCTCCATCTCGCCGTAGAACGCCGCGAGGTCCTCCTTCGCCCGCCCGAAGTTCGTGCGTGTGAGCGTCGAAGGGTCCGCGAAGACGTGCCACTGGGTGGCCGCGCTGTAGGCCGGTACACGGCTGCCCAGCCCCTCCAGCAGGCTCGCTTCGTTCGCGAACATGGGCACGACCACGCCCTGGTCCACCAGCGGCAGCCGCGCGGGCTCGAAGTACCGCGGTGAATAGCCCATCCAGAACGGGTCGCGGTCGTTCAGCGGTTCGATGGTCCCCACGATCACGGCGCGGAACGAGAAGCGGACCTCGGCCCAGGCGTCGCAGGGCGGTGGCGGCGGGGGAGGGTCCTGGGTCGGCATCTCCCGTTCGCACGAATCGAAGATTTCGCGCTTCTCCAGGGCGTCGCCGAGTTTCAGCTGCGATGCCTGCAACCCCCGCTGGCTGACGGCCACTTCCAGCGGCTCCCCGGCGGCCGTGGCGCGCGGCAGCCGCCCGGAGACCACCTTCACGTGTTCTTCGTACCCCGTCATCGATTGCGGCTGGCCGACGAGCCCGCGCTCGGGGTCCCCCGGCTTCGCGATCCACCAGCGTCCCAGCTTCAGGTAGCGCGACTGCGATCCCCGGAACCAGCCCCAGCGCTCATCGATCCGCTGCTCTACCGCGGCCCGCAGGGCCCGGCCCTCGGGTGTGTTGAGCGCGATGCCGGGGAACTCGATCGAGCTGCCCGGCGAATCCGAAAGCTCGTCGCGAATGACGAATGTCAGGCCCAGGTCGGCCATCGTGCGGGCGTAGATGGGCGCGCTCGCGAGCAGGGTGGCCGCGACGATGACGCCCAGCGCCATGACCGCGAGGAGCCCCCGCCCGGCCATGCTCCGGCGCAACACGAATGGAAGGATCGAGCCCACCACGCCTCCGTGGGCGGAAGCGTACAGGCACCCCGGCGCTCCCGCACGCCGCCTTTCGTGGCCACCGCTTCCCCTGTACGCTCCGCAGCCGGAGGAGCGATGAGCCGCCTGGCACCCGTCATCCGCATGGTCGCCCAGCGCGCGATGGGCCATCGGCGCCTCCTGCTGATGGTCACCATCGGCGTCGTGCTCTCCTCCGCGCTCATGGCCAGCGTCTTCCTGTATTCCGACGCGATCCGCGATCTCGGCCTCGAATACGCCCTTCGCCAGGAACCGCAGGCGGACCTCGACCTCCTCGTCCTCAGCTCCTCCGGCAAGGTCACCGAGCGCGAATACGCCTACCGCCGCGAAACCACCGACGCCCTCCTCGCGCAGCAGGCGGGCGACCTCATCACCTCCGTGGTTCGCTTTGGCCGCTCATCGACGTTCTTCCCGGCCGAACCGGGCGGCACGCCGCCGGTGCCCGACACCCGGCCGCGAGCTAACATCCAGTTCATCGACCGCCTGGGCGAGCACACGCGCCTGGTCTCCGGCCGGCTGCCCGCGCCCGCGGTGGTTCCCGCGAGTGGCCCGCCCGTGCTCGAACTGCTCGTCACCGACCGTGTCGCGGAGAAGTACGGCATCCAGCCCGGCCGCACGTTCGACCTCTATCCGCACTGGCGCCAGGGCAAGGACCCGGTGCCGGTCACCATCACGGGCGTGATCGCGCAGACCGACCCGGGCGCCGAGTACTGGAGCGGCCGCGACGACCGCTGGTTCATCGAATCATCGGGCTGGCCGACCTATGTCTTCTTTACCGACGAGAAGACCTACGTCGAAATCCTGGGCCGCTTCTTCCCCGACATGGACGGCGCGTACGAGACGCTCGCGATGATCGACGCGACGCGCATCACGGGGACGAACGCGCGGGACGTCGAAGGGCGCATCCGCGGCCTCGAAGGGGCCCTCGAGCAGAAGATCGAGTTCACCCGCCTGCAGACGCGCACTGCTGCCGTCATCGAGAACTACCGCGAGAAGCTCTTCTTCACGCGCCTGCCGCTCTTCGCGCTCATGCTCCAGATCGTCGGCATCGTGCTCTTCTACCTGGTCATGGTCGCGAGCATGGTGGTCGAACGGCAGACGGGCGAAATCGCGCTCCTCAAGAGCCGGGGCGCGAGCACGGGGCAGGTGCTCACCGTGTTCGCCATCGAAGCTGCCGCCATCTGCGGATTCGCGGCGGTGGTGGGCCCCTTCCTGGCCGCGGCGGTGATCGCCGTCCTCGGCCTCACACCCGCCTTCAGCGACCTGAGCGAAGGCCACTTGCTCGCGATGAACTTCTCGATGGGCGCGTTCGGGCTCTCGGTGCTGGGTGCGTTGCTCGCGTTCGCGGCGCTGGTCTGGCCCGCGTATCGCGCCTGCCGCTTCAGCATCACGAACTACAAGCAGCAGATCTCCCGTCCGCCATCGCAGCCGGCCTTCCTGCGGTACTACCTCGATCTTGCCGTGCTCGCCGTGGGCGCGTTCGCGTTCTACCAGCTCCGCGACCGCGGCACGCTCGCCACCGAGAAGCTCTTCGGCGAAACCTCCGCCGACCCCGTGCTGCTGGCCGCGCCGTCGCTCTTCATCGTCATGATCGCGCTCGTCTTCCTGCGGCTGTTCCCCGTGGCCCTGCGCGCGGGCGTATGGCTTTCGCGCAGTCTGAACGGGCCGACCATCGCGCTGGGGCTCACGCGCATGGTGCGAAGCCCGCTCCAGCACAGCCGGCTCATCCTCCTCCTCATCCTCACGACGGCTGTGGGCGTGTTCGCCGCCGGGTTCCGCGCGACGCTCGAACAGGGATACTCCGACCGTGCCGCCTACCAGGCCGGCGCCGCCGCCCGCCTCGAGGATGTGCGCAAGCCGCTAAGCGTCTCCGTGCCCGAGTTCACCGCCGCCATCAGCGCCGCCACGGGTTCGAACGACGTCTCCCCCGCCTTCCGCTACGACGGCTACTTCAACACATCCCAGTTCCACTCCGAGTCCATCACCACGCTCGCGCTCCGCTCGGCCGATATCAAGCGCATGGCGTTCTGGCGCGGGGACTTCGCCGGGAGCTCGCTCGACACGCTCATGGATCGCACCACCCTGCCGCCGGCGGCGCCGCTGCCGAAGGGGGTCACGGTGCCCGGCGGCACGCGGTTCTTCGGCGTCTGGGTCTACGCGACGAATCCCCTGCCGCTCTACGTTCGCCTGGTCGATGCCGATGGCCTGGCCTGGGAGTGGCAGCTTCGCACGGAGTCGCCCGCGGCGAACGCCTGGCAGTTCTACACGGCCGACCTCTCGAGCCGCGTGCTCTATCGCACGACACCGCCGCAGGACGCGCTGGCGAAGGACCGCACGCTCGCGTCCGTGTTCGTGCGCATCCAGGGAAACCCGCCGCAGGTGCCCGAGCCCGTGACCATGCTCTTCGACGACGCCCAGGTGACGACCGCCGCCAGCCTGCCGGCGGGCTGGGGTGCGCGCGGCTTCGCCGATGGCACCGTCATCGACCGTTTCGACGACCTCGCCGCCTACGAAACCGTCACCGGCGCCTCGGAAGGCCAGGTCTCCGGTACCATCTCCCGCGGCGATGCGGCCGCCGGGCGAACGGGCGCGGTCGCCCGGCTGAACTTCGTCCGCGCGCGCAACGGCGCCCCCATCGTCGGCCTTCGCACGGTCAGCGACCCGCGCCCGCTGCCCGTCATCGTCGACAAGGGATTCCTTTCGGCCACGAAGAAGAAGGTGGGCGACGAGTTCACCATCTACGCCGCCAGCCAGTACGTGCTGGTACGGGTCACCGGCAGCTTCGAGCTCTTCCCCGGGTTCGACCCCGAGGGCCGCAGCCACCTCCTCATCGCCGACTTCGACCTCGCGCGCGACCGCTTTTCGCGCCTCCCCGGCTACTCCGACACCGCGACGCCCAATGCCGCGTGGCTTGGTGCGCCGGGTTCGGGGCCGCTGACGAAGGCCTCGCTGCTGGAAAAGGGGGTCCAGGTCGAACGCGTATACGACCTCGCGCAAATCAAGATCGAACAGCGCGGCGACCCGCTCGTCGCGGCCAGCTGGGAAGGCATCCTCTTCCTCAGCTTCGGCGCTGTGCTCCTGCTGAGCGCGCTCGGGTTCGTCACCTACTCGGCGCTGAGCGCGCAGGCGCGGTCGCTCGAATTCGCCATCCTTCGCACGATGGGCTTCTCCGGGCGGCAGATCATCGGCGTGGTGACCTTCGAACAGTGCTTCGTGATTGTCGCCGGCGTGGCCGCGGGCACGCTGCTCGGCTTCCCCCTCGGGCGCTTGATGATTGGCTACATGGGCATCACCGAGAAGGGCCGCGACCCGCTGCCGCCGCTCATTTCGCGCGTGAGCTGGGAGGCCGTGGCGACGGTGTATTCGCTGCTCGGGCTGGTCGTCGTGCTCACCGTCGCCGCGCTCGTCGCGCTGTACTCGCGGCTGGCCGTGAGCCGCGCGCTGCGAATGGGTGAGTTGTAAGGTGCGACCCGCCGCGTTGTGCGCCGCCGCCGCCATGCGCTACGTTCCCCGCCGGAGGCACGGATGACCGAGATCGCGGTGGTGGCGGAGGCCGAGGAAGCGCCCTACATCCTTTGCGAAGACCTCTTCAAGATCTACAAGATCGCGAACCTCGAAGTCGTCGCCCTGCGGGGGCTCGACCTCAAGGTGCGACGCGGCGAGCTGATGGCCATCGTCGGCGCCTCCGGTTCCGGCAAGAGCACGCTCCTCAACATCCTCGCCGGGCTCGATCAGCCATCCGCGGGCCGCGCCTTCGTCGGTGGCAAGGACCTGCTTACGATGTCCGCCGCCGAGATGGTGGAATACCGCCGCCGCCAGGTGGGCTTCGTCTGGCAGCAGACGGGCCGCAACCTGATCCCGTACCTGGACGCGCTCCAGAACGTGGAAGTGCCGCTCATCCTCGATGGCATGCCCCGCAAGGCCGCCCGCGAACGCGCGCGCGAGCTCCTGTCCGCCGTGGGCCTCGAAGCGCGCATGAGCCACATCCCCAACCAGCTTTCCGGCGGCGAACAGCAGCGCGTCTCCATCGCCGTCGCGCTCGCGAACGACCCGCCCCTGCTCCTCGCCGACGAGCCCACCGGCGAACTCGATTCCATCGGCGCGAACCTTGTCTTCGAACTCTTCGGCGACCTCAACCGCCGCTACGGTGTCACCATCGTCGTCGTCACCCACGACCCCGATATCGCCGCGCGCGTGGACCGGGTCATCGCCATCCGCGACGGCCGCACGAGCACCGAGGTCTTCCGGCGCGTTCGCCACGAAGGCAACACCGCGGAGTTCTTCCACGAGGAATACGTGCTGGTTGATGGCGCGGGGCGCCTCCAGATCCCGCGTGCCTACCTGGACCAGCTCAAGATCCACGACCGCGCGAAGCTGCTCATGGGCGAAGGTCGCGTCGAAGTCCTCCCCGAGCAAACGCGGGAGGGCCGCTGATGGAAGGCGCCGCACTCGAGGCGAAGTCCGTTTCCCGCCGCTTCTTCCGCGGCTCCGACGAGGTCTGGGCCGTGCGCGATGTCAGCGTTCGCGTGCAGCCCGGGGAGCTGCTCGCGCTGGTCGGCCGGTCGGGCTCGGGCAAGACCACGCTCCTGAACATCCTCGCCGGCCTCGATCGCCCCACGGAGGGCGAAGTCTGGCTTGACGGCGAACGCGTCGACACGATGTCCGAGGGCGAGCTCACGACGCTGCGCCGCCGCAAGCTGGGCTTCGTCTTCCAGTCCTTCGGCCTGCTGCCCTTGCTTTCGGCCCAGGAGAACGTGGAGATGCCGCTGCGTATCGCCGGGTTCCGCCACGGCGAGCGTGTGAAGCGCGCGAAGGCCGCCCTCGCGACGGTGGGCCTCACGCGCCGGTCCGACCACCGTCCCTACGAGCTTTCCGGGGGCGAACAGCAACGCGTGGCCATCGCCCGCGCCCTCGCCATCCAGCCGAAGCTCATCCTCGCCGACGAACCCACCGGCGAGCTCGATTCGAACACGGCCATGCAGGTGTTCAGCCTGCTGCGCCAGCTCGCGCGCGACGAGGGCATCACCGTCATCACCTGCACCCACGACCGCCTCGTCATGGAGATGGCCGACCGCGTCGAGGAGCTCGCCGACGGCCACCTCGTGTCGGCCGAGCACCAGCAGGTGTGGCTCCATGTGCAGGCGAAGCAGCGCAGCCCCTTCGCCGCGACGCCGAAGCTCGAACCCGTCGCGCACCGTGTCGTGGCCGCCGCGAACACCGTCGACGAAGCGCTCGCGGCCGAACACCACGAGCACGTCCCCGATCCGGGGCCAAACCGCGTGCCCGCGCCCCCGGCGGAAGGCGACGGCGATGCCAGCCGCTGGGCCCGCCCCGGCCGCTAAGCCCGGGGCGTCAGCGCGAACGCCTCCGCGAGCAGCTCGTACGAGCGCTTCCGTGCCACGAAGTCGTAGGTAATGGTCACGGCCACGACTTCGTCCACGTTGAAGCGCTCGGTCAGTTCCAGCAGCATGCGCTTCACTTTCGCCGGCCCGCCGTGCACCGAACGCGTCTTCATGAACTCGATGTAATCCCGCTCGGGTTCGGTGAAGGCGAACGCCATCGCCTCCTCCGGCGCCATCACCCCGCTCCCGCCGCCGGCCCCGCGATTGCCAATCACGCGCGACGCCCACCGGCTCCACGACAGTCGCTCGGCCTCTTCGTCCGTGTCCGCGCAGGTCACGGAGACGCCGATGCTGGCTCGCGGCTCCGGGCTCACGGGCGAAGGCTGGTAGTACTGCTGGTACCACCGGACCCAGCGCTCGCCGCCCTCGGGATTGATGAAGTGCGCGAAGCAGAACGGCCAGCCCAGCTCGGCGGCGAACCGCGCGCTCGCGTCGCTCGAACCGAGCATCCACAGCTCGGGCCGCGTCTCGACCGATGGCGTCGCCCGCACCGAGCGGAACGGGTGCTCCGGCGGCAGGTCGTCCGAGAGGTACCCGTAGAGGTCCATCAGCTGTTCCGGGTATTGGTCCAGCGGCAGCTTCCCGGGGCCGGCGGCGAGCGCCTGGTCGGTACGGGTGTCGCTGCCGGGGGCGCGGCCGACGCCCAGGTCGATCCGCCCGGGGAAGAGCGCCTCCAGCATGCGGAAGTTCTCCGCGACCTTGAGCGGGCTGTAGTGCGTCAGCATCACCCCGCCGGAACCCACGCGGATGCCCGTCGTGTTCGCCGCGACCTGCCCGATCATCACCTCGGGCGAACTGCAGGCGAGCCCACCGCTCCCGTGGTGCTCCGCCAGCCAGTAGCGGTGGTAGCCCAGCCGGTCCGTCAGCCGCGCCAGCTCGATCGTCTCGCGGAGCGCTTGCGCCGCCGTGCCGCCGCGCCGGATGGGGGATTGGTCCAACACGCTGAGAGTCACCATGCGGCGAACCTTTTCACGTTCCTCCGCGCCGGGCAACCCACCCGCGCCGCTCCCGCTCGTGCCGCCCGTGGGCTACGATCGCAGGTGGGTTCGCACACCCCGGAGGCCCCCGTGACCGCTCCTTCGCCCGTTCTCGATGTGACCGACGCCACCTTCGCCAGCGACGTGCTCGCCGCCTCGAACGCTCGCGTCGTGGTGGTGGACTTCTGGGCGCCGTGGTGCGGCCCCTGCCGCGTGCTCGGCCCGACGATCGAACGGGTCGCGGCCTCGTTCGGCGACGACGTGCGGCTGGTCAAGCTCAACACGGATGAGAACCCGCGCACGGCCACGCAGTACCGCATCCAGGGCATCCCCGCGGTCAAGGCGTTCCGAAACGGCCAGGTGGTGAACGAATTCACCGGCGCCATCCCCGAGCCACAGGTGCGCGCCTTCTTCCAGACGCTCGTGCCCTCGCCGGCGGAACGTGCCGCCCGCGAGGCCGAATCGCTCGCCGCCAGCGACCCCACAGCGGCGGAGGCGCGGTACCGCGAAGCGCTGCGAACTGCCCCGAACAGCGCCGACGCCATCGTCGGCCTCGCCCGCATCCTGCTCGCCCGCGGCGAAACCGTGGAAGCCGAGGCGCTGCTCGAACGCGCCCCGGCGGACCGCCGCGCGAAGGCGCTCAAGCACCGCGTCTTCCTCGAAGGTTTCGCCCGCAAACACGCGAACGAGGATCTCCGAGGCGAGGCTGCGGCGAACCCGAGGGATCCCCGCGCGCGGTACCGCTGGGGCGTCATGCTCGCCGCCCGCGAACAGTACGAACCGGCGCTCGACGAGCTGCTCGAATCCGTACGCCTCGACCGCGCCTTCGCCGATGGCGCCGCGCGGAAGGCCGCGCTGGCCGTGTTCGACATCCTCGGGCTCGAATCGCCGGTCACCCGCGAATACCAGCGGAAGCTGTCGTCCGTCCTTTTCTGAGGGCCATGAATCGATACTTTGCGGTTGCCTAACGAACGGGTAGGCTTCATCGCGGCGCGCTCACGGGCGCGACTCCGTTCGCTCCCGTGCGAACTACCGAGGCACACATGGGCCCTCTTGCTGGCTTCAAGGTCCTGGAGGTCGCGGGCATCGGCCCCGGCCCCTTCTGCGCGATGCTCCTCGCCGACATGGGGGCCGAGGTCATCCGCATCGACCGCACGACCGACACCGCCGCCAACCCGGCGCGCGTGCGCACGGACATCTCCCGCCGCGGCCGCAAGAGCATCGCGGTCGACCTGAAGCAGCCCGAAGGCGTGGAGACCGTCCTCAAGCTGGTGGAGAAGGCGGACGCGCTCCAGGAAGGCTTCCGTCCCGGCGTGATGGAGCGCCTCGGCCTCGGCCCCGACGTCTGCCTCGCCCGCAACCCGGGCCTCGTCTACGGCCGCATGACGGGCTGGGGCCAGGACGGGCCGATGTCCCAGGCGGCCGGCCACGACATCAACTACATCGCCCTCTCGGGCGCCCTGCACGCCATCGGCCGCAGGGGTCAGAACCCCACGCCGCCCCTCAACCTGGTGGGCGACTTCGGCGGCGGCGGCATGTTCCTCGCCTTCGGCATGGTCTCGGCGCTGCTGGAGCGCTCGCGCTCGGGCAAGGGCCAGGTCGTCGATGCGGCGATGACGGAGGGCTCGTCCATCCTCATGACCATGTTCTGGGGGATGCGCCACGGCGGCGGCTTCAGCCCGGAGCGCGGCACGAACGGCCTCGATTCCGGCGCCCACTACTACGACACCTACGAGACGAAGGACGGCAAGTTCGTCTCCTTCGGCTCCATCGAACCCCAGTTCTACGCCGAGTTCCTGCGCCTCACCGGCCTCGATATCCCCAACCAGCACGACGCGAAGGCCTGGCCGGAACTGAAGCAGAAGGTCGCGGCCTGCATCAAGCAGAAGACGCGCGACGAGTGGTCCGCCCTCATGGAAGGTACGGATGTCTGCTTCGCGCCCGTCCTCGATATCGAGGAAGCCGCGCGCCATCCGCACAACGTCGCCCGCAAGGCGTTCGTCGAGGCGAACGGTCTGCTCCAGCCCGCGCCACGCTTGGGACATGCCACGCGGACCAAACGACGTTCCATCCACCCTCAAGCGCTCGCCGGCGAAGGCTCGCCGCACGTGGAAGAAGACCCACGACAGTGCGGTCGAGACCTACGGCGAGGGCGAATCCGCCCACCGCGTCGCCTTTGCGTCGCTCAAACACAACTTCCGTAAGGAAGGCGACCACTGGGCCGCGAAGGACGGCGGCGGGGGCTCCTCCTCGAACGGCGGCGGCGGCGGCTCACTCGAGGATCGCACGAAGGCCGAGCTGTACGACCGTGCCCGCGAGCGCGATATCCCCGGGCGTTCCAGCATGTCGAAGTCGGAGCTCGTCGAGGCCCTTCGCCGCGACCATTCGTAGCTACCCGGCTTTCGCCAACGCCTCCATGATGCGCACCGCCGGCTCGATTTCGAGGCCGGCGATGCGCTGATCGGCGACCCACGCGCGAAACCCCGTTTCGTCCCACGAACCCCGCCGCAGGTAGCCCTCGATCGTGTCGTAGCGCTTCACCGCGAGGCGCAGGTCCATGAGCACGCGGTTGCGGGCCACGGCCTCGCGCGCCGCCTGCCCCGCCAGCGCCGCCTCCAGCTTCGCGTTCCGCCGCCCGAGGGCCCTCCCCGCGAGCGCCGGGTCGTCGAGGTACGCGTCGAGTGGTGCTTCCGCCATGAGGCGCGCCGCCGTCACAGCACCCACCCCGGGGATGCCCGGAAGGTCGTCGCTGGGATCGCCGCTGGCCACGCGGTAATCGAGGTACCGTTCGCGCGGGAAGGCGATGGGCGTGCCGTCGGCCGTCTTCGGCGCCGTCGCCTCCGCGAACTCCGCCACGCCAATCACCACACGCTTCACCGGCGAGTAGATGGTCAGCCGCTCATCGACGAGCTGGAGGAAGTCGCGGTCCGTGCTCGCGATGCGCACCGGCCCCTCCGTGCCCAGCGCCAGGCAGGCGATGAGGTCGTCGGCCTCGGTATTCACGCCGCGCGCCAGCGTCACCGGCAGCAGCCCCGCGAGTTCGATGAACTGGTCGATGGCGGCGAGCACCGCCGGTTCGTTCTCCACGAACGAGGGGTTGCTCTCGCGGCCGAGCTGGTAGTTCGGGTAGACGGTCCGGCGGCGCAGGGGACGGCCCTCGTCGAATGCCACCGAGAGCGCGCGAACCGGGTTTCCCGCGAGCGAGGCCGCCGCTTCCTGGGGCCGGCCGGCGACGGGCGGCTCGCCCCCGCGGATGGCGAGGTTGAGCACGCTCTGGGTGAGCCCGAGGAGCGCCGCGCGGGTTTTCTGCTCCTCGCTCTCCGCTTCCATCGCCTTTCGCAGGGCGTGGAACCCGGCCCAGGCGAGATTGTTTCCATCAATGAGCAGATTCATATCACCCAGTATGAGCGCCTCGTACCCTGCCGTCCCCGCGACCGACCCTCGCTCTCCACCGCGATACACCCCCGCCGTCACCGTGCCGCCAGAAATCGGTGAGAGATTGGCGTTTTCGGGGACTCTACGAAACGGTGCCGTAGCCCGATGGTCTTCGTGAGGGTTTTCCCTCGGTTGCGCCGGTCCGGTGGCGATGGACACGCCGGAGCGCACGTCGATGACTCGTTCGAAAGGTGGACACATTCGTGACGTCTCTTACTCTCGTTCAGCGGCTGGGCATTACTCCTGAGGATCGCAAGCTGCGCTTCGATTGGACCACCCTGAGCGAGCGCGATTCGCAGCTCATCCGCGACGCGGCCCGCTTCGTCGCTCCCGCCGCCGACGACATCGTGCGCAAGTTCTACGACCACTCGATGAAGTTCGAAGGCTTCACCACCAAGCTCGTCGAGGCCGGTTCGAACCGCGGCCGCCTCGAAGCCGGGCAGAAGCAGTACCTTCTCATGCTGCTCGAGGCGAAGTTCGACGAGGCATACTTCGAATACCGCCTCCTGGTCGGCACCGTGCACGCCCGCCTCCATGTCGAGCCCCGCTGGAACCTGGGCAACTACGGCATGTACCTCCAGCTCATCACCGATGTGCTCGCGAAGAAGCTGAAGGGCGACACGCTCCGCGACACCATCCTCGCCTTCCAGAAGGCGTTCACCCTCGACATGACGCTCGTCATCGAGTCGTACATCCAGGGGCTGCTCGACCGCCTGGTGGACGTGAACGAGACCCTCGAGGTTTCCTCGGGCGAACTCCTGACCGGCGCCAACCAGGCCCATATCGCCAGCCGCGAAATCGCCACCGCCATCCAGGACATCGCGAAGGGCGCGACCGAGCAGACCATGCAGATGGGCGCCCTCACCGACGAGATGCGCTCCCTCAGCGAATCCATCGATGCCGTGGCCACCGGCGCCGAGGAGCAGTACGGCAGCGTGCAGGTCGCGCGGGATGCCGCCGACCAGGTCGGTGATTCGCTCGCGAACGTCGCCGTTGCCGCCCGCGGCGCCGCCGAGAAGGGTGCGACTTCGCTCGAAGCCGCCCACGACGGCATGACCAGCGTGCAGCAGACCGTCGATGCCATGGCCACCATTCGCGGCGCGGTGCTCACCACTTCCACCGAGATCGAGGAGCTGGGCAAGCGCGGCACGCAGATCGGCGCCATCGTCCAGGTCATCGATGACATCGCCAGCCAGACGAACCTGCTCGCGCTCAACGCCGCGATCGAGGCTGCTCGCGCCGGTGAGCAGGGCCGCGGCTTCGCCGTCGTCGCCGAGAACGTCCGCTCGCTCGCCGAGCGCACCGCCGTCGCCACCAAGGAGATTGGCGCGCTCATTTCCGCCGTTCAGCAGGGCACGGACCGCGCCGTCAAGGCGATGAACGCGTCCGTTCGCGACGTCGAAACCGGCGCCGCGCGGGCCGAGCAGGCCGGCGAAGCCCTCAACCGCATCGTCGAAAGCGCCAACGACGTCACCACGGAGATCGGCCGCATCGCCGCCGCCTCGGACGAGATCGAAGGCAGCGCCCGCAGCCTCAAGGACGTGGTCGAAAAGGTTGGGGTCATCGGCGAGCGTATGAACAACCTCGCCGGCGAAATGCGTTCGGCCAGCGAGCGCGCCTTCGGTTCCATCACCAGCGTCACCGCTTTCTCCGAGGAGTCGGCCGCCGCGTCCGAGCAGGTTTCGGCCAGCATCGAGGAAGTCACCGCGCAGGTCGGGGTCGTCAGCGACCTCGCCCAGAAGCTGGAGACGGTCAGCCTCGAAATGGGCGACTTCCTCACCCGCTGGGGCAATCTCACGAATACGAAGGCGCTCGCGAAGGCCGCCTGATCGGTCTCAGCCCCCCAAATCGCGCGACAGCCCGCCATCCCCCCGGCGGGCTGTTGTGCGTCCGTTAGTTGCCGCCGGAGGGTTTGGGTGTGACCACCACCCAGCGATCCTTTTCCACATAACGGAGTGTGCCGCCGTTGCGCGCCGCTTCCTCGAGAATCGCCGTGTAGATGTCGATGTAGACGCCGTGGGGGTTCAGGCGGCGGGCGCCTTCGATGAACGGCCGAACCTGCGATTCCGGGCGCCCGAGCCCGATGAGCGCCGTCGCCCGGGCGATGGCATCGCCGGAGTCCATGCCGAAGAGGTCATCGAAGGTGGCATAGGCGTCGTTTGCGGCGCGCAGGGCCTCGGTGTCGCCGCTGGAGCCCCGGGCGAGGAGCGCGTAGGCGTGCTCGCTCGCGTAATGGCGGCTGAAGGGGACCAAGTTCGCTGCTTCTTCGTACTTCGCCGCCGCGGTGGCGAAGTCGCCGTTCGCGGTCGCAGCCCAGGCGTCATCGGCGCGGGCATCGGCGGCCACCTGCAGCGCCGCGATCGAAAGCAGCGCGAGCGCGGCGGGCGCGGTCGTCATCGCCGCCACCGGCGCGCGCAGGCGGATGCGGCTCACCGGCCGGGGCAGTTCGCGCTCTCGTTCCCCGGCCGCGATCCCCAGCAGCACGAAGAAGCACGCCTGCGCCGCCAGCGACACCGGGTTCACCATCGTGAGCGCGCCATAGCCCGCGAGCGCGCACCAGGTGACCGGCGCGTCCACGCTCCCCGAACGGCGCGCCTCGCGCACCGATCCCCAGGCCGCGAACGCCAGCACCGCCGTCAGCGCCGCGAACCCGGGGATGCCGAGGCTCGCCATCGTGTCGAGCGCCCAGTTGTGGCTGCTTTGAGCAACGAGGTCGTAGTCATCGAAGGCGGCGTCCAGCTCGGGCCGGTGCCGGGGGAAGGCAAGCGCCAGGCCGTCCGGTCCGTACCCCGTGAGCGGCGAGGCCGCGATCGTCGCGACCGTGCCCTTCCACAGCTCGAAACGCGTCGAGCCGCTCGTTTCCTTGCGCACGACACCCGTCTGGATGCGCGCGGCCGACCCATCGAGCCCGCCCGTGGCGAAGCTCGCGGCCGCACCAACGGCAATGCCACCCGCAAGCGCCCCCGCTCGTGGACCGAAGGCCGCCCACGGTGCCTTCGCCACCCACCATGCGGCGGGCAGGAGCGTCGCCGTCAGCGCCAGCGCGAGCAGGCCGCTCCGGCTCTCCGATTCGAGCACCACGAAGGCGGCGCCCGCCGCGAGCGCCGCCATGAGAGCGAGCGCCCGCCGTTCGCCGCGCACCCGCAGCCCCGCGAACCCGAGCCAGATGACCGCGTAGGCGGCGAGCTCGTTCGCGTTCCCGATCGTCCCGATGGCGCGGTCCGAGGTATCGATCCACCAGTCGAACGGGTCCGCGCCGACGGCCTGCACGAGCGTGTAGGCGACGCACGCCGCGATGCCCGTGCCGGCGGCGGCCACGAACCAGCGCGGCAGCCCCTCCGCCGCCAGCCGCAGCGCACCCAGGAAGAGCACCACCATCGCGGCCTGCGTGAGGAACCCCTGGCGGTACTGGTACACGCCGAGCACGCTGCCCCGGGCGTCGAGCGCGGTGGCCATCGAGAGCACGAGCATCACGACCCAAGCCACGACGGCGACCCGAAGCCCGCGCTGCCGCGGCAGCACTTCGCCCGTGAGCGCCAGCCCCACGAGCGTTGGCGCGCCCGCCACCAGCAGAACCGACTGCTTGATCAGCGTGAAGTCGTCGTACAGCCACGGCGCGAACGCCGCCGGTGCCGCCGCGACGGCGATGCCCAGGCCGATGGCGATGAGCACGATGCCGAGCGCGCGCGTGGGGACCGGTTCCATGGCACGGCGATCGAGCGGCACGCCCGGCATGGTAGTTCCCGCCGCCGCTGTGAGCGCGCCCGCCTTCGTGCCGTCGTTCCCCCGCCCGCGCGGCTGTCTCGCGCACCGGGCACGCCGTACGATGGATCGTGATGGCACCACCGAAACGCATCGCCGTCCTGGGTTCCACCGGCTCCATCGGGCGCCAGGCGCTCGATGTCATTCGCCAGTTCCCGGGCCGCTTCGAAGTGGTCGCGCTCGCGGCCGGGCGCAATGCCGCGCTCCTCGCCGAGCAGGTCGCCGCCGTCCGCCCGCGCTACGCCTGGGCCGAAACGCGCACGCCAGTCCTCGATGACGCCCTCGCCGCCACGGGTGCGAGCTGGCTTTCGATGGACGAAATGGCCCTCGCCGCCGAGGTCGACATCCTCCTCGTCGGGACGGCCGGCGCCGCGGGCCTCATGCCGACCTTGAACGCGCTTCGTCTGGGCCGGCCGGTCGCCATCGCGAACAAGGAAGTGCTCGTGATGGCCGGCCACATCGTCCGCGAGGCGATGCGCGAAGGCGGCGGCGGACTTCGCCCGGTGGATTCGGAGCACTCCGCCATCTGGCAGTGCCTCTGGGGCGAAGAGGCCCATCCGGTGCGGCGCATCCTCCTCACCGCCAGCGGCGGCGCCTTCCGCGATTTCGATCACGCCGCCCTCGCCGCCGTGACCCCCGAACAGGCACTTAACCACCCGACATGGAACATGGGTCCCAAGATCACCATCGATTCCGCGAGCCTGATGAACAAAGGCATGGAAACCATCGAGGCGATGTGGCTCTTCGACGTGCCCATGGAGAAGGTCGATGTCGTCCTGCACCGTGAATCCATCGTCCACTCGCTCGTCGAATTCAGCGACGGCAGCGTGAAGGCGCAGCTCGGCGTGCCCGATATGCGCCTGCCCATCCAATGCGCGCTCGCCTACCCGGAGCGCATGCCGGAACCGCCGATGCCGCTGCTCGATCTCGCGAAAATTGGCGCGCTCCATTTCGGCACGCCCGATATGGACCGCTTCCCCTGCCTCCGCATCGCCATGGAAGCCGGCCGCCAGGGCGGGACCGTGCCCGCCGTGATGGCCGCCGCCGACGAAGTCGCGGTCGAACGCTTCATGGCCCACGAAATCCCGTTCACCGCCATCCCCGCCGTCATCGAGCAGGTGCTGTCGCGGCACCAGCGCGTCGATGATCCAGACCTGGAGACCGTGCTCGGCGTCGACGCCTGGGCACGGCAGGCCGCGCGTGCCGCGGCAGTGGGAGTCACCGCCTGATGTTCCTTGTCGCTTTCGACCCCGTCGCCATCCTCCGCGCCGCGCTCCCCTTCCTTTCGCTGCTGGTCGCGCTCGTGGTCGTCCACGAACTCGGCCACTTCGTCGCGGCGAAGGCATTCGGCATCAAGGTGCTCGAATTCGGCGTCGGCTTCCCGCCGCGCGTGAAAGGCCTCGTCTGGAAGCGCGGCGGGACCGAGTACACCATCAACTGGCTCCCCATCGGCGGCTTCGTCCGGCTCCTCGGTGAAGAAGACCCCTCGGACCCGCGTTCGCTCGCGGCCGCGCCCCGCTGGAAGCGGCTGGTCGTGCTCTTCGCCGGCGTGTTCATGAACGCGGTCGTCGCCGTGCTGCTGATGACCGCCAGCTTCATGATCCCCCGCGAGCGTGACCTCAGCGGCGCCCTCGTCAGCCAGGTCGCCGAAGGATCACCCGCCGCGCAGGCGCGCGTGACCGGCGAAATGCGCGACGGTTCGCAGCCCCTGCAGGGCCTCCAGCCCGGCGATGTCGTGCTCGAAGTCGAGGGCCGCGAAATCAAGAACACGAACGAGCTCATCTTCGCGAACCGCCTCAACCTGGGCGAAACGCAGCACTGGGTCATCAACCGCGCGGGCTCGACCCTCAAGGCCGAGGTCTATGCGCGCTGGCATCCACCCGCCGGACAGGGGCCCACGGGCATCCGCATCGGCGCGCCGTCCACCTGTCTCGAACTCGGCGCGGATGGCGAATGCGCCCGCAGCGAGCTCCTCTACCCCTACACGGAGAGCGTCTGGTACCCGCCCTGGGAGGCGCTGCCGAAGGGCCTCGGCTACCTCGGGGACATCGTCGTGCTCACCATCAACGAAGTGCGCGTGAGCGTGGGTGGCGGCGGTGGCGGCGGCACGGGCTCCGGCGGACCGGCCTTCACCGGCCCTGTGGGCATCGCCGACCAGACCGGCGAGATCATCAAGGAAGCCGGTTGGCGCCCCCTCATCGAGATGGCCGCCCTCCTCAGCCTCAACCTCGCGATCTTCAACGCGCTGCCCATCCCCATGCTCGATGGCGGCCGGATGTTCTTCATCTTTGTCGAGATTCTCCGCGGGGGGCGCCGCATCTCGCCCGAAAAAGAAGCCCTCGTGCACTTCACCGGCTTCGCCTTGATGATGGCCAGCGTCGTCGTCGTCACCTACTTCGATATCGCGCGCATCGTTTCCTGATGCGCGCGCCCGCGCCGGCCGCGGGGAGTTCGGGGGGCTCGTGTTCACGCTGATCTTCATGAGCCTCTTCCTCGCGGGCTGGCTCGTGTGCGCTGCCGCCCCCTGGTTCGCGCTCTCCATCAAGACGCGCGGCAGTGCCGGCCTGCGATACCTGCCGCTGTGTCTGTTCGCGGGCGTGGTGGCCGCGCTCGCCGTGCCTATCCTCGGGCTCGATGACGGCCGCGGTCTCGCGCTCAGCTTCGTTGTAGCCTTCCTAGCGCCCGCGTTGTTGCTGGCCGCGCGCCGCTTCAGCCTCCCGCGCACCGCCCCGCACCCCGAAACCGGAGACGCGCCTCGATGAAGCCCCTCGCCCTGTCCACGATGTACGCCCAGCAAGCCCGTTTCGATGACGGCGCCGCCTTCGCCCGCTATGCCGCCGCAGCTGGCTACGACTCCATCGAGATCAGCCACTCGACCGCACCGGACAAGCTCGAAGCCATCCTCGCGTCGGGAGCGCTCCCGGTGACCTCGGTGCACCAGCCCGCGCCCCAGGTCGCGCATCACGACGGCCGCGGCAATCACAAGCTGAACCTCGCCTCCACGGACGAGGACGAGCGGCGCGCGGCCGTGGCGTTTGCCGTCGAAAGCATCCGCTGGACCGCGCGCATCGGCGCGACCCGCTCGGTGGTACACCTCGGCGCCGTCGGCGATGGCTACGAAATGCTCCCCGCCGAGTTCGAGATGCGCCGCATGTTCGATGGCGGCCGCGGCCACGAGCCGCACTTCGTCCGCCTTCAAGCCGAGGCCATCGCCGCCCGCCTGCACGCCGCGGAGCCATTCGTCGCCGCCGCCCGCCGTTCGCTGTTGGAGATCGTCCGCGCCGCCGAGCCGCACGGGATCGCGGTGGGCCTGGAGAATCGTTACCACTTCCACGAAATCCCCGCGCCGTATGAATACGACCAGCTTCTCGAAGGGCTCGACCCGGCGCAGGCGGGGTACTGGCACGACACCGGCCACGCCGAGGTCCTCCACCGGCTCGGCTTCCACGACCGCCACGCATGGCTCGGCGCGAACCGCGGCCGCATCGTCGGCGCGCACCTCCACGATGTCCTCGGCATCGGCGACCATCGCGCGCCCGGCGACGGCGACGTGGACTGGGGGTACATCACCGAGGGGCTGGGCCACCTTCCTGCGTACACGCTCGAAATCAACCAGCACCAGTCCGATGAGCGCGTCGCCGGGGCGCCCGCCTTCCTCGCGTCGGTGGGCCTCCGCTAGCCGGGGTCAATCGCGGCGATAGCACGCGCCTTTGCGTCTTCGCGCCGCCACGCCGCACACTGGAATCACTAACGGAGGGTGCATGAGCAGCTTCGACCTCATCCAGGAACTCGCGGCGGGCAAGCGCCCCGACGCCTCGCTGGTCCGCCCCAGCGACATCATGCCGTTCGTCATCGAATCCGATGGCCGTCGCGAACGCGCCTACGACATCTACTCCCTGCTGCTCAAGGAACGCATCGTGTTCCTCGGCACCCCGATCGACGCCATGGTGGCGAACATCGTGATCGCCCAGCTCCTCTACCTCGCCCGCGAGGACGACGACAAGGACATCATGATGTACATCAACTGCCCGGGCGGCTCCGTCACCGCCGGGCTGGCGATGCTCGACACGATGAACCTCATCCGGCCGAAGGTGTCGACCGTCTGCATCGGCCTCGCGGCCAGCATGGGCACGGTCATGCTCACCTCGGGCGCGAAGGGCAAGCGCTATGCCCTCCCGAACGCAACCATCCACCTCCACCAGGTGCTCGGCGGCGCCCAGGGCCAGGCCCGGGACATCGAAATCCAGGCCCGCGAGACCCTTCGCCTGCAGAAGGTCCTCCGCAACATCATCCAGCAGACCACCGGCCAGCCGATGGACAAGATCGAGCACGACACCGACCGCGACTTCTGGCTCGACCCGAACGGCGCGAAGGTCTACGGCCTCATCGACGAAATCCTCGAGCGCCCCAGCCAGGCACAGGTCGCGGTCAACGCCGCCGGCTGAACGGCCCCACGATGCCAAACCAGCGAGGGCGCCCCACCGGGGCGCCCTTTCGCGTCTTCGCCCGCGACGACGCAGCGTGAGCCGCGCGCTAGACTGATCCCGTGGACGCGCTGACCATCGACCGCATGCCCGACCTCCACGATCCCGTGGCGGTGGTGGCCTTCTCCGGCTGGAACGACGCCGCCAGCGCCGCCACCGATGCCGCGCGCTTCGTCGTTCGCAGGCTCGGCGCGCGCAAGTTCGCGAGCATCGATGCCGACCCGTTTTACGACTTTCGCGAATCGCGGCCGGCCGTGCAGGTGAGCTTCAGCGGGCAGCGCGAAATCAAGTGGCCGCAGAACGAGTTTTTCTACGCACGAAACCCCACCGGCCCTCACGACGTCATCGTCGCCATCGGCGTCGAACCCGGGATGGCCTGGCGGACGTTCACCGGCGCGCACACGGGCCTCTATCGCCAGGCTGGCGTCGGGCTGGTGATTTCGCTCGGCGCGCTCCTCGCGGATGTGCCGCACACCCGCGATGTCCGCGTCACCGGCACCGCCGTCGACCCCGAAGTCGCCGCGCGGCTCGAACTCACGACCTCACGGTACGAAGGCCCTACGGGCATCGTGGGCGTGCTCCACGACGCCCTGCGCCGGTCGGGCGTGCCCGCCGCCAGCCTCTGGGCGAACGTGCCGCACTACATCACGACGTCGCAGAATCCCAACGCCACGGCCGCGCTGCTCCGCCGCCTTTCGCTCATGACGGGCCTCTCGTTCGACCTTCGCGAACTCGCCTCCGCGGGTGAACGGTTCGTCGGCGAAGTCAACACCGCGCTCGAAGGCAACCCCGAGATCGCCGACTACGTCCGCCGCCTCGAGGCCGCGGTCGATTCGGGCGAAATCGCGTCGCCGCTGGAAAGCAGCCTGCCCGCGGGCGAGGAGCTCCTCTCCGATATCGAGGACTTCCTTCGCCAGTCCCGGCCCGACGAGGACGACGACCAGGACTGATCGCCGCCGCCCGTCGCGGGTGCCGCTACACGCTGAAGGCGATGCCGAGCATGCCCTTGTTCGTGTTGATCTCGCCGAGGTGCATGAACCCGTGCGTCATGATCACCTGCCGGAAGACGCGCCATTGCGGCATTTCGCCCAGCGGCCTCACCATCTGCACTTCGCTCAGCGCCTCGATGGACGTGGACTTGACGTAATCGGTTGCGGCCGCGAACGACTTGCGGCCGTATTCGCGCAGCAGTCCGAGGTCGCCGATCTGGAGCGCGCGGGCCTCGTCGAGCGGCATGCCCGTACCCTGCGGGTTCTTCGGCAGCCCGAACCGGTCCACATAGCCCTCGGAGAGCCAGATTGGCGGCTGCTTGCGGAACACGAAGTTCGCGATGTTGTCCGCCGTCCGCGTGATGTGCCAGGCGTGGAACCCGATGCTCACGGTCTTGCCTTCCGGCAGCCAGTTCACCTGCTCCAGCGTCAGTCCGTTCAGGCCGTCATCCAGCCAGTCCGAAAGCTGTTCGATGCCATCGACGAGGATGTCCCGGATATCCATATTGCCCCCACCAGTGCGTTGCTGGTGAAGACTTATACACGCTCGGGGGCGATTGTGGGCATGAGCCCCCGGACGCGCCGGTCCGCCGCGCGCACCACCGCGTACAACGCCTGCACCGTTGGCACGGCGACGCCGAGCTCGTTCGCGCGCCGCAACGGGTTCCCGAGGATGGTCTCGACCTCGAGCGGCCGCCCCGAGACATAATCGATGGCCATGCTCGTGTTGTAGTCGCCCATCGTGTCGGTGAGCATGAACATCCGCTCCACGATCTCGGGCTCGTCCAGCCGGGCGGCGCTCCCCAGGGCGGCGAGGTCGGCGTTCCCGGCGGCCACGACTTCGTGCATCACCTGCCTGGCGGTCGCGCGCAGCCACGGGTCCTTCACGATCGCCTCGGTGCCGATGCCGCCGCCGGCCACGCTGAGTCCATTGAATGGGATGTTCCAGCACAGCTTCTCCCAGCGCGCGTACCGCAGGTTCGGCGCCACCACCACATCGATCCCGCCCGACGCGAACAGCGCGCGCAACGCCTCGCACTCGGCCGGGTCATCGAGGGCGTGCCCGATGTTCACCCGCCCGTATTCGAGGTGGCGAACCAGCCCCGGCTCGCCGCGGTTGATGCACACGAACGCCATCGCCCCGAAGACGCGCTCCGGGCCGGCCCAGTCAAAGGCATCCTCGACACCGAGGCCGTTCATGAGCGCCACGATGCGCGTCGCCGGGCCCAGGCATGGCTCGACCAGCCGTCGCACCTCCGCCAGTGCCGTCGTCTTCAGCGAACACACCACCCAGTCGCAGACGCCGATCTCCCCGGGCGTGGCGAAGGCGGCCACCTCGGGCAGCGCGAAGTCCCCGAGCGGGCTCTCGACCTTCAGGCCACTGGCGCGAACGGCCTCGAGATCGCGCCGCATGAGGAAGCGGACCTCGTGCCCCGCGCGCGCGAGCAGGGCGCCGTAGTAGCACCCCACCGCCCCCGCGCCGATCACCCCGATTCGCGCCATGGCCCCACGATAGCGGGCACGCCCGCGCCCGCAAGCACGCCTCCGCGGCCCTCGCTACGATGACTCGCATGTCGATCGTTCCCGGCCAGCCGGCCCCGCCGTTCACCCTGCTCGCCCGCGACCGTTCGAAGGTCACACTCGCGTCGTTTCCCGGCCGGCACATCGTGCTCGCTTTCTACCCGCTCGCGTTCACGGGCGGGTGCACCTCCGAAATGACGGCCTTTCGCACCCACACGGATGCCTTCGAGCGCGCCAACGCCCAGGTCGTGGGCATCAGCGTCGATTCCTGGGCGGCGGCGGGCGAGTTCGAATCGAAGCTCGGGCTCGAATTCCCGCTGCTCAGCGACTTCCCGCGCAACCAGGCCGGCCGCGACTACGGCGTCTATAACGAAGCGGGCGGCATGCACGGGCGCACCACCGTCGTCATCGACCGCGAGGGCATCGTTCGCGGCGTCCACGCCGACCAGCGGGACTTCGAATCGCACGCGCTGTTCGCGCTCGATGTCCTCCGTTCGCTGGGCGAGCACCCGGGATGAACCTCCCCGGCCAGTTCGAGACGCGGCGTCTGGTCATCCGGCGCACGACCGTTGAGGACGCGGCCGCCTTCCTTCGTGGCGAGGTCCCGGTGGGCATCCGCTCTGGCGCGGGGTATCCCTCGGAATCGACGCTTGAGGTGGCGGACCTGATCGCCGGGCCGCGGGCCGCCGCCGTTCCCGGCTTCACGAGCTGGTTCATGACGCTTCGCGACACCGGCGAGACCATCGGCGAGGCCGGCTTCACGCCGTCCGCGGACGAATCGGTAGCGACCGCCGGATACGGACTGAGCCCCGCGTTCGAGGGCCGTGGATACGCGTCGGAGGCACTCGCGGGGCTGGTCGCGCACCTGTTCGCCCACTCCCCCGTGACCGTCGTTCGCGCCGACACGCTGGTCTCGCACGTCGCCTCCCGCCGGGTCATGGAGAAGGCCGGGCTGCGCTTCATGCGGGAGTTCGAAGGCGATGTCGATGGGCGCATAGAAAGGCTTGTGCTCTACGAATGCGTGAAGGATTGGTGGACTGACCCGGCGGCTCCATAACTCGGTTGACCCGCTTTCCGACCCGTGCCTACACTCGAATGCAATCCACAGCCGAACCGGCTGCCGCCCACCTCATTGCTTCCCGGGATTGCGCTGAATTGACTACTGCTGTTTCTTCTTCCTCCGCCGCCTCCCCTGACCTGGAGCGCGGCCTCGCGCCGTTCGACCCGGACGGGACCGCTCCCGCGCCGCGGTTCAAGCAACTTCGCCGCGCCTACGGCTTCGACGAAGTCGCGATCGTCCCCGGCGACGTGACGATCAACCCCGAGCTCGTCGAACTCGGTCTCGACATCGGCCCGCACCATTTCGAGGTGCCGTTCCTTGCTTCGGCGATGGACGCTGTGGTCGATCCGCGATTCGCGATCGAGATGCACCGCGCCGGCGGCCTCGCCGTCCTCAACCTCGAGGGCGTCTGGACCCGCTACGACGACCCGGCCGCGATGCTGCAGGAAGTCGCTTCCGCCAGCCGCGACGAAGCGACCCTCATTCTCCAGAACGCCTACCAGGCCCCCATTCGCGACGACCTGATCGCCCGCCGCATCCAGGAAATCAAGGAAGGCGGTGCCGTTGCCGCCGTCTCGACCACGCCCATGAACACGAAGCACATGGCCCCCATCGTGCAGGACGCCGGCGCCGACATCCTCGTCGTGCAGTCCACGGTCACGACCGCGCGGCACGAGTCGAACAGCATCGAAGGGCTTCGCTTCGACAAGCTCTTCAAGGACATCAGCATCCCGGTGGTTGTCGGCAACACCGTCGGCTTCGCGGCCACGCTCGAGATCATGCGCACTGGCGTCGCCGGCATCCTTGTCGGGGTTGGCCCCGGCGCTGCCTGCACCAGCCGCGAAGTGCTCGGCATCGGCGTCCCGCAGGTCACGGCGACCATCGATTGCGCCGCCGCCCGCGATTACTTCCTTCGCGAAACCGGCCGCTACGTCCCCATCATCACCGACGGCGGCATCCGCACCGGCGGCGATGTCTCGAAGTGCTTCGCCTCGGGCGCCGACGGCGTCATGATGGGGTCGCCCTTCGCGGCCACCGCCGAAGCCCCGGGCCGGGGGTACCACTGGGGCATGGCCACCCCGCACGCCAACCTCCCGCGCGGCACCCGCGTCGCCGTTGGCGTGAACACCACCATCCGCAAGACCCTCTGGGGCCCGACCAGCCGCACCGACGGCACGGAGAACCTCGTGGGCGCGCTTCGCACCGCCATGGGCGTGTGCGGCGCGCATACCATCCGCGAATTCCAGCAGGCCGAGATGGTCATCGCACCCGCGATCAAGACCGAAGGGAAGATCTACCAGTTTGCGCAGGCTGGCACCTAGCCTCGCCCTCGCGTTCGCGATACTGACGGCGGCCCTCCATCCGGGGGCCGCCGTTTTCGCGCAGCCGTCGTGCCCCGCGCCGCTCGAAGGCGCCGCCCTCCAGGAGGCCGTGCACACCGCCAGCCTCATCGTCGTGGGCACCTGGCTGCGAACCGAACCCGACCCCGTGAAGACGGACACCAGCACCGTCGTGCTCGCGCCCGAGGCGTTCCTCAAGGGCCCGACGAGCGCGCGCGAAATCCGTCTGGCCGCGGGGCTCCCTGGCCCCTGCCGAGGCACCTCGGCGACCGCCGGCGACCGCGTGCTCTTCATCCTCACCGGCGACCCGGAGCACCCGGCGTACCCCGAACCCGAACGCGCCTGGATCCTCCGCGACGGCCGCGCCATCAGCGGGGTGAAGACCGATCAGCAGCCCATCTCCGAGGCCGAGCTGGTGTCGCGAATCCGCGCGCTGACGAACCAGTACACCGTGCCCGCCGCCGGCGAATCTGAGGGCGCCGGGATCGACTGGGGCAGGACCGTGTTGCCGGTCGGGTTCGCCGTGCTGGCGCTGTTCGGTGTCGGCCTCGTGCTCATGCGCGTCTGGCATCGAATCGACCCCAGCTAAAGGTGCCGCCGGATGCGCTAGACTGGGATGCGAACGGAGGGTCCCGTGGCCGCGCTTCCCGCTTCTTCCGCGCACGAAATCGTGATCCTGGAATCGGGCGACCGCATGAGTCAGCCGGAGTTCCACCGGCGGTACTGCGCCTCGAAGGTCCCGCGCGCCGAGCTCATCGAAGGAGTGGTGTACGTGAGCTCCCCCCAGCGATCGAAGTTCCACGGACGGCAGGAGAACGAACTCGGAGGGTGGATCGCCGCCTACCGCGCTCACCACGCCGGTGTCGCCGCCGCCCACAACAGCACGCTCATCCTCGATGCCGACAACGAAGTCCAGCCGGATGTCACAGTCTGGCGAGAGGGCGGGGGAGCGTACGAGGACGACAAGGGCTACATCCGCGGCGTGCCCGATCTCGTCATCGAAATCGCCGCCTCCAGCCGCTCCATCGATCTCGGCGACAAGATGCGCGCCTACCGCCGCAACGGCGTCCGCGAATACATCGTCTGGCGCACGCTCGATGGCGAACTGGACTGGTTCATGCTCCGCGACGCCGAATACATACGCCTCGCACCCAACGCCGAAGGCGTCATCGAAAGCGAAACCTTCCCCGGCCTGCACCTCCCCGTCGCGCGCTTGCTCGCGGGCGACCTGGCGGCCGTGCTCGCAGCGGTGCAGCCCCCGCCGGGGGGTTAGATTAGGCCGATGTCCTTGCGGTAGTAGGCGTCGGTGTATTCGATCCGGCGGACGTTGTCGTAGGCTTTTGCGCGCGCGGCCTCGATGGTGGGGCCGGTGGCCACCACCGTGAGCACACGCCCGCCGTTCGTCACGATGCCGCGCTCGTCGTTCTTGGTGCCGGCGTGGAAGACCTGCACATCCGCATCGACGGCGTCCAGGCCGCGGATGACGTAGCCGAGCTTGTAGGTCGCCGGGTAACCGGCACTGCACATCACGACCCCGACCGCGGGTTCGGCCTTCCAGCGAACCTCGACCTCGTGGAGCCGCTGCTGCGCGGCCGCGTGGCAGACTTCGAAGAGATCGCTCTCCAGCCGAACCATCAGCGCCTGCGTCTCCGGGTCGCCGAAGCGCGCGTTGTATTCGAGCACGTAGGCGCCATCGGCCGAGACCATGAGGCCGGGGAAGAGGGTTCCGCTGAACGGCGCACCCTCGGCGATCATCCCCGCAAGCGTCCGCTCGACGACCTCGCGCCGGACCTCTTCGGCCATCTCCTTGGTCACGAGCTTGCTCGGCGAATACGCGCCCATGCCGCCGGTATTGAGGCCCTTGTCGCCGTCCTGGGCGCGCTTGTAGTCGGTGGAGAACGGCATCATCGCCGCCGTCTTGCCATCGCAGAACGCGTGGCAGCTCGTCTCCCAGCCGTAGAGGCGCTGCTCGATGAGCACGGTGTCGCCCGCGGAGCCGAAGTCGCGGCGGACCATGGCGATGTCCAGCGCCTCGAGCGCATCGCGCGTGCCGTTGCAGACGATGACGCCCTTGCCCGCGGCCAGCCCGCTCGACTTCACCACGCAGGGCCGGTCGTTCAGCGATTCCACGTACGCGCAGGCTTCGCGGTAGTCGGTGAACGACCGCGCCGTCGCGGTGCGGATACCGTGCCGCACCATGAACTCCTTCGACCACTCCTTGCTCGATTCGAGCCGTGCCGCCGCCTTCGTCGGGCCGTAGCAAAGGATGCCTTCGGCCGTGAGCCGGTCCACGAGCCCGAGCGGCTGCGGATCATCCATCGTCGCGAGATAGAAGTCGATGCCGTGGGCCTTCGCCGCCTTCGCGAGCCCGTCGATGTCCTTGGGCTGGACGGGGATGTTCGTGCCCACGAGCGCGGTCCCGGCGTTGCCCGGCGCGATGAAGACCTCGTCGACATGCGGGCTTTGCCGCAGCTTCCAGGCCACGGCGTGCTCGCGCGCACCCATGCCGACCAGCAGGACCTTCGAGCCCATCTAACGCCTCTCCCCGGGAGCTACTCCCACTCGATGGTGCCGGGCGGCTTGCTCGTGACGTCGTACACCACGCGGTTGATGCCCGGCACTTCGTTGACGATGCGGTTGGACATGCGCGCCAGCAGCTCGTGCGGGAGCCGCGCCCAGTCCGCCGTCATCGCGTCGTCGGCGATGACGGCGCGAATCGCGACGGCGTTCCCGTAGGTCCGGAAGTCGCCCATGACGCCCACCGTCTTGGTGTCGGTGAGCACGGCGAAGCTCTGCCAGATTTCGCGATACAGGCCCGCGTTGCGGATCTCGTCCATGACGATGCGGTCCGCCCCGCGGAGCATCTCCAGGCGCTCGTGGGTGACTTCGCCCATGACGCGGATGGCGAGGCCGGGGCCGGGGAAGGGGTGGCGCCACACCATCTCCTCGGGCAGGCCGAGCGCTTCGCCGATGCGCCGCACTTCGTCCTTGAACAGGTACCGCAGCGGTTCCACGAGTCCCAGGTTCATATCCGGCGGCAGCCCGCCCACGTTGTGGTGCGTCTTGATCTTCGCCGCGCCCTTGCCCGAACCGGCACTCTCGATGACGTCCGGGTAGACCGTCCCCTGGCAGAGCCAGCGCGCGTCCTCGATGCGCCGCGCTTCGCGTTCGAAGATGTGCACGAACGTGTTGCCGATGCGCACGCGCTTCGTCTCGGGGTTGGTCACTTCCGCGAGTGTCGAAAGGAACTCTTGCTCGGCTTCGACATGCACCAGGTTGATGTGCATGTGCCGGCGGAAGGTCTCGACGACCTCCTCTGCCTCGCCCTGCCGCAGGAGCCCGTTGTCCACGAAGATGCAGGTCAGCTGGTCGCCGATGGCCCGGTGCACGAGCGCGGCCGCGACGGCGCTATCGACGCCGCCGGAGAGCCCACAGATCACCCGTTCGCTGCCAACCTGCTCGCGAATCGCGGCGATCGTCTCATCGATGAAGTTGCCCGCCGTCCAGGTGCCTTCGCAGCCGCAGACGCCCATCGCGAAATTGCGGAGCATGTCGCCCCCGCGTGGCGTGTGGACGACCTCGGGGTGGAACTGCAGCCCGTAATAGCCGCGCGATTCGTCCGCCATCACCGCCACGGGCGAGTTCGCCGAGCGCGCGATGCTCGCGAAGCCGGGCGGGAGTGCCTCGATGCGGTCGCCGTGGCTCATCCACACGTCCAGCTCGCCCGGCAGACCGGCGAGCAGCCGGGACTCCGCGGTTCGCTCGATCGCGGCCGGCCCGAACTCCTTCGCCTGACCGGGAGCCACGTGTCCGCCGAGTTGGTGGGCGAGCAGCTGCATGCCATAACAGATACCGAGGACCGGCACGCCGGTTTCATACACCCAGCCCGGCGCCTGGGGAGCGCCCGCTTCGTAGACGCTGTTGGGGCCGCCCGAAAGGATGATCCCGCGCAGGTCGAGGCCGGCCACGCGGTCGGCGGCGGCGTCCCAGGGAGCACCTCGCAGAAGATGTTCAGCTCGCGGATGCGGCGCGCGATCAGCAGGCTGTACTGCGCGCCGAAGTCGATGACCACGATCGTCTCGTGACCGGTCGCGGGGTTCGCCAGGTCGTTCGTGGAGGTGTCCAGGGGGCCGCCGGGGAAGTGGGATCGGGCATAGCCGAAAGTACCAACATCCCCGTGCGCCGGTCAACGAACGAGCCATTCCGCGCGGCCTGTGGCGGCCTTCACACAGGCGCGATCAGAAGTATCGCCTCGCACAGCATGTGGTAACTTTTCTGGTCTGGCACCGTTCCCGGGTTCGAAGGGGCTGCACGCTCCTCGCCACGCCACCGCTCACGCGCACCAAGGGGAATCATGACCACGGAGCAGCTCGACCTGCGCGCCGGCAGCCGCCTGCTTGTTCGCCGCCTCGGCGCGCACTGGCCGCTGGTCGCGATCGCACTCGTGGGCGGTGTCGCCTGGGGCGTGCTCCGGCTCGTCATCCCCGCGCTCACGGGCTACATCATCGATGAGGCCATCGTGCCCCGGGATACGGGACTCCTGACGCGGCTCGTCGTCGTGCTGGCAGCGCTCGCGGGCTTGCAGGGCGCCTTCGCCGGCCTTCGGCGCTACTGGACCATGCGCGCCAGCTATCGCGTCGAAGCCGACCTGCGCGCCGAGCTCTACAACCGCGTCAACCGCCTGTCGTTCGATTACCACGACCGCACGGCCACCGGTCAGCTCATGTCCCGGGGGAGCGCCGACCTGCACGAGGTCCAGGGCTTCCTGGTCAACATCCCCATCAACACGGCGTTCACGCTGATGGCCATGGGCGCATTCGTGCTGCTCCTGCGCACCGACCTCGCGCTCGCCTGCGTGGCGATGGGCGTCTACCCGGTCGTCGGCGTCCTCAGCTGGCGCTTCTTCCGCGACCTCGGGCCGGGCACGGAGCGCGTGCAGGGCGGCCTCGCCTCGCTCGCGAGCGTCGTCGAGGAGAACCTCGCGGGCGTCCGCCTCGTCCGCGCGTTTGGCCGCGAACAGCACGAAATCGACCGCCTGGCGCGCGCCGCCGATGAGATCCACGACGCCTCGATGGGCGTCGCGCGTCTGCGTACCTGGTACACGCCGCTCTTCCAGTGGCTCCCCGGGGTCGGGCAGCTCGCGGTGCTGGGATACGGCGGTTGGCTCGCGATCGAGGGGCACATGTCCCTCGGAGAGCTGGTTCGCTCCATCCAGTACCTCAGCATGCTCGTCTGGCCGGTCCAATCGCTGGGCGAAATGGTGGCATCGGGGCAGCGCGCCGTGATCTCCGCCGCCCGCGTCTGGAACGTGCTCAAGGAAGAGCCTTCCGTGCGCGACCGTCCGCACGCGCGCCATCTCCCGCCCGGTCACGGCCACATCACCTTCGAGGACGTGCGCTTCGCCTACGGCGACGGCCAGCCTGTGCTCGACGGCTTCGCGCTCGAAATCCCCGCGGGGCGTTCGGTCGCGCTCGTGGGCTCGACGGGCAGCGGCAAGTCCACCGTCGCCCGCCTGCTCCCGCGCTTCTACGACATCGATGCCGGTGCCATCCGCGTCGATGGCGCGGACGTCCGCGACCTTCGCCTGGAGGAGCTGCGGCGCTCCATCGGCATCGTCTTCGAGGACACGTTCCTGTTCTCGGACACGATCCGGAACAACATCGCCTACGGCCGCCTGGACGCCGATGACGCCGCGATCGAACGTGCCGCGCGCCTCGCGCATGCCCACGGCTTCATCAGCGAACTCGCGGACGGCTACGACACCATGGTCGGCGAACAGGGGTTCTCGCTGTCCGGGGGACAGCGCCAGCGCATCGCCATCGCCCGCGCGATCCTTACCGAACCGCGCATCCTCATCCTTGACGACGCCACCTCGAGCGTGGACGCGCGCATGGAGGAGGAGATTCGCACGGCCCTCAAAGAGGTCATGGCCGGGCGCACGACCATCATCATCTCCCACCGCCTCTCCACGATTTCGCTCGCGGACCAGGTCGTGCTCGTGGATGAAGGCCGCGTGCACGATACCGGCACCCATGCGGACCTCGTGCGCGGTTCGCGGCGCTACAACGAGGTGCTCGGACAGCTGGAGGGGCTCGCCGTATGAGCGAAGAAGCCCCTTCCCCACGCGGCGGGCTGGCGGGAGCAGCGCGCATGCTCGCGCCGCGCTGGCGGGCCATGCTCGCCGCCGTCGTCTCCATCGTCATCTTCACCGCCGCGAGCCTGGGCAAGCCGCTCGTCATCCAGTACGCGCTCGACCACGGCGTCGATCAGCGTGACAGGGGCGCGCTGATGTTCGCCGGCGTGCTCTTTTTTGGCCTGATCTGCGTGATCTACACCTTCCAGGCGCTCGCCACTTACACGGTGAACCGCATCGGCCAGGACTTCCTCCGCGACCTCCGGCTGCGGCTGTTCACCCACTTCCAACGCATGTCGCTGTCGTTCTTCGAACGCGAAAACGCGGGCCGCCTGGTCTCGCGCATGACGGCCGATATCCAGGCGCTTACCGACGTGCTCAACAACGGCTTTCTCATGCTCATCCAGAGCAGCCTGACGCTGGCCGGCGCGATCATCATCCTGCTGTTCTTGAACTGGAAGCTGTTCCTGTTCACCGCCCTCATCCTGCCCCCGCTCCTGTTCGCGACCGCCATCTTCCGGACGGCTTCCGAACGCGCCTACTCGTCGGTGCGCGAACGCATCGCCGACGTGCTCATTCACATGCAGGAGACGTTCGCCGGGCTGCGCGTCGTGCAGGCCTTCGTGCGCGAGCAGCACAACATGGAACGCTTCGGCGCCATCAACGAGCGTAACTTCGAGGCGAACGTGAAGGCCGTCCGCATCTCGGCCATCTACTTCCCGTTCGTCGAATGGCTGGGCGGCGTGGGGATCGCGATCATCCTCTACTTTGGCGGCCGCCAGGTCGCCGGCGACGAGGTGTCCATCGGGACCGTCGCCGCCTTCGTCTTCTACCTGGAGTTCATCTTCCAGCCGATCCAGAACCTCTCGCAGGTGTTCGACATGGCCCAGAGCGCGGGCGCGGCGCTGAACAAGATCTTCGCGCTGCTCGGCCTTCGCCCCGAGGTGCGCGAGCCGGATGCGCCCGCCGCCCTCCCCGACCCGGTGCGGGGGCGCATCGCCGTCGAAGGGCTCGACTTCGGCTACGTTCCGGGCCGGCCCGTGCTCCGCGATGTCGACGTGGTCATCGAACCGGGCGAACACATCGTCCTCGTCGGGCCTACGGGCGCCGGCAAGTCGACGCTCGCGAAGATGATGACCCGCTTCTACGACCCCACGGCCGGGCGCGTGACCCTCGACGGCATCGACCTGCGCGCGATCGCCGGCGCGGACCTGCGGGCGCACGTCACGATGGTGCCCCAGGAGGGCTTCCTCTTCAGCGGCACCATCCGCGAAAACATCCTCTTCGGACGGCCGGCGGCGACCGATGACGAACTCCGGGCTGCGTGCCGCGACCTGGGCATCGATGGCTTCATCGCCGCCCTGCCCGAGGGGTACGACACGTACGTCAGCTTCCGCGGATCGCGGCTTTCGGCCGGGCAAAAGCAGCTCGTGTCCATCGCCCGGGCGTTCATCGCCGACCCGCCGGTGCTCGTCCTGGACGAGGCGACTTCGAGCCTCGATCCCGCGACGGAGGGCATGGTCGAGGCGGCGCTGCGCCGCCTCCTTGCGGGCCGCACAAGCATCGTCATCGCGCACCGCCTCAGCACCGCCGAACACGCCGACCGCGTGCTTGTCATCGATGACGGCCGCGTGGTCGAAAGCGGGCCGCACGCCGAGCTCCTCGCCCGCGGCGGGTACTACACCACCCTCTATCGCCAGTGGACGCGCGGCCGCGAGCCCGGCCACACGGGCTCCCTTCGCACGTCCCCCGAGCCGGCCTGAGCACGAAAAAGGGCGCCCCCGCGGGGGCGCCCTTGTTCATGCCACTGCGGTTCGAAGCTAGGGCAGGACGACCGTCGCCGTGCCGGGCGTGGTCTTCTTGCCATCGGCCATTTCGGTCCAGATCTCGAGCTCGACGAGCTTCTCGCCGTTCTCTTCGAACTTGCGCGTGACGACACCCTTGCAGGTGATGTCCTGGTTCGGGAAGTCCATGCCGCGGTAGCTGCAGCCGTACTTCTTGATGCGGCCGGTGTTGCCGATCCAGTCGTGGACGAGCTGGCCAAGGAAGGCGTTCTTCAGGGCGCCATGCACGATGATGCCGCTGAGGCCCGTGTTCTTGGCGAAGCCGTCATCGTAGTGAATCTGGTAGAAGTCGCCGGAAGCGGCGGCCCACACCACGAGCTGCTGCGTGCTGCAGTTCTTCTTCAGTTCCGGGATCGACATCCCTTCCTGAACTTCGGCCCAGGTAACAGCCATGGTCGCCTCCTAGTAGCGAATGAGCTTGCCGGTCGAAATCGCGACGACTTCGCCGTTCCGCTTGTAGACGGTCTTCGAGGTCACGACGAGCATCTCGCCGATCGAGCCCTTCGTCTCCTCCAGGTCGGAGGTGTGCGTGGCCGAGGTCAGCACGTCGCCGGCGCAGATGTCGGCCAGGTACTCGATCTCGGTGCCGCCGTTGAGGATGCGGCGGAGCGGGCGGCTGGGCTGCGGGCCCATCGCCGCGGTCGGGTCCATGCGGGGTGCGCCGGGATTGAAGATCGGCGTGCCGAGGAAGCCCGGCGGGCACGGCAGGTCGCGGTAGCCGGCTGCCTTCGCCGCATCGACGTCGTAGTACACCGGGTCGGTATGGCCCGTCGCGCGCGCGAACAGGCGCACCATCGTGCGGTCCACTTCCTGGGTCGTCGAGCGGCCCTCGACGCCAATCGTGGCACGCATCTCGGGCGTGATGAGAGGCTCCTTCGCCTCCGTGGGTGCGGACATGCTGTATCCCTCACAGGTTGAGCTGCACGTGCCCGCGCGCTCGCACGCACGGGTTGCCGCCGCATCTTGCGGCACGGAGTGCCCCAGATTCAAGCCGGAGTAGAATTTCGCACCCTCGCGTGTCCTTTCGCCGGAAACGCGCCGCCCCCGGCGTTCGCGGCCGGGGGCGGGAGTGTGTCGCCGTGCGAGGCCGGTCCGTTAGCCGCGCGGCAGCCCCAGCCCGCGCGTCGCGATCACGTTGCGCTGGATCTCGCTCGTGCCGCCCTCGATCGTGTTCGCCACCGAGCGCAGGAAGCCGTGGCTGTACTGCTCGCCCGCGGCGCCCGCGCGGTGTCCCTGCGAATGCATGCCCAGCACGCCCATCGTCATGTTCGTCACGCGCTGGTTCAGCTCCATCGCCGAAAGCTTCGCCATCTGCGCGAGCAGCGTGGGCGCGATCCCCGTCTTCTCCTGCTCCGCCGCGATGCGGTACCCGACGAACCGCAGCACCTGCGCCGCCACCACGCAGTCCACCAGCCGCGCCCGCGTCTGCTCGTTCAGCGACGCCTGCTTCGACTGGATGAGCGCGATGAAGTCGTCGAGCGTGCGGCGCGCGCCCGAAGTCGACCCGATCGACGAGCGTTCGAAGTCGAGCGCCACCGCGAGCGTGTACCAGCCGCGGTTCTCCTCGCCCACCAGGTTCTTCGCGGGGATGCGCACGTTGTCGAAGAAGACCTCGTTGAACTCGTGGTCGCCCGCCATGTTCACGAGCGGCCGGATCGAGATCCCCGGTGCGTCCATCGGCAGGCAGAAGAGCGACATGCCCTTGTGCTTCGGCACGTTGGGGTCGGTGCGAACCGCCAGCCAGCCCCAGTTCGAACGGTGAGCGCCGGAGGTCCAGATCTTCTGGCCGTTGACCACGAAGTCGTCGCCGTCGCGCTCCGCGCGTGTTTGCAGCGCGGCGAGGTCGGAACCCGCGCCCGGCTCGGAATAGAGCGTGCACCAGATGTCGCGGCCACTGGTGATCCCGGGGAGGTAGCGCTCCTTCTGGTCGGGCGTGCCGTAGAGCATGAGCGCGGGGCCGACCCACATCGTCCCCATGTTGCCCGAGGGGATGCGCCGGTAGCCCATGACCTCGTTGAAGACCATCTGCTCCATCGGCGTTGCGCCCTTGCCGCCGTACTCCTCCGGCCACGCCAGCGCGAGCCAGCCGCGCTTCACCAGCTCCTCGCGCACGGTGTCGTAGAACTCCTCGTCTCCCGCTGCTCGGGGAGGCTGTCGGCGAAGTCGCTGGCCTCCTTCTGGAAGGCGTTGCCGTTCGGAAAGGCGAAAGTCCACGTCGTGCTCCTGGTGCTGGTCAGCCGGTTCGGTTCGTTCCCGCGCCCGGCGCCATGGAACGATTTTTCGAAAAGCGATGGGGCCACAGTACCGCGCCGGAGGCCACCGGAACAGCACATGTGGCCCCGGGCGCTGAAGGCCGGGACGATTGCCCCGGCCTCCTGCGCCGTTGCCTTTGGCGGCTTACCGCCCGCCGAACAGGGAGGCGTTGGTGGTCACCGCCGTCACCGTCGCGGTCTTCGTGCCCCCGCTGTAGGTACCGCCACGGTACACGCCGTTCAGCTTTGTGCCCGTGCTCGAACCGCCCACGAAGACGTCGTGGCTGCCGTCCTTCGTAGTGGCCTTCGACGAAACCACGAGCGCCTGCATACGCCTTCGATGCCTCGAAGGTGACGATGGGCGTGCCATCGGCGGCACGGATGCGCACCAGCGTGCCCGCCTTCCTGGACCGCGCCGAACTTCACCAGCAACGAGGCCTGCGAGGAGGACGCCGTCGGCGCCTGCGCCATGCCCGCGCTGCCCGCCGCGACCAGCGTCCCGCCCGGATCACGAACGTCCCGTCGTAGTCGATGGCGCCGTTCATGTTCGCCATCGAGCCCTGGACCACGACCGTGCCGTTGGTCATCGTCACCGAACCGTTCGCGTCGATGCCGTCGCCGTCGGCGGTCTGACACGGTTCCGCCGTTGATCGTGATGCTGTAGTTCCCGGCCGCCGCGAACTGGTCGGGGCGCAGGCGCCATCGCAGGCGCGCCTCCGCCCGGCATCGTGCCCGAGCCATCGATTGCCCCCGGCCGCGTTCAGCCCGTCGTCGCTCGCCACCAGCGAGACCTGCCCGCCGTTCACGACGATGGCCGCGCTCTCGGAGACCCTCGTGCAGACGGGCGATGCTCGATCGTGCCGCCGTTCACGGTGAGCGCGGTATCGGCGTGGACGCCGTCGTCCCCGGTGCTGATGCTGATCGTCCCGCCATCGATGACCACGCGACTTGTTCGAATGGATGGCGTCATCGGCGGCGTCGAGCTTGAGCGTGCCGCCGCTGATGGTCACGGCGGCCGTGCCCTTGATCGCCTTCGCCGAGGGCGTCGCCGCTGAGCTTTGTCGCGCTGCCGCCGCCCGAGGTGATGGTTGTAGCCCCGCCGGAGACGGTGGCGTTGGTGGCCACTTCGTCGATACCGTCTCCGGCGGCGGTCACGGTGACCGTCCCCGCCGCGATGCTCACGTACCCCGAGGCCGGCCTCGCAGCGCCTTCGTTGTCGGACTTCAGGCCGTCGCCGCCGGCCTTCACGGTGACGGTACCGCCCTTCACGACCGGGTAGTCCTTGCCGCGAATGCCATCGTCCGCGGCGTCGACGGTGATGGTGCCCGCCATGATCACCGAGGCCGTCCTTGCTCACGTGGGCTCGTCGTTGTAGTTTCGCGCATCGATGGCGAGGCTGCCCGTACTTGCGATCGTGAGGTCGGCCTTGCTGAAGAGCGCGGCGTTCGGTTCGTTCGTGTTCGCGTCCGCCAAGACGTACTTCGCGGCGTCGGTGGCTTGTTCTGCGTGCCGGCCGCGGCCAGCACGACCACCTTCTTCGCATCGTTCACGACGAACGCGGCGCTGGACCCATTGTTGATGTCCACGCCGTTGAGGATCACCTTCACCGTGCCGTCATCCGCCGTGTCGACGACCTGCGCCGGGTGGCGAGCGTGCCCGTGGGCCAGGCCAGGTCCCCGCCTTCGTGATGGTCACCGTGCCGCCGATGCCTTCACGGCGCTCGACGCGGAGGTCGCCGTCGTGCCCTTGAGCGCGATGTCGACGACGTCGGCCTCGTTGTACGCCGTGTCGCCGGCGGCATCGTAGTCGGCGGCGTTTGCGGCGCTGGTCGTGGTCGCGCCGGTGCAGGTAGGGTGGTCACGGAAATTGGTCGTCGCGGTGCTGCCGCCGGTGGCCCCGCGGCCGCGGTCATGGATTGAGTCGTCGCCGCACCAGTTCTTCCCGCGCTCTCTGTCGAGTTCGAGCGGCACTGAAGGAAGCGATGGCCAGGGCCGCGGCGAGCGCAGCGAGGCGTAACCGGTTGAGGGCGGTCGCATGGGGTGCTCGCCCAGTGCGGTGGAACGGCCGGGATGCGGCCGAGGAAGCGAATCGGTGACGCTAACGCCTGCTCGATGAGGTGTGCCGCGGTCGTGGGTCCACCCGAGGTGGCCTGCCCGCGCCCATCCGTCGGCTGGTAATAGACCGTGAGCTCGGCGAGATCGTGCAGGAAGTTGATGCGGCCGATATCGACTCGGGTGACCGGCAGGCCCGTGCGCTCGCGCAGGTCGGCGATCAGGTCCGCTCGCCGCCCGGGAACGATCAGGTCCACGCGTTCGTACGTGATGTCGCGTGCTCGCTTCGAAATCGAAGCCCCAGCCGCGTTCGAGCAGGTAGAGCAGCGCGAGGGTCACGCCGTTCGCGATGAGCACCTTCTCCATCGCGCCGCCGTTGGCGAGATCGCGTTCATCACCGGCAGGGCGATGACGAAGGTGAGTCATCTCCCGGATCGGCATCTCCTCCGCGTCCGGTAGCGAATCACCGAGAAGATGGCGAACAGGCCGAAGCCGACGCCCACGCTCAGCTCGCGCTCGCGAGCAGGGCCATGACGAAGTAGATGGTTGGGTTGAAGGCGAACGTGAGCACGTAGTTCCGCTTCTGCGTCCTCGGGTAGTAGATGAACCGCGGCGATGACGGCCGTGACGAGGTTGAAGGCGCGCCCGAGGATGAAGTCGTTCAGGTCGGCGCTCGTCGCCGTGACCCTCCGCCATCCGCGCCACGGCCGCGGGTCGGGCTTGAACAGGTTGTGCTTCACGTCACTCCCCGTGAGGAGCGACGCCGACGCAGTACTTGCTGAAGCGCCGCGGCCGGATGTGCCGCTGGCGCAGCGCTCGCGCAGCCGGATTCGCGCACACCGCCGGGCTCCTTCCCTTCGATGACCACGAGCCCGGGCAGCGCCGTCTCGCCCGCGCCCGCGAAGGTGAGGCCGAAATCGTCGTGAGCCGCTCTCGCGGGTCTCGGCAAGGGTCACGCGTTCGAATTCGTTCCGCAGCCGCGGCGAAGGCCCGCCTCAGGCAGCGCGCCGAGCTTCTCGAGGAACGGCCGTTCGTGCTTGCCAATCGCCTCGGCCGAGGTGCCGGGTCGGCAGGCGCCGCTTCACGGTGCGCCCGCGCTTGTCCCGCAGCTTCACCTCGAGCAGTGTCAGCTCGGAGTCGACGTATTCGCGGCAGCGCACCTTGACGCCCCGGTTCGTCGCGGTGGTGCGCGCGGAACAGCGCCAGGTCGGGCGTGTCGAAGTACACCGTCCGGTAGCGGTGAATCCGCCGCCCGTCGATCTCCAGCACGCGGTAGGCCTCGTGGGCATCAGCCAATACGGCCAACGCCTCGGCAAGGGCCACCACGTACTTCGTGTCGCGCCGGTCCAGCAGCGCCACGCCGTCCATCTCAGCCAGGGAGATCGGTTCGAACCGGCCAAGGACATCGTCGAGCCCGGGCCGCGTCGTCGCTGCTTCGTCCGGGCGATCAAGGAGCACCATCGTCGCTGGCATCCTCCCGCCTCCTCTCAGTCCGGCCGCGTGATCTCGCCTTCGGCCGGTATGCCGATGGTCGGTTCCGAAGCTGAGAGCCGGCTGGGGATGCGGTTGGGATGCCGTTAGGGTTGGAACGGCCCCATCGATGCGGGCCATCTACGGGGACCGGCGGGCGAGTGCCATGGCCGGGGCGAAGTGCTCAGGCGCCTGCTTCGGGCCCGCCGCAGAGGTGGTCCCGCGCTTCGTTGCGATAGCGCCAGGTCGTTTCGTTGCCGGCCAGGTCGAGCGCCATCCAGCGGTGGCCCTGCTCGTTCTCCGGGATGGGCATCACCGCGCCGCGCAGGCGCCCGCGCTGGTACGCCTTGTACACCGTCGCGTGGGGGTCGGTCACGTTCTCATTGCGGCGGGGGCGAAGTTCTCGTTCGGGACTGATCGGGGGCAAGCGCGTTCCTCGCAACGGCGGGATCTCAGGGGCCGCATTGTCGGCGGAAGGGGCGGTTGCGCTCAACTCGCTCGCATACGCGGAATCGGCCCGGCACCGGCCGTTCGCTCGCCGGGTAGGCCGTCATGCGGCGCTTGACAACGAATAGCGCCCGGAAAACGATACGGGTGATGTTCTCGGGGCGGGGTGAAATTCCCCACCGGCGGTAAAGCCCGCGACTCCACGCAAGTGGACTGATCCGGTGAAACTCCGGGGCCGACGGTACAGTCCGGATGGGAGAGGACAGCGCGCGTGCGCAACGCAGGGCCGTTGTGTGCGCGCCAGCCGTGCGCGTTTCGCGCCCGGCGCTCTCCCGTGTTCCCCGCGACGTACGACCAGGGGGACACGCCATGACCGCTCACTCGCTCGCCTCCACCTCCTCCGCCCGCGCGGGGGCCCGCTGATGTTCACGGGCATCGTCGAGGAAGTCGGCACCATCACCGAGGCCGCCGAGGGCCTCCTCTGGATCCGCGCCCCCTTCGTCCTCCAGGATGCGAAGCTCGGCGACTCCATCGCCATCAACGGCGTCGACCTCACCGTCGCGGAGATTCGCGGCGAGACGTTCTTCGCCAACCTCATGCCCGAGACCTACCGCCGCTCCAACCTCGGCGAGCTTCGCGCGGGCGATGCCGTCAACCTGGAGCGCAGCGTACGGCCCTCCGACCGGCTTTCCGGGCACATCGTCCGCGGCGTGGTCGAGGGTGTGGGCACGCTTCGCTCCATGACCCCCGAGGCCGAGGCGATCATCGCCTGGTTCAACGCCCCGCCCGAGCTCCTGCGCTACATGGTCGTGAAGGGCCCCGTCTGTATCGACGGCATCAGCCTCACGATCGTCGCGAAGGACCCGGAGGGCTTCGCCGTCTCCCTCGTGCAGTACACCCAGGAGCACACCAACCTGGGCACGCGTTCGCCCGGCGACCGCATCAACCTCGAAACCGACATCATCGCCCGCTACGTGCAGCAGTTCGTCGAAGGCCAGGGAGGACCGGCGTGACCACCACCGCGAAAGACACCGACAGCATCATCGTCACCGTCCCGGAAGCCATCGAGGAGTTCCGCCAGGGCCGCTTCGTCATCATCACCGACGACGAGGACCGCGAGAACGAAGGCGACCTGGTGATGGCGGCGCAGTTCGTCACGCCCGACGCCATCAACTTCATGGCGAAGTTCGGACGCGGCCTAATCTGCACACCCATCACGGAAGAGCGCGTCGCCGAGCTGAAGCTGCCGATGATGGCCGACGACAATACGTCGCACTTCGGCACGCCGTTCACGGTCTCGGTCGAAGCCCGCACCGGCGTGTCCACGGGCATCAGCGCCGCCGACCGCGCGCGCACGGTGCAGGTCCTCATCGACCCCGCGTCGCGCCCCGAGGACCTCGTGCGTCCGGGCCACATGTTCCCGCTGCGCGCGCGCAAGGGTGGCGTCCTCGTTCGCGCCGGGCAGACGGAGGCGGGCGTCGACCTCGCGCGCATGGCGGGCCTCTACCCGGCGGCCGTGCTCTGCGAAATCATGAAGATGGACGGCGAGATGGCGCGCATGCCGGACCTGAAGCGGTTTGCACGCCGCCACGGCTTCAAGATCGTCACCGTCAACGAGATGATCCGCTACCGCATGCGCACCGAGCGGCTCGTGCAGCGCGTCGCCGAGACGAAGCTCCCCACGCCCTACGGCGACATGATGATCCTGGCCTACGCCTCCGAAAACGACCCCGCCGAGCATGTCGCGGTGGTCAAAGGCCCCATCGATCCCGAACAGCCCGTGCTCGTGCGCGTCCACGACCAGTGCGTCACCGGCGATGTCTTCGATTCCATGCGCTGCGACTGCGGCGAACAGAAGGACCGCGCGCTGCGCATGATCGGCGAAGAGGGCGGCGTCTTCCTCTACATGCGGCAGGAGGGCCGGGGCATCGGCCTGCACAACAAGCTGCGCGCCTACGAGCTCCAGGACCAGGGCATGGATACGGTCGACGCCAACCTCGCCCTCGGCTTCCCCGCCGACCGCCGCGATTACGGCATCGGCATGCAGATCCTCGTCGATATCGGCGTGCGCAAGATGCGGCTCATCACCAACAACCCGGCGAAGCGCGCCGGCCTCGAAGGCTACGGTCTCGAAGTGGTGGACCGCGTGCCGATCATCACCGAACCGAACCCGTTCAACCTGCACTATCTCGACACGAAGCGCCGTCGCATGGGCCACCTCCTCGATGGCCTCGAAACCCTGGCGGGCGGGGAGTAACTGTGCCCGAGATCGAAGGCTCCGCGAACGGCGAGGGTCTGCGCGTCTGCATCGTGAGCGCCCGCTGGAACAGCTTCGTCACCGAGAAGCTGACCGAGGGCGCCGTGGCGACGCTCAAGGAGTGCGGGCTTCGCGACGACGACGTCACCGTCGCGCGCGTGCCGGGCGCGTTCGAAGTGCCCACGGCGGCGGCCTGGGCGGCGCGATCGGGACGCTTCGACGCCGTCATCTGCATCGGCGCCGTCATTCGCGGCGAAACGGCGCACTTCGAGTACGTCGCCGGCGGCGCCACCGACGGCATCGGCGACGTCTCCCGCGACACGGGCGTGCCCGTCATCTTCGGCGTCCTCACCGTCGATTCCGTGCAGCAGGCGCTCGATCGCGCGGGCGGCAAAGAAGGCCACAAAGGCGAAGAAGCCGCCCGCGCCGCAATCGAAATGGCCAACCTCAGGAAGCTCTTCGAATCCTGAGGGGCGGGCCTGGTCTAATCCCCCGGCGGGGGCTGCACCGCAGCGCGACCTCACAGCGGGCATAACTCGCCGGGGGTGGGTTGGGGGTTGCCGTAGCCGTAGTCGAAGAGGGCGCGGAGGTAGGCCGGGACGCCGGGTGATGAGAGGTAGCGGGTGGCTTCGGCGCAGCCGGCGTGCACGCTGCCGCCTTCCTTGAACCCCTTCCGGAACGCCTCGGTCGCGGTGATGAACGCCTGCTCCGTGCTCGCGGTGATGGCGGTGTCGAACGCGGACGTTGCGTCCGCGCCGGTGGCCGCTGTGGCAATCGCCGCGCGGAAGAGGGCGTAGCCCCGGAGCCCCGCACGGCCGTCGCCGCGTCCGGTTTCCTTCCACCAGTCGGCCAGGTCGTCGCGCTTCGCGGCGGCCACGTAGGCGGCGGCCGCTTCTTGGTACCGGCCCTTCGCGAAAAGCGCGTCCGCGTCGGCGATGGCATGGACCAGGTACACGGCCGGGTCGGGCGTCACCGTCGCGGCGGCGAAGTGCATGCCATCCCAGCGGTACGTGGTCGTCGATGCGCGCGTGGGGCCCGCGCCCACGCTCTGGATGGTCCCGCCGTGCACGACGAATTCGCTGGCGGTCCCGGTGCCGGTCAGCGCTGCCCGGTCGAGTGTCGCGATACCGCCGTCGCCGGGGCCCACGTCGTGCCACGCGGTCCCATCCCACGCCTGGATTTCGAGCCGCGAGGTACAGGTGTGCGCGCCGCACATCGTCGCGAGGTAGCTCACGTCGTCGCGGCCGTCGCCCGTCCGATCCGCCACCGTGAACAGCGGCCGTCCGATCGGCCCAAGGTCGATGCCGCCGAGCGCGGGGAACGCGACCAGCGGCGCTCCGGACCCTCGGCGCACGACGATGACACCCGGCGACCGTGCCTGTCCCGGCGGCACATCCGGGATGGGTACGGCCACGACGAGGTCGGGCGAGCCATCGCCATCGAGGTTCCCGGCGAGACATACCGCCTGCCATCGGGCCGCGAGCTCGGGCGGGCACGTTGTCTTGCCGGGCAGATATGCCGACAGCGTGCGAATGGCGTCCTCGGCGCTCAGCGGCAGGGTCGCGAGCGCGTCGGGTGTCGGCGCCGGCAGCGTCGCCGTCGGCTGCGCCACGATCGCGGTGGCAGTGGCCGCGGGCGTCGTGGGGGTGTTCTCGCCGCCACCCGAGCACGCCGCCAGCAGCCAGCACGCGGCCAGCGTGATGCCTGTTACGGCTTCGGCACGAGGTAGTCTTCGGCTGCCCATCCTTCTCCCAGGGGCGTTTGCACCCGCCACCAGCGGAGCCCGCCCGCCTCTTCGGGCCCGCCCTTCACCGTCACTTCGGCGCCATCGGGGAGGCACACGATCGCGTCATTTTCGCGCCCCGGCTTCGTGCGCACGTTGAGGCAGTCCCCGGCGCCCGTGACCACGGCGGCCTGCCCGATCGCGAACTTCGCACCCGGCAGTGCCGTCACCCGCGCCGTGGGGCTCGAAACGGGAGCCGACGGGCTGGCCGCCACCGCCGTGGGTGCTGCCGGTTGCGGGGTCGCCGTCGGCGACGGCGCCGGGATGACCACCTCGGCGCCGCCGCTTTCGCCGTCGCCGCCGAAGAGCTGTTCGCCCGCCCAGATGATGCCCGCCGCGATCGCGACCGCGACCAGCACCCCGGCGGGGATGTACCAGTAGCCCAGCAGGCGATGGTGCCCGTAGAGCTTCGGGAGCGGCTTCCGCACCGGCGCACCGTCCGCGCCCAGGGGCGGCTGGTACCGTTTCGGCGCGCGCGGCGGCTGGAACTCCTCCACCGGTTCGGGGCGTCGATGGCGAACCGGCGGCGGCGCGGCGGCAGCCTCACCGATGACCGCTTCGGGCACATCGCCAGGCACGGGCGCCGCGGGGGCTCGCGCGGGCTCGGGGCGCCGCACGGGGATGCGCTCGGTCTGCGTCATCGAAGGCGGCGCGGCGGGAGCAATGCCCGGGACGATGCCTTCTTCGAACGGCTCCTGCGCCGTCGGGGCCGCGAAGGGAGCGGGCGCGCCCTCGCGCGCGATGCGGCGCGTGCCCTCGCCCGGATGGGGGGCCTGGTGCGCGAGCGGCCGCTGACTCGTGTACGCCTGGGCTTGCGGTGCGCGCGTGTGTTCGCCCTGCGTCGCGCAACCGTCGTTCTTCACCCAGCAGGCCGGGTGGTGCATGACGCCGCAGCCTTCGCACCGGAGGACGGCCTCGCCCTCCGTGAAGGGCCGGTCACAGAGCGGACAGAAACGTTGGATCTGCGGATTCAAGTGATCATTTCCGTGCGCCGTTGCCAGTATAGGCGAATCCCCGCGACGGACGAGGCGCGTGGTAAGGGCCGGTCACGAAGCCAGCAGCTGCTCGACCTTCGCCCGCGTTGGCAGCGACGTGGCCGCGCCCGCGACGGTCACCGCGAGCGCGCCGGCGGCCGAGGCGAAGCGCACCGCTGCCGGTGCGTGCATGCCCTCGCAGAGCGCCACCGCCAGCGCCGCGCAGAACGCGTCCCCGGCGCCGACCGAATCCACGGCATGCACGGCGAACGCATGCACATGCGAGACGGTGCCGTCGTGGGCGGCGAAGGTGGCGCCCCCCTCGCCGAGCGTGACCACGGCCAGTTCGCGACCTGCGAGCAGGGCCCGCGCCTGCGCGCCGGGGTCGCCGCCGCCCGCGAGCATCGCCGCCTCGACTTCGTTCACGACGAGCACGTCCGCGAGTTCCAGCAGCTCGGGCGGGTGCGGGATCACGGGCGCCGGGTTCAGCACTACGCGCGTGCCGGCGCCCTTCGCGATGCGTGCCGCCGCGAGGTTCGCGTCCATCGGTGCTTCGAACTGCAGGAGCAGGGCATCCGACGCCGCGATCGCCGCGCGGGCGGCCTCGACCACCGAGGGCGCCAGCGCCAGGTTCGCGCGCGGCGCCGAGAGGATGCTGTTGCCGCCATCCGGGAACACGACCGGCGCCGCGAACCCCGTCCCGTTCGCGGCGTCGCGGACGGCGTGGCGCACATCCACGCCCTCGGCCTCCAGCAGGCGGAGGAGATAGTCGCCGAGCACGTCGTCGCCGACGTTGGCGATGATGGACGTCTCGGCGCCGAGCCGGCGAGCCGCGAGCGCCTGGTTCAGCCCTTTGCCGCCGGGGTACAGTCCCGCTGATTCGGCGAAAAGCGTTTCGCCGCGGCCGGGGAGGCGGGGCATCCGGAACACGAGGTCCACGACGCAGCTCCCCAGCGCCACGATGCGGGTCACGCCGCCGCCCTCAGCTCCGCCGCTTCTGGGCGAGCGCGCAGACCGTGCTCGTGCCGATCGCGCCGTTCCCGTCGTAGAGGGTGCACTCGCCCACGGCCACGCCTTCGGCCGAATGGTGGGCCGCCACTTCGTAGCCGATCCATTCGCCTGCCGGTAGCCGGCTGAGATAGAGCGTGATGTCGCAGTTCACCCATTCGAGGCCGTGGTCGCCGGAGTTGGCGTACGGGCTCGCGAAATCGGCCGAACCCGCCGCGCGCAGGAACGGCGTCAGCGGATGGCCCTCCACGAGCACGCGCGTCTCGCGCACCCAGGCCCGCTTCTGCCCGAAGGTTCCGAACGTCGCCCCGGCGATCGCGCGCGTCTCCCACATGTTGACGCGGCCCGGCTGGTTGGTCGCGAGCGTTTCCGGCGCGGGTACCTCCCACGCGGGCGGGCTCCACACGCGGCCGTCCGGCTGCGGCCCCTTCTTCAGGAACACCACGGTCGAACGCGCGACCGAGGTCTCGCCGCCCCAGAATTCGAGGTCGACGATGCGGATGCGGTTGCCGTCGCGCACCACGTTCGAGGTCACACGCGCGGGTTGGAAGCGCGGCATGCGATAGAGATCGACGGTCATGCGCGCGGGCTGCCACTCCTCGCCGCCATGCTTCTGCTCGGCCTCGAACGCCATCAGGCCCGCGATCACCCGGCCATGGAGGGAATCGTGGTCCCATGGCCCGCGGCACACATCGTTCGGCAGGTACCGCCCGCCGTCTTCGGTGAAGAATGCTTCGGTCATCGTCATTGCCGTGGCATTGTCGGCACTGGCCCGGCTTGCCGCCATTCGCCCCCCTTCACGGGTTGCTCGCTCTTCCGTATAACCACGCCTTATCCGCGGAATCGTTGCATCAGGGGGACGAACAGCATGGCCGATCAACACCACTGGCGTGAGCTCTACAAGGCCCGGCAGAAAAGCATGGCCGAAGCCATGGACCTGATCCACGCCGGCGACCTCGTCGGCGTCACCATTCTCGCCCCGGAGCCAATTCCCTCGTCCGTCACGAAGCGCGGGCACGCCGTCGGGGGCGTCACCCTGCGCCTCCTCGCGCCCGCTTCCGCGATGCTCTTCGGGCCTGATGCCACGCCCGGCGAGAAGGAGATCGAGATCTTCATCGGCGATACGGCGCGCCCATCGCACGATGCGAAGGGCACCACCTATCTGCCGAACACGTTCATGCTCGGCCTCAAGGCGTTCGATAACGGCCGCGAGGAAGCGCGCATCCCGGACGTTTTCGTCACGCCCTGCAGCCCGCCCAACGAAGCCGGGTACATCAACTTCGGCGCCCACCAGTGGACGCGAAAGGCGTACGCGAAGCGCTGCCGCACCGTCATCTGCGTCGTCGACCCCAACATGATGCCCGTGCACGGCGACGTCTGGCTTCACGTCAGCCAGGTCACGGCGTTCGTCGAAAACGAGATCGCGCCGTTCGATATGGCCGCGCTCATGGCCCGCATCGAGACCGAAAGCCCGCCCGAAAACCGCGACCGGATGCGCCAGATCGTGCCCCGGCTCATCCCCGAGGTGCTGGGGCCGCTCGCGCCGATGCTGCCGATGGTGCCGCCGGCGCAGCTCGAGGCGCAGTTCAAGCTCGGACCGGTGGATGCCGAAGCCCAGGCCATTGCCAACCATCTCAAGGAGATCCTCCGCGACGGCGACACGATCCAGGTGGGCGTGGGGGAACCCAGCCAGCTGATGTTCCGCGCCGGCGCCTTCGACGACCTTCACCATCTCGGCCTGCATACCGAACTCGGCAGCCCCGGGCTCGCGAAGCTCTGGGAGCGCGGCATCCTCGACAACACGCTCAAGACCGTTCACCGCGGGCGCTGCGTCGCGGTCGCCTGGTCGGGCTGCGACGGCGAGGACATGGCCATCATTCGCGACAACCCGGCGTTCGAACTGTACGACCCGGACTACCTGCTGAACCCGCTCCTGATGGCCCAGAACCGCCAGATGACGTCCATCAACAGCGCCATCGCCGTCGACCTGCTCGGCCAGATCGCGGCCGAGGACCGCTTCGGCGGGAACATGGTCAACGGCACGGGCGGCCAGCCGGACACGGCCATCTCCGCGGCGCTCTGCAAGGACGGCCGCGCCATCACGGTGCTCCGCTCGACGGCGCTCGAAGGCACGCTCTCGAAGATCGTCACCCGCCACGACGCGGGCACGCTCGTGACCATTCCCCGTTACCTCGCCGACACGATCATCACGGAGTGGGGTGTGGCGCGGCTGCTGGACAAGAACCATCGCCAGCGTGCGGAGGAGCTCATCAGCATCGCCCACCCGGATTTCCGTGCGGACCTGCGCGCCCAGGCGAAGGAGCTCTGGGGCTGAGGCCGGCCTACCGCGCGTCCGGGCCGGGCGCGGCGCCCCATTCCGGGTAGGCTCGCTCGCGGCGAAAGAGGTCCTCGAGCAGCTTGCCGGGCTCGTCCACGAAGCGAGTATCGAGGACGCGAAGCTCGGCCACGCGGTCGAGCCGGAAGCTGCGGAAGTTGTCGCGGAGTTCGCACCAGGCGCTTAACGACCAGGTCGAACCCCAGAAGAAGAGGCCCAGCGGCCGCACGTCGCGCTCGGTCGCGGCGCCGTCGGCATCGGCGTAGCAGAGGTGCACCTTCCGCCGCTCCTCGATCGCCGTTCGCAGCGAGGTGAGGCCGCCGGCCACCCCGGGATTCACATGGAACCCGGGCGCGAACAGCGGCGTCCGTTCGAACCGTGCTCGCAGCCGCTCGGGCAGCGCGACCTCGAGCCGTGCCAGTGCCTCCGTCGCCGCCTTCGCCAGCTCGCGGTCGCCCCAGCTCGCGACCACCCGCGCCCCGAAGACGAGCGCCTCCAGCTCCTCGGCCCGGAACATCAGCGGCGGCAGGTCGAACCCCTTGCGGAGGGTATATCCGACGCCCGCTTCGCCCTCGATGGGCACGCCCGAGGCGACGAGGTCCGCGATATCGCGGTACACCGTCCGCTCCGAGACCTCAAGGTCCCGCGCGAGCGATGCGGCGGTCACGACCGGGCGGCGGCGCAGCGCCTGGATCACCTGGAACAGCCGGTCGGCCCGTCGCATCGCCATGGGGACTAGGCCTGCGGCTCGCGGTATTCGATGACCTGGACGTAGTTCCCGTCGGGGTCGACGAAGGTCGAGATGATCCCGCCCCAGAACTCCTGCCCCAGCCGCCGGATACACGACACCCCGGCCTTCTCGATTCGCTCGGTCTCGGCGGCGGCGTCGTCCACGAAGAAGTTGACGAGGTAGCGCGCCGGTTCCTTCGCCGGGCCGGAGATCTCGCTATGGCCGTCGAAGGTGATCGCGACGCCGCCAGCCTGGACGGCGGTCTCGCCCATGCCCTCCTGCACAGGCAGCCCGAGGACGTCGCGGTACCATTCGTACAGGGCCTGCGGGTTCGCGCTGTTGATGTTGATCAGGGTCGAAGTGACGTTCATGGCGGTTGCGATTCCCTCGCTGCGAAGCTCACGTCGCCGTGGCCTGCGTACCGTACCTGTCCGCTCCTGACACCATTCTGTCAGGAGTGCGAACGCGTTTCCAGCCATTGGTGACAGCATCCGTCAGGAGTGTGGCGTCAGCAGGGTGATACGCGCCGCCTTGCCTCCCGGGTTCGCGCCCCGTAGATTCGCGCCATCCGTCCCCCCGGAGCCCGCCATGATTACCCCCGCCGACGAATACCTCACGCACCAGACGCCTTTCACCTTCGACTCCGTCTTCACCAGCGACCGCAACTTCTACGATCGCTACTTCTTCAACGGCTACAGCCGCGATGGCGCGGTGTACTTCGCCGTGGCGATGGGTGCCTACCCGAACCGGGGCGTGCTCGATGCCGCCTTCAACGTCGTGTTCGAAGGCGTCCAGTACTGCGTCCGGGCTTCGCGCGCGCTCGATGGCGACCGGCTTGATTCGGCCGCGGGCCCGGTCCGCGTCGAAGTGCTGGAGCCGCTTCGCCGTGGGCGCGTCACGGTGACCGCGAACGACGCCGGCATCCTCGCCGACCTCACCTGGACCGCCCGATCGCTCCCGAACGAGGAGCCACACTTCTTCCGGCGCGCCGGCAACACGGTCGCGATGGACTACACGCGCATGACGCAGCACGTCGCCTGGTCCGGCACGATCACCGTCGCGGGGCGCACGATCGAGCTGGCGGGCGCGCCGTGGTGGGGGTCTCGCGACCACAGCTGGGGCGTGCGGCGTGTCGGCGAAGCGCAGGGCGGGCGCCCCGCCGGCGGCGTCCCGCAGTTCTTCTGGAACTGGGCCCCCGCCAACTTCGACGACATCTGCACGCTGTACACTATCTCGGAGGACGCCGCCGGCGTGCCCTGGCACCAGGCCGGGGTCATCCTCACGCCGTACCCCGACGCACGCGAGTCCCACTGCGCGGTGAGCCACGAGCTCAGCTACAAGCCGGGCAGCCGGCACATCCAGTCGGCGACCATCACGCTCTCCCCCGCGACGGGCGAACCGCTCGTGCTCACGTATCGGCCGCTGTACCAGTTCCTGATGCAGGGGCTCGGCTACGGGCACCCGACCTGGGGCCACGGCATGTGGGTCGGGCCGAACGAAGTCGCCACCGAGACGTACGACCTCGCGGCCATCGACCCCATGCGCCACCTCCACGTGCAGGCCGTCTGCGAAGTCGAGGCCGGTGCGCGGCGCGGCGTGGGCGTGTTCGAAATCATCGTCGCCGGCCCGCACGCGCCGTCGGGCTTCCGCTCCCTCGCCGATACGGCGTGAGCTGCGCCGTTCCGGCACAGGAAAGGGCCCCCGGGAATTCCGAGGGCCCTTCGCATGTCACGCGCGCGAGCGCTTACTTGAACTCGTAGCCGCCCTTCACGCCCGGCGGCTCGGGGTCCATGATCACGTTCACGCAGGCGGGCTTGCCGCTGTTGAACGCCCGTTCGATGGCGCCCTTGATCTGCTCCGGGTGTTCCACGAACTCGCCGTGCCCGCCGAGGCCTTCGACGACCTTGTCGTAGCGGGCCGTGTCCGCGAGCTTCGTCGCCGGGGTGCGCTCAGCGCCGTACTGGGCCTTCTGGCCGACATAAATCTGGTGCCAGCAGCGGTCGTTCCCGATCACGGAGACGACCGGCATGTTGAAGCGCACCATCGTGTCGAAGTCGAAGCCGTTCAAGCCGAAGGTGCCGTCGCCGTTGACCATGAGCACCTTCTTGTTCGGGGCCGCGACGCTGGCGGCCATGCAGAAGCCGGTGCCCACGCCGAGCGTGCCGAACGGGCCTGGATCCATCCACTGGCCGGGGTTGTTCACGGGCAGGATGGCGGCCGCCTGGGCGACGATGTCACCGCCGTCGCCGACGATGATCGTGTCGTCGTCCACGAACTCGGCGATCTCCTTGCAGAGCCGCAGCGGGTGGATCGGCACCGAGTCGCTGTTCATGAAGACTTCGCGCTGGGCGTCAGCCTGGCCTTCGAGGCCGCGGAGCGTCTTCAGCCAGTCGCCGTGGTCGGCCTTGCCGATCTCGGATGTCAGCTGCAGCAGCGCCTGGCGGATGTTCGCTTCGATGCCGATAGCGAAGTCGCGGTTGCGGCCGATGTCGCGCGGGTCGGTGTCGATCTGGATGACCTTCGCCTCCGGGTTCCACGCCGGCGCCTTGCCGTACTTCAGCCGGAAGTCGATGGGCGTCCCGAGCACGACAATCACGTCCGCCTGCGCGAAGGCCGGCCGCCGGGAGAGCGAGAAGAAGTTCGGGTGATCCTGCCGCATGGTGCCGCGGCCCATCGCGTTCACGAACACCGGGACGTCGGCGGCTTTCGCGAACTCCGCGAGTTCCTTGTGCGCGCGGTGCCAGAACACGCCGGAGCCCGCCATCACCATCGGCCGCTTCGCGTTGCGGATCATCTCCGCCGCCTGCTTGATGAGCGCCGGGTCGCCCATGATCTCGCCCGTCGGGCGGTAGCTCGTGGGCCAGTCGATCTTGTCCTCGTCCACGCGGCCGAAGAGGACGTCCGAGGGGATCTGGAGGAACGTCGGGCCGAAGCGGCCGGTCATCGCCTCGCGGAACGCCATCGCCATGTAGTAGGGCAGGCGCGCGGTGTCGTAGACCGTCTGCGACCACTTCGTGATGGGCGACATCACCTGCATGAGCTCGATGTCCTGCAGCGAACCCATGTCGAACTGGCGCAGCGGCGAGCGGCCGCCGATGACGACCATCGGGCTTGAGGCCTGGTATGCGTTCGCGACCGCGGTGACGACGTCGGTGACGCCCGGGCCCGCCGTCACGACGGCGACGCCGGGCTTGAAGGTGATGCGCGAATAGCCATCGGCCGCGTGCCCGGCCGACTGCTCGTGGCGCGTGTCGACGACGCCGATGCCGTTGTTCAGGCAGCCTTCGTAGATGTTCTGCACGTGCCCGCCAGAGAGCGTGAAGATGTGACCGATGCCCTCCTGCTTGATCATGCGGGCGATCAGTTCGCCGCCATCGATGAGGTTCCCCATGGGTGATTCCTTTGCGTTTGATCTGCGCGCGCAGTATAGGCCGGTCGCGCGAATCCGGCGCGCCACGCTCGCGGCGGGCGATGCGCACCGCGCCGCGCCGCCGGCGCTGAGATCAACGGTCCCGAGGAATGACCGCCGGTAGGAGAAACGGTATGACCAACGGTAGGAGAAATGGTAGGAGAAGTGGTAGGAGCGAGAGTATAACCAGCGGTAGGATGGACGGTAGGAGCAATGGTAGGAGAAACGGTAGGAGCGGTGGTAGGATGATGCCATGCCGACCGTGAAGACCGCCGTTTCGATCCCCGAGGACCTCTTTCGCCGCCTGGAGGAAATCGCCGGGCAGCGCTGCACATCCCGCAGCAAGATCCTCGCGGAAGCCCTCGCCGACTACGTGACCCGCATCGACCGCGAGGAGCTCACGCGCCGCTTCAACGAAGCCCTCGCCACGATGACGGACGAGGAACGGGAAGAGGACATGCGATTCCTGGACGGGGCTCGCCGGCGTCGCCTGCAGGTCGCGGAAGCCACGGGGGACACGTGGGATGCCCCGGCAAGGTGAAATCTACTGGCTCGACGACGGCGAACCGCGCGGCTCGGAGCCCGGTTACCGCCGGCCGTACGTCGTGATCCAGAACGACCGCATGAATGAATCTGGCATCGGCACCGTCCTGATGGTGCCGATGACGTCAAAGACGCACCGATCGGGCGTCCCCGGGAACGTTCTCGTTCGGGCGAGCGAAAGCCGCCTCCCGGCGGACTCCGTGGTCGTCGTCTCGCAGGTGAGCACGGTGGACCGTCGCGAGCTGACAGAGTTGGTGGGCGAAGTGGCGCCGGGCACGATCCGCCGCATCCTCGCCGGGCTCAACCTCATCCTCTCGCCCTCGCGTTAGGGAAGGGCCAGCATCCGCTCCAGCGCCACCAGCGACCACTTCCGCGTCGCCGCGTCCACCTTCACCTGGTTCAGGACATGGCCGTGGACCAGCCCTTCGAGCACCCATGCGATGTAGGCCGGGTGAATGCGGTACATCGTGCTGCAGGGGCAGACGACCGGGTCGAGGCAGAAGACGGTCTTGTCCGGGTTCTGCTGCGCCAGCCGGTTCACGAGATTGATCTCCGTGCCGATCGCCCAGGTGCTCCCCTTCGGCGCCTCGCTCACGGTCTTGATGATCTTCTCGGTCGAACCGTTCTGGTCGGCGGCCTGGACCACTTCCCAGCGGCACTCGGGGTGGACGATGACGTTCAGGCCCGGGTGCTCCTTGCGCGCCTTCTCGATCTGCTGCACCGAAAAGCGCTGGTGCGTGCTGCAGTGGCCCTGCCAGAGGATGACCTTCGCGCGCTCCACCTGCTCCTTCGTCAGCCCGCCGTTCGGCAGCCGGTAGTTCCACACCACCATCTGGTCGAGCGGGATGCCGCGGGCGTAGCCGGTGTTGCGGCCGAGGTGCTGGTCCGGGAAGAAGAGGACCTTGTCGCCGCGCTCGAAGGCGTAGTCGAACGTCTTGCTGGCATTGCTCGACGTGCACACGATGCCGTCGCGTTCGCCCGTGAACGCCTTCAGGCTCGCGGTGCTGTTCATGTACGTAATCGGGATGACCTTCGACCCCGAGCCTTCCAGCATCTCCGTGATCACGTCCCAGGCGGCGTACACGTCATCCGGGTCGGCCATGTCGGCCATCGAGCAGCCCGCCGCCATGTTCGGCAGGATGACCTTGACCGCCGGCCGCGTGAGGATGTCCGCCGATTCGGCCATGAAGTGCACGCCGCAGAAGAGCACATACTCGGCCTCTTCCTGGGCGGCGGCGTGCTGGGCGAGCTTGAAGCTGTCGCCCGTGAAGTCGGCGTACTGGATGACCTCGTTCCGCTGGTAGTGGTGGCCGAGGACCACGAGCTTCTTCCCGAGGTAGGCCCGCGCCGCCTTGATTCGCCGGTCGAGTTCGTCCGGCGCCACCGCCAGGTACTCCCGCGGGATGTCCTGCTGCCAGCTGACGA
>JAXLWZ010000013.1:0-107129 GCA_046328225.1 Dehalococcoidia bacterium | reverse complement strand
CTAAGTGCGAAGCCGACCTCAAGATGAGACCTCCCACTGGATTAACCAGGTAAGACCACAGGAAGACCACCTGTTTGATAGGCGCCAGGTGTAAGCACAGCAATGTGTTCAGCTGAGGCGTACTAATGGTCGAGGGCTTGACCCACATAAAGGTCCGCTACTCTTTGAATTGTCCGCAGTGTCTTCGCTCTCCAGTTACGAAGGAGCACACCGGCTCCCTCGCCCTCCCACCGCGGGGTGGAGCAGTGGCAGCTCGTCGGGCTCATAACCCGAAGGTCGGGGGTTCGAATCCCTCCCCCGCTACCAGATTCGTCCGAAAGGCCCCCGGCAACGGGGGCCTTTCTGCATCCCCCGCCACACCCGCTCCCGCCGCATCCCTCAACTTCGGCGCTCAGCGATGCCGTTTTACGGCGACGCCCGACGCGCGCGATTGCACGCCGGCTCCGTATCCCCTGCTCCCGCCGCTGGCTCTGCCCGCCCCCCGGGAAGGCCGCTGTCCTTACGGCAGCAGCTCGATTCGCCGCTGCCCCAGCGCGCGCGCATCCGCGACAAGGTCAATCGCCAGCACGCGCTCCGCGGCGACCGTGACCACGAACGCCACGCGCGGCGTGCCCCCGGGGGCCCATACCGCTCCGGGAAGCCCGTCGATGAGCGCGAGCTCGGCACCCTGCGCCTGGCCCGCCAGCTGCCGCGCGACCGCCTCGGCGCCGCGCACTTCGCCCGAGATCCAGCCGTTTCGTGCGCCCATCCGCAGCGCCTCGGCATCGGGACGGAGGACGGCCTCGGGGTCGAGCAGCGCGAGGAGCGCTTCGAAATCCCCGGAGCGCGAGGCCCGGAAGAACGCGGCGACCACCTCGCGATGGCGTGCCATGTCGCGTGCCGCCGTCTCCGGGGGTGCACCGTGTGCGCGGCGGCGTCCCCTGCTCGCGAGCTGCCGCGCCGCCACCGGCGTACGCCCGATGATGCCGGCGATCTCCTCGAACGGCACATCGAAGACATCGTGGAGCACGAATGCCACGCGCTCGGCCGGCGAAAGGCGGTCGAGCACGGCGAGCATGGCGATGCCCACGGATTCGGCGAGGACGGCTTCGCCCTCCGGGTCGGCGGCGTCGCGAACGTCGTGGCCGCCGGCCTCGAGCGGCTCCTCCCGCCGTGAGCGCCGCGCGCGCAGGATATCGAGGCAGATACGCGCGACGACGGTGGTCAGCCAGCCGGCGGGGTTCGCCAGCTCGCCGGGATCCGCGCGCTGGAGCCGCAACCAGGCTTCCTGGACGGCGTCCTGGGCCTCGCTCGCGGAACCCAGCAGGCGGTAGGCGACCGCGTTCAGCCGCGGCCGCTCGCTCTCGAACTGCTCCGCCGTCCGCGCGTCCGTCATCCCGTCACACTCCCGCCGCCTTGCGCGTCATCTTTTCGAAGGCGCCCGTGACGGCGCCGCTGCCATCATTCCAGAGGAGACCGGACATGAAAATCAAACTCACCACCATCTTCGTCGACGACCAGGACGCGGCCCTGCGCGTGTACACGGAGGTCCTCGGGTTCGCGAAGAAGGCGGACTTCACCAATGGACCCTTCCGCTGGCTCACGGTCGTTTCGCCCGAGGAGCCGGACGGCGCGGAGCTTCAACTTGCGCTCGCGAACGACCCGGCGGCGCGGGCATTCCAGCAGGCCAGGTTCGCGCAGGGCGCCCCCGCGGCGATGTTCGCGACGGACGACATCCAGGGCGACTTCGAACGCATGACGGCGCGCGGCGCCAGCTTCACCATGCCGCCGACGGCCGTGACCGGCTCGACCATCGCCATGGTGAACGACACCTGTGGCAACCTGGTTCAGCTGACGCAGCTCACCTGGCAAGGCTGAGAGGGCATCGCCGGGCGCGGATGCCCGGTACACTCGACGTTCAGAACCGCCCACATTCGCTGGAGTTGCCATGACCACCGGGACGGCCCCCGACCGCTCGCTCGCCAGCCCCGCGGACAGCCACGACATGATTCGTGTCCGTGGGGCACGCGAAAACAACCTCAAGGATGTCAGCATCGACATCCCCAAGCGCCGGCTGACGGCGTTCACCGGCGTTTCTGGCTCGGGGAAGAGTTCGCTCGTGTTCGGCACCATCGCAGCCGAATCCCAGCGGCTCATCAACGAGACCTACAGCGCCTTCGTCCAGGGCTTCATGCCCACGCTCGCGCGCCCCGAAGTCGACCTGCTCGATGGCCTGACCACGGCCATCCTCGTCGACCAGGAGCGCATGGGGGCGAACGCGCGCTCCACGGTGGGCACCGTGACCGACGCGAACGCGATGCTGCGCGTGCTCTTCAGCCGCATCGGACGCCCGCACATCGGTTCTTCGAATGCGTTCTCGTTCAATGTGCCCTCGGTCCGCGCGACGGGCGAAATCACGGTCGAGAAGGGCGCCGGCAAGACCGAGACGCGCACCTTCAGCGTGAACGGCGGCATGTGCCCGCGCTGCGAGGGCATGGGCTCGGCCAGCGATATCGACCTGGACAAGCTCGTCGATGTCTCGAAGTCGCTCAACGAAGGCGCCATCCTGGTCCCCGGCTACAGCATGGACGGCTGGTATGGCCGCATTTTTCGCGGCTCGGGCTGGTTCGACCCCGACAAGCCGGTGCGCGACTTCACGAAGGAAGAGCGCGACGCCCTCCTCTACAAGGAGGCGACGCGCATCAAGGTCGAGGGCATCAACCTCAGCTACCTGGGCATCGTGCCGCAGTTCCGGAAGTCGTACCTCTCGAAGGATGTCGATGCGCTGCAGCCCCACATCCGGGCGTTCGTCGAGCGCGCCGTCGCGTTCGCGCCCTGCCCGGATTGCGGGGGGAGCCGCCTGAACGAAGCCGCACGGTCGTCGCGCATCCACGGCGTGAACATCGCCGAGGCGTGCGCCATGCAGATCAGCGACCTCGCGGCGTGGGTTGGTGGGCTCGATGAGCCGGCCGTCGCGCCCCTGCTCACGGCGCTCCGCGAAGCGCTCGAATTTTTCGTCGAAATCGGGCTCGGGTATCTCTCGCTCGACCGGCCGTCGGGCACGCTTTCCGGGGGCGAAGCGCAGCGCACGAAGATGGTCCGCCACCTCGGCTCGGCGCTCACGGACGTGACCTACGTGTTCGATGAGCCCACGATCGGCCTCCACCCGCACGATATCCAGCGCATGAACGACCTGCTCCTGCGCCTGCGCGACAAGGGCAACACCGTTCTCGTGGTCGAGCACAAGCCCGAGACCATCGCCATCGCCGACCACGTGGTCGACCTTGGGCCCGGGGCGGGGACGGCGGGCGGCGAAGTCGTCTTCGAAGGCACGGTCGAGGGCCTGCGCGCGAGCGGCACGCTCACGGGCCGGCACCTCAGCGACCGGGCCGCGCTCAAACCGTCGGTCCGGAAGCCGTCGGGTGCGATGGAAATCCGGGGCGCCCGTACCCACAACCTGCGGGACGTCGATGTCGATATCCCGCTCGGCGTGCTCGTCGTGGTCACGGGGGTGGCGGGGTCGGGGAAGAGTTCGCTCATCCATGGCTCCGTGGCCGGCCGCGAAGGCGTCGTCACGGTCGACCAGGGCGCGATTCGCGGTTCGCGACGGAGCAACCCGGCGACCTACACGGGCCTGCTGGAGCCCATCCGCAAGGCGTTCGCGAAGGCGAACGGCGTCAAGCCCGCGCTCTTCAGCGCCAATTCTGAGGGCGCCTGCCCCGCCTGTAACGGTGCCGGCGTGATCTACACCGACCTGGGCATGATGGCGGGCGTCAGCACCGTGTGTGAGGACTGCGGTGGCAAGCGCTTCCTCGCGTCCGTGCTCGAATACCGGCTCGGCGGCCTGAACATCGCCGAAGTGCTGGACCTCCCCGTCGAGGAGGCTGCGGCGTTCTTCCAGGCGGGCGAAGCGCGCACACCGGCCGCCGCGGCGATCCTGCGGCGCCTGGCCGATGTCGGGCTGGGGTACCTGCGCCTGGGGCAGCCGCTGACCACGCTCTCGGGCGGTGAGCGCCAGCGGCTGAAGCTCGCCACCAGCATGGGCGCCGAGGGCGCCGTCTACGTGCTCGATGAGCCGACGAACGGCCTCCATCTCGCCGACCTGCAGCAACTCCTGGGGCTGCTCGACCGGCTGGTGGATGCGGGGAAGTCGGTCATCGTGATCGAGCACCACCAGGCGGTGATGGCTCACGCCGACTGGATCATCGACCTCGGCCCCGGCGCTGGGCACGACGGCGGGCGCGTGGTGTTCGAAGGTACGCCCGCGGCGCTCGTGGCCGCGCGGTCGACGCTCACGGGCCAGCACCTCGCGGCGTACGTGGGCGCGTAGCACCTCACTTCACGGTGCCACGACCCACGTGAACCCGAGCGATCGGCCGCCGTCCTCGGTGACCATCGCCCGTTCGTCCTCGTTCGGAAAGCCCGCCTCCGCGGAGAGCGCGAGCCACCGTTCCCAGAGCGCCGTGCCATCGGGGATGAGCCCCGAGCGCACGTCCGCGAACGCTCCGCTCCGCTCCCAGTGGCGGCGCCACCAGGCGGGCGAGTGGAAGCTCCAGAACGCCGGGTCCCAGTGCCGTTCGAGGTGCGCGGGCACGGTCTCGAACTCCTCCGTGAGCCCCGGGACCACGATCCCGATGGCGCCGCCGGGGCGCACGAAGCGGGCCACATCCGCCGCGTAGAGGTCGCTCGTGCCGAAGTAGTGGTAGGCATCGAAGGAGACGAGCGCGTCGAAGAAGCGGTCGGCGAAGGGGAGCGTGTGCGCTTCCGCGTGCAAGGGCAACAACCTAGTTGACTCAGTAGGGTGTGCGCCGTGAGAATGCCGCCATGGTTAAGGGGGCGGCACATGAGCGCATCACCAACTAGCGCGGAACCGGTCGAGTTCACGGTGGCCTACGACGGCCCTGCGCTCGACGACCACACGATCGATGCCAAGGATCTCGCCCCGTCGATGCTGGCGATGGCGCAAGCCTTTGAACGGGCCAACGCCGTTCTCAATGGCAACAAGGCATCCATGTCTCTCAGGATTCGGGCTACCGAGCCGGGGTCGTTCGAGATCCTCGTCTATTTGCAGCAGACGTACCACGACGCCATTAACGTGCTTTCTGGCGATCTTCTCACGTCGGCTGCCAACATCAAGGAACTGTTCTTCGGGCCGGTTGGGGCAGTTGGCGGTGCGACAACCGGTGGGGTGATTGGCATCCTGAAGAAGCTGCGTCGCCGCAAGCTGGAGGAGGTGATAGTACCTACTACAGAACAAGTCGAGAAGGTGGCGCCAGCGCAGCCAGGCGTCTACTTGCGGATAGATGGGAACGAAATCTGGGTTAGTGAGGAAGCTTTGCGCCTGTTGTCTGATCAAGGGATTCAGGCGAACGTGGGGGATATGGTCAAGCCGTTGCTCAAAGAAGGCATCGAGAAGATGCTCTTCAAGGAGCGCGACAAAGAACTGGAGAGCGTTACCAAGAAGGAAGCGCCGCACATGACGCGCGCCACCAGAACGATCGAGTACACGGATGAAGGCGCGATTGTCTTGAACGGACTGCGCTTACAGCCAGTTAGTCCGGACTTTCGCCCTGAGGGTAGCCGTTGGAAGTTGAACGACGGCGATCAAACGCGCACATACAAGATGAGCGACGGCGATTTCATGGACAAAGTCGCTGACGGCTCCGTGCGAATCGGAGCTAAGGACGTAATCGTGTGCGATGTCATGAAGCGGCAAGCTTTTACGCGTTCAGGTAGGCTCCGGAACAGCTACGAAGTTATCAACGTCCGAGAAGTCCACGCCCCCGGAGCACAAGGGTTCTTTCAGGTAGACACTGGTGGAAACTTGTCGATGGGAGTCACTGACACTGTCCCGAAGGACTCAGGGCGATGATGGCCTCTCTTCGCTTGGCCGCGTCGCATCCTTCGGGACGTGTACAAGCTTCCGTGTTAGCTCTCGGAACCGCTCGAACGCCTCTTGCCCCTCTGCTGTCTCGGGGTACTCGGGCGGGCCGGTGTGGCGCTTCTCTTTCCTCATGCCGGAATCCCCTTCCCTCGGAGTTCATCGTAGGTCAGGCGGCGGCCCACGGCAGCTTTGAGCACAGCCACAAAGCGTCCAGCGTCGCTCTTGTGGCGCTCGTTGAATCGGAAGGCTTCTTCGTCCAGGTAGCGGAAGAGGTGGAAGGGCTCAACGCTGACGTACGTCCCCTTGAGGGCGCGCTTCAAGAGGCTCCAGAAGTTCTCAATGCCGTTCGTGTGGATCTGCCCTTCGACGTGCTTCTCGGCATGGTCGATGACGCCATGGATGAAGTCGGCCTTGAGGCCGCTGTAGGAGCCAAGCGCATCGCTGAACACTTCGGAGCCGGGAGTGACGTTCTGGCGCACCACGGGGGCGAGCGTGTGGCGGCGGCGGCTTGCGACGTGCTTGGTCCGAACGATGCTGTGGCCGTCCGGGCCGTGGCGCTCCAGAAGCCCCATAACGGCCTCTTTTCCAGCCCCGCCCGTTCCGGTGATCTTCGCGGCGCGCTTGCCCTTGTGCATGAAGCGGGCCTTGCCGCCGATGAAGGTCTCATCGACTTCAACCTGCCCGCCCATGGGCCGGTCGAAGTCACCGGACTGCATAGCGAGCCGGATGCGATGGAGCATGAACCAAGCTGTGGTCTGCGTGACGCCGATGGCCCGCTCCAGTTCGTACGAGCTGATCCCGTTCTTCGCGTTGGCGATGAGCCAGACCGCCGTCAGCCACTTGTCGAGGCTGATGGGGCTGTCCTCGAAGATTGTCCCGACCTTGACGCTGAACTGCTTTTTGGGGTGCTTCGTCTTGCATTCCCAGAGGCGACGGGTGGCGATGTAGCGGGGTTCAGCCGCGCCACACGTGGGGCACGTGACGCCGGTCGGCCAGCGCAGTTCCGCCATGAAGGCGTTGCACACGTCCGGGTCTTCGAAGTAGCGGACGGCTTCAATCAGGGTCTTCGGGGTGGCGCTGGCCATGCCGGGTTCCTCCAACACAGCCATGATCGCACACCCGTGCTACTGAGTCAACTAGGTTATTACCCGTGCAAGGGGAACACGCGCCCGCCGAGGCCGGCCGCCTCGATGCGGGGCCAGTTCACCATCGGGCGAATCCAGAGGTCGGCGGCCCGAACCTCCACGCCGAACTCCTCGGCGAGGAACATGCCGCTGATCGCGCGCCCACAGCCGAGGTCGAGCACGCGCATGCCCGCCTTCAGCTCCATCTCCTGCGACAGGTGCTCCGCGAGCCAGAGGACGTGCGGGCCCATCGGCGGTTCGGCGAACCAGCGCGCGCGCCGCTGCTCCGTGCGGGGGTAGCGCCGCGCGATCTCGGCGTCGTCGAGGCCGCTCACGCGCCGCCACCGATGGCGGGGATGATGGAGACGTCGCGCACGTGGCTCATCGGCTCCGAGAGCGGGTAGGTCGCGGCTTCGCCGTCGATCGCGACCGCGAGCTCGGGCCGCACGCGCCCGCCCTCGACCACGCGCGCGTAGAACCCGGGGCAACGCACATCGAGCGCGCGGAGGAGCGCCTCAAGCGTCGGCGCCTCGATCTCCAGCGTCGCGATGCCGCCACACATGTCGCGCAGCGGGGCGGGGATGTAGACCATCGTCATCGCGCCCTCCAGCCCTCCAGCCCTCCAGATGGAACGAGGCCCACATCGCGTGGGCCCCGTCCTCACAATCTCCGTTGCCGGGCCGGCTTACGCGAGCCCGTGCAGCTCCTCGACGAGCCGCCGCGGCGAAATCGGCAGCTCCGTGAACCGCTTGCCCGTCGCGTCCGCGATAGCGTTCGCGACCGCCGCAAGCGGCGGCACGATCGGCACCTCGCCCACGCCGCGCACACCGTACGGGTGGCCCGGGTTCGGCACCTCGACGAGGATGGTGTCGATCATCGGCAGGTCCAGCGTGGTCGGCATGCGGTAGTCCAGGAAGCTCGAATTGAGCATCCGGCCGTTGTCGTCGAAGTAGTACTCCTCGTTGAGGGCCCAGCCCACGCCCTGCGCGACGGCGCCCTGGATCTGCCCTTCGACGTACGACGGGTGAATCGCCGTGCCCACGTCCTGCGCGGCCGTGTACCGCAGGATGGTGACCTTGCCCGTGTCCGGGTCGACTTCGACGTCGACGAGGTGCGTGCCATAGGCGCCGCCCACGCCGCGCGCCGAGAGGGATGCCTTGCCCACGATCGGCCCACCCTTTTGCGGAGCCGTGCGCGCCTGCTCGGCGAACGAGCTCTCCTTCGAGTTCCCCTGGCCGTCGCTCCAGGTGATGCGCCCGTCCTCGTATTCGACCTTGTCGACGGGGACGTTCCATTCCCGCGCGGCGCGCTCACACATCTGGCGGCGGATATCCATGCCCGCTTCGTACACGGCCAGGCCGCTGGCGAAGGTGGTCCGGCTGCCGCCCGTGACGTCGTTGTGCCCGACGGAGTCTGTGTCGACGACGGTCGCGTGGACGTCCTCGTAGCGAATGCCGAGGGTCTCGGCGAGCTGCATCGAAAGCGACGCGCGCGACCCGCCGATGTCCGTCGAGCCCTCGATCAGGTTGACGGTGCCGTCCGGGTTCACCGACGCGGTCACGCTCGATTGCATGCCGCCGTTGAACCAGTAGCCCGAGGCCACGCCGCGGCCGCGGTACGGGCCCTCGATGGGCGACTTGTAGTGCGGCGAATCGAGGACCGCCTGCACGCACTCTTCGTGACCGACCTTGGCGAGCGGCGCGCCGGTGACCATGCGCACGCCTTCGCGGGCGCTGTTGTCGAGCCGGAACTGCAGCGGGTCGGCCCCGATGGCGCGCGCCGCCTCGTCCAGCGCCTGCTCCAGCGCGAACGCCGCCGCGGGCGACCCCGGTGCGCGATACGCCGCCACCTTCGGCTTGTTGAGGCAGACGTCGTAGCCATCGACCTGGAAGTTGTCGATCGCGTACGGCGCCAGCATTGTCATCGAACCCGCGCCGACGGGGCTGCCCGGGTAGGCGCCGGCTTCGTACGCGAGCTCCGCCTTCACGCCCGCGATCTTCCCGTCCTTCACGCCGAGCTTGATCTTGATCCACGTGCCGCTCGTCGGGCCGGAGCCTTCGAACACGTCGGTGCGGCTCATGAGCACCTTCACCGGCCGGCCGGACTTCTTCGAAAGGAGCGCGGCCACCGGGTCGAGGTAAATGGGCAGCTTCCCGCCGAAGCCGCCGCCAATCTCCATGGGGATGACGCGGATGCTCGAGATGGGGTGCCGCAGGATCTCCGCGACCTGGCCGCGCACCGAGAACGCGCCCTGCGTGCTCGTCCAGATCGTCACCGTGCCGTCGGCGTTCCAGCTCGCCGTCGCGTTGTGGGGTTCGATGTAGCCCTGGTGCACCATCTTCGTGCGGTATTCGCGCTCGATGACGACATCGGCGCCGGCGATGGCGTCGTCGGCGTTGCCGCCCTGGAAGCGGATGTGGCTGGCGATGTTGCTCGGCTTCTCGCTGCGCGCCCCGCCCAGTTCCTTCGTGAAGCGCGTCTCGCTCAGCAGCGGCGCATCCTCGCGCATGGCGTCGCGCACATCGAGCACCGTGGGGAGCACCTGGTACTCCACGCGGATCTTGCTCAGCGCCTCTTCGGCGATGTGCGGGCTCGTCGCCGCCACCGCCGCGACCGCGTGCCCTCGATACAGCGCCTTCTTCGAGGCGAGGATGTTGTCGCTCAGCTCCATGGCGTTCACGGAGCTTTCGCCGAGCTCCTGGACGACGTCGCGCGCGGCCGGGAAGTCCCGGTGGGTGACCACGGCGAAGACGCCCGGCACCTTCTCCGCCTCGCTCGTATCGATGGCGACGATGCGCGCGTGGGCGTGCGGGCTGCGGAGGATGCGGCCGTGCAGCAGCCCCGGCAGCCGGACATCGGCGCCGTACTGCGCCTTCCCGGTGACTTTTTCCACGCCGTCCGGGCGCACGGGCCGCGTCCCGATGACGCGATAGTTCGTCGAGCGTTCGCTGGTCGTCATGCGTCGAACCTCCCTGGGCCAGGCTTGGGGACCGCGCCGCGTGGCGCCGCCCGGGAATGTGGATGGCCGGCATGGCACCGGCCGCGGGTTCAGGGAACGGGCGCCCCGGAGGCGTCCGCCGCCTTGAGGACCGCTCGAACAATCTTGTCATAACCGGTGCAGCGGCACAGGTTCCCGGCCAGCCAGAAGCGCACGGTGTGCTCATCCGGGTGCGGGTTCGAATCGAGCAGTGCCTTCGCCGAGACGATGAAGCCGGGCGTGCAGATGCCGCACTGGAGCGCCGCCTCTTCGAGGAACGCCTGCTGCAGGGGATGGAGGTTCTCGCCGTCGGCGATGCCTTCGATCGTCGTGAGGTTCGCGCCCTCGAGTTCGACCCCGAGCACGCAGCAGGAGTTCACGACCTGCCCGTTCAGGAGGACGGCGCAGGCGCCACAGTTGCCGTTGTTGCAGCCTTCCTTCGCGCCCGTGAGCCCGAGCTCATCGCGGAGCACTTCGAGCACGCTCTGGCGCGGCTCGCACAGGAACTCCGTGGGCAGGCCGTTGATCGTCGTCGAAACGTGGGTTCGCCGTGCCATTTACCGCCCCTCCCGGATGCGCTGGAGTGCGTGCTCGAAGGCCCGCACGGTGAGGACCGAGACCAGGTGCTTGCGCTGCGCCGCCGAGCCGCGCATGTCGGTGATCGGCTGGGCCGCCGCCGAGGCCGTCTCGCCCGCCTTCGCGAACGTGTCCGCGTTCGGCGCCTGGCCCACCACCGCCTCCGCCGCGGCCGGGACCATGATCGGCGTCGCCGCCACGGCGCCGAGGGCGACCCGCGCCGAGGCGATGCGATCGCCGCTTGCATCGAGCACCAGCTGCACGCCCGCGCTCGCGACGGCGATGTCCATCTCGTTGCGGGGGATGAAGCGGTGATAGAAGACCGCCGAATGTGCCGGTTGGGGCGGGATCGAGACCCGGAGCAGGAGCTCGCCCGGCTGCAGCACGCTCCGGCCGGGGCCGGCGAAGAACTGCTCCACCGGCACCGTGCGCGTGCCGCTCGCCGAGGCGATGGTCAGCACCGCGCCGTGGGCCATGAGCGAAGGCGAGCTATCGGCCGCCGGGCTCGCATTGCAGAGGTTGCCCCCGAAGCTCGCGCGGGACTGGATGGCGCGCCCGCCGATGATGCTCGCCGCGTCCACGAGGCCGGGCCAGCGCCGCGCGATGTCGCGGTTGCCATACAGCTCCGCGAGCGGCACGGCGGCGCCGATATCGAGGCCGCCATCGGCCCGGATATCCACCGCCATCAGCTCCGGGATGTGCTTGAGGTCGATCAGCTGGTCACAGCTCCGGCGGTTTTCGCGCAGCTGCACGATCACGTCGGTCCCGCCCGCCAGCATCAGGCTGCGCTTCCCGTTTCCCAGTGCCGCGAAAGCTTCCGCGAGCGTCCTGGGTGCCAGGTATTCGAATGATTCCATGCACCGTTCCTGGGGTTAGCTGCCGGCGCCCGTGTCCCACCGCACGCCCGGCCGGACCGATGATAAAGAACGGCCGGGGCCTTGTCTTGCGGACTTCCCGTCTTGGCGAACGCGGCCCAAGCCACGAACATGTGCCCGTGCACCGCCGCCCCGTTTCCCGTGCCCTCGCCGTCCCGTTCTTGATCGCGCTTTGCGTCGCCGCCGCCGCGCTGCTGCCCGCGCCCGCGCGCGCCGAGGAGCGCATGCGCCGCTTCGAGGCCGCCTACGACATCCAGCCCGATGGCTCCATCCATGTGACCGAAGTCATCACCTGGGATTTCGGCGCCGACCCCCATCACGGCATCTTTCGCAACCTTGTCACGAAGCAGGCGTGCGCCGGCGTCGACCGCGAAGGCGCCGACCCCCGCACCTACGACTGCCCGGTCAGCAGCGACCGCCACTACGGCATCAGCGTCGAGAGCATCACCGACCAGGCCGGCAAGGCCTACAAGTACGACACCTCCAACCTCGGCGACGGCATCCAGCTCAAGATCGGCGACCCCGACACCACCATCACGGGCGAGCACGAGTACCGCATTACCTACAAGCTCACCGGCGCCCTCGATGCCTACGCCTCCCATGGCGAACTGTATTGGAACGCGAGCGGCACCTGGTCCGTGACGGTCGATGCGACCGTCGTCACGGTGAAGCTGCCCACGAACGCACCCATCACGGCCGTCTGCTTCCAGGGGTACCGCTCGACTGCGTCCTGCAAGACCGCCGACGGCACCGGCACGGTCACCTACACGGCCACGCGCTTCCTCGCACCGAACGAGCAGCTCTCCATCGTCGCGATGTTTCCGCGCGACGCCGTCACCATCCCGCCGCCGATCGTGAAGGACCGCCCGAGCATCGACGACTACTTCGAATTCGACCTCGTGGAGATCGGCGAGTCGGCGGGGCTGGCGGCGCTGGGGGTGTTCGGCATCATCGGCATCTGGTGGCGCCTTGGCCGCGACCGCCGCTTCACCACGGTGCACTACCTCACGAACGACCCCACGCAGGAGACGCGCCCGCTCTTCGCGAAGGATGACGTCGTGGTCGAGTACCTGCCGCCGGACGACCTGAAGCCCGCGCAGATGGGTGTCCTCCTCGACGAGCGCGCCGACACGCTGGATGTCACGGCGACGATCGTGGACATGGCCGTCCGCGGCTACCTCCACATCACGGAGATCCCGAAGAAGGGCCACTTTGGCCACCGCGACTGGCAGTTCGAGAAGCTCAAGGAGCCCGACGGCCTCCTGCCGTACGAAGCGCAGCTCTTCCGCGCGCTGTTCAAGGGGAAGCGCACCGAGGTGAAGATCTCGTCCCTCAAGACGAAGTTCGCCGAGGACCTGAAGAAGGTGAAGGACGAGCTCTATCGCGACGCCGTCAACCGCCGCTGGTTCGACCGCGACCCCGAGGTGCAGCGCTGGCGCGGCGCCCTCCCGGGTATCGGCCTCGCCATCGCCGGTGTGGCCCTGAGCGTGGGCTCGGCGTTCGCCTTCGGGCGGGGGTTCATCGGCGTGCCCTTCGTGGTGCTTGGGGTGCTGTTCGCCGTGCTCGGGGCGCGAACGATGGCGCGGCGCACGGCCGTGGGCAGCGAGGCGCGCCGCCGCGTGCTCGGCTTCCGCCTCTACGTCGATACCGCCGAGACCCGCCAGCAGGAGTTCAACGAGCAGCGCAACATCTTCGCGCGCTACCTGCCCTATGCCATGGTCTTCGGCTGCGTCGAGAAGTGGGCGAAGGCGTTCGAAGGCATCGAGGACCAGGCGGCGGAGGCCACCTCCGGCTGGTATGCCGGGACCGCCCCTTTCCAGGCGATGGCGTTCTCCCAGGGCATGCAGAGCTTCTCCAGCAGCGTCGGCAGCGCCATCTCCAGCACGCCCGCGTCCTCGGGTTCGGGTGGCGGCGGTGGCGGGTTCTCGGGCGGTGGCGGCGGCGGTGGAGGCGGCGGCAGCTGGTGACTCAGGCCGCCTTCTCGACACCGAAGCGGTAGACCAGCCGCCGGCGGCCTCCCTGCTTCGCCTCGTACAGCGCGCCGTCCGCGAGCTCGTAGGCGGCGGCGAGCACCTGGTCGCGGTCCGCGCCATCGCCCGCCGGCGCGAGCCCGGCGCTCACGCTGATGGCCAGCTCTTCGCCCCAGGGCAGCACCACGGGCACCGTCGCGATCGTCTCCACGGCCGCGTGGCACTGCGCGACGGGGTCCTCGGCGTCGCTCGTGAAGAAGGCGGCGAACTCCTCGCCGCCAAGCCTCCCCAGCGCGCTCCCGGGGCCGAGCAGCCCGCCCAGGCGCCAGGCCACCTCCTTGAGCACATGGTCGCCGACGGGGTGGCCGTAGGTGTCGTTGATCCGCTTGAAGAAGTCGATGTCGAAAATCGCGACCGAGGTGGCATCGGCGTCGGCCGCGAGCGAAAACCATGCCCGCCGGTTGAGCAGCCCGGTGAGCGAATCGTGGTCCGCGCGGAACTGGGCCTCGCGCCGCAGCTCCTCCAGGGCCACGTTCCGCCGTTCGAGCTCGATGAGCAGCTGTTCGCGGGTCTCGATCTCGGCCTCGAAGGCGCGGTTCAGCTGGTGGTTCTCCACGATCGTCAGCCACTGCCGGGTCATCAGGAACATCACGGCGATCGTCGTCCCCGTCAGCAGGTCCGATTCCACCCGCCCGGTGAACGCTTCGTACAGCATCGCCACGCCCGGGGGTGTGACCGCCACGTACGGCAGCACCAGCTCCAGCGTGCTCTCGGTGCGCCCGCGGGTGACCGCCTCCAGTGGGTCGCGCGCCGCCCAGTAGAGCGCGAGCGCGAGCGCGAAATAGCCCGCCAGCCAGAGCAGGTCCGGCCACGAAGCGGTCGAACCGGCGCCCACGCCCAGGAGGTATGGGACATCGCCGGCGACGGTGAACGCGATCGCCACGACCAGCGCCGCCACGGGCGGCGGCAATGCCCCGGACGACCCGTAGAACAGCACGACGAGCGACACGATCAGCCCCAGGTCGAGCAGCGGGTAGCCCAGGAGGAGCGCGCTCTGGAAGAACGTCCCGGCGGAGGCGCCCGTGGGTTCGACCACGAACTGCCAGGCGAGCACGCCGACGGCCACCACCACGGTCGCGCCGTCGAGCATCGCTCGCCGGTCGCTCAATCGCCGGTGGGGTGGCGAAAGCAGCGGCACGGCGGCGATGAGGGAGAAGTAGCCCAGGTAGTAGAAGAGGTCGGCGAAGCTGGGGAAGGGTGCTTCCGCGCCGCGCAGCTCATAGAAGGAGTAGACGGCCTCGGCGATGAACCAGCAGACGGCCAGCGAGGCGACGGCGGTCCATCCCCAGCGCTGGCGGCCGCGCGCGCGGCGCAAGGCCTGGGGAGCGACCGCCATCGCCGTGATGGGGCCGAGGTTGAAGAGGAGGCCGCGCAGCACGAGCCCCGGCGCGCCCGCCGCGAGCAGCGCCCCGTACACCGCGAGGAACGCCACTCCCCCGGCAACGATGAGCGCTGGAATCGGGGGCCTGGGGCCTGCTTTCACGCCTCGATAATCGGCACGCCCGGTCCCCGGCGGGACTGGGGCGAGGCGGTGTCACAAGGTAAAGATACCGGTTATCGTCTTTTTCGCCACCGCCGTGACGCCCGGAAACGGCGAAGCCCGCGCGTGAGCGCGGGCTTCGGTGGTTGGATCCGCCGTGGGAATCAGGCGGGCTCGGCGACCTGCCCCTCCGGGCGGCCGCGCATCCGCCGGAACCAGCGCCCGATGTCGTCGCGCTCCCATGCCACGAGCAGCTGGCTGGCGATGCCGATCGAGCTGTAGGTGCCCGCCGCCACGCCCACGAGCAGCACGATGAGGAAGTTCCGGATGGTCACGCCGCCGATGAGCAGCATCGCGATGACCGTCAGCACCACCACGAACGAGGTGTTGATGGAGCGCGCGAGCGTCTCCGTCATGCTCGCGTTCACGGCTTCCTCGAACGGGATGTACGGGTCGTGCGAGATGTTCTCGCGAATGCGGTCGAACACCACGATCGTGTCGTGCACGGAGAAGCCGATGACCGTCAGCAGCGCCGTGATGAAGCCGGTGTCCACTTCCGTGCCACGGATCTCCCCGAGCAGCGCGAAGAGGCCGAGGATGATGAAGGCGTCGTGCAGCACCGCGATGATGGCTGCCGTGCCATAGCGGTAGGGCCGCGGCAGGTGCCGGAACGCCCACCAGATGTACAGCAGGATGAACACCGAGGCCGCGATCACGGCCAGCGTCGCGTTGCGGGCGATTTCGCTGCTCACCGTGCTCGAAACGGTCGAGAAGTCCCGCCGCGTGAGGGCGCCGAAGCGCTCGCGCAGGCCGGCCTCCACCTGGTCGATTTCGCCCTGCACGGGCGCCGAAGGCCCGGTCGCGGCGGAATCGTCCGCCGAGGCCACCTTCAGTTCGCGCGTGCGGATGATGTAGGTGTTCTGGCCCGCCCCCTGGATGCGCGCCTCGGCGTGCCCGAGATCGCCCATCGCCGAGCGCAGCTCGCCCTGCTGGACGGGCTTCTCCGTGAACTCAACCGTGAACGACGAGCCCGACGTGAATTCGATGCCCGCCTTGAGATGGAAGATGGCCAGGCACGCCACCGCGACCACGAAGATCGCGAGCGAGACCGAGAGGTACCACCATCGCTTGCCTGCGAAGTCGAGCATCGGTTACTTCCCCCCCGCGGCTTCGGCCCGCGATGTCGCCGCGCGGCCGCGCTTGCGCTCCTCGGCGTTGAACAGCCAGTGGTTCCGCGCCACCGGCGTCCCCACGATCATCTTCAGGAACGTCCGCGTCACGGTGATGGCCGAGAACATCGAGATGAGCACGCCGATGGCCAGCGTGAGCGCGAAGCCCTTCACCAGCGACGCCCCGAACTGGTTCCCGAAGTAGTACAGGATGAGGCAGGTGATGAGCGTCGAGATGTTCGAATCGCGAATCGACGTCCATGCCCGGCGGAAGCCCAGGTCGATGGCGCTGTTCAGCGTCCGGCCCCGCCGTAGCTCCTCTTTCATGCGTTCGAAGATGAGGATGTTCGCGTCCACGGCCATTCCCACCGAGAGCACGAACGCCGCGATGCCCGAGAGCGTCAGCGTCACCGGCCAGAGCTTGAACACCGTCAGCGTCAGCGAGGTGTAGACCACCAGCGCCGCCGCCGCCAGTGCGCCCGGCAGCCGGTAGTAGAGGATCATGAACAGCGCCACGGCGATCAGCCCGACGATGCCCGCGTGCACGGAATCCAGCACGGAGTCTTCGCCGAGCGTCGCGCTCACTTCGCTCGATTGGATGGTCTTGAGGGGCACGGGCAGCGCGCCGGCGTTGAGCTGCTTCGAAAGCGTCTTCGCCGCCGTGAACGAATCCTGTCCCGTGATCTGGCCCTTGTCCGAGATCACGCTCTGCACCTGCGCCTGCGAGATGAGCGCGTCGTCGAGGTAGATGAGCAGGAAGCGCCGCGTGTCGCCCTCGGGGAAGCGCAGCGCGTTCGCCGTGATCTGCTCCATCAGCTTCGAGCCGATGCCCGTGGTCTCGAAGTTCACGGCGTAGGTCGTGCCCTGCTGCGATGGGAAGGTGTTGTTCTTCAGATACTGGCCGCTCATGGTGTACGTCTGCCCGTCGACGACGCCCGTCGCGGGGATGACGTCCGTGCCCTCGGGGTTCGGTACGCGGAACTCGAGGCGCGCCGTCTTGCCGATGAGGTCCGTCGCCTCGTTGATATCCATGCCCGGCACTTCGACGGTCAGGCGGTTGCCGCTCGTCTTCGTGATCTCGGCTTCGCTGACGCCGAACGCGTTCACGCGGCGTTCGACCACTTCCTTGGCGACATCGAGCGCCTGCCCCAGGTCGCCCTGGTAGTCGGCGGGCGGGTCGGCCTGGAGCACGAGGTAGGAGCCGCCGCGCAGGTCGAGGCCGAGGCGCATGGTCTCCCGCTCCCAGCTGCCGATCTTGATGCCGCGGCCCTCGGGCCAGAAGTCGCCCGGCAGGTACCGGTTCGGGTCGCTCGGCCAGACGGCGATGAGGGCGAAGCCCGTGAGGAACAGCACCCCGAGGAAGATGAGGACCGTGGTCGTGCTACGCACTGGGCTTGATTACCTCCGGCGATGGTGCCGTCTCGGCGGGTTCGAGCGTTGTCAGCCGTCGCGAAATCGCATCCGTGACCGCGCGCACGCGAATGCCCGGGGCGATTTCGAGGATGATTTCGGTGGGCCCATCGACGGGCTGGATGATGTCCTTCACTTCGCCGATGAGGCCACCGGTGGTCAGCACTTCATCGCCGATTTGCAGCGCCCGGACCGCTTTCTTCTGCTCCCGCTGATTCTTGAGCACCGGCTGGAGCAGGATGAAATAGAACGCCGCCACCGCGAGCACGGTGTAGAAGATGACACTCCACATGACAGCCATGGGGGGTTTCTCCTGGGGCCGGGCAAGCAGCTCAGGCTTGCTCCGCTCGCATGCTGGCCAGGAGCTCGCCGGCCAACGCCAGAGCCTCATCCCGGTTCGTTATAGCGCCCTCTGACTGGGCCCGGCGAACCGATGTTAGGACAGCCCCTAGCAATCGTCCACCTTCGAGGTCAAGCTCGCGAATCAGGTCCTCGCCCGTGATGAGCGGCGCGTCCTCGCCGTCGTCCATGACAGCCCATGCTCGCGACGTGACATAATTGACGAAGCCGCAGTGCCGACGAAAGTGCTCGCGGGTGTACCCGGGCCCGCGCGTCGCCCAGCCATCGGCCAGGTTCACCAGCATCAGCGGCAGCACATGGCCGTCGAGGTCGGCGACGAATTTGCGCACGGCGCGGTCGGTCGGGGGCCATGCCTTCACCAGCTCGCCCGGCCGGAGATGGTAGCGCACCATCGCGGCGACGAACGCCGTCTCTTCGGGGCCGAATCCGAGCGCGGGGAGCCGTTCGCGCAGCAGCTCGGCGCCGCGCGGGCCATGCCTCGGGAACCTGAGCGCGCCCTCGACGATGGTCGCCGTGTGTGGCTTCGCGATGTCGTGCACGAGCGCCGCCAGCCGCAGCAGCGCCATCAGCGGCACGCTCCCCACCTCGCGCTCCAACGACGCGTCCATGTCTATCCAGGCGAGCGACTGGCGCAGTTCGCCGCCGGCGGCGGTGTCCGTGGTCGCTTCATGGAGGGCGGCCACCGCCGCCAGGTTGTGTTCGAGGACGGTGTAGTGATGGCGCTCAGGCTGGACGAACCCGCGGCCGGCCTCCAGCTCGGGGATGAGGCGCGTGAGCGTGCCTGCGGCGTCGAGCACGCGCAGCGCCTCCGCGGGGTCATCGGCCGTCAGCGCCGCCATCAACTCGGGGTCCATCGCGCGGCATCGTAACAGGCTCGAACGCGCTCGCCGCGGCCGCCGGGCAAGGAAAAAGCCCGCGGTCGCGGGCTTGCCTTCGCTCACTCTTCGGACGGCCGGTCAGGCGCGGGGATGCGCCTCGTCGTACTCCGCGCGCTTCTGCTGGTCGGTCAGCTGCGTGTAGATCTGGGTGGTCGAAATGCTCGCGTGGCCGAGCGCGTCCTGCACGTTCCGCAGGGGCATGCCGCCCGAGAGCATGTGCGTGGCATAGGTATGGCGGAGCGTGTGCGGCGTGATCGTCTTGTCGAGCTTCGCCTCGCGCGCGTAGTTCTTCAGGATGAGCCAGAACCCCTGCCGCGTGAGCCGTTCGCCCCGGCGGTTCACGAAGAGCGCGGGCTCGCGGCGGTTTCGCACCAGGCGCGGCCGCACGTGGAAGATGTACTGCCGCAGCTCATCCACCGCCCGCTGATAGAGCGGCAGCACGCGCTCGCGTTCGCCCTTGCCGACGCAGCGCACGGTCACGGGGTCGCTCTCCAGCGCGACATCGGCGAGGTCGAGCGAGACGAGCTCGGTCACCCGCAACCCGGTGGCGTAGAGGAGTTCGAGCATCGCCTTGTCGCGCCGCGCCTCGGGGGTGTTGCGGCGGGCGGGCTGCTCGAGCAGCTCATCGACTTCCTTCACGGAGAGCGCGCGCGGCAGCGACTTGCCCACCTGGGGCGATTTCAGCTGCTCCGTGGGGTCGCGCGGCACGAGGCCCTCGGCCGCGAGAAAGCCGAAGAACGACTTCACGGCCGCGATCTTGCGGGCCACCGTGGCGTCCTTGTACTGCCGTTCGCGCAGGTCCTCGACGAACGCGACGACCTTGGTGCCGTCGGTTTTCGCCCAGGCGTCCTTGCCGCCGTCGGCCGCTCCCATGAACTTCTGGAACTGTCCGAGGTCGTTCCGGTACGCCGCGATCGTGTTGTTCGAAGCGTTCTTCTCGACGGCAAGAAAGTTCAAAAACTGGGCGATGCACTCGTCCATTCGCCGCATACCTCGTTACCGGTGGGTTCAGGGGCGGTGGCCATGATAGGCAGGCCAAATCAGGCGTGTCCACAAAATCCGGGGACGCTTGTGTGAAGAATCAGAGCCCACACGAGCATCACAGATAGTGATTATCCCGGCACTGTTCCGAACGATCGGAGGCGACGTAACATCGCCTCCGGGACGCTCTTCCCCGCACCGTCGGCGCATGGTGCCTGCACGCGGCCTTCTGATCCAGCGCCCGCGTCTCGCCCGGGAATCAGGCGATTGTGAACGTTCTGCACGTCGGAAAAGCCCGTTGCGACTATAGTTTTCAGTACACTAACGGTTATTCGCCGCCAGTCGCGGCGATGCGCCACTTCCCGTCGCCATCGCGTTCCATCTCGCTTTCGATGGCGTATCCGGCCACGCTGCGTGCGAGCCGGAACCCCAGCGAAATCGCCAGGTGATGTGACGCAATGTTATCGGCGCCGCACGTCCACGAGGGACGAAGGCCGCGCCTTTGGCACTCTTCGAAATAGTCGATGGATGCGGCCCGCGCGAGCCCCATGCGGCGGTAGGCATCGTTCGTGCCCACTTCTACTTCCGCCTCGACGAGCCCCACCGGCCCCCCGATCGCGCAGGGGCAGCAGAAGCTCGTGAGCCGCTCGCCATCCATCACGGCGAAGCCGAAGGCGCGCTCCGCGAAGCGCTCCGGGCCACCCCAGATCTTCACCACCCACGGGTCCACCGCGCCGTCGAACTTCCCCGCGATGGCGGCGTCGATGGGCGCGATCCGGTAGCCGCGGGGAAGCGCGCGGCGCGGGGCGAACTGCTCCGGCGTGGTGTATTCCAGCCGCTCCCGCCGCAGCGCGAACACCTCACCGAGGGCCGCATCCCAGCCCGGCGTCGATGCCCACACCGCGGTCCCCGGGTACCGCACGAGCGCCGGCAGCTCCCCGGCCACGTCGCGCGCAAACGCCGCGTCGGGTTCGCCGACGGCGTGCCAGAACCCGCCTTCGTTGCAGACGATGGCGCTCCGCGGGTTGTCCGCGCGGTCCGCGAAGGCAGTGCCGGGCATCGTGCCGTCGATCACGCTGTGCACGAAGGCCATGTGCCCCGCCGCGTGGGGGTGCGGCACCAGCGGCCGCAGCCGTTCGAATTCAGACGGCGAAAGCTGTTCCATCGGCGCAGGGTACACGGCGGGCGGGCCGCGTCCAGCCTACCCGTGCGACTCCAGCCGCCCCTTGAGCGCGGCGAGGAAGCCGCCCGCCTCCAGCCCGTCGAGCGCGCGATGGTCGAAGCTCAGGCAGACGTTCATCATCCAGCGCACGGCGATGCTGTCGTCGTCGCGAACGACGGCGCGCTTCACCGCCCGCTCCATCGTCACAATTGCCACCTGGGGCGCGTTCACGATCGGCTTCGAGGCGATGGAACCGAAGGCGCCCGTGTTGTTCACGGTGAACGTGCCGCCCTCGATGTCGTCGACGCGGAGGGTGCGGGCATGCGCCTTCGCCGCCAGCTCGGCGATGCGCCGCGCCAGCCCGGCCACGCTCAGGTCGCCGGCGCCATGGACGACGGGCACGACGAGTCCGCTCTCGGCCGCCACCGCGATGCCCAGGTCGAAGGCGTGATAGCGGCGCAGCTCGTCGCCCTCCCAGCGCGCGTTCAGCATGGGGAATTCGCGCAGCGTTTCGCAGACCGCCGTGGCGAAGTACGGCAGCAGCGTGAGCGCGACGCCCTCCTCCTGCTCGAAGCGCTCTTTCTCGCGTTCGCGCAGCCGCACCAGGCCGGTGATATCGGCCTCCACCATCGTCCAGGCCTGGGGCGCCTCCAGGTTCGAACGCCGCAGGTGCTCCGCGATCGTCCGCCGCGTCGCCGAGAGCGTGACCACTTCGTACCCTTCGCCCCCGCCGGTGGCCGGCCGTGCCGTGCGGATCGGCGCCGGTGCTGCCGCCGGCCCGGCCGCGACGGAGGGCTGCGCCGGGCCCGCCGCGATGCGCGCCTCGATGTCCTTCCGCGTCACGCGCCCGCCGATGCCCGTGCCCTCGACCGTCGCGAGGTCGATGCCGTGCTCGGCCGCGAGCCGGCCCACGGCGGGCGAAACGAACCGCGAGCGATCCTCGGGGTTGTGCCCGTTCGCCTGGCTGGCGGGGCGCGCGGGGGCCGGGCGGTTCGCCTTCAACGATGGTCCCGCGGGCGAAGGAGCCCGCTCGCCCGCGGGCAGGGGCCGGTCCTCCGGGATGGCCATGGGCCCGCCCTGCCACGAACCGGCGGCGACGGGCTCGCGTGCGTCCTTGGCCGGTGCTCCCGCCTCGACAATTTCGCAAAGGGGCGCACCCACGGCGACGGTCTCGCCCTGGGGCACGAGGATCTCGCCCATCGTCCCTTCGAACTCGGAGGGCAGCTCCGCGGTCACCTTCTCGGTCTCGATTTCGCACAGCGGCTCGTCGATGCGCACGCGGTCGCCGGGTTGCTTGAGCCACTGGATGATCGTGCCCTCGGTCACGCTCTCGCCGAGCTGGGGCATCGTCACGGTTGCCATCGCTGCCTCCCGTCGCCTAGTACGCTGCCAGGTCGCGCGCGGCCGCGGCGATCTTCGCCCGGTCCGGCATGAAGAAGGACTCCATCGCGTGATGGAACGGCATCGGTGGGATGTCGGGCCCCGCCACCCGGCGAATGGGCGCGTCGAGGTGCTCGAAGGCGTGCTCGGCGATGATCGCCGCGATTTCGCCGCCGAGCCCGCCCGTGAGCGTGTCCTCGTGCACGATCAGCACCTTCCCCGTCGCCTTCGCCGCCTCCAGGATCGTCTCGCGGTCCAGCGGATTGAGGGTGAGCAGGTCCACGACCATGGCATCGATGCCGTCGGCCGCGATCTGGTCCGCCGCGGCGAGCGATTCGTGCAGCATCAGCCCGTAGGCGAAGATTGTGATGTCTTCCCCTCGCCGCGTGATGCGCGCCCGCCCGATGGTCTCCTCGGCCGGCGCCCCCTCGATCTCCTGCTTCACGAGCCGGTACGTGCGCTTGTGCTCCAGGAAGAGCACGGGGTTCGGGTCGGCGATGGCGGCCTTCAGGAGCGAGCGGTAATCCGCCGGGAACGCGGGCGCCACCACCTTGATGCCCGGCATGTGCGCGTAGTACGCCTCGATGCTCTGGGAATGGTGCTGCCCGCCGTGGACGCCGCCCCCCCAGGGCGTGCGCACCACCATCGGCAGCCACGAATCGCCGCGCGTGCGATAGCTCCAGCGCGAGGCTTCGCTGCAGAGCTGGTCGAACCCCGCGTGGATGAAGTCCGCGAACTGGATCTCGGCCACCGGGCGCATGCCGTAGTGCGCGGCGCCGATGCTGAGCCCGATGATCGACGACTCCGCCAGCGGCGAATCGAGCACGCGCCCGGGGTACTTCGCCACGAGCCCCTCGGTCGCGCGGAACACACCCCCGGCCTCGACATCCTCGCCCAGCAGGAACACGCGCTCGTCGCCGCCGAGGGCCTCGTCGAGCGTGGCCCGTACGGCCTCAATGACCGTCATCGCCGCCATCTCAGCCCTCCTTGTAGACGAAGCCGAGCGCGTCCTCGGGCTTCGGGTCGGGTTGCTGCTGCGCCCAGGCGGCGGCTTCGCGCACCTCGTCGTCGACGCGCGCCTCGATGGCGTCGAGGTCCTCGCGCGGGAAGATGCCGTCACGCTCCACGCGTTCGCGAAAGAGCTTGATGGGGTCCTTCGCGGCCCACTCCTCGAGCTCCTTGCGCGGGCGGTAGCGCGTGTCGTCGTCGTCGCTCGAATGCGGCCAGAGCCGGTAGCAGCGCGCTTCGATGAGGAACGGCCCGCCGCCGCGGCGCGCCTGGTCGACCGCCGGGCGCACGGCCTGGTACACCGCGACCCCATCCATGCCATCGACGACGATGCCGCGCAGGCCGTACCCGCGCGCGCGTTGCGCCACGCCCGCGGTCGCCATCTCCTTCTCCGTCTTCTCGGAGATGGCGTAGCCGTTGTTTTCGATGAAGAAGATGACGGGCAGCCGGTGGATGGTGGCGAAGTTGAGCGCCTCGTGGAAGTCGCCGCGACTGGTGCTGCCCTCGCCGCAGGTGGCCATCACGACCACCGGGTCCTGCCTCAGCTTCGCCCCGAGCGCGATGCCCGCGGCGTGCAGGAACTGCGTCGCCACCACGCTCGATTGGCTGACGATGTGGCGTTCGCGGTTGCCCCAGTGCGAGGGCATCTGGCGGCCGCCGCCGTTGGGGTCGTCGATCTTGCCGAGGACGTTGAGCATCGCCTCGCGGGCGCTCATGCCGAACACGAGGTTCATGCCCAGGTCGCGGTAGTAGGGCGCGAGGTAGTCCACGCCCGGCTGGAGCGCCATCGCCGCGCCGACCTGCGCCGCTTCCTGCCCGGCCCCGGCGATGACGAAGGCGGCCCGCCCCTGCCGGTTCATCGCGATCATCCGTTCGTTCAGCCGGCGGCTGAGGAGCATGCGGTAATACATCTCCTCGAGCTGCTCCTCGCTCAGCAGGTAGTCCTCGATCGGCTGTTTCGAACGGCTGCGGTTCGCCCGGGCCGAGGTCATCGGCGAGCCTCCTGGGTGCCGCGGCTCCCGGTCCGGCACTCCTCCCGTAATCGTAGAACACGCAAACGACCATCCGCGTGAAGCGCCGTGCGGAATTGGTCTTTCAGCCGCCTTGCGAACCGCGCGCGGCCTCCCCGTCGCGGCCGTGCTTCGCCCGCTGCCCCGGCTGTAGCCCTTCGATGGTCTCGGCCGTGCGGTCGAAGATCTGGGGCACATCCCAGCCGTTCGCGCCCGCGTAGGTGTCGATCTGGCTGCGGTGATGGATGTCGTGCTCGACCATCATCATCAGCACGCGCCAGCCCGAGAGCTCGCCGCCCGAGTCGATCATCGCCACCTTGCGCGCCAGCCAGGCGTCCGGCGTGCCTTCCAGCGCCTCCCGCAGCGCGCGGGCGCTCGCCTCGATGGCGGGCACCCACTGCTCGCGCGAACGCACATCCGGCGGCCGCGGGCTGACCCACCCCGTGCCCGCGTAGGCGCTCGCGAAGTAGAGCCGCGATCCCGCCATGTGCCCGATGACCTGGTTGATGCTCCAGGCGTTCTCACCCGTCCCGGTGGCCGGGCGCCAGCCGTCGGCTTCCGGCGGCAGGGCGGCGATATCGCGCACGGCCCGGCGGTTCACGGCATCGAAGTAGCGAAGGAAGGCGTCAATCGACGTAATCACGGCGGCCCCGGCGGCACTATCCCAACCGCCTTGCCCCTGTGAGGATTCCGCCGCGGCAGGCACAATGGCCCGAGCACGCCCCGGGAGGTCTTGTGTTCAAGCTCGAGGTCTCCTGGCGCGGTCTGTTCGTGCTCTCAGCGGCCATCACGGCGGTCTGGCTGATCCCCCAGGTCTGGGCGGTCGTGCTCCTCATCGCCGTCGCCCTCATCTTCATGGCCGCGCTGCTCCCCTACGTCGAGTGGCTCGTGCGCCATCGCTTCCCGCGTGTGGTGGCGGTCTTCGCCGTCATTCTCACGGTGCTCGCCATCCTCGGCGGCCTCGCGGCGATGTTCGTCCCCGCGATGGTCAGCGAATTCACCGACCTCCGCGACAATCTCCCCAACGATGCCCAGCGCCTCGAGGACTTCCTCGATGACTTCGGCATCGATGTCGAACTCAGCGACCGCGCCGAGGAGATCAACTGGAGCGAAGTCGTCTCCGGCCGCGTCGCCGTCGACTATGGCCAGAAGGTGCTCTTCGGGCTGCTTTCGGCGATCACGATCATCGTGCTCACGGCCTACCTGCTCGTCGATGCGCCGAAGATGAAGGCCTACCTCTACCGCTTCATCCCGGACCATCGCGAACGCGAGGCCGACGAGCTGCTCGAAGCGATGGGCCGCGTCGTCGGCGGCTACATCCGCGGGCAGGTGATCACCTCCGCGATCATCGCGCTGTACACCCTGGCGGTGCTGCTCATCCTCGGGGTCGATAACCCGCTCGCGTTCGCGGTGCTGGCGGGCTTCGCCGATATCATCCCGCTCATCGGCGCCTTCATCGCCATCGTGCCGCCGGTGTTCGCGGCCTTCGACCAGTCCGTCACGCGGGCGCTCATCGTGCTCATCGCGCTGCTCGTCTACCAGCAGTTCGAAGACCGCCTGCTCGTGCCGCGCGTCTACGGGCAGACGCTCGGGCTGCAGCCGCTGGTGGTGCTCCTGACGGTGCTCATCGGGGGCGAACTGCTCGGCGTGACGGGCATCCTCCTCTCGCTGCCCGCGGCCGCGGCGATGAAGGTCGGACTCGACTACTTCCTCGCGCGCCGCAAGCCAGGGAGCTACTTCGAAGCGAAGGAAGACGAAGTCGCCGCGCCGGACAACCCGGACGACGGGTCGTCGGAGTCCTCGGCCGCGGGCTGATCTCCCCTTCCCGGCCGCGTGACGAGCATCAGCAGCGCCATCCCCGCGAGCAGCGAGCTGGCGATGATGCCCGCGCGGTAGCCGCCCGTCGCATCGACCGCGACCCCCAGCACGACGGGCCCGCCGGCGCCCGCGAGGCTGACGAGGAAGGTCTGGACGCCCATGAGGGTGCCGAGCCGCCGTTCGCCGTAGACGTTCGCGGCGAACAGGCCCTGCAGCGGCGAAATCGTCCCGAAGGCCAGCCCCGTCACGGTCATGAACGCCAGCGCCGCGCCCAGGCCGCCGAACGCGAGCGTGACCGTGCCGGCCGCCATCGCCGCGTAGGCCGCGCCGAGTGCCGCCGGTACGCCCGCGCGCCGCACCACCGCCTCGGTCCCCGCGCGGCCGGGCAGCGACAGCAGACCCTTCACCGACGCGATCGTCGTTGCCGCCGCGAGCGAGATACCGCCCGCCGTCATCGCCGGCACCTGGTGGACCTGCACGGCCGACACCGAGAGCCCGGCGAGCGCGAACATCGCGATCATCCAGCGCGCTTCACGCAGCCGCAGGGCTTCACCGAGCCCGCTCCAGAACGCCACGCGGCCGCCGCCTTCGGACCGTCCCCGCCTCACCAGCAGCGCCGCCGGAAGGCAATGCAGCGCCATCAACGCGACCAGCACGCGCAGGGCCGTTCGCCACGAGAGCTGCTCCACCAGGAGGCCGGCGATGGGGAAGAACACGACGCTCGCCAGCCCGCCGATGAAGGTGAGGATGGCGAAGGCGCGCAGCCGCTGCTCGACGAAGAGCCGGGCGGTCACCGCCATGCTCACGCTGTAGTACAGGCCCGCGGAGATGATCCCGCCGCCGATGCCCCAGGCCAGCACGAACATCGGCAGGGACGGTGCGCTCGCGGCCGCCAGCAAGCCGCCGCTGCCCAGCACGAGGGACCCGCAAATCACCGGCCGAGGGCCAAAGCGGTCGAGCAGCCAGCCGCTGAGTGGCGCCGCGAGTCCCCCCAGGAGCGCGCTCATCGTGTAGGCCAACGAGAGGCCGCCGACCGGCCACCCCGTCGCCTCGTGGATGGGCCCGATGAGGACGCCGAACGAGTACATCACCAGGCCGTAGGCGCCGACGGTGAGGATGCCGAGCAGGACAACTTCCCACCAGCGCGCCAGTACGCGCACCGCATGGGCAGTCATGGGGGTGCTCCCGGTATGCGCGCGGGTGTCGTCATGGCGCGCACTCTACCGCGATGTGGCCGGGCCCGGGGCGGCTTACTCCGCGGGTGTGCTCGCTGCCGCGAGTGCGGCCACTTCGTCGACCGTGAGCGCGAACCCCGCGGCGGGGAGCACCTCCGCCAGCTGCGCGGGCGAATTCGCACCCACGATCGGCGCGCTCACGCCCGGTTGGGCCAGCAGCCACGCGACCGCGACCGCCGCCGGCGTCGTGCCGCGCGCCGCCGCGATCTCCCGCAGGCAGGCGACCGTGGCCCACCCCGACGGGGTCATGTACTCGCGCACGCCGTTCGCGCGCGGCCCCTCGGGCTTCGCGCCCTCGCGGTACTTCCCCGTGAGGAACCCCTTCGCCAGCGGGCTGTAGGGCACGACCGCGAGGCCGCGCTCGAGGCAGAGGCCCTGCACCTCGCCTTCGAATTCGCCGCGGTGGACCAGGTTGTAGTGCGGCTGCAGCGAAACGAACACCGGCAAACCGAGCGTCTCGCCTTCGTTGAGCGCCTCGCGCAGCTCATCGACATCGTGGTTGGATGCGCCGATGGCCCGGACTTTCCCCGCGCGAACCAGCTCCTCGAAGGCGCGCAACGTCTCCTCGACGGGCACGGAGTCATCGGCCCAATGGCACTGGTAGAGGTCGATGGTCTCCACGCCGAGGCGCTTCAGGCTCGCCTCGCACGCCTTGATGATGTGTTCGCGGCCGAGCCCTTCGCCCGCCGGCCCCGGCCACATGCGCCCGCGCACCTTCGTCGCGATGACCATGCGGTCGCGGTTGCCGCGCGCGGCGAGCCAGCGTCCCACCATGCGCTCGGCCTCGCCGCCGCCGTGCCCGCGCACCCACCGGGAGTAGATGTCCGCGCTGTCGAGGAAGGTGCCGCCCGCCTCGGCGAACGCGTCCATGGTCGCGAAGGAGGCCGCTTCGTCCGCGGTCCATCCGAACTGCATCGTCCCGAGGCAGAGCCGCGAGACCTCGATACCCGACTTGCCCAGCGCCACCGTATCCATTCGCAGCGCAGTCTACCCGGGGCCGTGCTTTGCGCCGAAAAGCCGCACGCGAACGGCTTCGTAAACCAGCCATACTGGATCCATGCGGCGCCACGAAGCATTCGCCCCCGAGCCCTACCGGCTGCGCGACGGCCGCGAGCTCATCATTCGCCCCATCCGCCCGGAGGATGCGGCCGAGCTGCAGGCGCTCGCGGGCCGGCTCTCGGCGCAGGCGCTGCGGCTGCGCTTCTTCAGCCCCATCACAGCCGCGCGCCTGGCTGCCCTCGAACGTGGCCACTTCTTCCCGCACCTGGCTGAGGTCGATTTTCGCGAGCGAGGGGCGTGGGTCGCGCAGGTGCCGGGCGAATCCGCCATCCGCGCCGTCGGCCGCTACCAGCGCCAGCCCGACCCCAGGGAGGCGGAGATCGCGTTCGTGGTCGAAGATGCGTACCAGGGCCAGGGCGTCTGCACCGAGCTGCTGCACCACCTCGCCGCCTACGCCCGCGGTGCCGGCATCGAGCGGCTCATCGGCGTCGTGCTCGCCGAGAACGTCGGCATGATTGAGGTCCTCCGGCGGAGCGGGTACCCCTATCGCATGGTGGGCGAAGGCGATGTCGACCGGCTGACGCTCGACATCGCGAGCCCGGCGAATGATTGAATGCATCCATTTGCCACAACAATTGCAAACTACTCCCATTTTTCTCCGCGAGCGTCGAAAATGGATGCATGACCACCGAAGCCGCCGAACGCCATGAGAAGCAGCTCCGCGATGGCCGCCGCATCGCCTTTCGCCCCATCGCCTCGGATGACGGCCCAAGGCTTTGCGATCACGTGGCCCGCAGCTCGGCCGAATCCCGCCGGCTGCGCTTCTTCAAATCCACCAGCCGCCTCGACCCCAACTTCGCCGACCGCCTCGCGGAAGTCGACCATCGCCGGCGCTGCGCCTTCGTGGGCCAGCTCGATGGCGATGACGCCATCCGCGCCGTCGGCCGCTACGAAGCTACCGGGTCGGGCGAGGCCGAGATCGCCTTCCTGATCGAGGACGAATTCCAGGGCCATGGCCTCGGCCGCGAGCTGTTCGAGCTCCTGGCCGCGAACGCCGCGCTGAACGGCATCACCCGCTTCACCGCGATGGTGCTGCCCGAGAACCGCAAGATGCTCACGATGTTCGAGAGCATGGGCCGCCCCATCTCCGTCCGCAGCGATGGGACGACCCTGCTCGTCGAGCTCGAACTCGCCGCCTGAGACCTCTTGAGACCGAGGCCGGGGGTGTTCTCCCCCGGCGCCCGTCTTCCTGTCCTTATTCGAGCCCCAGCGCGAGGTTGATGAGCGTGCGCACGCTGTAGCCGCTCGCGCCCTTGCTCACCCACCCCTTGTCCTTGTCCATCATGTCCACGTTCGCGATATCGAGGTGGACCCATGGCGTCTTGCCCACGAAGCGCTCGAGGAACTTCGCGCCTACGATCGTGCCCGCGCCGCGCGTGCCCGCGTTCTTGATGTCCGCGACGTCGCTCTTCACGTAGTCGTCGTACTCCTTGAACATCGGCAGGCGCCAGGTCTTCTCGCCGCTGGCGGCCGCCGCCGTCTCCAGCGCGCCCGCCAGGCCCTCGTCGTTCGTCATGATGCCGTAGCAGACGTCGCCGAAGCTGGTCGTCGCCGCGCCCGTGAGCGTGGCCACATCGACGAGCCTGCGCGCTCCCAGTTCGACCGCCCAGCAGAGCCCGTCGGCGAGCACGAGCCGGCCCTCCGCGTCCGTGTTCAGGATCTCGATGGTGGTGCCGTTCATCGCCGTCACGACGTCGCCGGGCTTGGTCGCGTTGCCGCCGGGCATGTTTTCGGTGCAGGGGGCGATAGCGACGACGTCGACCTTCGGGGCGAGGGCGGCAATCGCCTGCATCGCCGCGATCACGGTCGCCGCGCCGGTCATGTCCGCCTTCATCGCGTCCATGTTCCCGGCCGGCTTGATGCTGATGCCGCCGGTATCGAAGGTGATGCCCTTGCCCACGATGGCGAGGTCGAACCCTTCGCCGCCTTTGCCGCGGTATTCGATGCGGATCATCTTCGGCGGCTGCGCGCTCCCCTTCGCCACGGAGAGCATCGACCCCATGCCCTTCGCCTCCATCTCGGCGCGCTCCAGCACCTGGATGCTGAGCGAAGGCGTCGCCGCCACCATCATCTGCGCGCGCTCGGCCAGCATCGTGGGCGTGAGGTGGTTCGAAGGCTCATTCGCCATGTCGCGCGCGGCGTTCGTGGCCACGCCGAGGAGGTCGCCCCGGCGTGCCGCGGCCTCGACCGCCGCCGCCCGCCCGGCATCGTGCTCGACGATCTCCAGCGTCGCGATCTCGTTCCGTTCGTCGGGCGTGGAAGAGCGGTGCTTGAGGAAGCGGTAGCTGCCGAGGATGGCGCCCTCCGCGACGGCCTGCGCGCACGCCCCGAGGTCCAGCCCGCCGATGCCCGCACCGTGGACAATCGTGGCCACCCGTCCGATGCCCGGGCGCCGTAGATAGCGGACGACGTTCGCGCTCAGGTTGCGAATCGCATCGATGTCGAAGTCGGCCTGCTTGCCGAGGCCCGCGACCAGCACGCGCGGCGCCGGGATCTGCCCGTGGGTGTGGATGAGCGTCAGCTCGCCCGCCTTGCCGCGGAGGTCGCCCAGCTCGATGAGGCGGCGAATCGCCCCGCCGAGCGCCGCGTCCACGGCGCCCGTCGCGCCCCCGGGCACGGTCACCCCTTCGAAGAGATTGACGACGATGACATCCGCGTCCGATCGGGCGATGTCTCCAGTGGAAGTGGCGATCCGCATGCGTGTTGTGACCTCGTGTCCGGCGATGGTACCGTTTTGAGGCGAGTGTAGCGGCGCCCCCGAACCGGGCATAGCCATGCCGCCGCGGCCGTCTCTCCATGGCAATCACCCAGACGCGCGACCTGCGCATTCACGCCTTCCGCGCATGGCGAGCCACCCACCGCGTCGGCCTCCACGAAGCGGTGATGGTCGCGGGCGCGTTCCTCGTGTACTTCCTCGTGCGCGCCTCCGTCGATGGCCGCGCCGTCACCGCCTTCGCCAACGGCCGCGATGTCATCGCCTTCGAAAAGCACCTGGGGCTGTACCACGAGCTCGCCATGCAGGGCTGGATCCTGGACCACTACGCCCTCATCAAGGCGATGAACGGGGTCTATTTCTGGGGTCACATGCCCGTCGTCATCGCCTTCGCCGTGTGGCTCTTCATCTGGCACCGGCCGACGTACACGCTCATGCGCAACGCATTCCTCGCCTCGGGCGCCATCGCCGTGGTGATTTACGCGACGTACCCCGTCGCGCCGCCGCGCCTCTTCCCGCTCGAAGGCTTCATCGACACCATGGCCGTGCACGACCGCGTGAGCTACAACGCGCAGGAAGTCGGCGCCTTCGTGAACCAGTACGCGGCTATCCCCAGCCTGCATTTCGGCTGGTCGCTGCTGCTCGGCGGCGCCGTCGCGGTCGTGACGCGTCACCCCGTGATGCGCACCCTCGGCATCCTCTGGCCGATCCTGATGTTCTTCTCGGTCGTGCTCACCGGGAACCACTTCATCGTCGATGCCGTGGCCGGCGCGCTGGTGTGCGCCGGCGGCCTCGGCGTCGCATTCGCGCTCAAGCAGTCGCTGGGGCGGATGCGGCCGGCCCGCCGCTAGACGACCTGGAGCGGCGTCGCGATCGCCGCGCGCGCTCGTTCGATCTGGGGGATCGGCGTCGGGTCCACGCCGTGCAGCAGGGCGACGTAGTACGACACGAAGTCGCCCCACGCGGTCGCCTGCAGGAGCTGCTCGAGCACCGTCGCGCCGCCGAGGTCGATGCGGAAGACGGGCACGCCGCACTCCTTGAGCATCTCCGCCGTGACATCGAAGCGCTTCAGCACGGGCGTCGAATTCAGCGATCGCGATTCGACCTGCACGGCCGCGAGCACGTGGCTCAGGTGGCGCGCCGTCTCCAGGCCGACGATGAGGTTGTGGTTGGCCTCGGGCAGGCTCTCGGCGGCGCCGAACGCCTTGCCGTTCTCCGCGAGCTGGTTGCGGAAGCGCGTGGCCGCCGGCGAAAGGTGCTCGGCGCCGAAGATGAAGGGCAGGCGCCCCTGCAGCCCGGCCGCGATCTGCTTCGCGCCGTTGCGGGGGTAGGGCATCGATGGCTCGATATCCTCCACCAGCCGGGCGTGCAGTTTCGCCGCCTTGCGGATCGCTCGCGTATCCACGTTGCAGAGGCCGAGGCGGTGGCCCATGCGCAGCAACGGCGCGAGGCTGTGCACCGTCGCCGCGCGCGGTGGCGATTCGTACGAGACTTCGTGCCAGGCCGTGCCGTCCTCGCCCGCGCGCTTGCGTAGCCGCCCCCCGCGCGTGAGCGCGAGCAGCTTCGCCCCCCGCTTCCAGGCATCGTCGTAGCAGGAGAGCGTCTCGTCCGTGTTCCCGCTGTACGAAAGTACCACCACGAGCGTGCGGTCGTTCACATGGTTCGGCAGGTTGTAGCCGCGGACGACCGAGACGGGCACCTCGGAGTAGGGCGCGCAGATGGCGGCGAAGTAGTCCGCCGCCGTCGCCGAACCACCCACGCCGGCGAGCACGACGCTCGTCGCGTCCTCGGCGCCGGCGGGCAGCACGAGGTCCTCGCAGCGTTCCCACGCGCGCACGAGCTCGGGGCCGGCGTCACTGATGTGGCGCAGCATCCCCGAGGCGTCGAGCTCCAGCAGCGATGGGTCGTCGAGGTTCGTCACCGGGCCACGCCCGCGATGGCTTTCCCCGCCTCAAGTACAGGCTTCACAAGTGATTCGTCGGTCACTTCCGTGTAGATGCGCAGGAGCGGCTCCGTGCCCGAAAGGCGCAGAAGCAGCCACCCCTCGGGGATGAAGAACCGCCAGCCGTCCGTTCGGTCGCTGGAGATGATGGCGCGCCCGGCGATTTCGGTGGGCGCGGCGGCATCGAGCCGCGCCTTCACGGCCGCATTCGTGCCCGGCTCCAGGTCGAAGTCGAGCCGCTCGTAGAAGTGCGCGCCGGTGATCGCGAACATCTCTTCCAGCAGCTGCGAAGGCCGTTTGCCGGTCGCCGCCACGTAGTCGAGCAGGAAGAGCCCGGCGAGGATGCCGTCGCGCTCCGGGAGGTGGCCGCGGAAGCCGTAGCCGCCGCTCTCCTCGCCGCCGATGAGCGCATCCTCGCGCATCATTAGCGGTCCGATGTGCTTGAAACCGACCGGCGTCTCGAAGCTGGGCACGCCGTAGTGCCGCGCGAGCAGGGTGGCCATGTTCGAAGTCGTCACCGACTTCACGATCGCGCCTCGCAGGCCGCGGTTGCCGAGCATGTAATTCACGAGCAGGGCGAAGGTTCGCAGCTGGTCGACGTAGCCGCCGCGCTCATCGACGAGGCCCACGCGGTCGGCGTCGCCGTCGTTGGCGATGCCGACATCGAAGCCGCCGCCCGCCATCATCGCCATGAATTCGCCCAGGTTGGACTCGATCGGCTCGGGCGCGCGGATGCCGGGGAAGGCGGGGTTCCGCTCCGCGTGGATCTCGGTGACGGTCGTGCGGCCGCCCGCGAGCAGCTCGGCAAGGAGGCCAGCACCGGCGCCGTACATCGGGTCCAGCCCCACGCGCAGCCCGGCCGCCTTGATCCGTTCGACATCGACCTGCCGCCGGAGCGCGTCCAGGTAGCCGGGCACGGGGTCGAAGCTGGAGATGGTGGCGGCGTTCGCGGGCGCCTGGCGGATGCTTCCCGGGTCGGCGAGGAAGGCGGGCACACGGTTTTCGATGTCGGCCACGATCTCGGGGCTGGCGCTGCCGCCGTAGTGCGGCTTCACCTTGATCCCGTTCCAGTGGTAGGGGTTGTGGCTGCTCGTCACGACCACGCCGCCGGCGGCCCCCACTTCGATGATTCGCCAGCTGAGCGCGGGCGTCGGCGCGGGGCGCGTCGCGAGCTGGACCTGGAAACCGTTCCCCGCCAGCACGCGCGCCACGTCGCGGGCGAACTGGTCCGAAAGGAACCGCGTGTCGTAGCCCACCACCACGGGCTTCTCCAGCCCGTAGGTCTCGGCGAAGTGGGCGGCCACGGCCTGCGCGCACGCCCGGACATTCTCGAAGGTGAACGTGTCGGCGATGATCGCTCGCCAGCCATCGGTTCCGAAGTGGACGGGGTTCTCAGTCATCGTCATCCATCATAGCGCCCGTCCCTGTCGATGACCGTCCCGGGTGGGACGGTCACACCCGCGGCGATGACGGCGCCGGGGCCGGCCACCACGCCGCGTACGTGCGCGCCTTCGCCGACGACGACGCCATCGGCGAGCACGCTCTCCGCCACCGATGCCCCGTCGCCCACGCGCACGCGCTCCCACAGCACCGAACGCGAGATGGTGGCGGTGCCGACAACGGACCCCTCGCCGATGCTCGAACCCTCGATGCGCGCGCCGTCCGCGATCGTCGCGCCCGGCGCGACCGCGTTCGCCTTCGCCCGCGCCAGCAGCGCCTGGTTGAGCGCCAGGTACGACTGGGGCGTGCCGATGTCGGCCCAGATGCCCTCGGCTGTGTACCCGAGCACGGGCTGCCGCCGCGCGACGAGAGACGGGAACAGCGTCTCTTCGACACGGACCGCTCCCGGGGGGATCTGCCCCACGAGCTCGGGTTCGAAGATCCAGACGCCGGCATTCACCAGGTTCCCTGGCTCTTCGCCCATGGGCGGCTTTTCGACGAAGCCCGTGATCATGCTCCGGTCGTCGACGACGGCGACGCCGTACCGCCAGGGCTCCGCGACGGGGTAGAGGTACTGGCTCAGGCGTGCCCCCGTGCGTTCGTGCTCGGCCAGCATTTCGCGGAAGCCGAACTCGACGAAGACGTCGCCGTTGAGCACCGCGAAGCGCCCTTCGATGCCCGCCTGCTGAACGGCGAAGCGAATCGCGCCGCCGGATTCGAGCCGTTCGCGCTCCTTGACGATGCGCAGGGCCATGCGGCCGTACGTGCCTTCGGGGTAGGCATCGGCCAGGTCGTCGTTGTTCTGCCCGAGCGCGAGCACCACGCGCTCGATGCCCGATTCGGCCAGCCAATCGAACAGGTACGCGATCGCGGGGCGGTTGAGCACGGGCACGAGGCTCTTGTGGCGCCGCGCGGTCAACGGCCGAAGCCGCGTCCCTTGCCCCCCGACCAGCACGATCGCGTCCATCGCTCCCCCGCTAGCTGAGGCCGGCCGCCGCGCGCAGGTCGGCTGCCCGGCTGGTGTCTTCCCACGGCACCTGCAGGTCGTTTCGCCCGAAGTGCCCGTAGGAAGCGGTCGGGCCGTAGATCGGCCGGCGAAGGTCCAGGTCGCGGATGATGGCGCCCGGGCGCAGGTCGAAGTGCTTGCGCACCGCCGCCAGGATGGCCGAATCCGAAACCCGCCCCGTGCCGAACGTCTCCACGCCGATCGAGGTCGGCTGGGCGACGCCGATGGCGTAGCTCAGGAGGAATTCGCAGCGCGAGGCGAGGCCGGCCGCGACGATGTTCTTCGCCACCCACCGCGCCGCGTAGGCCCCGGAGCGGTCGACCTTTGTCGGGTCCTTGCCGCTGAAGGCGCCGCCGCCGTGGCGCGCGATGCCGCCGTAGGTATCGACGATGATCTTGCGGCCGGTGAGCCCGGCATCGCCCTTCGGGCCGCCCACGACGAAGCGCCCGGAGGGGTTCACGTACACCTTCGTGCCCGCATCGATGAGCTTCTCATCCACGATCGTGCGGATGATGTGGGCCTTCACGTCGGTGTCGATGGTCTCGTTGTCGACGTCGGGCGAATGCTGGGTCGAAATCACCAGCGCCTCGGCGCGGACGGGCTGCCAGTTCTCGTCGTATTCGATGCTGACCTGGGACTTGCCGTCGGGGCGCAGCCAGGGCAGCTCGCCGCTCTTGCGCGCTTCCGCCAGCCGGCGCGTCATGCGGTGCGCCAACGAAATCGTCAGCGGCATCAGCTCCGGCGTCTCCGTGCAGGCGAAGCCGATCATCATCCCCTGGTCGCCGGCGCCGGTATCGAGGGCGGTGCTTTCGGCCTTGCCGTGGCGCGCTTCCCAGCTGCGGTCGACGCCGCCCTTGATGTCGGGCGACTGTTCGTTGATGGCGGTGATGACGCCGCAGGTGTCGGCATCGAAGCCGATATCGGAGGAGGTGTAACCGATCTGGCGGATGGTTTCGCGTACCAGCCGCGGGATATCGACGTAGGTCGTGGTCGTGATTTCGCCCGTGACCAGCACCAGCCCGTTCGTGATGGCGGTTTCGCAGGCCACGCGCGCCATCGGGTCGTTGCGGTAGATGGCATCGAGCACGGCATCCGAGATCTGGTCGCAGACTTTGTCCGGGTGCCCCTCCGTGACGCTTTCGGAGGTGAGGATTTTCCGTTCAGGCATGTGCAGCGCTATCCCTTTCCAAACCGTCGTCAGCGGGCTCGAACAACGGAAAGCCCCTCGCATGCGGAGGGGCTGCTTGCACGTTCATCGGAACGGAAGCCCCTCGGCTGGAGGGGCGGGCCGCCGGCGCCCGCCTTTTGTTGCTCGTCTCCCGCGAGCCGCGTCCTCTTGGCACCTTGGAGGCATAACCAGGTTGCCGGGCACCCGGGCAAAGCTCGCCCTGCGCCCTCTTGACGCTGAACCCCAGCGTAGCAGCAAGCCCGCCGCCGGGAAAATCGCCGGGCACCAAAACGCCCGCCACATTGGGCGGGCGTCACGATGCTCCCGGGCTGTCCCTTTAGCCGGCGCTCTTCGCCACGAGGGCAGCGAGGCGGCGCTTCAGGCGGTCGGCCTTGCCGGTGTGAATGGCGCCCATCTTGGCCGCGCGGTCGAGCGAGGAGTAGGCCGCGCTGAGCGCTTCCTTCGTCGCTTCGGTGTTGCCTTCGGCCGCGGTTTCGCGGAGCTTGCGCGTCGCCGAACGCATCGCCGAGCGCCGGGACCGGTTGCGGTCGCGCTCCTTGAGGGACTGGTGCCACCGCTTCAGCGCGGACTTCTTGTTCGCCATGTGTCTCTATCCAACCCGGGTTCGTTTTGAGCAGTCGAACGCTAACTGTAGCGCACGCCCCGGCAGCGGGCAAAACCGCCGGGCACTCCCGTTTGGCGCAGCGCCACCCCGGCGTAGGATGCCTCGCATGCGAACCGTCCGCTTCGGCATGCTCGTGGCGCTGACCGTGGCCGGCACGCTCGCGGCCTGCGGCGGCAGCGATTCCAACGCCACCCCGTCGCCCATGCCGACCACCGAGGTGCCCGGCACGGCGACGGCCACGCCCCCGCTCGCACCGCCAACCGCCGTGCCCACGCCCACCGCCTCGCCCGTCCCCTCCGGCAAGCCGGTGCGAATGGTCATCCCCTCCATCGGCACGAACGTCCCGGCGGTGCCGAAGGGCCTCACCGCCAATCGCCAGATTGAGCCCGTGATGCAGGGAGAAGCCGGCTACTACACCCCGTCCGATCCCGTCGGGAAGCCGGGCAATGCGTTCTGGCTCGGGAACCGTGACGGCACTTTCGGCGGCCGCATGGACACCATCCGCGCCGGCGCCGAGATCTTCATCACCACCGAGAGCGGCGGCCGGTACGTGTATTCCGTGGTTTCGCTCACGAAGTTCACGGTCGCGCAGCTGGATATGGCGAAGGTCATCGCTCCCACGCTCGCACCGGGCGAAGAGCGGCTGACCATCCTCACCAGCGCGGACCTGGACGCGCAGACGGGCGCGGACCTGAGCTACTGGGTCGTGGTCGCGACGCGCAAACCGTGAGGGCGTGACAGCCCGGCCCCCCGCCTGTCACCCTTCCCCCATGCAGCCAGCGCCGCAGCCCGTTCCCCTCGATTACGACGAGCCGGTCTTCCGCCACGGCATCCCCGCCGACGCGGCCGTGCGCGGCTCGATCCTGCTGCCCGAGTTCCGCGACGTTCACCCGCAGATCGCCGACCGCCTGGCCGCGATGGGCGCCGCGCCGGTGCTCGATCTCGGGTGCGGCCGTGGCACGCTCGGCCGCCTGCTCGATGCGCGCGGGGTGCCATGGGTCGGGCTCGACCAGTCGCCCGCGCAGCTGCGCCATGCCTCGGGTGCGCTCGTTCGCGCCGATGCGACGATGGTCCCCTTCGCCGATGGCGCCTTCGCCGCCGTCGCGTCGCTGTATACGCTGTATCACTTCGCCGACCCGCTGGCGCCGATGCGCGAAGCCGCGCGCGTCCTTCGCCCCGGGGGCCTCTTCGTCACCTGCGCGCCGAGCCGCGACAACTCCCCCGAGCTGCGGCCGTATGTCACCCCGGAGCCGCCGCTGACCTTCGACAGCGAACTCGCGGGCGAGCTCCTGGCCGCCGTCTTCGATGATGTCGTGGTCGAGCCCTGGGAGATGGCGCTGTTCCGGCTCACCGACCGCGAATCGGTGCGCTTCCACCTGCTCGCGCGGATGCATTCGTTCGAAGACGCGACGCGCGCGGCGAACGCCGTGCTCCTGCCCCTGTGGGTGACCGCGAAGGGCGCCGTCGCGTGGGGCCGCAAGCGCGCCTGAACGCTACTCCGCGGGAGCGATAGTGACCCGCGCCACCAGCCCGAGATGGTCCGATGGGTACACCCGCCGCCCATCGCGATCGACGCCCGCGAAGGCCACTGCGCAGCGCTCCACCGCCAGGCCGCCATTCACGAACAGGTAGTCGATGGTCCGCCCTTCGCCCGGGCCGGCGTGCGAAGGCGCCGTGAACGCGGGTTCGCCGCCGTTCGCGACCGTGTGCGCCGACCGCAGCCGCTCCCGCACCGCGGCCACCGTCTCCGACCAGGGGTCCGCGTTGAAATCGCCCGCGACGACCGCCGGCATTGGCCCTCGGGTCGCCATCCAGCGGAGGAGCCGGCGGGCCTGGGCCGTTCGCAGCGATTCGTCATCGCCGCGGTGCGCGAGGTGCACGTTGTAAGCATCGAACTCGATGCCGCCCGGCGCCGCGAGGGTGACCCGCTGCGCCACGCGCTCGTTCCCCCGGAGGTCGAACCGCGCGTGCGAAACGACCGGGAGCCGCGTGAGCACGGCCAGGCCCTCGATGAACCACCACCACCCGCGCTTCGGGACGGTGAGCGCGCGATAGTGATGGCCGGTCGCGCGGCTCAGCCGCCACGCCAGCCAGCGGGGCTGGGGCAGCCAGCGGGCGGCCTCCTGCAGGAGCACGACATCGGGCGCCTCCGCGGCCAGGGTCGCGAGCACGAGCGGCGCGCGCTCCCGCCAGCCCGCCTTCATCCCGTGCAGGTTTAACGTTGCCACCGTCACCGCGGGCCGTTCGTCCACCCCGCGATTCTATGCCGGAGGCACCGCGATCCTCTCCGGCGGCGCCTGGACTATCCTCGGAAGAACCCTCGAAACAGGAGGAGCCATGGAGCTCCGCAGCCTCGGCCGCACCGGCATCAAGGTTTCGAACCTCTGCCTCGGGTGCATGATGTTCGGCGGCAAGACCACCGCCGCCGATTCCGCGCGCATCATCGACCGCGCGATCGACGCCGGCGTCAACTTCCTCGACACGGCGAACGTCTACAACGCCGGCCGCAGCGAGGAGGCCACCGGCGCCGCCCTCAAGGCGAACGGCCGCCGCCAGCAGATTATCCTCGCGACCAAGGTCCACGGCCGCATGGGCGAAGGGCCGAACGACTGGCGCAACACCCGCCGTCACATCATCGAATCGTGCGAGGCCAGCCTCCGCCGCCTCGGCACCGACTGGATCGACCTCTACCAGATCCATCGCCCGGACCCGGACATTCCCGCCGACGAGACCCTTCGCGCGCTGGACGACCTCGTGCGCTCGGGGAAGGTTCGCTATATCGGCACCAGCACGTACGCCGCCTGGCAGGTGGTCGAAAGCCTCTGGACGTCGAAGGAGTACGGCCTCAACCGCTTCATCTGCGAACAGCCGCCGTACCACATCCTCGACCGCCGCATCGAGCGCGAACTCGTGCCCATGGCGCAGACGTTCGGCATCGGGCTCATCCCCTGGAGCCCGCTCGCCGGGGGCATGCTGACCGGGAAGTACCGCCGCGATGAGCCCCCGCCCGAGGACAGCCGCTGGGCCACCTATAACAGCAACCCGGCGCAGCGCCGCCGCTGGAACGAACGCATCTTCGATGCCCTCGAAGGCCTCGAACCGCTGGCGAAGGCGCGCGGCATCACGATGTCGCAGCTCGCGCTCGCCTGGGTGATGCAGCAGCCGGGCATCACCAGCCCGATCATCGGCCCGCGCACGATGGAGCAGCTCGAGGACAACCTGAAGGCGTTCGACGTCACCATCACGGCCGAGGACCGCGAGATCATCGACGGTCTCGTGCCGCCGGGGACGCACGTCTCGCCCTACTACGAAGCCGACTTCGGGCCGCACCCCTACCGCGTCTAAGGGAACTCGCCCCGGGACAAACAGCGAGCCCCCTCCGCGAGGAGGGGGCTCTTGCCTTGCGCGCGCATCACCACCCAGGAACCGCACAACCTCGCGCGCGGGGCCTGGAACCTACCGCCCGGCGGCGCAGATCAGGTTGCGGTCGAACTTCTCCACCCACTGCACCATCGCCACGGGCCCGGCCGTGAAGCTCGCCTGGGTGCATTTCTTCTCCGCCTCGGCGAGGTTGCGGGCGCCGGCCACCCAGGCGAGCACGTTCGGACGGTAGCCGCCGGTGATCTCGCCCCACTGGTAGCCGGTCGAGTACACGCCGATGCTCAGCCCCTGTGCGGCCAGGTAGTCGATGGCCCCGGCCACCACGCGCTCGTTCGCGCCCTTCTCCGGCGACCAGTAGTTCTCCTGTTCGACATCGAGCCACCAGACGCGGGGCGTGATACCCTTCGCCCGCGCGAGCGTCACGGCGTCGCGCGCGGAGTTGTAGCCCCAGTTGTAGGCGACGCAGGCCGCCTGCCCGCCCATGCAGATCCCGGCCGGGCCCACGAACGTGTTCCAGTCGGTCGCCTTCGGGTAGTCCAGGTTGATGTAGACATCCGGGTTCGTCTCCGTCTGCCGCGCCCACTGGTACTGGGCATCGAAGCAGCGGTTCCGCGTGAACGGCTTGCCGCCCGTGAGCCCGATGACGGCGAACCCGATCGCGCCCTGGGGATTGGGTCCGGTGCACTGCGGCCACGAGATGTCGTAGCCCACCGTGCCGGCGCCCGCCGTCACCGCCGCCGTCTCGGCGCCTTCCGCCCGCGCTGCCGCCGTACCGGCGAACACCGCGAAAATGAACCCCATCAAAAAGGCCGCAAGCAGCTGCTGGCGGCGAGCGCGAATCGCTTTTCTCACCTGTCACCCTGTCGGGAAAAAGCCCGGGAACGTTGTGCCTCCGAGCGTATGGCGATCCCGTTGCAAAACGCAATCAGAAATAAAGGCGACATTGCTTCGTATATGGAACGCTCTCGCGTGAGCAACACGCGCGCGCCCCAACGGCGGGCCGGGCTGCCGGCCGGGCTCCGCGCGAGTTTCCGCCGCACAACCCGCCGAATCGAACGAACGCCCCAGCACCCCCGAAGCCGTATAGTGCCGCCAATGGCACTCGCCGACCGAATCACCGAACGGCTCCCCGCGACCCGCCATCGCGACTTTCGCGCGCTCTGGGGCGGCTCGGCCTGCTCGAGCATCTCGCTCTGGACGCTGCTCCTCGGCAACGCCTACATCGTCTACAAGCTCAGCGATTCATCCTTCTGGGTGGGCGTCTCCACCTTCGCCTCGATGTCGCCGTACCTGCTCGCACCCATCGGCGGCACCATCGCCGACCGTGTGCAGCGCCGCACGCTCGTGAAGGTCACCCGCCTGGGCGCCTTCGCCACGACCTCAGTGCTCTTCGTGCTCGCCGCTACGGACGTGATCGAAGTGTGGATGGTGGTCGCCGTCGCACTCGCGCAGGGCGTCGTCCGCGCCGTCGAAATCCCCTCCGACCAGGCGCTGTTGGCGAACGTCGTGCCCTCGGAGGACCTGGGCAACGCCGTCGCGCTCACGAGCATGACGCAGCACGGCTCGCGCGCCGTCGGACCCCTGCTCTCGGCGCCGCTCCTCGGCACGGTCGGGGTCTGGGGCGCCTATCTGCTGGCGGCCATCTTCGCGCTCGTGGCCTTCACATCGGTGCGGCGCGTGAAGACGGACTCCCGGGGCGACGTCGTGGCGCTGCGCCAGGTCTTCGCGAACCTCGGTGAGGGGCTGAGCTACGTGCGCCATCACGGCCCCGTCGCGTCGGTCTTCGTCCTCGTCGTCGCCCACTGCGCGCTGACGATGTCGTTCGATGCGATGCTGCCCGGCTTCGCCCGCCACGAACTGCACCAGGCCTCGACCGGCTTCACGATCATGACGATGGGCGTCGGCATCGGCGCGCTCACGGGGACGTTCCTGCTCGCGATGTTCCCGGGCGGGCAGCGCGGCCGCCTGCTGCTGGCGACGGCGATCGCGAGCGGCATTTCGCCGATGCTCATGGCGGCGAGCATGAACGTGCCCACCGCGGCCTTCAGCGCCGTGCTCATGGGCCTTTCGCAGGCGATGTTCATGGCCGTCACCGCCGTGCTGCTCCAGCAGGTCATCCCCGACGGCATTCGCGGCCGTGTGATGAGCTTCTACCTCATGTCGGCCGGCGGCATCATGGCCTTCGCGAACCTGGGCTTCGGCACCCTGGCCGACTGGACGGGCGCACCGGCGCTGTTCTTCCTCCCCGGCCTTTCGTTCGTCGCCATCGTGCTCGCGACGGCGTTCGCACCCCACCTTCGCCGCCTCTACCAGACGGGCCGCATCCCCGCCGAGGTCGCGATCGTCGCGTCGCCCGCCGGGGGGCGCTGATGCCCGGGCTCTGGCAGGGCATGCTCGTGTTCCTTCGCGCCATCGAACCTGGCGACGTGGATGCCATCGCCCGCCTCGATGCCGACGACGAAGCGCAACGCCTCGGCGACGACCTCCGCTTTCCCCGGAGCGCGGCCGACACCCGCGCCTGGACCGAATCCCAGCACACCGTCGCCTCCGACGGCGACAACGTGCGGCTCGCCATCGTCTCGTTCAGCGAAATGAAGCTCGTGGGGCTCATCAATGTGCACGGCGCCGACCGCCGTCACCGCTCGTTCGAATACGGCATCACGATCGGCGGCATCGACCAGGGCAAGGGATACGGCCGCGAAGCCGTCCACCTCCTCCTGCGCTACATGTTCGAGGAGCTCGGCTACCACGCCGCGCACGCGACGGTGTACGCGTTCAACCAGCGCTCGCAGCGCTTCCATGAGGCGATGGGGTTCACGGCCGGCGGGCGCCTGCGCGAGTCCCACTTCAGCGGCGGCCGCTTCCACGACGAGCTCATCTACACCATCACCGCGCGCGAATTCGCGGACCTGTACGGCGGCACCTACTAAGCGGCGAAATCTTCACGGTTGCCCCTCGCGTTATCGCTCATTTGTTCTAGAATGCGAGCCAATGACCGCAGCATCGCCGCCCCGGGCTCCCTTCGCCGACCCGCGCGCCCTCGCGCCCGCCCGCAAGGTCCTCGCCGATGTGTTCGGCTATCACGAATTCCGGCCGGGCCAGCCCGAAGTCATCGCCTCCGTGCTGGCCGGGCGCGACACGCTCGCGGTGATGCCCACGGGCGGCGGCAAGAGCGTCTGCTACCAGGTCCCCGCGCTGCTGTTCGAAGGCGGTCTCACGGTCGTCGTCTCGCCGCTGCTCGCGCTCATGAAGGACCAGGTCGATTCCCTCGCGCAGGCCGGCGCCCAGGCCGCGGCGGTGAATTCGACCATGCCCCGCGAGGAACAGGCGCGCGTCATGCAGGATGCGCAGCTGGGCCGCCTCCAGCTCCTCTACGTCGCCCCCGAGCGCTTCGGCGACGGCGCCTTCATGGCCGCCCTGCGCGCTGTACGCGTGAACCTGCTCGCCGTCGATGAAGCGCACTGCATCTCCCAGTGGGGCCACGACTTCCGCCCGAGCTATCGCGACCTCGGCGGCGTGCGCGCGCGCCTGGGCGACCCGCCCATCATCGCCCTCACCGCGACGGCGGACCCGCTCGTGCGCGCGGACATCGTCGAGCGCCTCCAGCTTCGCGACGCCGTGGTCCACGTCGCCGGGTTCGATCGCCCGAATCTGCGTTTTGATGTCGTGCGCGTGAAGAGCATCCGCGAAAAGCAGGAGCTCATCGCGGCGAAACTCAAGACGCTCGGCGAAGAATCCGCCGTCGTGTATTGCGGCACCCGCAAGAAGGTGGAGGAGCTCACCGAATACCTGCAGCGCCAGCGCATCCGCTGCGCCCGCTACCACGCCGGCATGGAAGACGAAGACCGGCGCCGCATCCAGGACGCCTTCGCGCGCGACAGCCTGCGCATCATCGTCGCCACGAACGCCTTCGGCATGGGCATCGACAAGCCGGACGTGCGCATGGTCCTGCACCACGACCTGCCGGATTCGCTTGAGTCCTACTACCAGGAGGCGGGGCGCGCCGGCCGCGATGGCGAACCGGCCGACTGCGTGCTCTTCTTCTCCGCCCGCGACCGCGGCCTCCGCGAGTACTTCATCGACCTCTCGCACCCCGAAGCCCACATGGTGGTCGATGTCTACCGCAAGCTCGTCGCGAACGAGGGCCGGCGCACGCACGTCCGCGACCTCATGGACGAAGAGGACCAGCCCGGCATCAACGCGGCCGTGCAGGCGCTCGTCGATTCCGGGCTCGCGGGGAAGCAGGGGTACATCGCGTGGGCCACGCGCCCGGGCGGCGAAAACGAGATCGATACCGCCGGCCTCGAGGCGCACCGCGAGCACGCCCTGAAGAAGCTCGATTCCATGCAGCGGTACGCCGAATCGCGGACCTGCCTCCGTGCCCGCATCCTCGACTACTTCGGCGATTCCACCCATGCCGCGGCCTGCGGGAACTGCGGACCCTGCATTGCGCCGCCGACGCATACCATCGGCGCCGTCGACGAGGAGGAGGACCGGCTGTTCCACGCCCTGCGCGCGATTCGCCGCCGCTTCGCCGAGGACGCGAACGTGCCGCCGTTCACCATCTTCAGCGACGCCACCCTGCACGAGATGGCGCGCAAGAAGCCGCGCACGCGCTTCGAACTGCTCGCCGTCTCGGGCGTGGGCAACGTGAAGTACGAACGGTATGGGGAGGCGTTCCTCGCGGTCACGCGCTCCGCGGCGGGGACGGCGCCGCCACCACCGGCGAACCCGGCGGCGGCCGCCCGCGCCGCCGCGAGCGAGCGCGAAGTGCCCATCCGCGCGCGCAACGGCCGCGTCATCGCGCCCTCGACGCGCCGCACGCTCGAACTGCTCCGCGAAGGCGAAACCATCGAATCCATCGCCCGCCAGCGCGGCCTCAGCCCGCAAACCATCACCCAGCACGTGGTGGACCTGCTGCTCGCGCAAGAGCTCGACGACGTCAGCCCCTGGGTCGACACGATCACGCTCGGCCGCATTCGCAAGGCCGCCGGCGAGGGCCCCATCGGCCAGCTTGGCCCGCTCAAGGAAGCGCTCGGCGACTCCGTGACCTACGAGCAGCTGCACCTCGCTCGCGCCTGGATCAACAGCCGCGAACGCGCCTGACCGCTACGCTACCCCGACCTCGACGCGCTCCACGAGCGAGGGACGCGGCACCGCTTCCCCGGCCTGCCGCATCGACACGACGTGCGCCTCGATCGCCTCGCGGATGAGCGCGCGCGTCTCGTCCATGTCGTCACCGGCGGCGATGCATCCCGGGAGGTCGGGCACGTACGCCGAGAAGCCCGTGCCCGTAGGTTCGAATACGACGTAATACGCGGTCATGCGTTCCCCCTCCGAAGGCTACAGGCTCGCGATGCGCTCCCGCAGGCCGGCCACGCGCACCCTGGTCTCGGCGAGCGTCGCCTCCATGTCGGTGACCACCTTCGCGGGCGCCTTCGAGCGGAACTGGTCGTTCCCGAGCTGCTTGGTCAGCCGCTCCTCGTAGGCCGCGGCCTCGGCCAGCTCCTTCTCGAGCCGGGCGCGTTCCGCCGCCGCGTCGACGGCGGGCAGCGCCACCGCGACCTCCGTGTCGGCGATGCGCGCGAAGGCGTACTCGCCTGCGGGCAGCGCCGCATCCGGCGCGGTCACCACCGGCTCCACGCGCGAGGTGAAGGCCGTCGCCGCGAGCGTTTCGCCGAGGGCGCCCGCGTGCTCGCCCGCGCGCAGGTACACGGCCGGCTTGAACCCGGCATCGAGCTTCTTTTCCGCGCGGATGTTGCGAATGGCGCGGTTCACCTCGATCACGTGCGCGAGCGCCGCCTCCGCCCGTTCGTCCTTCCAGTTCGCCCCGCTCTTCGGGAACCACGCGACGATGAGCGCGTTCGCCATGTCGCCGTCGATGTGCTCCCGCAGCGCCTGCCACAGCTCCTCGGTGACGAACGGCATGAACGGGTGCAGCAGCCGCAGCCCGTGGTCGAGCACGTGCGCGAGCACCTTCAGCGGCCGCTCGTCGCCCGCGCCCAGGCGCACCTTCGTCATCTCGATGTACCAGTCGCAGAACTCGTTCCAGAGGAAGTCCTGCACCTGGCGCGCGGCCTCCCCGAGCTGGTACGCGCGCAGCAGCGAATCGACATCGATCTCCAGCTGCTCCAGCCGCGAAAGGATCCAGCGGTCCTCGATGGCGTAGGTCTCGCGATCGAGGGGGTGTGGCCGCGCGACCTTCTGTTCGCCCAGCTTGCCGAGCACATACCGCGCGGAGTTCCAGAGCTTGTTTGCGAAATTCCGTGCCGCCGCCAGCCGTTCGTCGCTGTACTTCTGGTCCGCGCCCATGGTCGCGCCCGTCAGCACCGCGAACCGGAACGCATCGGCGCCGAATTGCCCGGCCGAAACGAGGGGATCGACCACGTTGCCGCGCGACTTCGTCATCTTTTCGCCGTGCTGGTCGCGGATCAGGCCGTGGAACATCACCGTCTTGAACGGCACCGCGTTCTCGTCGCCCAGGTGGCGCATGTTGTACATCGCGAACATGATCATTCGCGCGCACCAGAAGAACATGATGTCGTACCCCATCTGCATGTCGCTCGTGGGGTAGAAATAGCGAAGGTCCTCGTTGTCATCGGGCCAGCCCAGGTCGGCGTGCGGCGCCAGCCCGGACGAGAACCACGTATCGAGCACATCCTCGTCCTGCCGCAATTCCGTGCTGCCGCAGGTACCGCAGGCCGCGGGGTCATCGACCGCGACGGTCATATGGTTCTTGTCGCAATACCACACCGGGATCTGGTGCCCCCACCAGAGCTGCCGGCTGATGCACCAGTCGCGGATATTGTCCATCCAGTTCAGGTACACCTTTTCGAAACGCTGCGGCACGATCTGGATGCGCCCTTCGCGCACCGCCGCCGCCGCCGCCCCCGCGATCGAGCGCCCCGGTTCGTACTCTTTGTGAACGTCCAGCCACCATTGCTCGCTCGGGATGGGCTGGAGCACGGTCTTGCAGCGGCTGCAATGGCCGACGCTGTGGGTGTACTCCTCGGTGCGATCGAGGAAGCCTTCGTCCTCCAGGTCGCGGAGAATCGCCGCGCGCGCGTCGTCAGCGGTCATCCCCGCGTAGGGGCCGGCTTCGTCGTTCATCCGGCCCTGCCGGTCGATGGCCACGATCACCGGCAGGTCGTGGCGCTGGCCAATCTCCCAGTCGTTCGGGTCGTGGCCGGGCGTCACCTTCACCGCGCCGGTGCCGAACTCCGGCTTCACCGCCTCGTCCGCGACGATGGGGATTTCGCGATTCACGAGCGGGAGCATCAGCTGGCGCCCGATGCGCTCTTCGTACCGCTCGTCGTCCGGGTTCACGGCCACGCCGGTGTCGCCGACCATCGTCTCCGGCCGCGTCGTCGCCACGACCACGAAATCGGGCAGGGGCATGCCGCCCTCGGCCACGATCGGGTAGCGCACGTAGTACAGCTTTGAAGGCACGTCGATGTAGTCGACCTCGAGGTCGCTGAGCGCGGTCTCGCAGCGCGGGCACCAGTTGATCATGCGCAGCCCGCGATAGATGAGCCCGTCGCGGTAGAGGTTCGCGAATGTCGTCCGCACGGCCTTCACGATTGCGGGGTCCAGCGTGAAGACGTCGCGCGACCAGTCGGCCGAGGCGCCGAGCTTCCGGTGCTGGTCCGAAATGCGGTGGCGGTACTTTCGCACCCACATCCACACGCGCTCCACGAACGCCTCGCGCCCGAGGTCGTGGCGGGTGAGCCCTTCCTTCGCGATTTCGCGTTCGAGCACGTTCTGCGTCGCGATACCGGCGTGGTCCTCGCCCGGCAGCCAGAGCGCGGGGTCGCCCTGCATGCGGTGCCAGCGCACGAGCGCGTCGGTGATCGCATCCTCCAGCCCATGGCCGAGGTGCAGCTCACCGGTGACGTTCGGCGGCGGCATGATGATCGTGTACGGCGGCCGGTCCGGGTCGATGCGCGGCTTGAAGTAGCCGTGCGATTCCCACATCTCGTAGATGCGCGTCTCTACCGAAGCAGGCTCGTACGCAGGGGGTAGTTGCTTGCGAACGGGCGCTGCGGACATGGGTGCATCCTCGGAAATCGGGCTTCGGCCGTCGGGCCGTGACCTCCGAGTGTATCAGGCCCCCGCGTTCAGACTCCCCGGGGCGGACTCGAACTACCCCCGCGGGAGGCCCAGGCCGCGCTGCGCGATGATGTTCCGTTGCACTTCGCCCGTGCCCCCCGCGACGGGCCCGGAGGCGGCCAGCAGGTACGATTCCAGCACGCGGCCATCGATGGGAGCGTGCTCCGCGCCGCGCGTGAGCTGGCCATACAGCCCGAGCAGGTTCACGCCGTAGTTCGCGACCTTGATCCCGAGCATCGCCATCCAGACCTTGCCGATGGACGCCTCGTAGTTCGGCACCTTGCCCGCGGCCTGCAACCACGCCGTGCGATAGGCGATCAGCCGGCCCACCTCCGCCTCGATGTGCAGCTCCGCGAGGTGGGCGCGGACGTTCGCGTCGTCCCACGGGCGGCGGCCCTGGTGGCGATCCTTCGCCCAGGCCACCAGGTCGGCCACGGTCCGCCGCGCGCCGCTGATGGCCGCGATGTTCGACCGTTCGAAATCGAGCGTCGTGGCCGCGACATACCAGCCGTTGTTTTCGCCGCCCACCAGGTCCTTCGCGGGCACGCGGACGTCGTCGAAGAAGGTCTGGTTGAAGTCGCGGCGCCCGGCGATGTTCAGAATCGGCTGGACCGAGATGCCCGGCGCCGCCATGTCGACGATGAAGGCGCTGATGCCACGGTGCTTCGCCGCCGCCTGGTCGGTGCGCGCGAGGAGCAGCATCTTGTCCGCGACGTGGCCGTTCGAGGTCCAGATCTTCTGGCCGCGAATCACGTACTCGTCGCCGTCGCGCGTGGCCGTCGTCTGCATGCTCGCGAGGTCGCTGCCGGATTCGGGCTCGCTGAAGCCCTGGCAATACCAGTCCTCGCCGCTCGCCATGCGCGGCAGGTAGCGCGCGTTCTGTTCGACCGTGGCGTGCACGAGCATCGCCGGCCCGGTGATGCCGATGGTGAACAGCCGTCCGCCGGCCGGGGCCCGGTGCCACGCGAGCTCCTCGTTCAGCACCATCTGCTCGATGGCGGTCTTGCCCATGCCGCCGTACTGCTCGGCCCACGCCGGCGTCAGCCAGCGGCGCGCGCCCAGCTTGCGGTACAGCTCGCGCGCGAACGGCACCTGTTCCTCGCGGTCGAAGAAGTCATCGGACCCGGCGAAACCGGCCGGGATCTCGGCGGCGAGGAAGGCTCGCAGCTCATCGCGCCACGCGCGCGTTTCCGCGCTCAGGTTGAAGTCCACGGAACTCCTCCTTGGCCGGTTCGCCGCCCGTCGCATTCATACCACGCCGCGGCATAGCGCGAACGGGGTGGGCCTACAGCACGAACGTCGTGCCCACGGCGTTGTGCACGTACGCCTCCGGGAACGCTTCCGCGATCGCCATCTGTGGGCGGTAGCCGGTGCAGTGCCCGGGCACGATGACGTTCGGCGCGAACTCCCGGAAGGCGTCGATGGTGGGCGCGATGACGGGCTCGAAGAGCGGCCCGTTGAGGTGGAAGCCGCCGATGATGGCGTGCACGCGCTCGACCCCCGTGAGCGCCTGCGCCCTTCGCACGATGTTGACGATGCCGCTGTGCCCGCAGCCCGTGAGCACGACGAGCCCCTTCCCCCGCACGTTCGCGATGAGCGCCTGGTCGTCCATCAGGTGGGGTTCGGGCTCCCAGCCCGCCTCGCTTTCGCGCTGGAAGAACGGGAAGCCCTGTTCGAACTCCGTCTCGCGCGGCACCTCCCCGGTGATGAGGATGCGGTCTTCGTAAATGAGCGACGGGTCGCGCGTCTCGATGAGTTCGAAACCGGCGCCTTCGAGCGCGCTCCGCGATGGCGGTGGCAGCGGTGTGGGGTTCGCCCCCGGCGGCGCCGACCGCCGCCGCGTGTAGGCCACGGGGTGCACGATCATCGGCATCGAAGCCCGGCCGAGCCGCTCCACCAGCCCCGCGATGCCACCCGTGTGGTCGAAGTGCCCATGCGAGAGGACCAGCGCCTCGATGTCGCGCGCGTCCAGCTGCAGCCGGTCCATGTTCTCGATGAGCCCGTTCGGTGAGACCCCCGCATCGAAGAGGAGGTGGCGCCGTTCGCCGCCCTCGACGAGCGTGACCAGCGCCGAGAAGCCGTGCTCCGCGTGCAGCGTCGTCGCGACGTCCGGGGCATCGACGAACGGGTTGTGCACGCGCGGTCCCCACGGCCGCCGTCGCACCTCCTCGTCGCCACCGAGCAGCGCATCGATCTGGTTGTCCACCAGCGTCGTGATCTCGATCGAATCCGCCTCCAGCAGCGGCAGCACAGGCATGGCACACCCCTCGCACCGGATTCTACGCCCGTTGCGCGCCGCCCCTGGGAACTGGCAACCGGGAACTGGGAACTCCCCTGCTTACACCCCGTTGCGCGTCCCGGCGGTATATTTCCTGCATGAAGCGCGCGAATTCGCGGCCGGTGCGGGCCGGCTCGGTCACCATTGGCGGGGGCAACCCCATCGTCGTCCAGTCCATGTGCGCCACCCGCACGCAGGACATCGAGGCCACCACGAACCAGGCCCGCATGCTCCACGCCGCCGGGGCCGGGCTCGTCCGCATCGCCATCGATAGCGCGAAGGACGTCGAAGCGCTCGCCGAGATCCGCGCGCGCGTCCCCGAGGCGAACCTCGTCATCGACCTCCAGGAGAACTACCGGCTGGTCGCCCAGGTCGCGCCGCACGTGAGCAAGGTCCGGTACAACCCCGGGCACCTCTACCACCACGAAAAGCAGAAGTCCGCTCGCGACAAGGTCGCCTTCATCGCCGAAACGGCCGCCCGCAACGACATCGCCCTGCGCATAGGCGTGAACTGCGGCTCCGTGGACCCGGCGCTCGCCGAGAAGTTCGAAGGCGCCGATGAGCCGAAGCTCGAAGGCGTCACCGCGATGGTCGAAAGTGCGCTCGAGCACTGCCGCTACCTGGACGACCTCGGCTTCACCCGCTACGTCGTCTCGATGAAGGACAGCGACCCGCGCAAGGTGATCGAAGGCAACACGCGCTTCGCCGCCATCCGTCCCGACGTGCCCCTCCACCTCGGCGTGACCGAGGCCGGCATGCTCCCCGACGGCGTCCTCAAGACGCGCATCGCGTTCGAGCAGCTCCTCTCGCGCGGCATCGGCGACACCATCCGCGTGTCGCTCACGCTGCCCTTCGCCGAGAAGTGGCGCGAAGTCGAGGCCGGCAACCAGATCATCGCCGACATCGAGGCCGGGCGTTTCCGCTCCGTGCCCGTCTTCCAGGACCACGGGCTGAACATCATCAGCTGCCCCAGCTGCAGCCGCGTGGAGAACGAAGCCTTCATCGACCTCGCGCTCAAGGTGAAGGAGATGTCGGCCTACGCGAAGGCGTACGACGTCACCATCGCCGTCATGGGCTGCCGCGTGAACGGACCCGGTGAAACCGACGACGCGGACCTCGGCCTCTGGTGCGCCCCGAACTTCGTGAACCTCAAGCGCGGCGAGGAAGAGCTCGGCGCCTTCCCCTATGACGCCGTCCTCGACCGCCTCCGCGTCGAGCTCGATGCCGTCATCGAACGGAAGAAGTCGGCCGCGGCACCCGCCTGACCGCGATGCCGCTGCCCTACGTCGTCATCCACAACGCCGTCTCCATCGACGGCCGCATCGATGGCTTCCCGGTCGACCTCGGGCTGTTCTACGGCGTCGCCGAACGGTGGCACGAAGACGCCATCCTCGCGGGGAGCGACACCATCCTCGCGGCCTTCGACCCGGACGAGCCCGTCGATCTCGAGGTGGAACCCACCTACGACCGCAAGCTCCCCCTGCTCGTCGTCCCCGACAGCCGCGCGCGCATCACGACTTGGCCGAGCCTCCGCCGCCAGCCGTCCTTTCGCGCCGGCGCGGTGCTCTGCACGCAGGAGACCCCGCGCGAGTACATCGACTACCTCACGAGCGAGTCCATCACGGCGATCATCACCGGGTCGGGGCACGTCGACCTGCGCGACGCGCTCGAGCAGCTCCGCGCCCACATGCGCATCGAAACCGTGCGCGTCGATAGCGGCGGCACCCTGAACGCGGCCCTGCTCCGCGCCGGAGTCGTCGATGAAGTGAGCCTGATGGTGCATCCGGTGCTCGTCGGGAACGCCCCGGCGCGCACGGTCTTTCCGATGCTCGAAGGCGGGCCCGCGAACCTGCCCGCGCTCGGCGGCCGGCTGCTCGCGACCGAGTCCGTGGGCGATAGCGTGCTCTGGGCGCGCTGGGCCTTCAGCGCGCGGGCGATCGAGCGGCACTCCGCGCGGGCAGCTGCCCCGGCGGTGGCCAGCCCGAATCGCACTCCGCCGTCGTCCGCCGCCATCGAACGCCGCCCGTTGCCCCGCCGCCGCCGCCGCGATTAGTGCGACATCGTGGCCGTCGCGGTCGCCTTGGGCGTCGCGGTCACGGCCGGGCCGTCACTGGTCGCGATGTGGATGCCCACGCCCAGCCCGGTGACGATGAACGCCATCAGCGCCACGGCAATCGCGACCGCCAGCTTCCCATTGAACGATTCCATCCCTCTCGGGATACCCCAACCACGCCCTACGCGTTAGCTCCCATCTCGTCCCGTTTCTCTTTCCTCTTTTCTCTTTTCTCTCTCACGCCGTCTTGCGGCCCTTCGCGGGCTCTTTCGCGTCCTTCGCGGCGGCGATGCTGGCTTCGAGGGCGGCCATCAGGTCGGTGACCTTCGCGGGCGCGGCCGTCTTGGGCTTCAGCTCCACCGGCGCGTTCCCGGCCGCCTTCTCGGCGATGAGCGCTTCGAGCTGCTCGCGGTACTCGTCGTGGAACTTTTCCGGCTCGAACTCGCCCGTCAGGGTCTCGATGAGTTGCTGGGCCATCTTCAACTCGCGCTCGGTCGCTTCCACGTCGTCCTTGGGGAGCCCGTCGATTTCATCCTGGGACACGACCTCGTCGGGGAAGAAGAGCGTGGCCATGGAGAGTGCCCGTCCGGTGGGCCGCACCGCCACGAGGTACTGCTTCTGCCGCAGCACCACCCGTCCGAGCGCGATCTTGCCCGAATGCTCCATCGCATCGCGCAGGAGCGCGTAGGCCTTCGCCCCACCCTTTTCCGGCGCCAGGTAGTACGAGTGCTCGAAGTACACCGGGTCGATATCGACCAGGTTCACGAACTCCTCGATCTCGATGCCCTGCGTGACCGCCGGGGCGAGCGCGTCCATCTCCGCGTCCGTGATCACGACGTACTCTCCGTCGCGCTCGATCCCCTTGACGATCTCGTCGTAGGGGATTTCGACCTGCTCGTCGGCGCAGAAGCGCTTCATCTGCACGCGGGAATGGTCCGGGGCGTGCAGCTGGTTGAAGCGCACATCCCGGTTCTTCGCGGCCGTATAGAGCTTCACCGGCACGTTCACCAGTCCGAAGCTGATCGACCCCGTCCACATCGCTCGAGCCATGGCGGACCCCCAAAATGCGTGGTCAGTCCTCGAATGCTACCACGTCCTCTTTACGTAAGGCGCGCCACACATCCACATGCGAGGCTGCTGCGAGCGTGCCGTGCCGTTCCTGCAACGCCGCCGCGCACCGCGGCCCGCCGCTCCCGTACACTGGCGCCGTGAAAGCCGAAATCATCGCCATCGGCACCGAGATCCTGCTCGGTGAGATCATCGATACCAACAGCGCTCACCTCGCCAAACAGCTGCCCGAACTCGGTATCGACCTCTACTGGAAGACGGTCGTCGGCGACAACCTCGGCCGCATCACCGAGACCTTCCAGCGTGCCTGGGACCGCTCGGACGTGATCATCACCACGGGCGGGCTCGGCCCCACGGAGGACGACCTCACCCGCGAGGGGATTTGCGCCCTCCTCGGCGAAACGCCGCGCGTCGACCCGGACCTCGAATCCGCCCTGCGCGCCTGGTTCGGCCGTCGCGGCGCGGCCGCCATGCCCGAACAGAACGTGAAGCAGGCATGGCTCATCCCCAGCGCGCGGCCGCTGCTGAACCCCAGGGGCACCGCGCCCGGCTGGTGGGTCGAAAAGGATGGCCACGTCATCGTCTCCATGCCCGGCGTCCCGCCCGAGATGGAGTACATGTGGACGAACGAGGTGCGCCCCGAACTCGAGCGCCGCTCGACCGCCGAGGTGCTGGTCACGCGCACGATCAAGACGCTCGGGCTGGGCGAAAGCACCGTCGATTCGATGGCGAAGCACCTCTATGTCACGCCCGGCATCGGCGTCGGGACGTATGCCCGCGGCGACGGCGTCCATATCCGCATCGGCGCGAAGGCACCCACCCGCGAGGAGGCCTGGCACCGCATCCTGCCCGTCGAACAGGAGCTGGAGCGCATCTTCGGGACGGCCATCTGGGGCAAGGACGAAGACACCCTCGAAGGCCACATCCGCGCCCTTTTCGCCGAAAAGCGCCAGACGCTCGCCTCCATGGAGTCGTGCACCGGCGGTCTCCTCGCGAGCACGCTCACCGATGTCTCCGGCGCGGCGGACTACTTCAAGGGCGGCATGGTCACGTACTGGACCGACTTCAAGGTCGAAAGCGGCGTGCCCGCGGAGATCATCGAGGAGTTCGGTGTCATCTCGCCCGAGACAGCCATCGCGATGGCCGAGGCCGCTCGCACGCGGCTCGATACGGACTTCGGCATCGGCATCACGGGCGTCGCCGGCCCGGACCCGCAGGATGGGCATCCGCCCGGGCTCGTGCACATCGGCGTGGCCGGCCCCGGGGGCGAAACGGGCACGATGAGCCTCAACATCAACCAGGGCCGCGCCGCCCTCAAGCGCCGCGCCGTCACTACCGCCATGCTCCTGCTCCGCCGCACCATTCTCGCTCAGCCCTAAGGAGACCCTCGTGACCGACGCCGGCGCCCTCGTCACCGCCTTCATCCGCGAATTCGATACCGAACACCCCAACCCCGAGACGCTCGCGGACTACTTCACGCTCGACGCCATCTACCACAACATCCCGATGCGCGCGGTCCAGGGCCGCGACGCCGTCCGCCAGGTGCTCACCGGGTACACCTCGCGCTACCAGTGCAAGGGCTGGGAGGTGCTCCACCAGGCGGTCGATGGCAACGTCGTGCTCAACGAGCGCATCGATCGCTTCGGCCACGGCGACAAGGTCATCGAACTGCGCGTGATGGGCGTGTTCGAAGTGCGCGACGGCAAAATCGCCGCCTGGCGCGACTACTTCGACGCCGCGGAGTGGCAGTCGCAGCAGTAGCTACGCGCCGGTGAACCGCGGTGCGCGCTTCTCCAGCCGCGCCGTGATGCCCTCGCGCGAATCGCTGCTGCGCCGTGCCGCCTCGACCAGCTCGTCCACATCCCCGTGGGCGATGCCATCGCGGAACGCCATCTCCCGAACCAGCAGCGCCTTCATCGCCCGCAGCGAAAGCGGCGCGTTCGCCACCAGCCGATCGATGACGGCGGCGGCGGCCGTCTCAAGGTCCGCCGGGGCGGCCACGCGCGAGATGATCCCCAGCGCGTGCATGCGCTCGGCCGGCAGCGGGTCCCCGAGGAGGAGGATCTCGCGCGAAGCGACCGGTCCCGCGACTTCGAGCAGCTTCTTCGCGAGGAACCACGTCGGCGCGAGCCCGACCTGCGCGAGCGACATCCCGAAACGCGCCGCGGTGGAGGCCACCACCAGGTCGCAGTGCATCGCCAGCTCGTTCCCGCCCGCGATGGCATCGCCCTGCACGACGCCGACGACCGGCAGCGGGTACATCTCGATGGCGTGGAGCACGTCCTCGATCGAGCTCGCGCCCGGCTGATCGAGCGTTCCCAGCCGCTCACGCAGGTCCAGCCCGGCGCAGAACACCGTCCCCGTCGAACGGATGACGGTGACGCGCTCCTCGGCCGGCGGTTCGACGCGGAATGCCGCGGTCAGCAGCGAAAGCATCTCCGGGTCGAGCGCGTTCCGCTTCTCCGCGCGATTCAGCGTCACCGTTCGCACCGCGCCGGCGGCCTCGACCAACACCTTCGACATGCCGTTCTCCTTCAGTGGGCCTGGCCGGTGGGCAGGCGTGACGTCGTCCCGGCGGCTTCCATGGCGGCGATCTCGGCCGCGTTCATCCCCAGCAGGTCTCCGAAGATGGCGTCGTTGTCCTCGGCGAACCCCGGTGCCGCCTTCACGATGGGCACGGGCGTTCCGCTCAGCGTGAACGCAACCCGCGGGTATGGCGCCGGCCCGGCGTTCGGGACCTCGACGTATTCGAACCCGTGGCGCGCCAGCACATGCGGGTCCCGCAGCAGCTCACCGGAATGCAGGACCGCGCCGGCCGGGACGCCCGCCGCCTGGAGCACCGCCTGCGCGTCATAATGCGTGTGCCCGCGCGTCCAGGCCGCGATCGGGTCCGAGAGCGCGTCCTGGTTCGCGTGCCGCGCCTGCTGCGTCGCGAAACGCGGGTCGGTCGCGAGCTCCGGCCGGCCAATGACACCGCAGAGCGCCGCGAACTGCGCGTCGTCCTCGACGGCGATGGCAACCCACGCATCCTCCCCGGCACAGGGAAACACACCGTGCGGCGCCATCCAGTTGTGGCGATTCCCCTGCCGGCGCCGCTCCCGGCCGTTCATCGCGTAGTCGATGTAGGCGTCGCCGAGCACCTGGAATTCGCCTTCGATCATCGCCAGCTCGATGTGCTGGCCCTCGCCCGTCAGGTTCCGATGCCGCAGCGCCGCCAGCGCCGCGAATGCGGCGTGGACACCGGCGTTCTGGTCGCAGAAGAAGTTGCCCGGCTTCATCGGCGTGCCGTCCGCGTAGCCGGAGAGGTGCGAGAGTCCGCTCATGGCATCGACGCCCGGGCCATAGGCGATGCGGTCCCGGTATGGCCCGCTGAGGCCGAACGCGGGCATCGAAAGCATGACGATCCCCGGGTTCACCGCCTTCAGGTTCTCGTAATCGATGCCAAGGTTGCCCATCACGCGGGGCGCGAAGTTTTGCACCACAACGTCCGACTTCGCCGCCAGCCGCAGGAAGGCCGCACGCCCCGCCGGGTGGGCGACATCGAGGCTGATGCCGCGCTTCCCATGGTTCAGTTCGTTGTAGAGCATCACGCGGTTGTAGCTCTTGTCCTCGCCGCCTTCCTTCAGCGGCGCGGTCCCGGCTGCATTCAGCACGCGGGCGCTCGGCGCCTCTACCTTGATCACGTCCGCGCCCAGGTCCGCGAGGATGAACCCCGCGATGGGACCCGCCACCGCGTTCGTGAAGTCGATGACGCGGAAGCCCGCCAGCGGCTTCGCGCGGCTGCCCGGGGCCGCCGCCGCCGGCGTCGCACGTTCGCCCACGAAGCGTGGCTCGGAACTGCCCAGCAGGGGCGCCGGGCCCGTGACCCACGGCGTCGCACCCATGCGGATGGGCGCGCCCGCCTGCAGGACCGCGCCCGCCGCCGGGTGTTCGACCGTGACGAAGCTGCCGCGCTCGCGATGGTGGGCCTCGGCCATGACCTCGCCGGGCTCGAGCACCTCCGTGAAGGGCAGCCGCAGCTCCTGCGCCGACGCCACGATGTCGCGCCGGTCGCGAACGGCCAGCCAGTCGTCCATGATCGCGTCGATTTCGTCGGCGTGGCCGAGCATCCTGGCGATCAGGTCGGGCTCCAGCAGCCGCGGGTTGGGGATGAGCATGCCCAGCATGTCCCGGTGGCGGTTGTTCGCGTGGCAGTGCACGAACCCGTCGCGGCAGGGCCGGATGGTCGATGGGTACGGCTGTTCCGGCGGGAACCCGAGGAGACGCGTGCCATTGCGCCGGATGATCTGCCCATAGAAGTGCGCCCGTTGCTCGACCGCGCCGAGCATGAACGTGCCCGCCTCCATCGCGGAGACGTCCACGACCTGGCCCTGGCCCGAACGGTCGCGCGCGGCCAGGGCGGCGAGCGTGCCTACCGCGGCGTGCGCCCCCGCTTCGTACTCCACGAGCCAGCCGTACGACTTCAGCGGCTCGCGGCCGGGTGAGCCCGTGAGCATCATGTAGCCGCCCAGGGCGTACGCGATGATTTCGTTCCCGAGGTAGTCCGCGTACGGCCCCGTCAGCCCGAACGGCGTGACGCTCACCACCACCAGCGCCGGGTACGCACGCCGAAGCGCGTCCAGGTCGATGCCGCGCGCCTTCAACTCCACCGGGCGCATCGCCAGGATGAGCACGTCGGCGTCCGCGAGCAGCGATGGTGGCGGGAGGGCGGCATCGACCACGGCACTTCGCTTCCCCGCATTGAGGTGCAGGAAGAGGCCGCTCTTTTCGGCGTGCGGAACGTCGCCGGGGAACGGCCCTTCGCGGCGCGTGCGGTCTCCCGCCGCCGGTTCGAGCTTCAGCACCTCGGCGCCGAGGCCCGCGAGCAGCTTGCCGCAATAGGGCCCGGCCACCCCCTCGGCACACTCGACCACGCGGATGCCCGCGAGTGCTCCGGCCACGCTTCCCTCCGGGGCGCCAGCCGCGCGCCGTGCGGCATTTTGTCCCGGCCCGTACAGCACCGCAACATAGGGGCCATTGCCGGTAGAATCGTGGCTACCAAATCATGCCCGCCTACGCTTCGGAAGCCGCGGGCCGAGGATGACTGCTTCGTGATTGATCTGAACGACGAAATGCGCCAGGCGCTCGAAACCGCACTCGCCGACGGCCTCCCCGTCATCGTTGCCACCAGCGGCGCCGCCGGCATGCCGGACCTCGCCTACAAGGGCAGCGTCATCGTGTGGGACAAGGATCACCTCGCGTGGTGGGAACGCGCCCACGGCACGACCCAGAGCAACCTCGAGGAGAACGCGCAGGTCTGCCTCCTCTATCGCAATCCCGCGAAGCGCCAGGCGTGGAAGTATTTCGGCGCCGTCCAGCTCCTCACGGATGGCCCCGTGCGCGAGGGCATCATGGCTCGCACGCCGAAGGCCGAGCTCGATCGCGACCCGGACCGCAAGGGCGTCGCCGTCCTCATCCGCGTCGACAAGGTGATGCAGGCGGGGCAGCTATTCCAGGAGCGTTAAGCCCAAACACGCGCTTCCTAGTGACTTTTGTCCTGTCCCGCATTTTCCGTGCGGTACGATCCTTGGGTCATGGCACAGCAACAGCTCGATAACCGTGGGCTCCAGCCGCCGGAGCCCATGGTCCGCATCCTTGCCGCCCTCGCCTCGCTCGAAAACGGCTCCGAGCTGGCCGTTCTCATGGACCGCGAGCCGTTCCTGCTCTACCCGGAGCTGGAACGGCGGGGCTTCGAGTGGGATTTCGTCGAGCAGGCCGAGGATTTCCTGCTGACGATCCGGCACGTGTCATGACGGCGCGCGTCGCTCCCGCGAACAGCCCGCCGCTCGGCCTCGTCGCGCCCTTCCTGTTGCTGGCGCCCCTCGGCCTCGTCGCCGCGGGCATGCTCATCGCCACGGCCGGCGATGACACCTTCGCGGCGATCAACGCGCCCCACACCGTCGCCATCACGCACGCGCTCGTCCTCGGCTGGGTCACCACCCTGATGATGGGCGCGCTCTACCAGCTCGGCGCGGCGGTCATCGGCGGCCGCCTCCTCTCCGAGCCGCTCGCCCGCGCCCAGCTCGTGCTCCATGTCGGTGCCGTCGCGCTCTTCACATGGGCCGTCGAAGGCTGGCGAACGGACGTGATGCCCATCGCCGGTAGCCTGGTGATCCTCTCCTTCGCGCTGTTCGCCGCGAACCTTGCGCACGCGTTGCTGACGTCCGCGAATGCCAGCCTGCCCCGGCTCGGCGCCGGGCTCGGGCTCTCCTGGCTGGCCGTGACCGGTGGAATCGGCCTGACGTACGCGCTCGCGGTGAGCCAGGCATGGTTCCCGATCACGCTCGGGCGGCTCGCGGCGCACGCCCACGCCGGGCTCGCGGGCTGGCTGGCGCTGACGCTCATGGGCGTGTCGTTCCAGCTCGTCCCCATGTTCAATGTGGCGAAGGCGAAGCCCCGGCACGGCACCGCCATCCTCTATGGCACGGCCGCCGCCACCGCCGTCTTCGCGCTCGCGATGGCGTTCGACCCGCCGTGGCCGGTGCGCGTGGTGCTGGCGCTCATGCTCGCCGCCGGGCCCTCGGCCGCATCGTTCGAACTCGTCCGGCTGATGCGCGCCCGCTCCAAGCGCCGTCTCGATATCCAGGGCCGGGGTACGTTCGTCTCCATCAGTTTCCTCGCCGCGACGGTTGTGCTCGGGCTGCTCGCCGCGATTGGCGAACCGGTCGCGCCCGGCGGCGAGCCCGCGCGCGTGCTGCTGGCCTACGGCATCGTGGGCATCGGCGGCTGGATGGGCTGCGCGATGATCGGCAACAGCTTCAAAATCCTCCCCTTCCTGCTGTGGTACCACCGCTACCGGCCGCGCGTCGGCATCGCGCCCGTCCCCGTCGTCGGCGACATCTATAGCGAGACGCTGGCCACCATCGCGCTCGCGAGCCACGCCTTCTCGGTGGCCTGGCTGGCCGTCGCCGCCCTCGCCGGGAGCATGCTCGGCCTCCACGCCGGGGGTGTCCTGCTCGCGCTGAGCGCCGTCCTGCACTGCGCGGGGCTCGCCCACACCCTCCTGCCGAAGACATCCAGCCGCGACGTCCCGTCGCGCACGCCGGTGGTGCAATGATGCCGAATCCCGCGACCGTCTCCGCCGCCCTTCGCCACGTCTTCGACCCGGAACTTGGGATCGATGTCGTGTCGCTCGGCCTCATCTACGCGATCGAATGCGGCCCGCGCTACATCGAGGTCGCGATGACGACGACGTCGGATTCCTGCCCGATGGGCCCGGCCATCCTCCAGGACGCGCTCACGGTGCTCCGGCGCTCGTTTCCCAGCAGCGAAATCCACGTCGAGTTCGCGGAGCTGCCGCCGTGGCACCCGGAGATGTTGAGCGCCTCCGCCCGCGAAGTCCTCGGGCTGCCGCCCGTGCCTTAGAGCAATCGCCGCAGCGCCTCGATGTCGCGCACGACGATCTCCTTGCGCCGCACCTCGACGATGCCGTCCTGCTCGAAGGTGCGCATCGTGCGGCTCACGACCTCGCGCACCGAGCCGACGACGGCCGCGAGGTCCTGCATCGTCAGTTCGCGCCCGATGACCACCCCGTCGGGCGTCTCGATGCCTTCCTCGCGCGCCGTCTGAAAGAGGTATCGCGCGAGGCGGCTGGGCACCGTCTGGAGGCTGAGCTGCTCGACCAGCTCCGTGAAGCCGCGCAGGCGGCGGGCGAACCGCGCGAGCATCGACAGGCCCACGGCCGGGTTCGCGAGTACCAGCCGCGTGAACCGCTCGGCCGGGATGAGGATCACCTCGCAGGCTTCCAGCGATTCCACCGACGCCGGCGACGCCCCGCCATCGAGCGCGGGCACCTCGCCGAAGGTGTCGCCCGGCGCCACCAGCCGCAGCACCTGTTCGCGGCCGTCCGGGCCCGTGCGAAAAATGCGCGCCTTCCCCGACCGCAGGAAGAAGAAGCCTTCGGTACGGTCGCCCATGGAGAAGAGGAGCTCGCGCGGCCCGAACGTCCGCACCGCGAGCTCCTTTGCGAATGCGGCGGCCGTCGCGTCCGTCAGCGCGTCGAAATAGGGGATTCGGCGAAGGTCGGCGATCGACGCCGGCGCGACCATGCCCGCAGTATGCACGGCATAAAGACTCTCAACCAGCGAGCCCCCGGCCGGATTCCGGCGCGGGGCCGCCATCGCCGGGCCGCGGCTTCGTCGGCGGGTGCCCCGGCGAGAGGTCGTAGCAGACGGGGCAGAGCGTGCCCAGGGGATACTCCGTCCCGCAGCGCGTGCACTTCCGCATGTCCGGCATGTCAGTCGTACCAGCGCATCTCGCCGGGCGCGAGGTCGACCTCGAACCGCTGCCCGCGCGCCTCGATCGCGATCACTCGCGGGCGGTCCGCGTCGTTGCGAACCTGCACGCGGCCGCTCACCTGCCGCACGAAAAGGTCCTTCCCCGTGAGGCTGCCGCTATCGCCGACGACACGCGGCGCCTGGCCGGTGGCCGTGATCTGAAGCAGTAGCCCCTCGTGGGGCCGCACGAGCAGGTCGCCCATGCCCACGAGCCGCGCGTTCCAGACGTCGAAGGCGACCTCGCCGGGCGCGAGCAGCTCCTGCGTCACGACCCAGCGGCTGGTTTCGCCCCAGTTGAGCACGCCCACGAGGGAGCGGCCCTCGCCGAGATTCGCGCGCCACGTGCTCGAGATGGGGCCCTCGCCCGTGTCGTACGGATGCGCGGCGACCCCCGTGGGCGGGAACAGCGTGAGCGCCATCGCCCGCCGTTCGGCCGGCAGCGCGGGCAGGTCATCGGTGGCCACGACCATGCCGCCGCTGAGCGCGATCCCCGTCGCAAGGAAGCGCGTCTCGGCGTCGCTCAGCGCCGTGTCGTCGGTCCGCACGATGAGGCAGTCGGGGTCGTTCGCCCACCAGCGGCCGTGCATCCAGTGCCGCGCGAGCGTCATGCGCATGGCGTGGCGAACCGAGGGGTTCGTGCCGTCGTTCCAGAGCGCCTTCACGTCGGGCCCCACGCGCATGCCATCGACGAGGCCCACGGCGGGGAGGAAGTGGCAGGTGCAGCCGAGCAGGAACACCTTCTCGCCGGCGGCGTCGCGCATGATTTCGAGCCCGCGCCGGAGGTTGCCGGCCGCCGTCGTGCCCGGCTGGTGGTAGCGTACGCGGTCGGCCGGCTGCGCGGCGTAGGCCAGCGCGTCCAGCTTCAGGTACTCGAAGCGGAAGCCCTTCGCCATAGTGCCGACGACGCCGCGCAGGAACGCCTCGCCCTGCGGGTGCGTGCAGTCCACGACAGCGCATCGCCCGAGCCAGGTATCGACGAACAGGATCTCGCCGTCCGCCCCGCGCAGCGCGATCTCCGGGTGGCTGGCGAGCACTTCGCTGCGTTCGTTCAGCACCAAGGGCGCCAGCCAGATCCCGGGCCGGTACCCTGCTTCGCGAATCCGTTCGGCGAGGTCGCCCAGCGGTGAGGGGAACTTCGCGTTGGGGCGCAGCCAGTCGCCCGTCGCGGGCTGGTAGCCGTCATCGATCTGCACGAACTCGGCCGGGTGGCCACTCGCGCGCATGGCGTCGAGGTTGCGGAGCACGTCCTCCTCGGTCACGCGGTCGTAGAACTGGTACCAGCTGCACCACGCCGTGGGGACGTGGTCCGGCACGCGCGCGCCCATCTCGGTGGCCACTTCGTCCGCGTACATCTCGGCCAGCGCCTGCACGCCGCGCCCTTCGGAGAGCAGCACCGGCTGGAGCTCGAGCGTCTCACCCGGCGCGATGCGCACGCCGGTGACGTCGAACACGAGCGACAGCGTTCGCAGGCTCGTCTCCTCTTCGTCCAGCTCCACGTCGATATCGAGGAAGAAGCGGTCGCCGCGGAGGCTGCCGGCCACGAACGCGGGCGTCGCCCGCACGGGGAGCGAAAGCGCCACCATCTCGCGGCTGATGTAACGGCGCGTGCCATCGGCGGTGCGCACGCCGTCGCCGGTGTACCCCTCCGGCACGGGCTCGCCGAACGCGTGCACGAAGGCGTCCGTCTGCATGTAGCGGCCCTGCACCCAGGCGTGGCCGCCCGCCGCGGGCAGGTCCAGCTTCCCGGTCAATCGGATGCGGCGCGGCGCGGCCTCGGCGCCCGTGGTGTTCGTCACGGAGACGGCGAGCCTCGCGGTCAGCGCGTCAAACGCGTGGCGAACCTCCAGCCCCGCGTCGGCCTCCGCCGCGAATTCGAGCCCCCAGGGCAGCTCAGTCATGCACCCCTCCGTGCGTAGTGCTCCCGCGCCGCCGCCAGCGAAGCAGGTGTCCCGATGTCCGACCACGGCCCTTCGACCGGGACCGCGCGCAGCCGTGCGCCGGCCGCGACCATCGCCGCGATCGCCCGCGGCAGTTCGTACTCGCCGCGCGCGGATGGTTCCAGCGCGGCCACATGCTCCCAGATCGCGGGCCCGAGCACGCCGATGCCCGCGTTGTTCCAGCGCGTGGACGAAGTCCCCGGCGCGGGCTTCTCGACGATGCGGCTGACGAGGCCGTCCGCGACGTACACGGCGGCACCCTCCGCGGGGTCATCGACCTCGTTCACGGCCAGTGCGCCGTCCGCGAGCGCCGCTGCCCGAACGACCGCGCGGTACGTCTCCAGCGGCACGACAATGTCCGCCCACGCCCACGCGAACGGCCCTTCGCCGAGGGCATCCCGCGCCAGCAGGAGGGCCTTCGCCGTGCCGTCCGGGGCCGTCTGCCGCACGTACGAAAGCCGCATGCCGCAGGCCGCGCCGTTGCCGAGCTCGGCCTCGACATGGTCGCCGAGGTAGCCCGTCACGACCACGACCTCGCGGATGCCGGCGCGCGCGAACCCGTCGAGCGCGCGCACGATCACGGGCCGGCCACCGACCGCGAGCAACGGCTTGGGCGTCGTGGCGGTGATGTCGCCGAGGCGCGCGCCGCGACCCGCCGCAAACAGCACGGCGCGCTCGATCACACGACCTCCAGGCCGTCGCTCGCGTGGACTTCGAAGGCGGGGCCGCCGGTGGACGCGATCGCGGCGGCGATGACGCTCTCGACCTGCTCCGGCGGTACCGCCGCGAGGGCGTACCCGCCGAAGCCCGCGCCCGTGAGCCGCGCACCGAGCGCGCCGGCGCCGCGCATCGCCTTGCACAGGGCGTCCAACTCGGGCGTGCTGCAGCCGAAATCCGCGCGCAGGCTCTCGTGGGATGCGTCGAGCAGCTTGCCGAAGCGCGCAAGGTCGCCGGCGGCGAGCGCGGCCTCGGCCTCATCGACGCGCACCGCCTCCGAGAGGATGTGCCGCGCGAGCTTGCGCACGGGCACCTTCCGCATGTGGTCGAAGCGCGTCGCCGTGAGCTGCACGAGCTGCTCCAGCCCGGCCGCGCCCGTGCGCGACACCTCCACCGGCGAAATCTTCTCGGGCAGTTCGTCCACGAGGATATCGACCACGTCGACGCCGGCGATTTCGCCCAGCCGCGGCGGGTTGGTCAAATCCACGCCGATCTGGTCGGCCAGCATGGCGGCGGCGATGCGCGCGCCCACGACGCGTTCGTTATAGGCCTCGCGCGCGGCGCCGCCCTTGGGGGCTTCGGCGCCCGAGTTCGCGACCACGAACGCGAGGCCGGGCGGGATGGCGACGCTGCGCCGGGCCGGCGGCTCGAAGTCGATGCGCAGCGCGTGCCCGGCCTGCGCGAACACGGTCGCGGCCTGGTCCATGCCGCCCGTCTCGGCCCCGGATGCGCGGTCCGCGACGATCGCGCGGGCGACCAGCGTCTCGCGGTCGAGGGGCTCGCCCCAGGCCGCGCCAAGCGCCGCGAGCAACCCCACGGAGAGCGCGGCGGAGGAGCTCAGGCCGCTCGCGGCGGGCAGGTCGCCGCCGACGAGCACGTCCGCGCCCACGCCATCGGATACGCCCTCGACCTGCGCGACCACGCCCGACACGTACCGGTGCCAGGGCGCGTGCACGGGTGCGTTCGCGATCCCGCGAACCACTTCCGCTGGCGGATCGAAGCGCTCCGAGGCCACGTGCACCACCGCTGCCGCGTCATTCGGTGCACAGGCCACCAGCAATCGCCGTTCGATGGCGATGGGCAACACTGGCAGGCCCGAATAGTCGGTGTGTTCGCCGATGAGGTTCACGCGCCCGGGCGCGACCGCGACCACCGCCGGCGGGCGCCCATAGCGGGCCGCGAACGCAGCCCGCACCTGTTCCACTGCATCTGTCACGCACTGACTGTACGCCCGCCGCTCGCAACCCTCATCTTCGCGGCCGCATTCCGCATTCGCGGCCCCAGCCCGTACACTCCGGCCGGAGGTGGAACCATGCCAACGTACGTGCGCTTCGAACGCCCCGGCGGCACCCGCGGGGCCGGCCTGCTCGAGGGTGAGACCATTCACGGCATCAAGGAGCCCTTCTGGGAGCGCACCGAACGCACCGGCGAGCAGCTCCCGCTGGCGGCCGTGCGCCTGTTGCCGCCGACGGAGCCGAAGAACATCGTCTGCGTCGGCCTCAACTACGCGAGCCACCTCAACGGCCGTCCCGTGCCCGACCCGCCGACGCTCTTCTTCAAACCCCTTGGCTCCATCGCCGGCGATGGCGACCCCATCGTCCTTCCCGCCGGGGCCGGCCGCGTCGACCCCGAGGGCGAGATCGTCATCGTCATCGGGCGGCGGGTGAAAGCCGCGACGCGCGAGGAGGGCCTCGCCGCCATCTTCGGCTACACCTGCGGCAACGACGTCTCCGCCCGCGAATGGCAGCGGGCCGACGGTCAATGGTGGCGTGCCAAGGGCAGCGATACCTTCGGCGTGTTTGGCCCGGCCATCGCGACGGGGCTCCAGTACGACGCCATCGAGCTGACGACGCGCGTGAACGGCGAACTCGCCCAGCACGCCATCTCCAACGAGCTCATCCGCGACATCCCGGAGATCGTCCGGCTGGTGAGCGCGGTGATGACGCTCGAGCCCGGTGACATCATCTACACGGGCACCCCGGGCGAGCCCCAGGGCCTGAAGCCCGGCGACGTGGTCGAGGTCGAAGTCGCGGGCGTGGGCGTGCTTCGCAACACCGTGACCGCCTGATGCGTCAGCCCGGCGCGCCCACCAGGCGTGCCAGGCTCGGCGGCCCACTCCACGTTTCGCCGCTATCGAGCAGCACCGTCAGCTGCGTGCCGGTCTCTTCCACGGTGCCATCCTGGAACGGGCCGGTGCGCGGGTGTTTCGCCCGCTCCGGGACACGGACGCGCGTCCCCTCGGCGAAGTCGGCGGAGGCCGCGATTTCGATCGCCTCGACGCGCCGCCCGGCGGTCCGCGCGATGACCTGGAGTAGCGCGAAGTCGTTCACCGCCTTCACCGTGCGCATCGCCTCCTCCTTCGAAGCGGCGATGCGCGCGGGGCGCAGGTCGGCCGGGGGCGGGATGGCGTCCTCGGTCCCCTTCGCGAGGATCTGGCCGACCATCCGCCTCGCCCGCGGCGCGATCTCCGCGATCACCTGGTGCAACAGCGCGATGTCGTCGCTCGCTTCGAAGAACGCCATCGCACGGGCGGCATCCTCGCGCGCGGTCATGCGGACACCGCCGCGGCGGGCTGGTACGGATGGGCGAAGCGAAGTTCCATACCGCGATGGTACGGCGCGCCGCCACATATGCCATGCCTGCGGCGCGCGACCTTCGGATCAGCCCTTCTGCATGTCCTCGGCGTCCATCACGCGGAAGCCGACCGCGAGCGTCACCTGGTAGTACTCGGGCTTGCCGTCCTTGATGTTGCCGCGAATCTCCTTGACCTCGAACCAGTCCAGGTTGCGCAGCGTCTCGGCGGCGCGGGCGATGGCGCCTTCGATCGCATCTTCGATCCCGTCCTTCGAGGATCCGACGAGTTCGACCTTCTTATAGATGTGCTCCGGCATGGGGCCTCCCGCGGCTGTGATGCTCCTACCATACGAAACGTGCCACCCCGCAGGGTGGCACGTTCGATGAACAAACACAGGGCAGGATGGACCTTTGATTAGAGGCCGCGCTCCTGCAACGCCCGCTTCATGGTGGCCCCGATCTCGGCGGGCGAATCGCTGACGTAGGCGCCGGCGGCGCGCAGGGCGGCCTTCTTGTTCTCGGCCTTGCCGTCCTCGCCGCTGATGATCGCGCCGGCGTGGCCCATGCGCCGCCCCGGAGGTGCCGTCGCCCCGGCGATGAACGCCACCACGGGCTTCTTCACGTACTCCTTGATGTAGGCCGCCGCTTCCTGCTCGGCCGAACCGCCGATTTCGCCGACCATGACGATCGCCTTCGTGCCGGCGTCCTCATTCAGCATGCGAATCGCCTCGATCTGGCGCGTGCCGATGATCGGGTCGCCGCCGACGCCGATGCACGTGCTCTGGCCGATGCCTTCCTTCGTCAGCTGCGCGACCACTTCGTACACGAGCGTGCCCGAGCGGCTGACGACGCCGACATTGCCCGGCAGGAACACGTCGCCGGGCATGATGCCCACGCGCGTCTTCGTCCCGGGGGTGATGACGCCCGGGCAGTTCGGCCCGATGAGCACCGTCTTCGAACCCGCGAGCGCCGCCTTCACCTTCACCATGTCCATCACCGGGATGCCCTCGGTGATGCAGACGACGAGGGGGATGCCGGCCGCGTGCGCTTCGAGGATCGCGTCCGCCGCGCCGGGGGCCGGGACGAAGATGATGCTGACGTTCGCGCCAGTCTCGCGCACGGCCGCGTCGACGGTCGTCCAGATGGGCACGCCGTCCTGCTGTTCGCCGCCGCGGCGGGGGTGGATGGCCGCCACGACGTTCGTTCCGTAGGCGATGGAGCGGCGCATGTGATTGGCGCCTTCGGTGCCGATGCCCTGCACCAGCAACCGCGTGTTCTCGTCGACCAGGACGCTCATGCTCAGCTCCGAAGAATCGATTTCCGTTGGGCCGGGACGCCCCGGCGGCGGGCCGGATGCCCGACTCCGGAGGATACAGAACCCGGGGCTTAGTGTCCGGTTCGCCCCCGGTTTGGCCCGCCGCCGGGGGGCTCTTTCCCTTCGAACCACTGACACGCCCACGCAACGGTTGCCGCGCGTGTGCTCGCCGCGTTGCGCGCGTGCCCTCGATACGGTGACTTTCGACCTGTGCCTCATTCACCTAATCCAACCGGCGCAGGACAGGGGGTTATGTGTGATCCAACGGGACCGAGGCCTCTTATCCACCAGCTGGAAATTGGTGCCGCTGCTCGCGCTCGGAGCAGCCATCATCCTGCTGACCTTTACCCTCCCCGCCCGTGCGAATGGCGGCGGCGAAGAGAGCGAAGGCGCCGGCTGCGTCCGCGGCCAACAGTTCTGGCCGCCGCGCGGCCCGTGGGGCGACGACGGCAGCGACACCTTCGAGCGCGGCTGGAGGAAGTCCCTCATCCAAAAAGAGGGCTGGCACGAAGGCGATTCCGCCGACATGCACGCCAGCGACAACGCTGCCTTCCACCGTGATGACCCGAGCGAGCCATGCCCGACCGGTACCCCCGGCGGCACCGTGACGGAGACCGCCACGGCCACCGCTTCGGCCACGATGACTGAGACGGCCACGGCCTCGGCGACGGCCACGGAAACGCCCACCGCTTCCGTGACGGCGACCGAAACCGGCACCGCGACGGCCACCGCCAGCGCCACCGTCACCCCGACGGAGACCGCGACGATGACGCCGACGGCTTCGGCCACGGCCACCGAGACGGCGACGCCGGGCGGCACGGTCACGCCGACGGAGACCGCGACCGCGACGGCCACCGCGCCGTCCACGCTCACGCCGACCGCCACCGTCACGGCCACCGAGACCGCGACGATGACGCCGACGGAGACCGCGACCGCGACGGCCACGGCGCCGTCCACGCTCACGCCGACCCCCACCGTCACGGCCACTGAGACCACGACGATGACGCCGACCGCCACCGTCACGGCCACTGAGACCGCGACGATGACGCCGACGGCCACCGAGACCGCTACCGCCACGTCGCCGGCCACCCTTACGCCGACCGCGACGGAGACGGCGACGGCCACGGCGACCACGACCGAAGTGCCCGCGACGATGACGCCCCAGGCGATCTCGAACACCGGCACGACCGGCACCGGGACAACCGGCGAGGTTCCCACGAATGGCGGCACCTCGGCCGTCAGCGATAGCAGCCTCGGCGGCTCGCCCACGAACGGCGGCACGTCCGCCGTCAGCGACAGCAGCCTGGGCGATCCGAACGCCACGAACGGCGGCATGTCCGCCGTCAGCGATAGCAGCCTCGGCGGCTCCGCCTCCAATGGCGGCGCGGCTGCCGGCAACGGCTCAACGTCCGGTGCGACTGGCTCGAACCAGTCCGCCGTAAGCGCCGAGACCCCGGCAGCGCCGTCCACCGGCACCGGCCGGGCCTCGTCCGACCAGGCGGGCCTGGTGGTGGCCGGCGGTCTGCTGCTCGCGGCCCTCGGCCTCGCCGGCGCCGCGGCAACGCGCCGCCGCAACGAACGCTAATCCACGGCCACTGGCCGGGGACCGAAAAAGAACGGGCCGGGGAATCACTCCCCGGCCCGTTCCCTGTGTGCGTAACCAGCGGTGATCAGGCCGCGCGGGCCTCGGTCGCGAGGAATTCGATCAGCTCATCGATGAAGCGGCGCTGTTCCGGGTCCAACTCGCCGAACTTCACGCGCAGCTGTCCGCCATCGTCCGTGTCATCCCAGCCGGCAACCGCCGCCGGCAGGAGCACGGCCTTGCGTTGCCAGTTCAGCTTGATGAGGAGCGAGCCCGGCCCGGGCTGGACCGGGAGTTCGACCCGCAGCCCGCCGTGCGAAACGTCCAGCACCCGTCCCTGCTGGCTGGCGTGGCTTTCGAGGCAGATCACCGTCGCGGCCATGCGTGTGGCGTAGCGCGAATTCCGCCGCCGGTTCATCACCTGCCAGGCGCTCGTCAGCTGGAGCACTGCCTCGCCGCCGGGGCCCGCCGTCAGGTCGCCCGCGGCGATGTACTTGTTGTCGCCTCGCAGCACGACGGCGCGCGCCGGCTCGGATTCCGCGCCGAAGTCGGCGGCGGCGCTCTCGAAGGCGATCAGCGACCCATCGACGCGCAGCGCCAACGCCTGGACCTGCTGCGGCGGTTTGAAGGACGTCCGAACGAGGACGAACCGTTCGCCAGCGTCGATATAGCTCTCCATATCGGGAACATCGGCACCGCGTCAGGGTTGTCTGAGGGCGTGCCTAATTAACGTTCCGACTTTCGCCTATTCTGCTTTCCATTAGCATCCGCAACGCTCGCCAATCGCGTCCCTTGAGGGGCGAATAGACCGCCGGGAACTGCCCGCGCAGCTCGGCCGCATGCTGCCGGTAGCGCTCGGCGATGGCGCCCATGGCCATGAGGGTCGCCGGCCCCAGCTTGCGGCCGTCCGTCTCGGCGAGTTCTGACAAGAGGTCCGTCGCGACCTCCGCGTCCTGGTGCAGCCCGAGCACATCCTGCAGCGCCGTCACGCGCGCGCTGAATTCGATCGCCTGTTTGCCATACAGCGGTCCGAAGAACTCGAGCGCGTAACGCAGCTTCTTCGCATCGATGCGCAGGGTGTGATATTCGATGGCCGGGGATGCCGGCGTGATGGCGTCGCCGAGCTTCCGCACCCGCCGGTAGCGCCGTTCGACGAGCCGCGGCCCGGCTTCGAGCGCGGGCACGGCGCCGGCCGCGAAGCCGTGCGGCGGCCCCAGGAGCAGCGCCGCCCCGAACCGTTCGACGAAGAGCGCGTATCGCCGCGAATCGAGGACCGCGAGCATGCGCGCGCGCCCGCGGCCGCGACGGTGCTCCAGGATCTGCTCGATGCCGTCCAGCGCGTGCGCGTGCGATTCGTCGAAGCCCTCGCGCCACTCGGCCATCCGTTCGATTTGCACATCCAGGTCGCGCACCAGGCCGAGCGCGCCCGCCACCCACCCGAGCTCCAGCCGGAAGCGGTCGAACCGCGGCGGCAGGTACGGCCGGAAGGCGCTCATGGCCGCGCGCAGGCGTCGCGCGGCCACGCGCATGTCGTGCAGCTCCTCGATGTCCTCGCCCAGGCGCGTGCCCGGTTCGCGGACCAGGAACACGCCGAAGTGCTTGCGCAGGATCGCGTAGGCCGCCTCGGCGGAGGTCATCGACGGGGTGAGCGCGGTGGGCCCGAGCGCGGGCGATTTCGGCGTGGGCGCCTGCCCCGTGAGCGCCAGCGCCGCCTGGAACTTCGACGTCACGGCCGGCTCGAGCCCGCCCATCGCCACCAGCAGGTCGACGAAGCGCCGCGCGCGGTCTTCCGCACCGGCTTCGACTTCGACTTCGACGCGCACCATGGTCCCGCCGCGGCCGCCGCGCTCGGCGCGTGCCTCGTCGAGCGAGACCTCGGCCAGGTCGCCTTCACCATCGCCGAGGAGGAAGATGCGCCGCTTCTGGTCGAGCGTGAACAGCTCCACGAGCGGCCGCTTGCCGGCGAGCACGCGCACGAGATGGCCGCACTCCCCGGGCGCGTCGGCGGGCGAACTCGCTCCCGCGGGCAGCTCGGCGGTGACTTCGCGGCGCGTGCGCATGCCGCCGCGCGCCTCGGCGGTGCCCTTCATCGTGGCCTCGGCACCGTCTTCGCGACGTCGCACCCGGCAGGTGAACTGCCCGCGGCTGATGGCGCCGTCGGCGGTGTCCCAGTAGGTATCGCGCTGCTGCTTCGTCTTGCCCGTTCGAACGGTGTACCCGGGGACGTTGGCGCGGGCGAGCCAACCCGCCACGGCGTCGAGGTCCTTCGCCTCGAACTGCCATTCGACTTCCATAATCGCGCGCGAGCCAGCTTCCATCGCGCTATCGTCGCATACTCGCCAGCGCACGCCACCGTTCATTTGCGACAGCTTTCACAGGCGGTGCTAAACTGGGATCACTCCTCTCAGAGGGTGAGTGCCCCTTGTCCTACAAGATTATTGAAACGTGCATTGGCTGCACGGCGTGCACCAAGCGCTGCCCCACGAACGCCATCACCGGCGAACGCAACGGCCTCCACGTCATCGATCCCTCGCTCTGCATCGATTGCGGCGCGTGCGGCATCGTTTGCCCGCCGGAGGCCATCCTCAACACCTTCGGCGACGCCTGCCGCTCTCTCAAGAAGAACGACTGGCCGAAGTCCGTCGTCATCGAAGAGAAGTGCATCGGCTCGGGCTGTGAGCTCTGCATCAACGTCTGCCCGTTCGATGCCCTCAGCCTCCAGCACTCCGACCGCATCGACGACTTCTTCGGCGTCAGCACCGTCGATGAGAAGAAGTGCACCGGCTGCCGCATGTGCGAAGACGTCTGCGGCTGGGACGCCATCCACATCTTCCCGCTCAAGCACGAAGTCCTGAAGAGCTGGGAAGAGCTGAACGACGAAGAGAAGATCCTGGTCAAGCAGGTCCGGCTCTCGCTCGAACCGCACTGACCGCACCGTCGCCACGTTCCGAAGGCCGCCCCCCGGGGCGGCCTTTGCCGTTCCCGGCGATGCCTCAGGCGAGCTCGTTGATGCGCTTCGCCAGCCGCACATCGCGCGCGGTAACGCCGCCCGCGTCGTGCGAGCTGAGGCGCAGCTCCACGCGGTTGTAGACGATGCGGAGGTCGGGGTGATGGTCCATCGCCTCCGCCGCCATCGCCACGCGCGTCACGAATCCAAAGGCCGTGATGTGGTCGGCGAACGACAGCGTTCGCACGAGCGTGTCCCCGTCGGCGGCCCAGCCAGGGAGGTCCCCTAGGGCGGCGTGGATTTCGTTCGCGGTGTATTTGCTGGCCATCGTGCCTCCTGTGGCGGCTTGCCGGTGCGTATCCCCCGCTCCACCTAGTATGGAGGGGACGATGCCCGGCCGAGAGACAGCCCCCCGCGGTCTTTCCCGGCGACGCCTCCTCGGCCTGGCCGGCGCGGGGGGCGCCGCGCTGTTCGCCGCCGCCTGCGGGGGCGCGAAGGAGAAGCAGCCCGGCCTCGCGTCGCTCCCGACGGCCGCGCCCTCGGGCACCGCCAGCGGTACCTCCGTGGCGACCGCCACCCGGCCCGCGGCGAACGGCCAGCACGGCGAAGCGATGCGCGTCACCGGCTACATCACCCGCGACAGCAGCCTCGACCCCCACAAGACGCAGGCCGGGCCGTTCTACGGCGTCCAGTCGCTCGTCTTCAGCCGCCTGCTCGCGTACCAGAGCCAGGTCGATGGCACGATCGTCGCCGACCTCGCCCGCGACCTCCCCGAGCAGCCCGATGCCACGACGTTCGTCTTTCGCCTGAACGGTGGCGCGAAGTGGCAGGAGCGCGCGCCCGCGAACGGCCGCCCCGTCACCGGCGGCGATGTCCGCCAATCGATCCTCCGCCAGAAGGACGGCGACCGCTCCTTCGTGCGAAAGGCGCGCTGGTCCGTGGTCGAAAGCGTGGACACGCCGGACCCGCAGACGGTGGTCGTGAAGCTGGCAGCGCCGATGGCGGCCGCGCTCGGCCTCTTCGCCGATGTGAACGCGTTCATCATCCCCGAGGAGCTCGCGGCCAGCGCCTTCACCTTCGATACGCAGGTGGGCAGCGGCCCCTTCCGCTGGGTCGAATGGCAGGATGGCAAGTTCGCGAGCGTCTCGCGCAACCCCGGCTGGCACGGCGGCAACGCCCGCCCCTATCTCGATGGCCTGACCGTCGTCCAACCCAAGGACACCGACGAGCTCGAGGCCGGCCTGCGCACGAAAAAGCTCGATGCCGTTTTCGTCGGGCGCCCGCAGGCCGAGAAGCTCAAGCGCGCCGTCCCCCAGCTCCAGGAAACAACGGTCGGCCACTCGCTCTTCTACGGCATGCGATTCTTCGAGCCGCAGTTCCCCTACAACGATGCCCGCTTCCGCAACGCCGTCGCCGCCGCCGTCGACCGGCGGGAGATGATCCAGAAGTGGTTCGCGGGCTCGGGAGACCTCAACCCCTGGGTCTCCTGGCCGATGACGCGCTGGACGCTGCCGCAATCGGAGCTGACGAACGTCGCCGGGTACCGCGCGGGCGCCTCTGGCCGCGAACAGGACATCGCCGAGGCGCGCGCCCTGCTCGCCGCCTTCAAATCCGAAAAGAAGCTCCCCGAGACCGACCTGCCGCTCTTCGTGCCCGACGACGCGGAGGCGAACCTCGGGCTGGGCAGCCTCATCCGGCAGCAGCTCAAGGCCACCCTCGACCTCAACATCGCCATCTACCCGCTGCCCATCGGCGACCTCGTGGGACGCATGCTCAGCGGCAACGCGCCCTGGGTAGCCGGCCCCGATAACGGCTGGATCGACCTCGACGACTGGATGTACCCGTACTTCCACAGCTCGGGGACGAAGAACAGCTTCGCCCTTCGCAGCAGCGACCTCGATGGCCTCATCGACGCCCAGCGCAAGGAGCTCGACGAGCCGAAGCGGCGCGCCATCGGCTACGACATCCAGCGCAAGCTGCTCGCGCTTAATCTCGGCGTGAACTTCGTCAGCGAGCGCGTCGTGGCGCTCGCCTGGCCGTACGTGCGCGGGTTCCCGCTCGATGCCAGCGACGGCTACCAGCACCGCTTCGCCGATGCCTGGATCGACCGCAACGACCCGTCGTTCCGCGGCCGCTGAGGGCTTGCACGGCGGGCAACGAAACGGCGGACGCTTGCGCGCCCGCCATCGGGAGCCCGGCGCGAACCGGGCATGACTCGGGAGCAGGGGCGTTAGAGCCCGCGCTCCAGGATCTTCTTCGCCACTTCGCGTGGGTCCGGGTTGTAGTTCCCGTTGCGAATCTGCTGTTGCAGCGCGCGCACGCGATCCGCGCGCACATCGGGGGCGGCTTCGACCACCTCGCGCGCCCGGGAGAGCTCGCGAGCGTCGTCGCTGATGCCGGCGGAATCCGCGGGCTGAGCCGCCGTCGCCGCCGCGCGCCGCGCCTGTGCCCGGCTGAAGTCGTACACCACGCCGCTCACGCCCGTCGTCCTGGTCCGGCCTACGTCTGGCATCGCGATACCTCTCTTGACATACTACGCCCGCCGCCGGGCCCTCTCAATGTCCGGCCGCTCAGACAAGCGTGCCCGTCACCACCAGCCGCTGCTTCAGGTCCGGCGTGCAGGTGATGAGGGTGACCGTCGATTGGTGGTCCGAACGGAGCACGTTGATGGCGCTCGGTTCGACCGTGCTCACCTTCGTGACCGCGTATTTGTAGACCTCGTCGCCCGTTTGCATCTCGATGATGTCGCCGGGGCGCACTCTGTCCAGCGATTTGAACACGGCCACGTTGCCGCGATCGGCGACGGAGACGTGCCCGGTGATGACGACGTTCCCCGGCTGGCCGGGGCGGGCGGAATCGATGTGGTGGCCGGCGGCCCGCCACGCGGTCTCCCACGTCGCGCGCCCCTTCTCGACCACGACGCCGACTTCGACGACGCCGGTATCGATGCCCGCGCTGGGCACCAGGAGCCGCGTCGGCAGGCTGCCCTGCGGCAGCTCGCGCGATTGCGGGACCTGGTTCGCGGCCACCGCGGGGGCGATGGTCGCCGTCTCGGCCGCTGCGGGATCGCCGCCGCGGGCGCCGGTGCTGCCGTACCAGGCGATCGCTCCCGCCATCGCGACCATCGCCACGAACGCGAAATTCGAACCCCCGAGGCTGAACCGTCCCGTCGCCACCGCCGCCTCCAGCGCGCCATCAATCGAGCGCGTCTGGGTGAAGTATCGGCACCCCAAACCCTTGCTGAACGAATTGGCGGGTCCAGTTGCAGTCCCAATTGGTGACAATTCGCAGGTTCGGATTCACGCAAAACGGCGGGCCCGAAAGCCCGCCGTCGATTCCCCTGTCCTGCGCGAGGGTCAGCCCTGCGCGAGCTCGGCCGCTTCGCGGATTGGCGCCGGGACGTATGCCCTGGACGCCTGGCCGCGGCGGCGCAGCCGCACCATTTCGGCGGCAACTCCGCGCGAAAGGACCGCCAGCTGCTCTTCGATGGCCGATTGCACGTCCATCAGCGCCCGCAGCCCGTCGCCGTCGGCCTTCGTCAGCGTCCGCCCGAGGACGTCGGTGCAGAGGGCGAAGTAGGCCTCCTCGGCGGCGAGGTACTCCTCGAAGTCACCCCGTGTGAGGGATTGCAGGAGCTCCTGGCCCGCGTCGCGCGCGTCGCCGAGGGTGGGCATCAGGCCACGGCCTCGGCCGCCCCGGCACCCGCCGTCTGGGTGCGCAGGTCGTCGGTGGCCTGCCGCCATGCGCCGGCGATGCGTCCGATGTGGCGCTCCGCCTCGGAGAGCTTGCCCGTGTCCGTGGGCGAAGCCTCGATGATGCAGCGCATGCAGTAGACGTACATGGCCGAGAGGTTCCTCGCGAGTTCGCCGCCCTGTTCCATGTCCAGCGTCGCGAGCAGTTCGCCCACGATCAGGTGGGCCCGGCCCGTCTCGTCGAAGTAGCGCTGCGTCTCCTGCTGCTCGGCGAACATGCGTGCCCGGCGCAGTGCCTTCAGCGCGCCGTCGTACAGCATCGTCGTCAGCGTTACCGGGTCCGCCGTCGTCGTCCCGACGGTGCGATAGGCGTTGTACCCTTCAGTCGTCATCGGTGCTCCCGTGGTGAGTGGCGTTTCTCCGCCATCAAGATCGTCGGCAACGTCCGCCCCGTTCGACATCGGGATTCACCCCGAACGGGCTAGTTGTTGTTCGATGAGATCTTCGCCAGCGCGTTCGTGAGGGCGCTGGAAACCGTCTGTGCCTTTGCCTGGGCCTGCTCCATCGCGGTGAACTTCTTGCGCAGGATGTCCATTTCCTTGTCGATCGCCGACTGGATCTGGTCCTGGCGCTTCACGATGTCCGCGAGCCGCTTGTCGTAGGTCTCCTGGCGCTTCGTGAGCGCGCCACCGGCGCCGGCCTGTACCTCGAGGTAGCCCTGGATGCGCTTGATCACGCTCTGGCGCGAAGCCGACACCGAGATGCTGTGCGTGCCCGCCTGGAGGGCCGGGCCGGCCTGCAGCGTGATCCCCGGGATGAGCGTGCTGTTCGTGCCCCCGGCGCTGATGGCGCCCGTGGTGACGACATCCGGCCCGCCGTCCGTGGGCGTGAAGGTCGCCGTGAGCGTGCCGAGGCCGTCGTCGCTGATCGCGTAGGTGCCCGCCTTCGCCCCGGAGAACGTGCCGCTGAGGCTCGCCAGCGAACCCGTGCCCGCGGGCGCGAGCGTCGCCGTGAGCTCTTCCTGGCTGAGCACGGCCTGCACCGACCCCGGGTCGTTCGCCAGCGCCGACTTGAACTTCGCCTCATCCAGCACGAGCTTGTTCGTCGAACCGAGCGCCGAACCGACCGCGCCGAACGACAGGCCGATCTGGCCGAGCGTGGCGAAGTTGCCGCTCAGGTTCGAACCCGCGCTCGTGACGATGGATCGCAGGCTCGATTGCACCGCCGAGAGGCTCGAATCGCCGACGAGCGAGCCCGAGGTTGCGGTGTCCTTGCCGTTGTTCTTCGTCGCGGCCGTGATCGCGTCCATCAGGCCGTTGTATTCGGCCACGAAGTTCTTCACCGCCGTGAGCGCGCTCGCGGTGTCCTGGCTCACGGTCACGCGGGCCGCCGTCGTGGTCGTCGCGGTCAGCGTCAGCGTGCTGCCGTTCACGGTGACCGTGTTCGAATCCGAGTACTGGGTGGCGCCGCCATCGATGCTGTACTGCGCGTTCGTGCCCATCGTCTGGGCGGCCGCGAGCAGCCCGGATTTCGCGAGGAAGTCGCCGCCGCCGTTGTCGGCCATCGTGATGGTGAGCGAGCCCGTCTTCGCCTGCGTGAGGGTGATCGTGTCCGTCTGTCCGTCGTAGCGCGCGGTCACGCCGGCCGTGCTCGCGTTGATCCGCCCGATCACGTCGTTCAGCGAATCCGCCGCCGTGTCGTAGTTGATGGTCACGCCGTTGATGGTGAACGACTGTGCGCCGGCAGCCGGCGGCCCGCCGAGGAAGGAGGCATTCGCCATCTTCGCGCCCGGGTTGAGCCGCGCGAGGTCGAAGGTGCTCACCCGCGACGTGGTGCCCGGCGATGCCACGAGGTTCGTGGCCTGGAGGAAGTTCGAGGTATCGCCCCCGGCGCCGAGCGAGATCGCCCCCTGCGTCGAGGCCAGCGAAATCCGGTTCGGCCGTCCGTTGGCGTCGTTCGTCACCGTCGCCGTGACGCCGATGCCCGTGGCCGTGATCGCCGCCACGACATCGTCCAGGGACTGCGTCGCGGGGTCGACGGCCACGGTCGCCGTGCCGGCCGATGTCTTGATCGTGAACGAGCCGGCCGAGACGGGGATGTTGAAGTTCGAGCTGTTGAGCACCGAGACCTGGTCGACCGCCGCCGAAAGCACCGTGCCCTTCGCCGTCGTCCCGGTCGCGAGCTGGCTGACGTTCACCGTGAACGTTCCGAGCGCGGAGTTGGGCGTCGCCGCCGCCGACACGCCCGTGCCATCGACGGTCGAGCTCTTGCCCGAGACGGAGGTGGCCTCCGTGAGCGCCTTCGACCGCAACAGCAGCGCGGCGAAGTTCGCCTGCAGCCCCCCGAGGGCGGCCTTCTGCGCCGTGTACTGCTTGCGCTGCGTCTCGAGCTTCCGGATCGGCCCCTGGCGGAGCGTGGTCAGCTGGCTGATCACCGACTCCGTGTCGAAGGTCGAAAAGAAGTTGCCGATCCGGATGCCACTGCTGCTCATCGCAGCTACCCCCTGCGCTCGAAGAAGAGCCCCCGCTGGTCGCTCACCTCATTGAGGCGGGCGATCTGCTCGACGGTGATGCGCGCCACCACGGTGCCGGTCGCGATCTCCACCACGGCCACCCCCTGCAGCTCGCCCGCGTCGTCGCTTTCGCAGACGAGGTCGTAGCGCGAGGGGTCGCATCCTGGCAGCGCCGCCAGCAACAGCCGCTCGCGCGAACCCTGCCGCGGTTGCCGCTGCTGCTGCCGCCGCCCTCCGTGATGCTCCCAGCGGGTGGCATGCACGCGGGCGGAAACCGGGTCGATACGAGCCACACTAAGGTCGTGCATCGTCGCCTGCCTCCCGGGTTCTTCCTGATCTTCGGCGTTCTTGAGCCTCAGCTTGAGCGTTTGGGCCACCCGGCCGGTGGCCAGGTGGAAACAGAACGGGCCCGGGCTGCACGCCCGGGCCCGTCACTCAGGCCGGTGGGTCCGGCCGGCCTTCCCTTACTGCAGGAGCTTCAGCACCGACTGAGGCGCCTGGTTCGCCTGGGCGAGCACCGAAACACCCGCCTGCGAGAGGATCTGGTTGCTGACCATCTGGCTCGAGAGCTCGGCGACGTCGGCGTCGCGGATGCGGCTCTCCGCCGCGCTCAGGTTCTCGACGGCCACGCCGAGGCTGGCGATGGTGTGCTCAAGGCGGTTCTGCGCCGCGCCGAGGTCCGCACGCCGCGTGTTGAGCGTGGTGATGGCGGTGTCGATCTCGGTCAGCCGCGCGTTCGAAGCCGCGAGGTCCTGGACCACCGTGTTCGCGACCCAGGTCGTGAGGTTCAGGCCCGTGCCCACGTTCGCGCGGACATCGTTGAAGGCGACGTTCATCGTGTTGCCGACGTTCGCGCCGACCTGGAAGACGGCCGAGCCCGTGCCCGTGACGGTGATGCCGGCGCCGAAGTCGCCGATGTCGGTGTTGATGTTGGCGGCCGTCTTGGCGGCGGCGCCCGTGACGAGCGTCATCGTGATGCCGGTGGCCGCGAAGTTCAGGACCTGGCTGCTGTTCGCCGCCATGTCGTTCACGGTCACGGTTTCGCCGTTGATGGTCATCGTCGTCGCCGTCGAGGTGATGCCGTAGGTGCCCGCCTGGGCCTTGCCGACATCGAGGGCGGCGATGGTGGCGTCACCGCCGGCGCCGCTGAGCACGGTGCCGACCTTCGTCGCCGAAGCGCCCGCGAGCGTGCCCACGAGCGTGCCGTTGAGGAGCTGCGCGCCGTTGAACTGCGTGGCCGAGGCGATGCGGTTGATTTCCGTCTGCAGGGCGACCATTTCCGTACCGATGGACGTGCGTGCAGCGGTGTCCATCGAGCCGTTGGCGGCTTGCACGGCCAGCTCGCGAGCGCGCTGGAGGATGCTGTGAATCTCGTCCATCGCGCCTTCAGCGGTCTGGATCATCGAGATGCCGTCCTGCGAGTTGCGCAGGGCCTGGGCGCTGCCCCGGATCTGCGAGCGCATCTTCTCCGAAATGCCCAGGCCGGCGGCGTCGTCGGCGGCGCGGTTGATGCGGTAGCCGCTGGAGAGCTTTTCGAGCACCTTGCCCATCTTCAGGCTCGTCGTGCTCAGGTTGCGCTGCGCGTTGATGGCAGCGACGTTGGTGGCGATCTGCATTCCCATGGACCCATACCTCCAAGAACTGCCAGCGCTTTCGCCCTGGCGCCCCGTGTTCACTGTGGTTTCTGTTGGGTGAACGCGAGGAGTACATCCGGAGTATCGGAGCCCTCTTCCTGGCCTTTAGCCCCCCGCCGCCAAATTTCCCCGGAATCGGGGAATCCCCTCGGACGCGACAAAGCCCCCGCCTTGCGGCGGGGGCTCTGTACGTTAGTTGCCGGGCCCGAGCTTACCGGAGGAGGCTCAGCACCGACTGAGAGGCCTGGTTCGCCTGCGACAGGACGGCGGTGCCGGCCTGCGACAGGATCTGGTTGCTCACCATCTGGCTCGAAAGCTCGGCCACGTCCGCATCGCGGATGCGGCTCTCGGCGGCGGTCAGGTTCTCGACGCTGACGCCGAGGCTGGCGATGGTGTGCTCAAGGCGGTTCTGCGCCGCACCGAGGTCCGAGCGGCGGGTGTTGAGCGTGGTGATGGCCGAGTCGATCTCGGTGATGCGCGCGTTCGCCGCCGTGAGGTCCTGCACCGCCGTACCGGCGACCCAGCTCGAGAGGTTCAGGCCCGTGCCCACGTTCGCGCGGACATCGTTGAAGGCGACGTTCATGGTGTTGCCGACGTTGGCACCGACCTGGAAGACGGCCGAGCCGCTGCCGGAGACGGTGATGCCGGCGCCGAAGTCGCCGATGTCGGTGTTGATGTTGGCGGCCGTCTTGGCGGCGCCGCTGACGAGGGTCATGGTGATGCCGGTCGAGGCCCAGTTGAGGACCTGGCTGCTGTTCGCGGCCATGTCGTTGAGGGCGATGGTCTCGCCGTTGAGGGTGATGGTCGTCGCCGTCGAGGTGATGGCGTAGGTGCCGGCGAGCGCCTTCGAGACATCGAGGGCCGCGACGGTGGCATCGCCGCCGGCGCCGCTCAGCGTGGTGCCGACCTTCGTCGCCGAAGCGCCGCCGAGCGAGCCGACGAGCGTGCCGTTGAGGAGCTGCGAGCCGTTGAACGTCGTCGCGCCGGCGATGCGGTTGATCTCCGACTGGAGGGCGACCATTTCCGTACCGATGGAGGTGCGGGCGGCGCTGTCCATGGAGCCGTTGGCGGCCTGGACGGAGAGTTCGCGAGCGCGCTGAAGGATGCTGTGGATCTCGTCCATCGCGCCTTCAGCGGTCTGGATCATGGAGATGCCGTCCTGGGCGTTGCGCACGGCCTGGGCGTTGCCGCGGATCTGCGAGCGCATCTTCTCCGAAATGCCGAGGCCGGCGGCGTCGTCGGCGGCGCGGTTGATGCGGAAGCCGCTGGAGAGCTTTTCGAGGACCTTGCCCATCTTGAGGCCCGTCATGCTCAGGTTGCGCTGCGCGTTGAGGGCGCCCACGTTCGTGACGATCGAAGACATTTGCCGTTCCTTCCTATGCCCCCGGGGCCAGGCCCCGCCTCCACCGTTTGTCCATGTGGGGGGCGTCTGGGTTGGTTATCGCGGGTCTGGCCGGTGGCCAACGGAGACAGGAACGGTGACAACGGGTGAACAAACGGTGACCGCGTCCCGTGCGGGACATAACAAAGCCCCCGCCGAACCCGGCGGGGGCTTCGTGCATGCCCTTGCGAGGCTTACCGCAGGAGGCTCAGCACCGACTGCGAGGACTGGTTCGCCTGGGCGAGGACGGCGGTGCCGGCCTGCGACAGGATCTGGTTGCTCACCATCTGGCTCGACAGCTCGGCGACGTCCGCGTCGCGGATGCGGCTCTCGGCGGCGGTCAGGTTCTCGACGCTGACGCCGAGGCTGGCGATGGTGTGCTCGAGGCGGTTCTGCGCCGCACCGAGGTCCGAGCGGCGGGTGTTCAGCGTGGTGATCGCCGTGTCGATCTCGGTGATGCGCGCGTTCGAGGCCGCCAGGTCCTGCACCGCCGTGCCGGCGACCCAGGTCGAGAGGTTGAGGCCCGTCGCCTGGTTGGCGCGGACGTCGTTGAAGGCGACGTTCATGGTGTTGCCGACGTTCGCGCCGACCTGGAAGACGGCCGAGCCGCTGCCGGAGACGGTGATGCCGGCGCCGAAGTCGCCGATGTCCGTGTTGATGTTGGCGGCCGTCTTGGCGGCGCCGCTGACAAGCGTCATGGTCACGCCCGTCGAGGCCCAGTTCAGGACCTGGCTGCTGTTGGCGGCCATGTCGTTGAGGGCGATGGTCTCGCCGTTCATCGTGATCGTGGTGGCCGTCGAGGTGATGGCGTAGGTGCCGGCCTGGGCCTTCGAGACATCGAGAGCCGCGACCGTGGCGTCGCCGCCGGCGCCGCTCAGCGTGGTGCCGACCTTCGTCGCCGAGGCGCCGCCGAGCGAGCCGACGAGCGTGCCGTTGAGGAGCTGCGAGCCGTTGAACTGCGTCGCACCGGCGATGCGGTTGATCTCCGACTGGAGGGCGACCATTTCCGTGCCGATGGAGTTGCGGGCGGCGCTGTCCATGGAGCCGTTGGCGGCCTGGACGGAGAGTTCGCGAGCGCGCTGAAGGATGCTGTGGATCTCGTCCATGGCGCCTTCAGCGGTCTGGATCATGGAGATGCCGTCCTGGGCGTTGCGCACGGCCTGGCTGTTGCCGCGGATCTGCGAGCGCATCTTCTCCGAGATGCCAAGGCCGGCCGCGTCGTCGGACGCCCGGTTGATGCGGTAGCCGCTGGAGAGCTTCTCCAGGACCTTGCCCATCTTCACGCCAGTCGTGGAAAGGTTGCGCTGGGCGTTGATGGCGCCGACGTTGGTGACGATCGAAGACATCGCTTCGTTCCTCCAAAGGTGCCCCGGGTGGGGCCGGCAGTCCGCGGGTGAGATTTGCGGAAGCCTTCCCTGTGGATATCGCCCCTAAGGGTGTTCCCATTGGGGTGCGATCGGGATCCCTTTGCGTGCACACTCCGTGAACGCTGTCACCGTTTCCGCGCATATGGGTGATCAACCGGTTGCGTCCCGCGCGGGAACCTTCGCTTGCACTGCGGCACGGCACGCCACGACTGCGTATGCGCGGCCTGTCAGCCTGATCCGGGGCGTTTGGCTACTGGAGGAAGTTGAGGAGCGACATGTTCGCCGTGCGCCCGATCGTGCCCAGCGCCGCCTCGTAGGCGTTCTGCTGCGCCTGGAACGCGACGACCGTGCTCGGCAGGTCGATGTCCTCGATGTCGGCGCGCAGCTTCTGCAGGTCCGTGTCCGTCGTCTCCGAGACCGCCGTCGCCGATTCGAAGCGGTTCACGCGGGCGCCCACGTCGGCCCGCGCCTGGAGCACGCGGTCGATGCCCGCGTCGATCTGCTGCAGGCTCCCCGCGATGACCGAACCCGGCTGCGAGCCGTTCAGGTTGTCACGCAGCGTGATCAGGTCCTGGAAGAGCGTGCCGAAGACCTGCCCGCCGATGACGTTCACCGGCACCGCGTCCTGCTTCGAAATGCGCCGCACGCGCGCGCCGGTATCGCCCTGGAAGGTCACCGCCGTCGGCGGCGACCCCGTCGTCGTGTACGCCGGCTGGTCCGACTTGTGCCCGGCGAAGATGTAGGCGCCGCCGAAGTTCGTGTTCCCCACCTGCGCGAGGTGCCCGATGAGCTGGTTCACCTCGGCCGCGACGGCGGTCCGTTCGGTGCTGCCCATGGTGTCGTTCGAGGCCTCGACCGTGAGCTCGCGCACGCGCTGGAGCACGTCGCCCGCGCTCGCCAGCGCCGAATCCGTGGCGTTGAGGAAGGCGCTGCCGCTGGAGAGGTTGCGCCGCATCTGCGTTTCGAAGGCGATGTCCTGCCGGTGGCCCAGCGAAATCGCCGAACCCGCCGGGTCGTCGCTCGCACGGGTGATGCGTTTGCCCGTCGAAAGCTGCCCCTGGAGCTCGTCCAGCTTGGCCGAGACCTGGTTCAGGTATCCCACGTTCGCCGCAAGGCGCGACTGCTCCGTTACTCGCATCGCTTACCTCCCGACCACGCCCGTGTTCGAAATCAGCGTCTCCAGCATCTGGTCGATGGCGGTGATGACGCGCGCGGCGGCCTGGTAGGCGTGCTGCGCTGAGTTAAGATTCGTCACTTCCTCGTCGATGTTCACGCCCTGCACCGAAAGCCGCAGGTTGTCGAGGTGGTCGACGAGTAGCCCGCCGGATTCGGAGAGGCCCTGCGCGCGGCTCACGTCGGCGCCGAGGACGCTGACCATGTCGCCGTAGAACTCGCCGAAGGTGGCCGTGCCCGCCGCCATCGTCTTCGCCAGCTGCAGGTCCGCGATGGCGAGGGCGTTCGCGCCATTGCCGGGGCTGCCGGCCGCCGTCGCCGCCGCGATCTTGTTCGGATTCGCCACGAGCGTCGCGTTGAGCGCGATATCCGACGCGTCCGTGCCCGTGAAGAAGGCCAGGCCCGTGCTGTTGTCCAGCCCGAAGCCCGCCGCGTGCAGCGTGTTCACCGAAGTGATGAAGCCCGCTGCGAGCGCGTTCAGCTTCGCGGTCACGCCGGGGATGGCGGTGTCGCGGGCGTCTAGCAGGCCCTTGATTTCGCCGCCGGTCGCCTGCACGGCCTCGCCGTCCATCGCGAACACGAGCTTCGTGAACCCGGGATTGGCGATGTCCGGCACCGCGTTGATTTCGCGCGCGATGTTCCCGGTCACCAGTTCGTGGTTGCCGAAGTACACCGTCACGGAGTGGTCCTGCTGTTCCGTGTACGAAATCGGCCCGAGCCCGGCCAGCTGGTCGAGCAGCAGGTCACGCCGGTCGCGCAGGTCGTTCGCCATATCGCCGGAGAGTTCGACCTGCTTGATCTGGAAGTTCAGCTGCGCGATCTCGCGTGAGGCGGCGTTCACCTTGTCCGCTTCGCCGCCGATGCGGCGGTCGAGGTCCTGCCGCTGTGTTTGCAGGTTCGCGTGGGCTCGCTGCAGGCGCGTGGTGAGCGTCGTCGCCGCGTTCACCAGCGTCGTCCGCGCAGGGCCCGATTCGGGGTCGTTCACGACGTCGTGCCAGGCTGCGAAGTAGGCGTCCACGAGCCCGCTGAGCCCTTCGTCGCTGGGGTCGTTGAAGACGAGCTCCGTCTGGCTGATGGCCGTCGAATAGGCGTCCGACTGCGCCCGCGAGCTCAGCGCCCCGCGTGCCTGGAAATCGAGGAAGATGTCGCGCACGCGGTTCACGTCGCTCGCATCGACGCCGAAGCCGGTGCGCCCGAGGAGCGCGTCGCGGGTGAAGTGGTCGCTGCCATCGATGCCGAGGGGCCGCAGCAGCACGCGCTGGCGCGAAAAGCCGGGCGAGTTGGCGTTCGCGATATTGTGCGACGCCACGTCGACGGCGAGCTGGTGCGCGCGCAGTGCCTTGACGGCGGTATCCAGGCCAAGCGACAGGCCCATGCTGTGTCTCCTCGCCCGCCCGGGTCAGGCGCTGCGCGATACGATGTCGCGCGCCTGCCGGAACTCCTGCTTCCCGCCCGACCCGTACGTCGGCGACGACATCCCGGCGAGCATCCCGTACCAGCGCTCGCGCAGCTTCGCCGCGTTCAGGATCAGCCGCGCGTTCGCTTCCTGGATGTCCCGGAGTTCGCCGGCGCGGGCCATGAGGCTTTCGCGCAGGGGCGCGAACCCGTGGACGCCAAGATCATCGGCAAGGGGAACAAGGTCCTCCAGCGTCCGCACTGTCGGAAACTCCCGCACGAGCGCCTCGCGGTCGCCGTCGAGCACCTCAAGGTCCTGCGAGACGGCCAGCATCCGGTCGCTCGCGCGGTGGATCGCGTCGAAGTCCGACTGCACGAGCGCGTCCTGCTCTTCTTTCGAAAGGCGGACGAGTTCGCCGAGGAGCGCGTCCTGCCCGGCGAGGACATCGGCCAGCGCGTGCAACCGCTCCCGCTGGCCCTCGGGTGTCACTCGAACGTCCCGGTTCGCATCAGGCGCATGGCCACGGCGGTGTCGTCGCCCTGGTAGGTGCCGTTCGCGATGGCCAGCTTGAGCGACGCCACCTTCTCGGCCCGCACATCCGCCGCGGAGCGCACCGCCGAGGCGGCGAGCCCGACGATCCGGCCGCGGTCCGAGAGGCTGACGGCGTCCTGGCGGCCCTGGGCGCGTTCGGTGCTCTCGCTGCCGTTCGCGCCGCCATCGACGCCCTGCGCGCCCTGCCCCTGCATCGTCCGGCTCGTCGCCAGCGATCCCAGTCCGTTGATCTGCGTCATCGCATGACCTCCTAGCGGGTCAGGTCAGTGGCCGTGGCGAGCATCGAATCTCCCACGCTGAAGGCGCGCACCGAAGCCTGGTAGGCCCGCTGCGCGATGATCATCTCCGTGAATTCCCGCGCCATGTCCACGTTCGAAGACTCCAGCGCGCCCGGCGTTAGCGTCGAAAACGACCCGTCGCCCGGCACGCCTTCGAACGAGGCGCCGCTGTTCACGCTCTCCCGGTAGAGGCCATCGCCGAGCGATTCGAGCCCCGAGGGGTTCATGAAGCGCACGAGCGTGATCTGCCCGAGCGTCTCGATCGTCCCATCCTGCGTGCGCCCGCTGAGCACGCCGTTCGCGTCGATGGCGAAGGCGGTCATCCCTTCCTGCGTCTCCATGGGCGGCTCGAGCTGGCGGCCCCGGAAGGCGGTGATGCTCCCGAGGTAGTCCGCGCTCAGCTTCCCCAGGCGCGTGTAGACGACTTCGCCGTCGAAGTCCCGAACGCGGAAGAACGAGTCGTCGTTCACCATGAAGTGCAGCTCGTCGCCGGTCATTTCGGCCGAGCCGACGTCGAAGATCGGGTCCAGGGTCGATTCCGCGACCCCGAGCCGCGAGTTCTCCGGTGTGAGCGTGCGGTCGGGCCGGCCCTCGGCGACGATGCGCGTGCGCTTGAAGGCGGCGGACTGCACGTTCGCCAGGTTGTCCCCGACGGTATCGAGCACCACCTGGTTGTGGACCATGCCACTGACGGCCGCGCCGAGAATCGTCGTCATCGCTTACTGTCCATAACTCCCGAGCTGCCCGGCCGCCTGGTCGAGGGTCCGGTCGAGGCTCGAGATGATGGTCTGGTTCGCCTGGAAGGTGCGCTGCACCGCGAGGAGAGAGGTCATGTCCTCCACGAGGTTGGCGTTCGAGCGCTCAAGATAGCCCTGGCGCACGGTGCCCTCGATGGGGGTCCCCCCGATAGTGGCGGTGAAATGACCCTCGCCCGCCCGCGTCAGGTCGTTCGGGGTGTAGTCGTTCACCGCGATCTGCGCGATGAAGTCGCCGGCCCCGGTGTAGATCTCGCCCGAGGGCCCGATCTCGACGCGTTCGGCCGGCAGGTTGATGTGCTGGCCATCGATATCGAGCACGTAGCTGCCCTGGCTGGTGACGAGGTCGCCCGCGGCGTCGCGCCCGAAGCGCCCGTCGCGCGTGAGGTACTGGTCGCCGCCGGGCGTTTCGATGCTGAAGAAGCCGCCGGAGAGCCCGAGGTCGAGTTCGCCTTCGGTCGATTGCAGAGCGCCCTGGGCCCAGTCGGTTACGAAGTCGGCGATGAAGCTGCCCGTGCCGATCTGGCCGATGACGGCCTGGATGCGCGCCGGGAAGGGGGCGGGCACAGGCGCCTGCTGCGAAAGCAACACGTCCGCGAACGACTCCTTCGAGGCTACTTCGCGCTTGAAGCCGGCGGTGTTCGCGTTGGCAACGTTGTTCGCGAGCACCTCCTGGTACTTCCAGGCCGCTTCCATCGCGCTGAACGCCGAGTACAGACCCTTGATCACGGGCGTGCCCCCTTCTGGAAGTGCTTGCGGGCCCAGCCAATGCAGAGGGCCGTGCCCCCCATCGCCGCCATCGTGTAGAAGACGCGCGCCCAGTCGAACCCGGGAATCGCCTCGCCCGTATCCGGCAGCGTGCCCGGCCGCGTGTCCGCCACCGACCCCGACCCGGAGGTGCTGTCGGCGATGACGGTGAAGCGCCCGGCGATGGACTTCTGCCCGGGGAGGGTGCCCGCCGCCTCGGCCTTGCGCGCCGCGACGATGAAGGTGTTGTAGTCGTAGCTCTTGAGGCCTTCGAGCTTCCATTCGACCGTGGCCGCCCCGGCCGCCGAAGGTTCGATCTTGCCGACGAAGAGCGAGCCCGAGGGCGACGTCATCCAGCCCTCGTAGGTGTAGCCCTCGGTGGGCTTGAGGTTCTTTACTTCGACGTGGACGTACCCCTCGGCGAAGCTGAACTCGAGCACGCCCTCGGCGTCCTTCGGGCCGAAGTTCGAGACGCCGTCCAGGTAGGTGAGCTTCACGAGCTGCGGCACGCCGTTCGCGCGCGCGCCAACCGCCGGCCCGAAAGCCGCCGGGATGAGCGCGACCGCGACCACGAGCGCCGCCAGCATCCGCTTCATCAGGAGAGACCCCTCCGCCGCAGGAGCAGGCGAACTTCTTCCTCGCTGCGGTTCATGCGCCGGGCGAGCTCGGCGACATCGACCTGGCCGTCGGCCGGGCGCGCGGGCCGGGATGCGGGCCGCGGCGCCGCCTGCGCGTAGGCTTCGCGGGCGGCGCGGCCCGTGGCCTCACGCGTCACCGCCTGCACCGGGTGTTCGAGCGATTGCACCCGCGGCGAGCGCCGAACGCGGGCCGGGGGCTGGCTCTTCACCGCCTGCAGCTGCATGTACAGGTAGGCGATCGCGGCGATGCACACGAGCTGCGATACCGCCACCAGAGCGAGTGCGTCCGTCATCGTGGCCTGCCTCCTAACCGTTCCGCTCGCGTGCCAGGCGCGCGCGCAGCCGGCTCAGCGCGCGGCCATGAAGCTGGCACACGCGCGATTCCGAAATCTCCAGGATCTGGGCGATCTCCTTCATCGTCATCTCGTCCTTGTAGTAGAGGCTGACGATGAGCCACTCCCGCTCCGGCAGCGCCTTCACCGCGCCCGAAAGCGCATCCAGCATCTGGCGCTTCTCCAGGCGGCGCGTGAAGTCCTCTTCGTTCGGGTCGGCCGGCATCTCCGTCGCGCCCGAGCCGTCGTTGTTGTCGTCGCGGTCCAGCAGGCCATCGAGCGAAACGGTCACCCAGCTCGAATCGACCAGCATCTGGTTGTACTGCTCGCGGGACATGCCCATCGCGAGCGCGAGTTCCTGGTCGGTGGGCTCGCGGCCCAGCTCGGCCGTCATCGCCACCGTCACCTGCTCCAGCCGCTTGATCTTCTGGCGCACCGAACGGGGCAGCCGGTCGAGCGACCGCAGGTTGTCGATGATCGCGCCGCGGATGCGGCTGATCGCGTACGTCTCGAACTTCACACCCTTGGAGTCGTCGAAGCGGTCGAGTGCCTCGATCAGCCCGATGGTGCCGTAGCTGAGGATGTCCTCGTAATCGAGGATCGCGGGCAGGCCGATCGCCAGCCGCCCGACGACGTACTTCACCAGGGGTGCGTACTGCAGGATGGCGGCATCGCGGCCGCTGACCGATGCCCGTGCCTCACTCGCCGCTGCCATCGACCCACCTCCACTGGACGTTATTCATCGCTTTCCCCCCCGTGGTCGCTCTTTGCCGCCTGGGCCGGGTGCTCGATTGGGTGCACGCCGACGGTGAGAACGGCCTCGGCGCCAAAGCCCAGGGCCGTGAAGATGACGAATACGAACACGCTGCGGAGCAGGGCATAGTCCAGGCTCGCGCCCGCCCGCTGTCCCAGCCACGCGCTCATCACCGCCGCGAACAGCGCCAGGTACACGCCATACCGCGCGACCGCGAACGGCGGGAAGGTCATAGCCGGCCCTCCTGCCGCAGCCGCCGCTGGCGCTGGAGCAGGAACCGGGCGATGGTGTCGCGGTCGTGGCGGGCGAGGTTCGCGAACTCACAGTGGAGCCGCCAGTTCAGCCGCCCCCCCGGCGGTTCGTGCGCCGAGACGACCTTCATGCGCGCCACCAGCCGTTCGCTCTCCGGCAGCGTGATATCCAGCCCCAGCAGTTCGCCCACCGCGGCCGAGGTCCGCGAGCTCAGCCGTACGCCGCCCTCGCTGATATCGACGATGGTGCAGCCGACGAGCTCCGGCACCGCGGGCGTTTCGCTCTCCAGCACCACCCGGTAGACCGAGGACGGCCGCAGGATGGTGTCCAGCCGGAACGAACGGCGCCGGTCCGAGACTTCGATGCGCGCGGGCGTCGAGAGCCGGTCCATCGTGCCGTCCACCGTGGGGCCCATGCCTTCGGTGACGAAGCGGTACCGCTGCCGTCCACGCGTGTACTCCGCGTGAACGAGCGCGCCGGCAGGGACGTGCATCCGCCGCTGGTGCGCCATTGGCACCAACACCAGGATCTGGTCCCCGTCCACTTCTTCCACCGTCGTCACCAACGTTTCCGTCTGGTCACGGACCTGAAGCTCAAGCCGCAGGTTCGTGCCAGCCTCCAGGCCCTGTGCCTGGAACGGATTCTTACGCGGTCGCAACCAGCCGCCCATCAGTCGTCTCCCCTGAGGTCACCGGGAAGATCCCCGATGCCAGTGATTGCGGATCGGCCGCGATGATGCCTGCTCCGACGTCCCTACCTGAGGATAGAAAAGCCAGCCCCAGCCCTGTCTCGATCGCAAGGGAGAGGGCCGGTGACAGGTCGGGTGCCAGGTCGGTGAACGTGAGCACCGCGCCCGAAAAAGCCTCGGTTTCGAAGCTGCCGGCGAGCTGTTCGATGGCGCCGCGCTGCCAGTGCGCGGGGATCGCCAGGTAGCTGTGGACCGCCACGCCCGCCGGCGCCGGCAGGTGCACCGGCCCGGCCGGCACGTCGGCGAAGACGCACACGCCGGGCTTCGCGCGCGCGGCGATGCCCGCGATGGCGTCCATCGAAGCGGCGTCGATCACGCGCATGCCCGCCGCGTCGGCGTAGGCGTGGATCTGTTCGCGGGCCGCCGCGCGCGAGCTGTCGGCCGCCACCAGCCAGGTCTCGCGGCCGGCGTCGGCGCAGTCCAGGGCCATGCGAATGAGCGCGGTCGTGCGCCCGGAGCCCTCCGGACCCTGCATCACGATGATTGCCCGCCGCTCCTCCTCCGGGTAGCGAACGTCCAGCCGCGAGAGCACGGATGCCAGCGCGTGCTCCGGATCGCGCTCGTCGGGGCAGGCGCGTTCGATGGCCTGCGCAGCCCGTCGCGAAAAGCCCGCTGCTTCGAGCCTTGTCGCCACGGTGGCGCTGTTGGGTAGCCGCACCACCGGTTGGGTGTCGCCCGGTTGTGCCCGGCCGGGGTTCGCGGGCCGGCGTCTCCACTCCACGGGCGGCGGCACGGGTGATTCCGCGGGTGGCTGCTCGGGTTGCCAGTGGCGAATTGGCTCAGGGGCGGCGTCGTAGACCTCGTCGTGCCGGCGCCCGCGCGAAGGCGCCCCCTGGGTGAAGCCTTCCATCCAGCCCGGCGCTTCCTCGGTGGCCACCTCGGGCGCGGGCAGCCGCTGGCGCGTCACGGGCTCGGCGTCGCGCGCGACGATGTCCTCGAGGTCGCCCACGGTCGCCCGGGGCCGCGCGATTTGCAGCCGCCCGAGCGCACCGTCGGTCATCGTCCACTGCATGTCGAGGGCAAGCTCCGGCTCCGCTTCCGCGGCTGCGGCGAGCACCTCGATCAGCGGGTCGGCGCCATCGCGCAGCAGGCTGCGCGTGCGCACGATGACCGCGTCCGGCCCGAATTCGCGGCGGATCCGTTCATAGATCCGCGGCATGTCATTACCGATGAACCGCTTCGTTTCCACCGACGTTCACCTCGATATTCCCCACGGCTTCGACCGTTGTTTGTGGCGTGACTTCCGCGAACGAGAGCACCGCGACGTTTGGCAGCCGCCGTTCGAGCAGCCGCCGCAGCGCCAGCCGGATGCGCGACGAGCAGAGGACCACGGGGTCCCGCCCGGAGCTCGCGACGCGTTCCACCTCCGATGCGACGACCCCGAGCAGCCGCTGCATCTGCCAGGGCGGCATCGCGATCGTGTTCCCCCGCTCCGTCTGCTGGATGGACTGCGCGATCTCGTCCTCCGTTCGCGGCCCGACCGTGATCACGGTGAGGTTGCCGCCCTCGTCCGCGTGCTGGCGGCTGATCTGGCGTGCGAGCGCGGCCCGCGCGTACTCCGTGAGCAGGTCGATATCGCGCGTCAGGCGGCCGTGCGTCGCGAGCGCTTCGCAGATGGTCACCAGGTCGCGAATGGAGACGCGCTCGGAGAGCAGGTTCTGGAGGACCTCCTGTACTTCGCCCACGGTCAGCGTCGAAGGCACGAGCTCCTCCACCAGCGCCGGGTACTCCGTGCGCAGGTTCTCCAGCAGGTTCTGCGTGTCCTGGCGGCTCAGCAGGTCGGGCGCGAACTTCTTCACGAGCTCGGTGAGGTGCGTCGCCAGCACCGATTCCGCGTCCACGACGGTGTAGCCGAGCAGCTCCGCGCGCTCCTTCTGCGATGGCGGGATCCAGCGCGCTGGCAGGCCGAACGCGGGTTCGACCGTCTCCACGCCGGGGATGTCGCCCTCGGCGGTGCCGGGGTCCATCGCCAGGAACTGGCCGGGCATGAGCGTGCCGCGCGCGATCTCCACGCCGCGCAGCTTCACGACATAGGCGCTGGGGGCGTGCTGGAGGTTGTCGCGCACGCGCACCGTCGGCAGCACGATGCCGAGGTCGAGCGCGAGCTGCCGCCGGATCATCGTGATTCGCCGCAGGAGCCCGCCGCCCGCCGCTTCGTCCACGATGGGGATGAGCCCGTAGCCGACTTCGATCTCCAGCGGGTCGACGGACATCATCTGGATGACCTGCTGCGGGCCCAGCTGCTCCGGCTCCTTCGGGGCCGCGGGCGCGGGGGCCATGCGCACCGCGAGCTCGGCCGCCTGCTGGCGCTTGATCATATAGCCGCCGGTCACGGCCAGCGCCGCGACGGCCACGAACGGCAATTTCGGCAGCCCCGGCATGAGCGCGAACACGCCGAGCATGCCGCCGGCGATGTAGAGCGGCCGCGATTGCCCGGTGAGCTGCGAGAACATCTGCGTGCCCAGGTTCGTCGTGCCCGCCGCGCGCGTCACGACGATGCCGGTGGCGGTGCTGATGAGCAGCGCCGGGAGCTGCGAAACGAGCCCGTCGCCGACCGTCAGCAACGAGAAGGTATGGAGCGCATCGCCCGCGCTTCGCCCCTGCTGGAGCACGCCCACGGCGAGGCCGCCGAGGATGTTCACGATGATGATGACGATGCCCGCCACGGCGTCGCCCTTCACGAACTTGCTCGCGCCGTCCATCGCGCCGTAGAAGTCCGCTTCGTCGGCGATGGCCTTGCGGCGCTGGCGCGCGGCCGTCTCGTCGATGAGGCCGGCGTTGAGGTCGGCGTCGATGGCCATCTGCTTGCCGGGCATCGCATCGAGGGTGAAGCGCGCGGCCACTTCGGCCACGCGCCCGGCGCCGTTCGTGATCACGACGAACTGGATGATGACCAGGATGAAGAACACGACGAGACCGACGATCAGGTTCCCGCCGATGACGAAGTCGCCGAAGGAGTGCACGACGTTCCCGGCGTCGCCGTGGAGGAGGATGAGGCGCGAGGTCGAGACGTTGAGCGCCAGCCGGTACAGCGTCGCCACCAGCAGCAACGACGGGAACACGGAGAAGTTCATCGGGTCGTCGGTGTAGATGGCCACCAGCAAGATCGTCACCGAGGCGGCGATGTTCACCGTCAGCAGCAGGTCCAGCAGCGCCGGCGGCAGCGGGATGATGAGCATCCCGATGATGAGGATGATGCCAATCGCCAGCAGGACATCGGTCTGGCCGAGGATGCGGGCCCAGCTCCCGCGTGGCGCGGCGGCGGTCTGTACGGCCATGGCTTAGATCGCTCCCTGCGGGTTCGTAGTGGGGCGCCGGCCGCCCGCGCGCTGGCGTAGCGAGTACACCCACGCGAGGATTTCGGCCACGGCGTGGAACAGGTTCGCCGGCACGTAATGCCCGACGGGCACGGCCGCATACAGCGCGCGCGCCAGCGGCGGCTCCTCGAGCACGGGCACGCCGGCTTTTCGCCCAAGTTCCTTGATGCGCTGCGCGAGCAGGTTCTCGCCCTTGGCCACCACCATCGGCGCGGCCATGCTCACGGGGTCGTACTTCAGGGCTACGGCATAGTGCGTCGGGTTCGTGACGATGACGTCCGCCGTCGGGACGGCCGACATCATGCGGTTCATGAGCTGCTGGCGGCGGCGGCGGATGGCCGCTTTCACCTGCGGGTCGCCGTCCGATTCCTTCATCTCCTGCTTGACCTCTTCCTTGGTCATGCGGAGGTTCGTCATGAACTTGCGGCGCTGCCAGGCGTAGTCCGCGAGCGACAGGATGAAGAGCGCGATGGCACCGCGCGTCGCCATATCGAAGCCGAGCACGGCCAGACGCGCGCCCGCGGCCGCCACCCCGAGCTGGCTCATCGTCGCGATGGCGCCAATCTGCGACTGCATCGTCATGTAGACGACGATCGCGGCCACGCCCATCTTGGCGACGGCCTTGCCCAGCCCGATTGCGCCTTCGGTCCCCACCAGCCGCTTCGCGTTCGCGGCGAAGTTCAGCGACTGCATCTTGGGCTTGATGCCGGCGGCATTCAGATAGAGTCCAGTTTGGCCGACATTCAGGACGATGCCGGCGATTCCGAGTGCCGCGAAGAGCGGCGCCAGCGTCTTCAGCAGGGCCATCGCCGAGGCCTGACCGAGCGCCATGCTCGATTCGGGCGTGAGATCCTGCGTCGCGTCGGCGGAGAGCCCGTCGCGCATGATCGTGGCCATGTTCGCCCAGAGGCCGGGCCCGAGCTGACGCATCGCGAACACGGCCACCAGCAGCACGCCCGTCGAGACCAACTCCTGGCTCTTGCTGACCTGGCCCTTGCGGCGCGCGTCCTCTCGCCGTTTTGGCGTTGGTGCTTCGGTGCGTTCTCCGGCCATGTCAGCTCACCCCCAGCAGCCGTTCGCTGGAGCCCGTGAGCGGCCCGCCGATGACGGCCTGCATGAGCGACGAGGTGGCGGGCAACGCGGCCATGAGCACGAGCAGCCCCACGCCAATCTTCAGCGGCATGCCGACGACGAGGATGTTCGCCTGCGGCACCGTCTTCGCCACGAAGCCCATGCCCACATCGGTGAGGAAGAGCGCGACGACGATCGGCATCGCCACGCGCACCGCGGTGATCATCAGGCCCGAAGCCAGCCCCGCGATGCCGCTCGCCTGCAGCACGAGCGGATTCCACGTCCCCGGGGGGACCGCGCGCAGGGTCTCGGCGAACGCCTGGATGACGATGTGGTGCCCGTTCATGCCGAAGAACACGAGCGCCACGAGCACCGCGTAGAACTGGTCGAAGGCGCCGAACTGCGCGCCCGTGATCGGGTCGTAGACCGAACCGAGGCCGAAGCCCATCTGCACGCCGAGGATGTGCGACCCCATCTGCATGCCCGTGAACACCAGCTGCATCGCCAGCCCGAGCGCGAGCCCGAACAGCGCCTCGCTGAGCACGCCCGCCACCATGTGCGCGAGGTCGACCGGCGCGGCGGGCAGGTGCTCGGCCTGCAACGGCACCATCACCAGCGCGAGGAACACCGCCAGCCCGATGCGCGCCTGCGCGGGAATGGCCTTATGGCTCAGCATCGGCGCGGACACGAGGAGACCACTCGTCCGAAAGAGGATGAGCAGGAAACCCCAGGTGTACTCCGGCGTGAGCAGCGGCATCGTCGCGTCCTACCGCCCGTAGTCCGCCATCCCGGAGAACAGCGTCGCCGAGAAGCCCAGCATCGTTTCCATCATCCAGGGGCCGAGCAGGATCATGCCGACGGCCACGGCCGCCAGCTTGGGCACGAAGGTGAGCGTCTGCTCCTGCACCTGCGTCACCGCCTGGATGAGGCTCACCACCACGCCCACCACGAGCGAGATCGCGAGGATCGGCCCGCCCACCTGCAGCGCCACCCACAGCGAGCGATCGGCCAGCCCAATCACCGTTGCTTCATTCACCGGACCACCTCCATGCCCGCGCGGGCGTTCAGTTGAAGCTCCCCACGAGCGAGCCGACGATCAGGTACCAGCCATCGACCAGCACGAAGAGCAGGATTTTGAAGGGGAGCGAAACCACCACCGGCGGGAGCATCATCATGCCCATGCTCAACAGCGCCGATGACACAATCAGGTCGATGATGAGGAACGGGATGAACATCACGAACCCCATCTGGAACGCAGTCTTCAGCTCCGAAATCGTGAACGCCGGCACCAGCACGTACGTCGGGATGCCGTCGCGGTTCTCGGGCTTTTCCGCCTTGCTGAGCTTCATGAAGAGCGCCAGGTCCTGTTCGCGCGTCTGGCGGAACATGAACTCCCGCAGGGGCTCTTCGCCCCGGTCGAATGCTTCCTGCTGCGAAATCTGCCCGGCCATGTAGGGCTTCATCGCCTCGTCGTTGATCGTCTTGATCGCCGGCGCCATCACGAACGCCGTGAGGAAGAGTGCCAGCCCGATGAGCACCTGGTTCGGCGGCAGCTGCGGGATGCCGATGGCCGTGCGCAGCAGCGAAAGCACCACCACCACGCGCGTGAACGACGTCACCATCACGAGCACCGCCGGCGCCAGCGAAAGCACCGTCACTAGCAACAGGATCTGGATCGCGGAGCTCACGTTCTGCGGGTTCTGGGCGTTCAGCGTGCCCCCCGGCGCCGCCTGCGCCTGTGCGACGCCCGCCATCGCGAGCGGCATCAGCGCGCACCCGGCCACGACCGCGATCCGCACGCGTGCGCGGCTCATCGCGTCTCCCCGATCACGCTTTCGTTGCGCGAAGGCCGCGCACCCGGGCGCTGCAGCCCGCGCATCGACTGGAACAGCTCGGTCGCGAACGTGGCCAGCGGCTGCGTCGGGTCCTGCGCCGTCATCGTGCGCACCTGCGCGGCTTCGTCGTCCGTGAGCTCGTTCAGGAGCGAAAGCTGCTGCGCCGTCGCGCCGATGGCGATCACGCGGTCGCCGAGCGCGACGAGGTGGATGCTGCGGCCGTTGCTGATGGCGAGCGTATCGACCACGCGCAGGAAGCCGGAGGTGCTGCGCGGCCCGGCCGTACGCTTCCCCCACCAGCGCAACCCCGCGATCGAGCCGGCGATGATGATCGCCACCAGCCCCAGCCGCAGGATGAGCGACGCGGCCTGCCCCCCTCCGAGGCTGAACCCGCTACCGCCGTCCGAGGCATCGGCCTTCGTGCCGGTTGGTTGGCTCGCGGAGACGGAGGTGCCGTCCGCCGGGCGCAGGCTCGGGCCGTCCTGCGCGGGCGGCTTCGGCGCCATCGCCGAGATGAAGACCACGGCCGCGACGAGGGCCACGCAGAGCGCGCCAATCCAGGCCAGGCGGCGGCGGTTCTCGGGCGTCTTCACCCGGCGCGCTCCTCGGCATCGGCGCCGCGCCGCACGACCTCGACCACGCGGATGCCGAAGTTCTCATCGACCACGACCACTTCGCCGCGGGCGATGAGCCGTTCGTTGACGAGGATGTCCACCGGTTCGCCGGCCAGGCGGTCGAGCTCGATCACGGAGCCGGGCCCCAGTCCGAGCACTTCGGAGACGGTGAGCTCGGTCCGCCCGAGCTCGACCACGACGTTCATCTGCAGCCCCGCGAGCATGTCGAGGGCGGACTTCGAAATCGCGGGCTGCGCCTCGGGCAGGGGCGCGAACATCGCGCGGTGTGCGGCGGGCCCGGCCGTGATCGGCGTGGGCTCGCGCAGCGGCTGCGGCTGCGGTGGCGGCGCCGCCTGCGGCTGAGGCTGCGCGAACTGCAGCGGCTGAGCCTGCGGTGCCTGCGCCGGCCGCGATGGCGCGGGAGGCGGCGATTCGAACAGCTCGGCGGCTTCCAGCTCCTCCGCCGTGAGGGTGAACCCGAGCGATTCCAGGCCAGCCGTGGCCGGGTTCGCGGCTGCGGGCGCGGTTGCCGGGGCCGCGGCCGGCAGCTCCGGCATCGCCCCCGCGAGGATGTCGAGGAAGGTCCCGGGCAGTACGAACGTCACCGGCAGGGCTGACGTCCCCGCGACCGTCGCCTTCAGCGCGAGTGCCGGCTCGTCCATGGTCGCGAGCAGGTCGGGCATGGCGTTCGCCGTCACATCGCCGAGCGCGACGACCAGCCCCGCGGGCGAGGCGCCGAAGACCTGGCTGTTGAGCGCCGAGATGAGCTGCCCGAGCAGCGCACCGGCGACGATGCTGACTTCCTGCTCCTGGCCCTCGGCATCCTCGGCCGAAGCCCCGAAGAAGGCGGCCGCGTCGGCCGTTTCCACGGCGGCATAGGCGGTGGCGGCCTGGTCGCGCGCCGTCGTGAGCTCGATCGGCAACACCAGGTGCGAACCGGTGAACTCGCCAATGATCTCGTCGGGCATGACGAGGCGGCCGTCGGCGCCGTCCAGCGTCGGGAGCGCGCCGATGAGCCCCGCGAGCGAAGCCGCCGCCGCCGACCAGAGGGCCGCGCCGGCGGCGTCCAGGGTTTCGGCCTGGGCGGGCGAAAGCAGTTGCGCGAGGATGTCCTTCGGTTTCGCCATGTCTCGGCCGCCTTACTGTGTGACGAAGGTGACGAAGTAGACCTTCTCCACCTTCTCGTGGTGGAGCTCTTCGTTGACCGCGTCCTTGAGTTCGTCCTTGAGCTTCTCCCGCCCCTCGGTGGTCGAAACCTGATCGATGGTTTTCGAACCGAAGAGGGTGGTGACCACGTCGAGGATCTTGTGCATTTCGGGCGCCAGCTCTTCCGTGTAGGTCACGTTCGCGGCGTCCACGGCCGCGCCCTTGAGGTTGATATAGGTGTGCTTGGGGTCCTCGAATTCGAGCGCGATGACCACCTTCGCGTAGGCGGGAGCGGTCGCGGGTGCTTTGAGATTGAGCACGAGCCCGGTCTCCGTGTTCGACTTCGCCGCCTCGCCGACGGCCTTGCCCAGGTACACGGTGGGCCGCGGCGCCTCGGCGATCTGCTCCTCCGTGTAGACGGGAGGGGGCTTCGCATCGAGGTAGTTCGGCTTCACGTAGAACCAGAACGCCGCACCCGCTAGCACCGCTCCGCCAGCCATGATCTTCTTGTCGGGCATTGCCGTTACCTCCCCCTCGCGGCGTTGAGCGCGGCTTCGAGCTCGGCCTGCGTCGGGTAAACGATGACGATGTCGGCACGGCGATTGAGCGCGCGCCCTTCCGCCGTCGCGTTGTCCGCGACGGGCCGCGTGTCGGCGTAGCCTTCGAGCACGAGGTGCCCGGGCGCGATGCCGCCGCCTTCGATGAGGAAGCGCAGCACCGTCGAAGCGCGCGCCGCCGAAAGCTCCCAGTTCGTGGGATAGTCCGGGCTGTTCACGGGGACGTTGTCCGTGTGGCCTTCCACGCGCAGCTGGTTGGGCAGCGCCCTCAGCACCGCCGCCACCTGCGCCAGGACCTCCTGCGCCCCCGGCCGCAGCTCCGCGCTGCCCGAGGTGAACAGGAGATTGTCGGCCAGGCTGATGGTGATGGAGTCCGCCGTCTGCCGGATCTGGATCTTGTTCTCCAGGCCGGCCGCCTTCGCGAAGTCCGCCATCTGCTTCTGGATGGTGACCAGGTCCCGGCCCTTGATTTCGCCAATCGTCGGCGCGAGCCCGCCACCGGCGGCGAAGATGGGCGAAGCGCCGGAGTTCCCCTGCAGCACGTTCACGCTGAACGCCTCATCGAGCGATTGCTGCACGATGAGCATCTTGCGCGGGTTCGAATCGCTGAGGGCGTAGAGCACCACGAAGAGCGCGAACAGCAGCGTGAGCATGTCCGCGTAGCTCACGATCCATCGCTCGTGGTTCTCCGCCTTTGGCGCGTCGGCCGCTTTCCGGCTCATGCCGCGTCCCTCATTTCGCCGCCGTCCTTGCGGCGCTCGGCCGGGGCCAGGAAGCCTTCGAGCTTCTCGCGCACGATGCGCGGGTTATCGCCCGACTGGATCGACATCAGCCCTTCGATCACGAGTTCGAGCGTGTGCTGCTCGTGCTCCATGTTGATGTGGAGCTTCTTCGCCATCGGCAGGAAGATGGCGTTCGCCGTGAACACGCCGTAGAACGTCGCCACGAACGCGGTCGCGATGCCGGGGCCGATGTGCTCCGGCTCGTCCAGGTGCGCCATGACGCCCATGAGGCCCATGACCGCGCCGAGAACGCCGATCGTGGGCGCGATGCCGCCCCAGAATTCGAGGACTTCGGCGCCGGCCTTCGCGCGGTGCTTCGTCGCTTCCGCGTCGATCTCCATGATCTGGCGCAGGAGCTCCGGGTCGGTGCCGTCGATCATGAGCTGCACGCCCTTGCGCGTGAACGGGTCGTGGATCTTCTCCACGTCGCCTTCGAGCGCGAGCAGGCCTTCGCGGCGGGCCTTGTCGGCCATCGTCACGAAGAGCTCGACCGTTTCCGCGGAGTTGTGATTGCCGCCGCCCATGAAGGCGTTCATGAACGCCTTGGGGAGCCCGATGACGTTCGGCAGCGGCTGCGAAATCACCGTCGCGCCCAGCGAGCCGACGATAACGATCATGATGCCCGGGACGTTGAAGAGCGCCGCCGGGTTGCCACCTTCGAGGACGTTGCCGCCGATGATGCCGGCGAAGACGAGCACGAGTCCGATGACGGTTGCGAGGTCCATCAGGCGCTCCTCCGGATTGCGCCCATCGTCTGCCGGCGGTATGCCGCGATGCGCTCCACGATCACGTCCGGCGTCTCAGCGCAGACGTAGCGATGCCCGTTTGTCAGCGTGATGTGGGTGTCGTGCGAATTCTCCATGACCTCCATGAGGTCCGGGTTGAGGAAGAACTCCGTGCCATCGATGCGCGTCAGCTGGATCATTCCCCTCACCCACGAATTCGCCGGGTTGGGCTCAGGGTACGGAGCGTGCTACACGCGGGTTATCGGGGTCATGGCTCTGGCGGCCCCTCGACAACCCCCTCAGGCGGGGGGCGATTCCCTTAATTGCGGCTCGCCGCTCCCCGCCCTCGCGGCCCGCCCGGGACACGCTCCCGTTCCCGCCCGGGACCGCTCCTCATGCCGCCCTGGAACGGCACTCGGTCCTGCCCGGGACTCGCTCCCGGCCGGGAACGAAGCGAGGGCAACGCGAAGGCCCCCTCCTGGTGGGGAGGGGGCCTTCGGAGAGAGGACGAGGGATGCGGTGGGCTAGACAGCTGCCGCCGAATCGTCGTTGAACTGCGCGAGCATGCGCTCCGCTTCGTCCACGCTTTCGAGCCGGACGATGCCCTTGCGGATGGCGTAGCGGATGAGGTCGGTGCGGTTGCGCGCGTGCAGCTTCGCCATGATGTGCGCCTTGTGCGCTTCCACCGTCTTCACGCTGATGTAGAGGGCGTTGGCGATGCCCTGGTTGGTGTACCCCTCGGCGATGAGCTGGAGCACCTCGCGCTCGCGGGAGGTGAGCGCCTCCACGCCGCTGCGCTGGTCCGTCCGCTTCGCCTGGTAGAGCACCTCGGCGAGGTCGAAGCCGTCACTGAGGGCGCTGGAGAAGTAGCTGTTGCCGCGGTGCACCGTCTGGATCGCGAGCACGAGCTCGGAGACGTCCGACTTCTTGATGATGTAGCCGGAAGCTCCCGACCGCAGGGAGTCCAGCAGCTGGTCCTCATCGACGAAGCCGCTGAGCATGACGACGCGGGTGCCCGGGGACTGGCGGCGAATCTGGCGGGTGGCCTCGAGGCCGTTCAGGCCGGGCATGACCACATCCATGAGGACCACGTCGGGGCTGAAGCGCTCGACGGCGGCGACGGCTTCGCGGCCGTTTTCGACATCGGCCACCACTTCGAGCTCTGGCTGGCTTTCGAGCAGCATGCGCAGGGCCTGGCGAATGACCGCATGGTCATCCACGAGCAGGATGCGGATGGGGTGTGCCTGCCGTCCCGCCGAATTCGCCTGGTTTGTTGCCGTGGGGCGAAGGGCGAGCGGGCGCCCCGGGATCCTGTTCGTGTTCATCTTCTCCTCCGGTACGTTGGGTTTCCCTTTTAGGGGTTTGACGGTCGGCGGGAGCCTGACTCCCGTCCGTACCACACGTATGACCCCAACAAGAAACCCTTAAGACACCGGCAAGTCTACCGCCGGGTAAGACTGCCAGTAGTAGGGCACACCCTTATGTTGGGGACGCATTTCCCCCGGGGTTCCACCCCGCTATTTCCCGCGGCGCGCACCCTATTGCAGCGCCCGCGAGCCCTCCCGGGAAGCAGATGAATGGTGGCCGGGGCGTGGAATGTCTCGACTTCCAGCGCCCCTGCCAGCTTCGTTCAGACGGTGAAGAAGGCGCGCTCGACGTGCGATTCGGCGGCCAGGTGGATCTCCGAACGGAGGGCCAGCATGGTGTCGGTGTTGGCGCGGACCTCCGCCGCGTGCTCATCCTCATAGATCGTAATGCGCGCGATTTCGCCACTCTCGTCGTGCGGTTTGAGTATGTAGCTTTCGAGGCAGCCCGGGTTGTTCTTGGCGAGGTCGGAGACTTTGGTCATGACCTCGAGGAGATGCTTGTCCTGGCCGCGGCGCGGCTTGCAGATCGAAACGCGGAAGTACGTCACAACAGGCTACCTTTCCAGGGGTTGGGCGGATTCTAGAGAGCCGCTCTCTCTCCGAAAAGCGAAACGCCCCTCCGGTGGAAGGGGCGTCGCGTTCAATGCACGTGATGCGCGGAGCCGGAGCGTGCGCCGCGCGCGCGAATCAGAGCCGGAGCTTCCCGTGGGAAGGCTGGCGCCGGCGCTGGCGCTGGGGGAGGGCCGCCTCCTCCGCCGCGAGGTCCACGGGGGGGCTGGTGAGCACCTCGTGGACATAACCGCACATGATGCAGCTGCCATACGTGCCGTGCCAATCGCGCTCGACGATCATCGAGCCGCGGCACTTGGGGCATGACTTCGGCGGGGCTTCTTGCAAAGCCGGCATGGTGGGACCCTCCTACAGTCGCAAGGCGACAGGTTTCAGCGAAGATGGGGATAGACGGGCACCGCCCGAAGGGGCCTCCCTGCTGCATACGGGGTTAGCTGACGGGTTCGGGCGGAAGGTGCCCTATCGGCCGGGAGATGGCCGAATTCACCCCAAAACTGGTTCCCCCGTCGCGCACGTGGCGCGTTCTGCAGTTGCACCGGGCAAGACCGAGCGCGTCGACGCCCTCCGTCTGACGCCATACCGGACGCTACCGATTCCGTCAAAGGGTGTCAACAGGCGATTGCGCTTTTCGTCACAAATTTACCCCAAGCGCATTTCAGAAGGATTCTATTTCTTCTATCCGTCCCAACCATCCTTCCCCTACGCAGACTCCGCCTGAACCTCCAAACGCTCGCTCTCGAGTGATTGCACGTGCACCGAACGCACGCCCCGCCGCCGCCACTTCCACACGCAGAACGTCGTCACCGCCGCCCCGGTCACGCCCGAGACGTTCGCCACCATGCCCACCACATCGCCCTTCACGGCGAAGTACAGCAGCCAGCACGCGAGCCCCGCCACCATCACCAGCCACGCCGTCAGCGAATGCCCATCGACGTCGCGCGTGCGCACCAGGCGGGCGATGTTGGGCACCCAGAACACCTGCGTCAGCGCCACGGCGGCCCAGCCAACGACTTCGATCACGGCATGTCTCCAGGGAAGGGCGGTCCCCCGAGCCTAGCAGCGTGGTTGGTAACGCGCGCTCGGGGTCACCCCGGATCGCGACCCCCGGCGCCGCTCACTCCAGCCGCAGTTCGCCCGCGAGCAGCCCCATCACGACCACGTCCTGGTAGTGCCCGCCCTTGAACAACGCTTGCCGCCGCACGCCCTCTTCCTGGAAGCCGACCTTCGCGTACACGTGCCGCGCGCGCGCGTTGTCCGCGTGCACTTCGAGCTCAATGCGGTTCAGGTTCATCATTTCGAAGCCGAAGCGGCACATCGTGCGCATCGTGTCCGTCCCGTAGCCGCCATCCCAGCAGCGCTTGTCGCCGATCGCGATGCCGAGCACGGCGCTCCGGTTCTCGGGGCTCAGGTCCTTCAGCTCGACCCCGCCGATGAGTTCGCCCGTGTCCTTCCGCACGACGGCGAAATTCGAGGCGAAGTATCCGGTCACGGTCGTCCCCTCCAGGAAGGAGCGCTCCTGGGCGTGCGAAACCGGGTAGCGCAGGCTCAGGTGCTCGGTCACCTCGGCGTCGTTGAACCAGGTGTACAGGAGCGGCTCGTCCTCAGGCTCGCGCGCGCGCAAGCGGACGAGCCGGCCCTCGTATGGCGAATCGGCGCTCACTGGCCCTCCTCGATGAGCTCCCCGCGGAGCATCCCCATCATGATGAAGTCCTCGTACGTCCCCCGGTGGAAGTAGCAGGCGCGGCGCCGGCCCTCCACGCGGAATCCGACCTTCTCGTACACGTGCCAGGCGCGCGTGTTCGCCGCCACGACATCGAGCTCGAGCCGGTGAAGGTTCATGGCTTCGAAGGCGAAACGGCAGAGCGTGCGTGTCGCGTCCGTGCCAAAGCCTTCGCCCCGCCGCGCGGGCGCAATCAGCAGGCCGAAGAAGCCGCAGCGGTCTTCGGGCCCCATGGTGTGCAGCGCGACATCGCCGACGAGCTCGCCCGTCGCGCGCTCCACGACGGCGAATCGCGCGTGCCGGAAGTCCGCCCCGAACGTCGCGCGGGGGCGCATCGCCTCCAGTGAGACGGGGTAGCGGGACTCGTTGAAGCGGATCGTCTCCGCGTCCGTGGTCCAGGCGTGCATCACGGGCACGTCCCCGGGTTCACGGGCGCGCAGGCGAATGAGCCGTCCTTCGGTGGGCGAACGCATGGCCGCGCATCGTACAACCCCGCCCGCGCAACGCGCATCGCTGCATAAAACGAAAACAGGGCCCCTCGCGAGGCCCTGTTCCCTGGTTCGCCCGTGCCGGCGCTTAGCTGATGAACAGCGGCGCGAGCACCAGCGTGATGGTGCTGAGGAGCTTCACGAGCACGTGCAGGGCCGGGCCCGCCGTGTCCTTGAAGGGGTCGCCGACGGTGTCGCCGACGACCGCCGCGGCGTGCGTTTCGCTGCCCTTGCCGACCACCGTGCCGTCGGGATTCTTCATCCCGCCCGACTCGATGAACTTCTTGGCATTGTCCCACGCGCCACCCGCGTTGTTCAGGTAGGTCGCGACGAGCACGCCGCCGATGGTGCCGACCATGAGCATGCCGGCCACGGAGGCCCAGCCCTCATTGCCATCGCCACCGAAGGCGTAGCGGAAGATGAGGCCCACCGCCACCGGCATGCCGACGGCGAGGATGCCCGGCACGATCATTTCGCGCAGGGCCGCCCGCGTGGTGATGTCGACGGCGCGGTAGTAGTCCGGCCGCACTTCGCCCGTCATGATGCCGGGGTTTTCGCGGAACTGGCGGCGCACCTCTTCGATGATGCCGCCCGCCGCCTTGCCCACGGCGCGGATGGAGAGCGAGCTGAAGAGGAAGACGAGCATCACGCCGAGGAGCGCCCCGACGAACACGTCCACCTTGCCCAGGTTCACGGGCATGATGCGGGGCAGCGGGATCGGGCTGCCGCTTTCGAGGAACGGCTTCGCGTCCGCTTCGGCGATGTCGCCGTCGGCGACCTTGCGGTCGAGGATGGCGGCGGTCTCTTCGCGGTCGGCGATGAGCAGGCTATCGACGTCGGCCTGGGCGAACTTGTCTTCGTCGCCGACCTTGTCCTTGAGCGCGGTGAGCGCGTTCGAGTACTCGCTCACTGCCGCGGAGGCCGAGGCCTTCATGTCCTCGCCCGGCGGGAGGAGGTTGTTGTCCTGCTGCAGCGTGACGAAGCGCTCGGCGTCGTCGGCCGCGATCTTGGACATTTCGACGCGCACCTCATCGAGGTACGCGGTGAACAGCAGGAACGCCGCGAGCGCCGCCGAACCCACCGCGTAGCCCTTCGTGAGCGCCTTGGTGGTGTTGCCGACGGTGTCGAGGGCGTCGGTGATCTCGCGCGCCTCGGGCTTGG
>JAXLWZ010000012.1:0-108868 GCA_046328225.1 Dehalococcoidia bacterium | reverse complement strand
GCTTGAAGCGGTAGCCGAAGGTGTGGAGGTCGCTATCGGAGCGGATGCCCGGGTACTTATGGGTGAGCCACGTGCCGCCGAAGCTTTCGAGCGCGTCGAGCACGACGAAGGTGGTGCCGGGGCGCTGGGTCTGGAGATGGTAGGCGCCGCCGACGCCGGAGATACCGGCTCCGACGATGAGGACATCGAAGTCCTCGGTCTGGGAGGGTGCCTGGGTGCCGAGCGTTTCCGTTGCGGTCATCGATTCCTGCCTGTCTTGATGCGATCGAGATGCGAAAGCATGGCCGGGAACATGCCGCCGGGCAAACCGGGAGCCAAGGCCAGATGAGCCGTTTGATCGGGGCCGGATGGACGTGGACGCGGTTCAGGCGGCGTGGGCTCGCGGGCCGGGCGCGTTGGACGAGAGATGCGGGCGGCATATCACGCTCGGCGGCGATGCCCGATGACAGCGCCGATTAGGGCGTCCCGTCCACGTTTACCTGCCAGCTTCGCCGGCCTGAGGGGGTGCGAAATCAGGGCCTGTTGGCCCACTCGTGGGCCGGTAAAACCAGTGACTTTTGTCACATCGATTGCAGGTATCCGCGAACGACTATGCCGGCCAGGAGGTAAAGATGCCGGCCGCTATGGTGGGTGTCCCGGGGCTGCCCGTGGTCTGCGTGCGAGGCCCTTCCCGGTCGGGTAAGACCTCCGTCTGCGAGCGCCTCATCCCCTTTCTTGCTGAACGAAACGTCCGGGCGGCGTGGGTGAAGCGCACGCACCACCAACTCGACCTCCCGCACAAGGCCAGCACGCGGATTTGGACGGCCGGCCCGGTGGCGATGGCCGTGCGAACGAGCGACCGCGTGCAACTCACGCTCCCACCAGCGTCCGGCGATGTGACCGAACTCCTGGCGACGCTGCCCCAGGGCATCGATGTCGTCCTGCTTGAAACCCACAGCCCCGAGCCATTCCCCACGATCGTGGCGGGAGCCGCCGAAGCGGTGGCGGGCGAGAACGTGATCGGGCGCTGGTCGATGGAAACGCTCGACGATGAAATCGCCGGGCTGGGCGCCGCTGTCCTCGCGACTCTCCCCGAGGACATGGGCCTCGCCCGGGCCCTGCGGGCCGCATCCGCGTTGCATGGGAGCCACGGATGCGCGGGCGTGGTGCTGGGCGCGCGCCTCGCGCTTTCGGGCGTGGGCGCGCTCGGCATCGACTGGCCCGACACAAAGAAGCGGCTGCTTGTGACCGCCGAGACGGACCGGTGCGCGGTGGATGCGCTGCAGGCGATCACGGGGTGCCGGCCGGGCAAGCGGACGCTTCGCCTGCTGGATTACGGCAAGCTCGCGGCGACCTTCGTGGACACCTGGACCGATCGCGCCGTGCGTATCGCGGTGCGGGGCGAGGCGCGCGAGCTGGCCGAGGCGATGGAGCCGGGGATGACGGAGGACCGGCACGAGCGGCAGCGGCGGGCGTACCTGACGATGCCGCATTCGCAATTGTTTACGAAGACGGTCGTTTCGGCGGCCGTTTCGCAATTCGACCTCCCGGGGCCGCCGCGGCGCCGGGTGATGTGCGCGCAATGCCGGGAGGAAGTCTCGGACGGGCGCGAGGTAGTGACCGACGGGGGCACATTCTGCCGCCCCTGCGCAGTTGTGAGGGACAGCCAATGACACCTGGAGATCGACCATGAGCCTCAGCCGGCGCAATTTCCTGAAGCTGACCACGGGCGCCGCGGCTGGGGGCGGTGCCCTGTACCTGGAGCGCCAGATGGCGTTCCTGCAATCGGCGCAGGGGGTGGATAACCCGCTGCTCACGTACCCGAACCGGGGCTGGGAAAAGATCTACCGCGACCAGTACGCGTATGACAGCAGCTTCACGTTCGTGTGCGCGCCGAACTGCACGCACAACTGCCGGCTTCGTGCCTTCGTGAAGAACGGCGTGGTGATGCGGACGGAGCAGAACTACGACCACCAGAAGATCAGCGACCTTGCGGGTAACAAGGCGACGATTTCGTGGAACCCGCGCGGCTGCAACAAGGGTGCGGCGCTCACGCGGCGCGTCTACGGTCCGTACCGCCTGAAGGGCCCGATGCTGCGGGCCGGGTGGAAGAAGTGGGCGGACGACGGCTTCCCGCGGCTGACGACGGAGCTGCGCACGAAGTACAAGTTCGATTCCCGCGGCACCGACACGTTCGTCAAGATGAGCTGGGACGAGATCTCGAAGTACGCGGCGAAGGGCCTGGCAGCGATCGCGAAGACGTACTCGGGCGAATCAGGCAAGAAGATCCTGCTCGAAGAAGGCTACCAGCCGGAGATGGTGGAAGAGGTCGGCGGGGCCGGCACGCGCACCTTCAAGCTCCGCGGCGGCATGGGCCTCCTCGGCGTGACGGGCAAGTACGGCATGTACCGCATGTCGAACACGATGGCACTGCTCGATGTCTACACGCGCGGCGTGAAGCCCGAGGAAGCGAAGGGCGGCCGCAACTGGTCGAACTACACCTGGCACGGTGACCAGGCGCCGGGCACGCCGTTCGTGACGGGCCTGCAGAACGCCGACTGCGACTTCAACGACATGCGCAACGCGAAGCTGCACATCGGCGTGGGCAAGAACCTCGTCGAGAACAAGATGGCGGACGCGCACTTCTTCATCGAGATGATTGAGCGCGGCGGCAAGATCGTGACGATCACGCCGGAATACAGCCCGCCGGCGACGAAGGCGGACTACTGGATCCCGTGCCGCCCGGGCCTGGGCGACCTGGCCATCTTCCTCGGCATCACCAAGCTGCTGATGGACCGGAACCTCTACGACGCGCCGTTCGTGAAGGCGTTCACCGACTTCCCGCTGCTCCTGCGCGCGGACACGCTGAAGCGGCTGAACCCCGTCGATGTGATCGCGGGCTACAAGCCGGGGCTGGCGAAGGATGGCCCGAGCTACACCATCCAGGGCATCACCGACGAGCAGTACGCGAAGCTGCAGGACTACGTCGTCTACGACGCGAAGACGAAGTCGATGAAGGCCATCACGCGCGACATGGTCGGCGAGCGGCTGGCGGCGACGGGCATCGACCCGGACCTCGAATACACGGGGACGGTGACGACGCTCGACGGGAAGCAGGTCCAGGTGCTGACCATCTGGCAGGCATACCGGACGCACCTGAAGGACTACGACCTCGACTCGGTGTCCGAGATCAGCGGCGCGCCGAAGGAGATGATCGAGCGGCTGACGAACGACATCGCGACGATCAAGCCGGTCGCGATCCACGTCGGCGAGGGCATCAACCACTGGTTCCACGCGACGCTGCACAACCGGGCGACGCACCTGCCGCTGATGCTCACGGGGAACATGGGTCTCCCCGGGGCGGGCAACTACAGCTGGGCGGGCAACTACAAGGCGGCGCTCTTCCAGGGCAGCCCGGCGACGGGGCCGGGCTTCAAGGGCTGGATCGCCGAAGACCCGTTCGAGATGAACCTCGACCCGAACGCGGACGGCAAGACCATCCACGCGCACGCGTACACGAAGGACGAGGAGCCGGCCTACTGGGACCACGGCGACCGCGCGCTGATCGTTGATACGCCGGCGAACGGGCGGAAGAACTTCACGGGCAAATCGCACATGCCAACGCCGACGAAGGTGCTGTGGACGGTCAACGTCAACATCATCAACAACGCGAAGTGGATGTACGGCGTGCTCTTCAATGTGCTGCCGAAGATCGACATGGTCTGCACGCAGGACATCGAAATGACGCTGACCTGCGAGTACTCCGACTTCATCTACCCGGCCAATTCGTGGCTGGAAACGACGCAGCCGGAAGTGACGGCGAGCTGCCAGAACCCGTTCCTGCAGCTGTGGCAGGGCGGCGTGAAGCCGATCTTCGATACGAAGGACGACATCGCGATCATGGCGGGCGTCGCCAAGGCGCTCGCGGACCTGACCGGTGACAAGCGGTTCTCCGACTACTGGAAGTTCGCGCTCGAAGGGCGGTCGGACATCTACATCCAGCGTCTGCTGGACTCTTCGGCGACGACCCGTGGGTACACGGTGAAGGACCTGATGGCGGGCAAGTACGGCGAACCGGGTTCGGCGCTGATGAACTTCCGCACCTACCCGCGCATCCCGTACTGGGAGCAGATCCACGACAACATGCCGTTCCACACGGATACGGGGCGCATGAATTCGTACTGCGATATCCCGGAGGCGATTGACTACGGCGAGAACTTCATCGTGCACCGCGAAGGGCCGGAAGCGACGCCGTACCTGCCGAACGTGATCGTCTCGACGAACCCGCTCATCCGGCCGAACGACTACGGCATCCCGGAAAGCGACATGGACCCGGAGCGGCGGACGGTCCGGAACATCAAGAAGAGCTGGGCGGACGTGAAGAAGACGAAGAACCAGCTCTGGGAGCAGGGCTACAAGTTCTACTTCATCACGCCGAAGACGCGCCACGCGGTGCACTCGAGCTGGTATGTGACGGACTGGCTGACCACCTGGAACAGCAACTTCGCGGACACGTACCGGACGGACAAGCGCCAGGCGAGCGTGACGGACCACCAGCTGCACATGAACCCGGAGGACGCGAAGGAGCTCGGGCTCGTCGAAGGCGACTACGTGTGGGTGGATGCGAACCCGGCGGACCGGCCGTACATCGGCTGGAAGGCGGACGACCCGCACTACAAGGTGGCGCGGCTGATGCTGCGCGTGAAGTTCAATCCTTCGTACCCGCGCGGCGCCGTGATGACCAAGCACGGTGGCTGGGGTGCGACGGAGAAGACGGTGAAGGCCCACACGACGCGGCCCGATGGCCGGGCGGTTTCGGAAGACACCGGTTACCAGTCGAACTTCCGCTTTGGTTCGCACCAGAGCGTGACGAAGGACTGGGCGATGCCGATGCACCAGACGGACACGCTCTTCCACAAGGCGAAGGTGGCGCAGGCGTTCATCTTCGGCGGGGAGGCGGACAACCACGCGATCAACACGGTGCCGAAAGAGACGCTGGTGAAGATCACGAAGGCCGAGGCGGGCGGGCTGAACGGTCAGGGCGCCTGGGAACCGGGCACGCACGGCACTGCGCCGGCCAGCGAGAACGACCTGATGAAGGCGTACATCGCGGGCAAGCTGAACACGATCCGGAGGGCCTGACATGGTCGACAAGGAGCACGAGGCCGACGACCCGTATGAGTTCGTGGCGGTGCGCTTCCCGGTGGAAGAGGGCGTCGACCAGGACGAGCGGATGGCGCGTGTGTTCATCGAGGAGTATGCGCTGCTGGGGGTTCCCCGGCACCGCATCCTCCAGCTGTTCCGCTCTCAGCAATTCGCCAGCACGAACGCGATCTACGTGAACCGCGGGCAGGCCTTCGTCGAGGCGATCATCGAGGACATCTACGGTCCGCAGGCGCAGGAGGTGGCGTGATGGCGAAGGTCCGCAACTGGCATCTCGGCCGTGAGATGGACTACCGCTACGAAAACGGCAAGGCGAAGCGGCAGTTCGCGGCGGTGTTCAACATCAACCGCTGTATCGCCTGCCAAACGTGCACGATGGCGTGCAAGTCGACCTGGACGTTCTCCCCCGGGCAAGAGCTCATGTGGTGGAACAACGTCGAGACGAAGCCGTACGGCGGCTACCCGCAGAACTGGGACCTGAAGGTGCTGGATCTGCAGGAGAAGGCCAACCCGGGCGGGCAGGTCTGGAACGCGACGAAGAAGGACACGAAGACGGCGCCCTATGGCACGTTCGAAGGGAAGACCATCTTCGAGACGGCGAACCAGACCGACCAGATGGTGACGGGCTACATCCCGCCTGAGGCGGACTGGAAGTCCCCGAACATCTACGAGGACACGGCGACGAAGTTTGTGAAGGAAGGCGTGAGCCTCCCGGAGCACTCGGGCTGGTTCTTCTACCTGCAGCGCATCTGCAATCACTGCACCTACCCGGCCTGCCTGGCGGCGTGCCCGCGCAACGCGGTGTACAAGCGCGAGGAAGACGGCATCGTGCTCATCGACCAGGGGCGCTGCCGCGGCTATCGCAAGTGCGTCGAGGCGTGCCCGTACAAGAAGTCGATGTACCGGCCGAGCACGCGCACGAGCGAGAAGTGCATCGGCTGCTTCCCGCGCGTCGAGGGCACGGACCCGCTGACGGAAGGGTTGCCGATGGAGACGCGCTGCATGACGGCGTGCATCGGCAAGATCCGCCTGCAGGGGCTGGTGCAGGTGGGCGATGACGGCCTCTGGATCGAGGACCGGCAGAACCCGCTGTACTACCTGGTGCAGGTGGCGAAGGTGGCCCTGCCGCTCTATCCGCAGTTCGGCACGCAGCCGAACGTGTACTACATCCCGCCCCGGTGGGTGCCGCGCGACTACCTGCGGCAGATGTTCGGGCCGGGGGTAGACGATGCCATCGCGGCGTACGAGAACCCGTCGCGGGAGACGCTGGCGGTGCTGCAGCTTTTCCGCGCCACGCAGTCGATCATCTTCAGCTACAAGGTCCAGCAGGGTGCGAAGACGGGCGAGCTGAAGATCGGCGGGCAGACGCGGGAGATCTTCGACGACGTGGTCATCGGCTACGACAGCAAGGGTCGCGAGATCGTCCGCGTGGCGGTCCACGAACCCGTCATTGAACGGCAGGGGGCGCTCGCCTTCGCCATGAACACGATTTGAGGTTGCGATGAGCCCGATTGCGGACCGCAGCTCAAGCAAACCATCGCCCGAGATGCTCGTCCGGCGGGCGTTCAACTATTCGCTGCTCGCGGCGGCGTTGGACGACCCGGACGAGGACGGCATCGCATCGCTCCACGACCTGGTTGAGACGGGCGGGGAGCTCGCGGCCGGGACGTGCCTGGCCGGGCTCGCGGCGATGTCCGCGAAGGCCGAGAGCGAGGCGCTCCTGGGCGAGTTCACCCTGCTCTTCAGCCTGAGCAGCTCGCCAGACTGCCCGACGTTCGAGAGCGCGTTCGCGTGCTCGCAGCCTGCGGAACAGACCGCGCTGATGGCGGACGTGGCGGGCTTCTACCGCGCGTTCGGCGTCGACCCGGCGGGGCAGGGGCTCCGCCCGGACGACATCCGCGTGGAGCTGGAGTTCATGGCGTTCCTCTGCCGGAAGCAGCTGTACGCGGTGGAGCACCTGGGGGCGCCGCGGGTGGCGCAGGTGAACCGCGCGATGCGGATGTTCATCGGCGAGCACCTCGGCCGCTGGGCGCCAGGGCTCGGCCGCAGCATCGCCGCGCACGCCAACGGCAGCACCTTCTACACGGCGGTGGGCATGGGCCTGACGCTGTGGCTGGAGGAGGAGTGCCAGCGGCTGAAGGTGACGCCGACAAACCGGTATGACGCCCCGGCCATGCCGATGGAACGTCCCCAGCCCGAGCCCGAGGACCTGGCCACGGCCGACCTCGAGGCGCCGATCATCAGCCTGGACGACATCGAGGTCATCTGACGTGTTCAAGACCAACTTTGCTCCACGGTTCCGGTCCGCGCGGTTGCGGACACTGGGGCTGGTCGCGGCCATCCTGGTCGCGGCGGGTGCCCTGCAGCTCTTCGATGCGAACCCGGCGGCTTCGCAGACGCTCCGCCTGACGGCGTACACGGCTTCGAGCGACCCGGGGACCGACCCGAATCACAAGGCGTGGAACGACGCGGTGGCGGTGCAGGTGCCGCTCACGGCGCAGCTCGGCGCCTATTCCGCCGGCGGCGGCAGCATCCCGATGGTCAACGCGAAGGCGCTGCACGTCGATAACCGGCTGCTCATCCGTGTCGAGTGGGCGGACAAGACGCAGGACGAATCGACGACGCGTGTGCAGGACTTCGCGGACGCGGTCGCGGTCGAATTCCCCGCGCGGGCGGCGACTTCGGTGCCGGCCATCTGCATGGGGCAGGCGGACGCGGGCGTGAACATCTGGCACTGGCGAGCGGACTCCCAGAAGGGGTTCCAGGAGCCGGCGCAGGTATACGCGGGGGCGATGGTCGACATGTACCCTTCGCGCGACACGCTCTTCTTCACGGCGCGGGCGGCGGGCAACCCGTACGCAAACCCGGAAGCGGGTCCCGTGCAGACGCTCGTTTCGCAGACGTTCGGCACGCTCACGGCGGCGACGGTGCAGGACGTGAAGGGCAACGGCGTCTATAGCAATGGCAACTGGGCTGTCGTGTTCGAACGTGCCTACACGGGCGCCGACGGCAACCAGGCCGCATTCGCCGATGGCCAGAAGACGGACATGGCGTTCGCGGTCTGGAACGGCAGCGAAGGCGACCGCAACGGCCGGAAGTCGGTGTCGCAGTTCGTGCAGCTCTCGATCATGGGCGGCGACGCCCCGGGCGCCGGCGGCACGAACAAGCTGACGGTATTCCTGGCTCTCGGGCTGCTCGTCGGCCTGAGCGGCCTTGGCGTCGCGCTGGCGACGGGCGGTTCTCGCCTGGCGGAGCGGAGTCGATGACCGCGCTGCCGCGGCCAGCCAGCAGCGGGGTGAGGCGAGGAATCGTCGGCCCGCTGACGGCCGGGCTGGCCGCGGCGGCGTTGACCGAGCTGCTCATCCTGCGGACGTTCACGCGGACGGCGGTACACATCCCGGCGCTCGAGGCGCTGGCCGGTCCGTATGAAGTCATCAGCGAGATCGGGCGGTTCGCGTATTTCGTGACGGTAGTCCTGCTCCTGGCCGCGCTGCCGGTGCTCGCGCTGACGCTCGCGCGCGGCGACGCACGGTTGCGGGCGGGGAGCGTCGCGATCGCGGTGTTCCTGGGCGGCGCGGCGATCGCGCGGTTGGGCGGGAGCGAACTGCTTTCGGCGGCCGCGATCCTCGGAGCGACGGCGCTGCTGGCGGGCGTGGCCGCGAGTGGTCTGCGCGGGCGCGCGGCGCTCCCATGGGCCGTCTTCGGGGTCGCGACGGTGGCGGCCGGTGCGAACATCCTCCTCCAGCAGCCGGGGATGCCGGGCCGCGGCGACACGGACGCGGTGCGAGGCTTCCTGACGGCGGCGGAGTACCTCGGGCTGGCGTTCGCGATGATGACGCCCCTGTTCGCCGGCGGCCTGCCGGGGACGAAGCTCCAAGCGGTCGCGATCGTGGCGGGCGCGATGGCGTTCGCGGGGATGCTGGCGGCGCCGACGGTGCGCATCCTGCTGCTCTGGAACCAGGGCTTCTCGGGTTCGCTGCCGGCGGCGGTGTATGGCGTCGCGGCGGCGGGCATCACGGCGGCGCTGCTCTCGCTGTGGGCACGCGGGCGGCGAGCGGAGTGCATCGGCCTGCTGCTGGTGGCCGCCGGCGGAATGGGCCTGCAGTCGACGTATCAATCGGCCCTGGTGGTAGCAGGCCTGGCACTGGTTGCATCGGTCCGGCCGGCACCGGGCGTGGACTAGGAGCGGACCGGAGGCCGGCCGGTCAGCGCGCGCCGTTCCACTGCCGGCGCGCGGGCCGGCCGCCTCCATATCTCGTACTCATCGCCGCCGTGGGGTGGAGTTCGAACAGGACGTAGCGATCGGCGATCTCGTAGGTCGCGAGGCTGGCGGCGAGTTCGCGAGTGGCGGCATCGGGCACGCGTCGCGCTTCGCCACTGAGGGCGAACTCGCCGGATTCGCCGCTGTTGTCGCTCACCGCGCAGTGCAGGGCGAAGCGGGGATCGCGGTCCAGATCGCGGCCCTTGGGCGAAGTGGGCTCCATAAACACGAAGGCGCGCCCCTCCCCGATGATGGGCGTGACGGGATGGACGCGAGGGGCGCCGCCGGGGCGAGCCGTGCCCAGGTAGGCCACGCGGCCGTGGAGCCGTTCGCGGCCGAAGCCGGCGAGTTCGGGGTCGGCGAGTTCGAGGTCCTTCCAGGGCATGGGCAACAACCTCCCGGGGAGCGCGGCGTTCGGCCCTGCCACTGTACGCACCGACCGGCATGGTCAAAACGCCCGCGGTCCGGCCGTTTCTTGTTAGTGACCGGAGGCGGGCTAGACTGGATTCATGCGTGCAGCCGCCATCGTCGCCGCCGTCGTCGCCTCCCTCGCGTCGCTGAGCACCGCCTTCGCTCATTCGGAACCGGCGAAGGTGAACCCGGGCGACGGCGCGATCGTGAAGGACATGCCGACGGTCGTCGACATCATCATGACGCAGGACATGGCACGGCAGGCCGAAGCGAACGACATCGACGTGTTCGATGATTCCGGCCGCGAGATCACGCTCATCGCCGCCGTCATCGACAATGCCGACCGCAAGCACATCAGCGTCACGCTGCCGCATTCCGGGGTGCGCCCGGGGGTGTACACGATCAAGTGGAAGACGCTGAGTGCCGATGACGGCGACACGGCCGAGGGCGCGCTCAGCTTCACCTGGGACCCGAACGTGGCGCAGGTGCAGCCCGGGCGAGTGAACCTCAAGGAGACGGTGCCGGCGGCGGCGACCGGCGGCAACGGCTCGGCGGCGCCGTCGCTGGGCGGTGGCTCCGGGAACGGGACATCGTGGGTGCTGCTGGCGGCGGTGGCCATCGGGATGTTCGTGGCCGGGAGCGGGACGACGTTCCTTCTCGTGCAAAAGCGGCCGTGAGGCGCGCGCTCCTCGCGGTCTTCGTGGCGATGGCCGTCGTCGCGATGGCGCGGCCGATGGGGGCTTCGGCGCATGCGGCGCTGCTGCGGGCGGAGCCGGGCGAGAACAGTTATGTACAGCGATCACCCGCGGAGGTCGCGCTCGTCTTCAGCGAGCCCCTCTCCGGGAGGCAAAGCTCGATCCAGGTGCTCGACGCGAGCGGCAACGCGCTCAACCTGCCGGCCGCCGAGGTGATGGACGACCGGGTGACGCTGCGGGTGGCGCTGCCGGTGCTGCAGCCGGGCATCTACAACGTCCTCTGGGCGAACGTGTCCACGATTGACGGGCATGCGCTGCGCGGCGCGTACCCGTTCACGGTGCTGCGCGCGGACGGCAGCCTCCCGGACCAGGTGAACAGCCTCGGCGGGCTGACGACGGAGACGGACCCGGCGCCGCTGGCCGATGGGGTCGCGGTGCGCGCGCTGGCGCTGTTCGGGCTGTTGCTGGCCGCGGCAGGCGCGGTGGTGCTGCTGCTCGGTTTCGAAGGCAAGGGCGCGGCCACGGCCGCGAGCCGTGTCGTGCTGCTGGGCGCGGCCGTGCTGGCATCGGCGACGGTGCTGAACATCTGGACGCTGCGCGACGTCTACCGCGACCTTGCGCTGCTCGACGTGCTCATCGATACACGGGCGGGGAACTACCTCATCGCGCGGTACGGGGCGACGGTGCTCATCGCCGTGATGGCAACGTTCGCGCCCGACAACCGGCGCATGGCGGCGTGGGGCGCGCTCGGTGGCATCGCGGTGTTCTTGTGGTCGTTCACGGCGACGAGCCATGCCGCGGCGGGCGCCGGGAGTAACTGGGCACAGGCGATCGATATGGCCCACGGCGTGACGGCCGTGCTCTGGATCGGCGCGGTCATCGGGCTCGCGCTGGCGGCGCGGGTGAGCCTGCGCGACGGGAAGTATGCCGCCTTCCTGCCGAAGTTCAGCCTGCTCGCCTCGGTGCTGGTGTTCGTGCTGCTGGCGACGGGGTTCCTCAGCTCGCTCGTGCAACTCGATACGCCGGGCCGCCTCTGGGAGACGCGCTACGGGGTCACGCTGACGGTGAAGCTTGGGCTCATGGTCGTGCTGCTCGGGCTGGGGCTGTACAACGCGCGGCGAGGGCGGCACCGGCTGGCGGCGCTGGCGCCAGGGGAGCCGCGGCGCTTCATCGCGGTCGCGACGGCGGAGGCGCTGGTTGGTCTCGGGGTGTTCGTCGCGGCGGCGATGCTGACGCAGACCACGGTGGCGAAGTCCATCCCTGAAGGGCGCGCGGAGACGACGTTCGACCGCACCGTGCAGGCGGGCGGCCTGAATCTGCGGATGCAGGTCGACCCGAACCGGACGGGGCTCAATACGTTCAAGGTGACGGTCACGGAGCCGTCGGGCGCGCCGTTCGCCGCGGACCGCGTGCGGCTGACGTTCCGGTACCAGGACGACCAGACGGTGGGGGCTTCGAACCTCATCCTCGCGGCGCAGGGCGGCGCCGGGACGTACGTGGGCGCAGGGCCCTACCTGCCGCTCGAAGGGAACTGGCGCATCGAGACCGAAGTCCGGCGGCCAAACGCTGACGACGCGATCGGGTACTTCGACATCCGGCCGGCGGGCGCACCCGTGGTCTCGGTGGCGCTGGCGGGGGCGTGGTCGAACCCGGCCGCGGGGATGACCTCGAACGAATTCGCGGGGTTCGCGGCGCTGCTGGCGGGCGCGGGGATCGCGATCTTCCGGCGGGAGCTGGCGAAGCTGGGCAAGGCATGGAGCCGGGGCTCGACGGCCACGACGGCGCTCTGCTTCGGCTTTGGGACGCTGCTGCTGTTCGGGGTCCATCGCGATGCGCCGCTTTCGACGAACCTGCCCTCGAACCCGATCTACCCGGACCAGAATTCCATCTCGGCGGGCCGAAGCCTGTACACGCAGCAGTGCGCTTCGTGCCATGGGGCCGATGGGCATCCACCCGCGGGGCTGGACCTGAACCCATACCCGCTGGACCTGACCGTGCACGCGCCGCAGCACCCGGATGGGCAGCTCTACCTGTTCATCCGGGATGGGGTGCCGCAGTCGGAGATGCGGGCGTGGGGGAAGGGGGCGGGCAAGCTCTCCGAGGAGCAGATGTGGCACCTCGTGAACTTCATTCGCACGACGTTCCGGCCGCCGGACCGCTGAGGTTCAGGCCGCGCGCTGGCCGGCCGGGCGGCGGCCGAACATGCGGCGCAGCTCGCCGCGGCTCGCGGTGATGGGGTCGGTCGTTCGCCACTGGTGCGGCTCGGTGAGCACGGTGAGCACGCCGGCGAAACGCAGCCAGAAGACGAAGTACCGGTAGGTCGGCATGACGGGGATGGTCCACCAGCCACGGAGCATGCGGGAGCGCGCGGGCGGTACAACCATGAGCGCGTTCGTCAGCCAGGTGAAGCCTTCGATGACGATATAGCCGGCGTAGAGCACCACCATCGCCATCGCGACCGTGAGCCACGAGTAGCCCCAAAAGGCGAGCGCGGGCATGACGAACGTCCACGCGACGCGGGGGAAGGCGAGCGTGTGGTCGGTGACGAGCGTGCGGACGGGTGAGAAGCCACGGTGGAAGATGCCGCGCCGGGCGAGGTTCGGGTGGGCGGCGATGGCCTCGATCTGGCCGCGCTGCCAGCGGGTGCGCTGCGCATAGAGCGCGCGAACGCACGGGATGGGTTCGGTGTACCCGACGGCGGTGGTGACGATGCCGACGCGCTTGCCGGGGAAACGCTCGTGCATTTCGAAGGTCATGAAGGTGTCTTCGCCGACGGTGGAGGCATCGTAGAGGTGGGTCTGGAGGAGCGCTTCGCGGCGGAAGGCGCTGAACGCCCCGGCCATCGTGAACAGCGACGAGCCCCGGGCCTGGAAACGGCGGCCGACGTTGAAGGCGAAGTAGTACTCCTGGAATTCGCATTCGTGGATGAGACGCATCGGGCCGCTGCCGTGCGCGCCGGGTTCGATTTCGACCGCACCGGTGGCGCAGACGAGGTCGTCGTCGCGTTCGAAGGCATCGACCATGTTCGCGACGGCATCCGGGTGGAGGACCATGTCTGAGTCGATGTTGAAGACGTAGGCGCCGCTGGCGTAGTGGATGCCGACGTTGAGCGCCCAGGTCTTGCCCTGGTGGAAGGTGGAGAGCCAGTGCAGGGCGCCCGGCCACTCGCGCTGCTGCTCTTCGCAGAAGACGCCGAAGGAGTTGTCGCGGCTGCCGTTGTCGATGGCGAGGATTTCGAGGAGGTGGGAGGGGTAAGTCTGCGCCTTGAGGGACTCGATGCAGCGGGCGAGGCCGCCTTCGCTGTTGTAGACGGGCACGAGCAGGGTGACGCGCGGCCAGACGCCTTTCGGTGGGGTGCAGGGCGTGGTGATAGGCAGCCGCGGGGTGCGGCCGGCGAGGCGCGAGGCGAGGTAGATCATCGCCAGCGAGCCATCGATGAGGATGGGGAGGATGAGCCACACGCCCCAGAAGCTGAGGCTGCCGATTGCGCCGGCGGGCCCCATCAGTGGCCTCCCCGCAGGCGCGCTTCGACGGTATGGAGCATCGGCCGGGTGATGGCGAGCCAGAAGAGCACCATCGCCATGAGGAAGAACAGGACGCGGCCGAGGAAGAGGTGCGCGAAATCGAGGGTACCCTGACCGCCGAAACCGACAATCGTGACGATCACCAGCACGCGGATGACGTTCGCGATGAAGCTCGCGGCGATCGCGGCGACGACCGTGGCGGCGCGCTCCCGGGGCCCGCCGCGTGGATAGAGGGCGATCAGCGAGCCAAGGGTGGCGGCTTCGAGCAGGCCGGACGATTCGAGCCCGACGCTGAAGTGGGTCCATTCGTTGCGGCCGAAGCCAGACACGAGCAGGGTGCCGGCCTCGGGCGCGGGCGAGGCGCCCAGGTGCAGCAGCGCCGAGATGAGGCCCACGCACTGCACCGTGGCGATGCGCAATCCGAGTTCGACGGGGAAGACCTCCCGCGAGGCGACGACGACCAGGAGCGCCGCTCCCGACGCGCCGATGGCGTAATACGGGAGCCAGGCCCGCGCACGCCAGAAGAACAGCACACACGCGAGCCAGGCGACCGAACCGGCGACCAGCGCTATCGCGGCCACAGCTGCGACCTCCGCACGAGGACGGTCGCGGCCGCGACGGCGGCGAGGAAGGCGACCGCGAGCAGCGGCCAGCCAAGCGCACTGGCGCCGGAGCAGGTGTAGGTGGCGTGTTCGGTGCCGCGGCGCCCGTCACCGTTCCAGGTGAACGCTGCCTTCACGGTGCAGACCTCGGGATTGGTATCGGCGAGCCGCATGGTGACGACGATGCCGCCGTTCGCGCTCGCGCCATCGAAGGCGAAGGACGAACGCTCGCCCTGGGGGCACGTCGCGCCGTCGCCGGCCTCGCAGAGGGGCAACGCGGCGGAGCTCACCGGGCACGGTTTTTCACCGTCGCCGCAGAACTGGGACACCGTCCACGTGACCGTGTACTGGCCCGGGGTCCGCGGCGCGACGCGCCACTTCAGCACGCCGTCCTCGGCGGGGAGCGGGTCGATCACGAGGCCGGGCTTCTGGTCGGCGAGGGTGACGCGGCGGCCGGTGTCGGCGGGCGTGGGCGTGGTCCTCTGGAGGGTGCCGCTGCTCGCCTTCGCCGGGGTGGGCGTCAGCGTGGGCGTGTTCGTCGGCGTAGCCGTGACCGAGGGCTGGAGCGTCGGTGTGGCCGTCGGGCTCGGCGATGGAGAGGGCGACGGGGACGGCGATCCGGTCACGGTCGGGGAGACGGTCGTCGTCGCGGTGGGCGTCGCGGTCAGGGTCGCGGTGCCGGTCGCGGTCGCTGTCGGGGAGGGTGTGCGCGTCGCGGTCGCCGTGGGGGTCATGGTCGCGCCGGCACGCTTGCCGAAGACCAACGACGCATTGGCGGTGATGTCCTGGACCTGCTCGCTGCGGCGATTCGAGGCCGTCGCAGCGAAGGTGAGGTTCGCGGGGAGGAGCTCCTTCGTCGCGATGCCTTCCTTGTTGGTCACGCCGAGGGACTTCCAGCCGCCGCCGTAGTATTCGACTTTGGCGCCGGAGGCTTCGGTGCCCGCATCGTCGTAGACCACGACGTGGACGGCGACGGTCTTGAAGGCGAGGCTGGCGCCGGTCGCGAGGTTGTGGACGCGCTCGTTGCGGATGCCGTCGCGGGTGATGGCGAAGGTGAGATTGGCGGGGAGGAGCTCTTTCACCGCGTGGCCATCGCCGTTCGTGGTGCCGAGCGCCTTCCAGCCCGCGCCGTAGTACTCGACGACGCCGCCATCGAGGGCCTTGCCGTCGCTGCTGAGCAGGGAGACGGTGGCGGCGACCGTCGTGAAGGTGACGGTGGCGCTGGTGGCCGTGTTCTGGACCTTCTCGTTGCGGATGCCGTCGCGCGTCATGGCGAAGGTGAGGTTCGCGGGGAGGAGCTCCTTCACGGCGCGGCCGTCGGCGCCAGTTGTGCCGATGCTCTTCCAGCCCGAGCCGTAGTACTCGGCGACGCCCTGGTCGAGGCCCTTCCCGGCGCTCGTCTGGAGCACAACAGCGACGGGCACGGTGGTGAAGGTGACGGTCGCGCTTGTAGCGAGGTTCTGGACCTTCTCGTTGCGGATCCCGTCGCGGGTCATGGCGAAGGTGAGGTTCGCGGGGAGGAGCTCCTTCACCGCGTGACCATCGCCGTTCGTGGTGCCGAGGCTCTTCCAGCCGGCGCCGTAGTACTCGGCGACGCCGCCATCGAGGCCCTTGCCGTCGCTGGTGCGAAGGAGGGCGTCCGCCGCGACGGTCGCGAACACGACTATCGCGTTGCCGTGCGAATCCTGGACCTTCTCGTTGCGAATGCCATCGCGCGTCACGGCGAAGGTAAGGTTCGCGGGCAGGAGCTGCTTCACCGCCAGGCCGTCCGCGCCCGTGGTGCCGAGGCTCTTCCAGCCGGCGCCGTAGTACTCGGCTTCGCCGCCCGCGAGGCCCGTGCCGTGCGAATCGACGAGCCGGACGGTGGTCGCGACGGTGGTGAAGATGACCTTCGGCGAGGTGCCGAGGTTCTGCACTTTCTCGTTGCGGATGCCATCGCGGGTCATGGCGAAGGTGAGGTTCGCGGGAAGAAGTTCCTTCACGGCGAGGCCGTCGGCGCCGGTCAGGCCGATGGTCTTCCAGCCGGAGCCGTAGTACTCCGCGCGGCCGCCTTCGATGCCCGCCCCGTCGCTCGTGGACAGCGCGACCGTAGCCGCGACGGTGGCGAAGCGGACGGTGGTGCCGCTGTGGAGGTCATGGACCTGTTCGTTGCGAATGCCATCGCGGGTGACGGCGAAGGTGAGGTTGGCGGGCAGCAGTTCGAGCACGGCACGCCCGTCGGCGCCGGTGGTGCCAAGCGGCTTCCAGCCCGAGCCGTAGTACTCGGCGGCACCGCCATCGAGCCCGGTACCGGCGCTGGTCACAAGGAGGACGGTCGCGGGGACGGTGGCGAACTGGACGACGGTGCTGGAATGGAGGTCCTGGACCTTCTCGTTGCGGATGCCGTCGCGGGTGATGGCGAAGGTGAGGTTCGCGGGGAGGAGTTCGCGCGCGGCACGGCCATCGGCGCCGGTGGTGCCGAGCGACTTCCAGCCGGAGCCGTAATACTCGGCGACGCCGCCTTCGAGCCCTTTGCCGGTGCTGTCGGAGAGCGCGACGGTGGCCGCGACGGTGGCGAACTGGACGACGTTGCTGGTGCGGAGGTCCTGGACCTTCTCGTTGCGAATGCCGTCGCGCGTCATGGCGAAGGTGAGGTTCGCGGGCAGCAGTTCCAGCGCGGCGCGGCCGCCGGCGCCGGTGGTGCCGAGGGATTTCCAGCCCGAGCCGTAATACTCGGCAGCGCCGCCTTCGAGCGCCTTGCCGGTGCTGTCGGTGAGCGCGGCGGTCGCCGCCACGGTGGCGAACGGGACAATCGTGCTGGAATGCAGGTCCTGGACCTTCTCGTTGCGAATGCCGTCGCGGGTAATGGCGAAGGTGAGGTTCGCGGGCAGCAGTTCCTTGACGGCGTTGCCATCGGCGCCGGTGGTGCCGATGCTCTTCCAGCCCGAGCCGTAATACTCGGCCTCGCCGGCGGCGAGCGGCTTCCCTTCGCTGCTCGCGAGGTGAACAGTCGCGGCGACGGTCTCGAAGATGACGACGGGGTCTTTCGCGGTGTGCTGGACCTTTTCGTTGCGGATGCCGTCGCGGGTCATGGCGAAGGTGAGGTTGGCGGGGAGCAGCTCGACCGTGACGGTGCCGCTCCTGCCCGTGGTACGGACGCTGTTCCAGCCGTTGGCGTAGTACTCGGCGGCGCCGCCGGAGAGCCCCTCGCCCGTGGACGACTGCAGTTCCCAGGTGACGGACACCGTCTGGAAGACGATGGTAGCGGCGCTCGTGGCTTTCCCGACGAGCTCCTTGCGGATGCCGTCGCGGGTAGCGGCGAAGGTGGTGACGGCGGAGCTGGCTTCGATACCAACGCACCCGGTGTCGGGGGTGACGCCGATCTCCTTCCAACCGCCCCGGTAGACTTCGATGCGGGCCCCGGCGAGGCCGGCGCCCCGGCTATCGAGGACGCAAACGTGGGCCGGGTCGGCGGCGACGGCGGGGGGCGCACCGTGGACGCCGGCGACGAGCAGCGTCATCCAGAAAGCGATGAAGGCGAGGGCGGCCGCGCCGCCGGCAATCGTGCGAGCCATCTCAAGCTGCCTTTCGCTGCACCCGAACCGAGCTGGACGGGTTCTCCCAAAGGGTGATGGCGGCGAGCTTCGGCCCGCCGGGAAGGGCGCTCTTGCAGGCGATTTCGACGTTGCGATAGATGACCGTGGCCAGGTTCTCGCCCGAGGCCTGGATGACGGTGAAGGGCGGCATGTCGTTGAGGAACTGGTTGGCGTAGCGGCGGGCTTCGGCTTCGAGGAGGGTGGTGATTTCGCGGAAGCCGACGGTCATGCCGCGCGCGTCCAGGCCATCGCAGAGGAAGGTCGCCTGGACGCGGAACGAGTGGGTGTGCCGTTCACCCGTCGGCCGCACCGCGTGCGACGCCCCGAAGAAGGAGTCGATCGCGACTTCGTAGCACATGCCATCGGCGAGCGTGGCCTGGAGCTCGGCGGGCTCGGGGTTGAGGGCCAGCCGGCGGCGGAGCAGCGGGTCGAGCGGAGGCGCGATCTCGGTGAGGACTTCGTTACGGGACCGGCTGAACAGCATTCACGATCTCCAGCGCTCTTACACCCACAGTCATCGGCAGATGTGGTGTTTTCTGGAGATTTCTTAGCGCCAGCTGGTTATTTTGGGGTGAATGCGTTCGCAACCCGGGGCGCGCGGCGTGACAACGAGGGAAACGCCCTATGCGGAAGCACGGGGGTCGGGAACGTTGACGACGACCTGTTCCTGGCTGTTGCGGGCGAGCAGGAGCTCGGCCTCGCCGGCGGTATCCAGGTTCTCTTCCATGTGCACTTCATAGGGCGGGACGAAGACGAAATCGCCCGGCTCGGTATCGATGACGTGCTCGAGCTGTTCGCCCCAGCGGAAGCGGACGCGGCCGCGAAGGATGTAGATGCCCGATTCGTTCGCGCCGTGGTGATGGGCGCCGGATGAGGCGCCGGGGGCATTGACGGCCGTGCCCATCCAGAGGCCTTCGGAGCCGGCGGTACCGGCGGAGATGCCGGCCTCGCGGCGCATGCCGGGCGTCTGGGCGGTCCCGCTATCGCGGTCGGCGGGGCGGATGACTTTCACCATGGCGGGGACCTCCGAAATGCCGGGGAGCTAGAAGATGGGGCCGGACGACTCCTCGCCTTCGACGGTTTCGCCGAGGGCGGCGGCTTCGGTGACCAGCCCGGCGGCGGCGAACAGCGTGCGCCGCATGCCGAGCAGGGCGCCTTCCTCGGCGCCGCCGAGCGCTCGGCGGACGAGGGCGAAGAGAGTCTCGCCGGTGATGAGGCTGTAGCGGTAGTTTTCGCAGGCGACGGTGAGAGGCTCGCTCACCTGCCAGGTGCGCTGCTCGGGAGCGGTATCACGATGGCCGTTGGCGACGACGATGCCCTTGGGCTGTTCGCCGCCCTGCTTGAGCATGCGCTGCTCAAGGCGGCGCTGGAGACGGATGTACGGCCACTCCACCACCTGCTCGCGGCTGCCCTCCGTTTCCACGAAGGCGAGGCGGCCCTCGGACTCCACTTGCAGCGGCTGACCGGCGGAGGAGGTGACTTCGAAGCCGAGGAGGACGAGCGCGTCGCGCACGGCCGCGGTGAACGCCGGGCCGTCGGCGGTCAGCAGGCGGCGGTAGGAGGCGAGGATGTCATGGCGTTCGCGGATGGGTTCGATGCGCTCACTCGCCTCGCGGACGGCGGCTTCGGCTTCCTCGAGCTCGGCCTCGACCTGCTCCAGGCCGGGGACGGCGACGGTTCGCGCCCAGTACGGCGGCTCGGCCTGGTCCGATGAGGCGAGCATCTGCTTCGCCGCGTTGATGAGACCGTCGGCGAGCGCCGAACGGGAGAGGTAGGTATCGGAAGGGAGGGCGGGGATGAAGACCACGCGCCCGGCGCCGATGCGGAATTCGGCTGCGATGGGGAGCCCGGCGCCCCCGGTGGCGATGACGTGGGCGGCGCGCACGAACGCCGGGACGCGGTCATCGAACACGGCGCGGTAACGGAATTCGTTCCGGAATTCGCGGAGGACGCTGGCGATGGGGTGGGTGTCGTCTTCGATGCGCAGCTGACGGCCCTCGGCGGCACGGATCGCGGGCTGGCCCCAGGCGATGCCGGCGGGGGCAGGCAGCCAGCTGTAGCGGTCGCAGCCTTCGAAGCCGCGGATGCCCGCCTGAGTGGCATTGGGCCGCCCGAGGACGATGACCACGCCTCCGTTGTCCAGGAGGCGCTGCGTCTCTTCGGTGCGGCGCAGGAACTGGTCGGCGGCGCCGACGGACGCGGCCGAGCTGGGACCGTTGATGATCGGGCGGCCGTCCTGGGCCTCGAACTCGGCGCCTTCGTCCTGGAGGCGGGCGGCCATGGCCGTGAGGCTCTCGGGGTCGACGAGGATGGCGTCGTAGTCGAAGTAGCTGGGAGCGGTGAGGACGGTGTAGTTGTCCACATCGGGGGAGGGCAGGGCGAAGCCGATGGCGAGCAGCCGCATGGGGTCAGGGCGCCTCCGGGGCAATCAGCGGCCGCAGGCGATCCCGCAACGGGCCGGCGAGGTCTTCCCGCGCCAGCGCCACGGCCACATTGGCGACAAGGTACCCGAGCGGGCGGCCTGTGTCGTGCCGCGTGCCTTCGTAGGCGAGGCCGAAGACGCCCTCGCCGGCGGCGAGCTGGCTGGCGAAGGCATCGGTGATCTGGCGTTCGCCGTTCTTGCCGGGAGGGGTGCGGTCGATGTGGGTGAAGATGCTGTCGCTGAGGATGTAGCGGCCGACGATGCCAAGGTCGCTGGGCGCTTCCTCGATCGAGGGTTTTTCGACGACGCCGCGCAGGCGCACCGGGTTGCCTTCGCCATCGGGCACGACGATGCCGTACTGGGGGATATCGGCGCGCGGGACCCGCTGGACGGCGATGGTGGTCCCGCCGGTCGTGGCGTAGGCATCGGCCAGCTGGGCTACGCACGAGCGCGCTCCCACGATGATGTCGTCCGGGAAGAGGAGGGCGAAGGGTTCGCCTTCGACGAATTCGCGCGCACAGGCGACGGCGTGGGCGATGCCGAGCGCTTCCTCCTGGATGGCGTAGTCGAACCGCGCCAGGCGGGCGGGGCCCGAGACGCGGGCAATGAGTTCGTCGTCGCCCTTTTCGCGCGCATAGGCATCGGCGCGGGTGCGCTCGGCGAAGTGCTCGGCGATGGCTTCCTTGCCGGGCCCGAGGACGATGACGATGTGGTCGATGCCCGCCTCGACGCACTCCTCGACGGCGTACTGGATGAGGGGCTTATCGACGATCGGGAGGAGTTCCTTCGGGACCGCCTTCGTGGCGGGGAGCATGCGGGTGCCGAGGCCGGCGGCGAGGATGACGGCCTTGCGAACGGGTGTCATGAATTCAGCGTAGCGGGTCGCGGGGGCGTGGGGCGACGCGCGCTTCCCACCTGCGAGCAAGCGGGCCGTTGTGGCCGCATAATCGCGCTTAAACCAGCGCTGGAGACGATCGATGAAGCACACGCGCCTGGGCCGGACTGGCCTGCAGGTCTCGCGACTTTGCCTCGGGACGATGACGTTCGGGCTGCAATGCGACGAACCGGCGTCGCGCACCATCCTCGACACGGCCGCGGAGGGCGGAATCACCTTCATCGACACCGCGGATGTGTACCCGCTGGGGGGCACGACGGCGACGACGGGCCGGACCGAGGAGATCGTCGGCCGGTGGCTGCAGGGGCGCCGCCACGACTTCGTGGTCGCGACGAAGTGCAACGGCGCGATGTCGCCGCGGCGGTGGGACCGGGGAAATTCGCGCAAGCACATCCTGGACGCGGTCGAAGGGTCGCTGCGGCGGCTGCAAACGGACTACATCGACCTCTACCAGCTGCACGGCCCGGACCCGGAAACGCCGATCGACGAGACGCTGCGGGCGCTGGAGGACGTGGTCCGCGCGGGGAAGGTGCGGTACGTGGGCTGTTCGAACTTCCTCGCGTACCAGGTGGCGCGCGCCATCGGCCGAAGCGAGGCGATGGGTGTGGTGCGCTTCGACTCGGTGCAGCCGCGTTACAACCTGCTCTTCCGCGAAATCGAGCGCGAGCTGCTGCCGCTCTGCGGCGAAGAGGGCGTGGGCGTCATTCCCTACAACCCGATCGCGGGGGGGCTGCTGAGCGGGAAGCACAACCAGGACGCGGGACCGGAGGAGGGATCGCGCTTCACGCTGGGCACGGCCGCCGACCGCTACAAGGACCGCTACTGGCACGAGGGGATGTTCGAGACGGTGGAGCAGATCCGGCCGCTGGCGCGCGAGGCGGGGATGGAGATGGTGACGCTCGCGGTGTCATGGGTGATGGCGAACCCGGCAGTGACGGCGCCGATCATCGGTGCGAGCCGCCCGGAACAGCTCGCACCCGCCCTGAAGGCGGCGGAAGCGGCGATTGACCCGGGGCTGAAGGCGCGGCTCGATGAGCTGACCGCGGACTACCGGAAGGGGGACGCCGCCCGGTGAGCGAACTGGCCGAGCTGCTGGCGATCGCGCGGCGTGCGGCCGAAGTGGCGCGCGATGTGATCATGCCGCTGTGGGAGCGCGACCTCACGGTCGAGCTCAAGGCGGACCGCACGCCCGTGACCGCGGCGGACCGGGGCGCCGAGGAGGCGATCCGGGCGTTCCTGGCGAAGGAGTGCCCGGGGCACGGCGTACTGGGCGAGGAGTTCGGCGAAACGCCGGGAGATGGCCGCCACCGCTGGATCCTGGACCCCATCGACGGGACGAAGTCGTTCATCCACCACGTTCCGCTGTTCGGCACGCTGATCGCGCTGGAGCGCGACGGCGTGCCGGTCGCGGGGGTGATCGCCTGCCACGCGGTGGGCGAGACCGTCTCGGGAGCCGACGGGCTGGGGGCGTGGCTGAATGGAGAACCCGTGCGCGTCTCGCGGACGGCGGGGCTGGAGGAGGCGACGCTTTCGATGACGAGCTACGCGCGGACGCGGGCCATGTACCCCGCTGGCTTCGATGCGCTCGTGGGGCGAGTGGGACTCTCGCGGGCGTGGGGCGACTGCTACGGCTACCTGATGGTCGCGGCGGGGCGCTGCGACATCATGCTCGACCCGGAGATGAACATCTGGGACGCGGCGGCGCTGTACCCGGTGATTCGCGGGGCCGGTGGCAGGCTCACGGACTGGGGCGGGCGCGACGGGGTGTTCGACAGCGTTATTGCGACGAACGGGCTCCTGCACGAGGCGGTGCTGGAAACGCTGCGGACGTAGGCGCGGGGGAAGAGGAAGCGGGGGCTGGGTCAGCCCCCGCCGGCAAGATCAGGCTTTGCCGATCTTGAACATCTTGGTGCTGCAGACGGGGCAGACGCCCTCGGTCGCGGGCTTGCCGTTCTTCATGGTGATCGCCTTGGCGTCCTTCATCTCCCGGCGCTCGCGGCACTTCAGGCAATAGGCTTCCATAGATACAACCCTCCTTGGTTTCCCGACGAGCGGGCAGGGTAATTGCGAGGACGAGTAAGCGATTTCGCAACTAACCTTCGAGGCATGATAACGCGGCACATCCGCGTGTCAATCTTGCGCCGAATCTGGCTCCGACATAAGCCTCCCGGGGGCAAACTGCAACACCTTCAGGGGGCGCAGGCCACCCTCGGGGGCAATCGCGCCGATGCCCGCGAGCGCGCCCGCGGCATCGAAGACGCGAACGCACTCCGAGGGCGCGGCATCACAGGCGACCTCGCGGCCGGTCGCGAAGCGCGCAGCGCTGTCCGCATCGAGGAGGGCGGCATCCATGCCGGCGAGGCCCTCGTCGTTGGGGAGAAGCGCGTCCTGGAGGCGGCCGTTCGCGCAGATCCGTTCGAGCTCGCCCAGGGTGAACGCATCGGCCACGTCGAATGCCCCGCTGGATGTGCGGCGGAGCGCGGCGAGGTGGGCGCCACACCCGAGGGCGGCGCCGATATCGCGCGCGAGGCTGCGAATGTAGGTGCCGGGCCCGCAGTGAACGCGAATCGCCAGGCGGCCGCCGCCGAGGTCCGTGAGCGCGAGGGAGTGCACCGTAACCGGCCGGGCGGCGAGTTCGAGTTCGCCACCGCCGCGGGCGACCGCGTATGCCCGCTTGCCCTCGACCTTAACGGCGCTGTAGGCGGGCGGCCGCTGGAGGAGGGCGCCGGTGAACCGGGCCTCCAGCATCTCGATGGTCGCGCCATCGATGGGAGGGACGGGCGCGCGTGCCGTTGTGGTACCTTCGGCGTCGTCCGTGTCGGTGGAGACGCCGAGCACGATCTCGCCTTCGTACCGTTTGTCGTGCGCAGTGAGGTATTCGACGAGGCGGGTGGCACGGCCGAGGCAGAGCACGAGCAGGCCGGTGGCCATCGGATCGAGCGTGCCGGTGTGGCCGATGCGCCGCTGCCGGGTGAGACGGCGTGCCTTCGCGACGACATCGTGGCTGGTCCAGCCGGCCGGCTTGTCGATGAGGAGGATGCCTTCGGGGCCTTCGCCGCTCACGGCGGCGGCGGGGCCTCGCCGCGCTCTCGGCTGGTGCTCTGGATCAGCGATGCGAGCCGGGCACCGCGCTCGATCGACGGGTCGAAGCGGAAGACGAGCGTCGGGACATTGCGCAGGGCGAGGCGGCGGACCAGCTCGGTATGGAGGAAGTGGGCGGCCTGCTGGAGGCCCTTGAGGACGTCCTCGCGCTCGGCATCGCCGCCGAGGTGGGAGACGAAGACCGTCGCGTGACGGAGGTCCGGCGAGACCTGAACCTCCGTCACGCTGGTCATGCCCTGCTGGACACGCGGGTCTTTGACCTCGCGTGAGATGAGCGCGGAGATCTCCTCCCGGAGGAGGTCGTTGATACGGTCCTGGCGGCGGCTCATCGGCTCAGCCCGGGGGCTTAGTTCGCCCGCTCTTCGTGGAAGAACTCGATGATGTCGCCGCTCTGGAACTTGTCGAAGTTGGAGAGGACGACGCCGCATTCGTAGCCGGTCTGCACTTCGCGGACGTCGTCCTGGAAGCGCTTGAGGCCTTCGCAGCGGGAGCGGGCGATCTCCTGCTTGTTGCGAATGACGCGCACGTTGAGGTTGCGCTTGAGGGTGCCATCGAGGACGTAGCAGCCGGCGATCTGGCCGAGCTTGCTGGACTTGAAGAGCTGGCGGACCTCGGCGTGGCCGTCGATGACGGTGTTGTAGACGGGCTCGTACATGCCGGCCAGCGCCTTTTCGATGTTCTCGAGGAGCTGGTAGATGATCGAGTAGGTGCGGATGTCCACGCCGGTGGCGTCGGCGCGCTTCGCGGCGGAGGGCTCGGTCTTCACGTTGAAGGCGAGGATGATGCCGTTCGACGCTTCGGCCAGCATGACGTCGGAGTCGGAGACGTTGCCGGTGCCGCCGTGGATGATCTTGACCTTGACTTCGCTCGTGCTGAGCTGCTCGAGCGAGCTCTTGATGGCTTCGACGCTGCCGCGGACATCGGCCTTGAGGACGATGATGAGCTCCTTGAGCTTCCCGGCGCTGATCTCGTTGAAGAGCGTGTCGAGGTTGACGTGGGCGTGGTCGCGCTGCTCGGCGGCTTCGCGGCGGCGCTTGCGGTCGTCGACCATCTGGCGGGCGAGCTTCTCATCGCTGACGACGCGGATGCGCTCGCCGGCGTCGGGGACGGCTTCGATGCCCATGATCACGACGGGCGTGGAGGGACCGGCTTCCTTCATGCGGTGGCCGCGATGGTCGAACATCGCCTTCACCTTGCCGCTGATCTCGCCGGCCACGACCGCATCGCCCTGGCGGAGGGTGCCGTTCTTGACGAGGACGGTGGCAATGGGGCCGCGGCCGGGGTCGAGCTCGGCCTCGATGACGACGGCGTTGCCGGGCCGGTTCGGGTTCGCCTTCAGCTCGGCCACTTCGGCGACCAGGAGGATGGACTCGAGCAGGCTATCGATGCCCGTGCCCTTGGTGGCGGAGACGGGGACGGCGATAACGTCGCCGCCGTAGTCCTCGACGACGAGGTTGTGCTCGGTGAGCTGCTGCTTCACGCGGTCGGGGTTCGCGCCGGGCAGGTCCATCTTGTTGATGGCGACGATGATGGGCACGCCGGCGGCGAGGGCATGGTTGATGGCCTCGACCGTCTGCGGCATCACGCCGTCGTCGGCGGCGACGACGAGGACGGCGATATCGGTGACCTGGGCGCCGCGGGCGCGCATCGCGGTGAAGGCGGCGTGGCCGGGCGTATCGATGAAGGTGATGGTGTGGCCGTCGCGTTCGACCTGGTAGGCGCCGACGTGCTGGGTGATGCCGCCCGCCTCACCGGCGGCGACGCGCGTCTTGCGGATGGTATCGAGCAGGCTCGTCTTGCCGTGGTCGACGTGCCCGAGGATGGTGACCACGGGCGACCGGGGCTGGAGCGCGGCGGGGTCGTCGGGCTCGTCCTCATCGGGGGCGATGGCGGTGGTGGCGGCGACGGGGGCAGGAGCGGCGGACTGGGGGTCGAAGCCGAGGTCGACGGCGACGATGGCGGCGGTTTCGAAGTCGATGGTGGCGTTGACGGCGGCCATGACGCCGTGGGTCATGAGGCGCTTGATGATTTCGACGGGGGAGACGGCGAGGAGGTCGCCGAGTTCGCGGACCGTGAGGGCGGCAGGAAGGGAAACCTGCCTGGCCCTGGAAGCCGGTTGAGTTGTCATATGAGTTCGCTTTCTTCGGCCGGCAACGCCAGGGCGAAGGCGCGCAGCGCCTCCACATCCTCCCGGACCGGGGTGATTTTGAGTGCGTTTCTCATCGTACCGCCTTTGAGCGCTTTCACCCAACAGGATTGCTGGGCGTGGAGATAGGCTCCGCGCCCGTTCGCCTTTCCGGTCGGATCGACGGCGACGCGCTCATCGGGCGTGCGCACGATGCGGATGAGGCCGCGTTTGCCTTCGGCCTGGCGGCAGCCGATGCAGGTGCGTTGCGGCACGTGCCGGGGTCGCGGCCCCTGCTGACTGGTGGTCATGCGGTCCTCCAGCGGGCCGCACGCCGGCCGGGCGTTGGCCCGTCCTAGTGAATGCGGCCGGAGTAGTCGATCTCTTCGAGCTCTTCCTCGGTCTGTTCGACGAAGCGGGGGGCGCGCTTGGGGCGCTTGGCCGCGGGCGTGCCCTTCTTGGCGGCCGGCGTCTCGTCGACTTCCTCGGGGCGGCGGGGGAGCACGTCCTCGGCGAAGCGAATCGCGGTCGGGCGCGCCTCGACATCGAGCAGCGACGGGATCTCGTACTCTTCGTCGTCTTCCTCGCCGTAGTCCTCGGATTCGCGCTCCTCGCGGTCGGGGACGGGCATCGATTCGACGGCGGCGGCGAAGGAGAACTCCTCCTCGGCGCGGGCCGGCTGGGCGACGGTCTCGGGCTCGGCGGGAGCTTCGATTTCGGCGCCGGCGACGGCTTCGACCAGCTCGGGCTCGGCGGCGGCGGCGACCTCCTCCGCCTCGGCGAGGACATCGATGGTCGGCGTCTCGCCGGGGGCGTAGGCGTCGAACGAGGTCGGCGCCGCGGCGCCTTCACTGGCGCTCTGGCTGAGGATATCGATGCCCCAGCGCGTCAGCCGGGCGGCGAGGCGGGCGTTCTGGCCCTCCTTGCCGATGGCGAGCGAGACCATGCGGTCCGGCACGACAACGGTGGCGCGGTGCCCGTCCTCATCGACGGTGACATCGAGGACCTGGGCGGGGCTGAGGGCGTTGGAGACGAAGTTCCCGGGGTCGGCATCCCACTTGATGATGTCGATGCGTTCGCCGCCGAGTTCGTTGACGATGTTCTGGATTCGGGTGCTGCGCATGCCGACGCAGGCGCCGATGGGGTCGATGCTGGCGATGCGCGAGTGAACGGCGACCTTGCTGCGGTGGCCGCCCTCGCGAGCAATGGCCTTGATCTCGACGGTGCCGCTCTTGATCTCCGGGACCTCGAGTTCGAGCAGGCGGCGGAGGAGGCTGCGGTCGGCGCGGCTGACGATGATCTGGGGGCCCTTCGCGGCGCGTTCGACGCGGAGGATGATGACGCGGACGCGCTGCCCGGCGCGCAGGTGCTCGTTGCGGACCTGCTCGCCGTAGGGGAGGCTCGCCTCGGTGCCCTTGTTCAGCTCGATGATCGCCTGGCGGGGTTCGACGCGCTGGACGGTGCCGACGACGATCTCGCCTTCCTTGCCGCTGTACTCGTCGTAGACCTGGTCGCGCTCGGCTTCGCGGAGGCGCTGGAGCACGACCTGCTTGGCCGTCTGGGCGGCGATGCGGCCGGCGTTCTCGGGGACCTTCTCCTCGAAGTCGAGGACGTCGCCGGACTCGGCATCGCCCTTGTAGCGGCGCGCCTCGGCGACGGAGATTTCCTGGGCGGGGATTTCGACTTCGTCGACGACGGCCATCTGGCGGTAGGCGCGGATGTCGCCGAGGTTGGGGTCGATTTTGACGTAGATGTTGGGGGCGTTCTCGCCGTCGCGCCGGTAGGCCGAGGTGAGGGCAGCTTCGACCGCCTCGAAGACGGTGTCTTTCGGAAGGTTCTTTTCGGCGGCGAGCTGGGCGATAGCGAGGAGGAAATCGTTCTTCATAAACCCCAACAAAAAAGTGGGCGGCGAGCCCACTCCTGTAAGGAATGCTTCCCCGCTACTATAGCACGCCGCGCAAGGGAAGCCGCGGTATAGAGGATGTGCGCGCGAGCGACGCGGGCGTGGCGGCGCCTTTTCCCGACCGAAGGGCCCTTATAGAGTGGGCGGGATGTCGCGCCATTCGATCCTCGAGCCGGGGAACCTGCTGATGGTGCAGGAACGCGAGCGGCTGCTGCGGCGGATCTTCCGCAAGCAGCGCCTCGATTCGCTCGATGGCCTGCGGGCGTTCGAGGCGGGCTGCTCGACGGCCTACAACCTGCGGCTGATGGTGCAATGGGGCGGCGACCCGCGGGACCAGGCCGGAATCGACCTCGACCCCGAGGCGGTGGCGTACTGCCACGCGCATTCGCCGGAAATCCGCGTGCACGGCGGCAGCGCCGAGGCGATCCCGGAGGCGGACGAAAGCTTCGACCTCGCGCTCGCGTTCACGCTCTTCAGCAGCGTGCCGGATGAGGAAGTGTCGGCGCGGATCGCGAAGGAGCTGTTCCGGGTGACGCGGCCGGGCGGGCTCATCCTGGTGTACGACATGCGGCGGCGAAACCCCGGGAACGCGAACGTGCATCCCATCGCCGCGGACGACATCCGGCGGTGGTTCCCGCGGTGCCCGATGCGGACGTACGCGATCACGCTGGCGCCGCCGATCGCGCGGCCGGTGGGGCGATACGCGCCGTGGCTCTATGGGCCGCTCGCGGCGATTCCGCTGCTGCGCTCGCACGCGATGCACGTCCTGCGGCGTCCCGCCGCGGCCGCAGCCGACACGCCGCAAGCAATCATCGGCGAATGAACTGATTCGTTGGCGAAAACCCGAGGGCCGGGCGCATACACTGGTAGAGACCTGGCCTATGGGTGAGCCCGGAAATCGAGGCGTTCGCTCGTACAAGTAGAGTCCAGAGCTATGGTAGTCTAGGCGGGAACTATGGCTAGCTACGACATTGGCATCATCGGCGGCGGCCCGGGGGGGTATGTCGCGGCCCTTCGCGCCTCGCAGCTCGGACTCCGCACGGCACTGTTCGAACGCGACCGCGTGGGCGGCGTCTGCCTCAACTGGGGCTGCATTCCCAGCAAGGCGCTACTCAAGAACGCCGAGGTGGTGAACCTCGTGCGCGAGGCCGAGGCCTGGGGCATTCGCGCCGAGAACGTGAACTTCGACCTCGGCGCGGCGGTCGACCGCAGCCGGGCCGTGGTCGAGAAGATCGTGACGGGCGTCGAGGGGCTCCTGAAGGACGCGAACGTCGACGTCATCAAGGGGAGCGCGGCGCTGGGGGGGCCGAAGGCGATCACCGCCGACGGCGTCCGGCACGAAGTGAAGAACATCGTCATCGCGAGCGGGACGAGCTCGCGGAACCTGCCGGGGCTGGTGCCCGACGGGCGCGTGGTGCTGAGCAGCAAGGACGCGGTGGTGCTGCGCAAGGTACCGGCGCGCGCGGTCGTCATCGGCGCCGGGCCCGTGGGCGTCGAATTCGGGCACCTCTGGGCGAGCTACGGCTCGAAGGTGACGATCGTCGAGCTGCTGGACGCGGTCGTGCCGCTGGAGGACCCGGACGTGAGCCGCGCGCTGCGGCGTTCGTTCGAAGCACGGGGCATCGAGTGCCGGACGGGCACGAAGGTGGATTCGGTGCAGGTGAGCGGCGACGTGGCGCGTGTGTCGCTCAGTGCCGAGGGCAAGCAGGAGACGCTGGAAGCGGACGCGGTGCTCATCGCCATCGGGTTCGTGCCGCACACGCAGCCGCTGAACCTGGAATCGGCGAACGTGCAGACGCAGCGCGGGTTCATCGGGATCGACGACCGCATGCGAACGAACGTGGCGGGGGTGTACGCCATCGGCGACGTCACGGGAAAGCTGCCGCTGGCGCATGTCGCATCGCAGCAGGGCGTGATCGTGGCGGAGGCGATCGCGGGGCGGCAGACGCCGGTCCTCGATTATGTGCAGATGCCACGGGCCACGTTCAGCGAGCCGCAGGTGGGCTCCATCGGGTACACGGAGAAGCAGGCGAAGGACGCGGGCTACTCCGTGAAGACCGGCCGCTTCCCGCTGACGGCGCTGGGGCGTGCGGTGGCGGTCGGTGAGACGGAGGGATTCATCAAGGTCGTGGCCGATGAGCCGACGGGGCAGGTGCTGGGCATCCACATGATCGGGCACGGCGTGAACGACCTGCTGGGCGAGGCCTCGATGGTCTCGCTGCTGGAAGCGACCACGGTGGAACTGGGATTCGCGGTGCACGCGCATCCGACACTCCCCGAAGCCCTGAAGGAGGCCGCGCTGGCGGTGACGGGCGAGGCGATCCACATCGCCCACCGGCGCGCGGGGCGGCCGACCCCATCCGAAGGAGTCTCCGCACGGTGACGCAGCAGATATCGCTCCCGGGGAGCGCCATGGACGAGCCGGGATCGGAGCAGCTCGGGCTGTTCCTGTACCAGATGCAGCTCCTTCGCCGCTTCGAGGAGAAGGCGGGGGAGATGTACACGAAGGGCAAGATCCGCGGGTTCTTGCACCTCTATACGGGGCAGGAAGCGTGCGCGGTGGGCGCCCTGAACGCGCTCCGCGAGCAGGACCAGATCGTGACGCACTACCGCGACCACGGGCATGCGCTCGCGCGCGGCATCGATGCGAACCGGATCATGGCCGAGCTGTTCGGGCGGGTAGACGGCCTGAGCGGCGGGCGCGGCGGTTCGATGCACCTGTACGACGTGAGCAAGGGCTTCTTCGGCGGCTACGCGATCGTAGCGGCGCACCTGCCGCTGGCGGTGGGCCTGGGGCTCGCCGCGCGGATGCAGAAGCAGGACCGCCTGGCGCTCTGCATCTTCGGCGATGGCAGCGTCGGCGAGGGTGAGTTTCACGAGGCGTTGAACCTCGCGGTGCTCTGGGATACGCCCGTCATCTTCTTCTGTGAAAACAACCTGTACGGGATGGGCGTGCGCTTCGCGGAATCGCTTTCGACGCAGATCCCGAAGCTGGCGGCGGCGTACAACATGCCGGCCGTGAGCATCAACGGCATGGACGTGCTCGAGGTGTATCGCGAGACACAGAAGGCCGTCGAGCACTGCAGCGCGGGCAACGGGCCGTACTTCATCGAGGCGATGACCTATCGCTACCGCGGACATTCGATGGCGGACCCGGAGCTGTACCGGCTGAAGGACGAAATCGAGCAGTACCGCAAGCGGGATGCGATCGAGGCGCTGAAGCAGCACATGATGGAGCGCGGGATGCTCGACCAGGCCGGCTGGGAAGACGTCGTGCGGCGCGTCGACAAGGCGGTGGACGACGCCGTCGCGTTCGCGGACGCGAGCCCCGAGCCGGGGTTGGACACGCTCTACGCGAAGCTGCTGGCGGAGCCCGAGAATGACTGAGCTACGCATGCGGGACGCGCTCAAGGAGGCGTTGCGCGAGGAGATGATCCGCGATTCGCGCATCTTCCTCATGGGTGAGGACATCGGCGCGTACGGCGGTTCGTACGCGGTCACCAAGGGCCTGCTCGAGGAGTTCGGCGAGGAGCGGGTGAAGGACACGCCGATCGCGGAGTCGGGCATCGTGGGCGTCGGTATCGGCGCCGCGATGGCGGGGCTGCGCCCGATGGTCGAGCTCATGACCATCAACTTCAGCTTCCTCGCGCTGGACCAGATCGTGAACAGCGCGGCGAAGCTGCACTACATGTCGAACGGGCAGATTCGCGTGCCGCTGGTGATTCGCATGGCAAGCGGCGGCGGGAGCCAGCTCGGGGCGACGCACAGCCACAGCCTGGAGGGGCTCTACGCGCACTTCCCGGGGCTCAACGTCGTGTGCCCTTCGAACGCGGCCGATGCGAAAGGGCTGCTCAAGCGGGCGTTTCGCGATGAGAACACGACCATCTTCATCGAGCACACGGCGATCTACGGCGTGAAGGGCGAGGTGCCGGACGACCCGGATTTCCTGGTCGAATTCGGTAAGGCGAACATCCTGCGCGCGGGGACGGACGTCACGATCGTCGGGTACAGCGGGAGCGTGCACCAGGCGCTGCGCGCGGCGACGCTGCTGGAGCACGACGGCATCGAGGCGGAGGTCATCGACCTGCGCACGCTGCGGCCGCTCGACATGGAGACGGTCATCGCTTCGGTGAAGAAGACGAACCGGGCGGTGATCGTCGAGGACGATTGGAAGTTCGGCGGGTTCGGCGGCGAGCTGAGCGCGCAGATCATGGAGCAGGCGTTCGATTGGCTGGACGCGCCGGTGGCGCGGGTATCGGGGAAGGATGTGCCGATGCCATACAATCGGAACCTGGAATTCGCCGCGTTGCCTTCGGAAGAGGACGTGGTCGAGGCCGTGCTCGCGATGATGTAGGCGCCGGCAGCGACACGGCAAGCCGGAGTGTGAGAGCCCAAGGGAGGCCCCAGTGGCGACAGAAGTGACCATGCCCCAGATGGGCGCAGACATGACCGAGGGCACCCTCGTGAAGTGGCTCAAGGCGGTCGGCGACCAGGTCGATCGCGGTGAGGTGATCGCCGAAATCGAGACCGACAAGGCGACCGTCGAGCTCGAGGCGTTCGAATCGGGCGTGCTGAAGAAGGTGGTCGTACAGGAGGGCGAGACCGTGCCCGTGGGGCAGGTGATCGCGCTGCTGGGCGCCGCCGACGAGCAGGTGGATGCGGAGCCGGAGCGGCAGCCGCCGGCGGAGACGCCCGCGCGGCGGGGGCACGGCGACGGGACCGCATCGGCATCGGCATCGGCGCGGCAGAACGCGGCGACGACGACGGCACAGCGCGAACAGGCGCCGCCCGCCGCTCCCGAGACGGAGCAGATGCATGTGGACATCACCCCGGGCCAGGCCGGCGGTTCGGCGGATGGCGTGGCAGGCGACGAAGGCCGCGTGCGCGTTTCGCCGGTCGCGCGGCGCATCGCGATGGATGCGGGATTGGATCTTTCGCGCCTGAAGGGCACCGGCCCGGATGGGCGAATCCTCCGCAAGGATGTGGAGGCGGCGATCAGCGGGAAGCTCCCGGATGCGGAGACGCAGCCCGCGGCACGCCCCGCTCCCGCGCCTGCCGCGCGCCCCGCGGCCGAGCCTGCGCCCCGGGCCACCCAGCCGGCGGCGGGCGCGCAGCCACTTTCGCGCATGCGGCAGGCGATCGCGCGGCGGATGTCGCAATCGAAGCAGACGGCGCCGCACTACTACCTGACGCTGGACATCGACATGACGGCGGCGATGGCGTTCCGCGGCCAGCTCAACGCGTCGGCGAGTGACGAACAGCGGGTGAGCGTGAACGACCTCATCGTGAAGGCGTGCGCGCTGGCGCTGGAGCGGCACCCGAAGTTCAACGCGGAGTTTTCGGACGCAGGCCTGACGATGCACGCCGACATCAACATCGATATCGGCATCGCGCTGGACGAAGGGCTGATTGCGCCGGCCATCCTCGGGTGCAAGGGGAAGACGCTGGGGCAGATCGCGCGGGAGGCCAAAGACCTCGTCGCGCGGGCGAAGAGCGGCGCGCTGCGCGCGGAGGAGTACAGCGCGGGCACGTTCACGATCACGAACCTCGGGGCGTATGGCGTGGAGACGCTGATCGGCATCATCAACCCGCCGCAGGCCGCCATCCTCGGCGTCGGGAGCGTGATGCCGCAGCCCGCCGTGCGCGACGGGCAGGTCGTGGTGCGCGAGCTGATGAAAGTGGCGCTGAGCGCGGACCATCGCGTGACGGATGGGGCCGAGGGCGCGCGCTTCATCAAGGAGATCCAGGGGCTGCTGGAGAACCCGGTGAGCCTCGCGCTGTAGGGCCGCGTTCACACGGGGTACCCGGACCGGCCACTTGTGCCGATACCTTTCGTAACACCGGCAGGGAGTGGTCCGATGGCCCGGGGTGCGGAAGCACGCGCAGACGACGAGACGCCCGACGAGCAGAGCGCATCGAAGGTCGTGCCCCTTCGCGAGGGCGACGCGCAGGGGATGATGCAGCGCAAGGCGGAGGGCGGGTTCTCGTTCCACTTCACCTTCGACCTGCCGAAGCTGCCGAGCGTGATGGCGGTCCAAACGTGGACGCACCAGCAGATGATCAACGGCGCGCTCATCGCGGCGGTGGTGCTGATGGCGGCGTTCATCGTGTACCGCGAGAAGTTCTCGCCGGTCGCGGCGGCGGGCGGGCACGAAGAGGCCACCACCGGCCTGGTCCGGCCGAACGTGAAAACGGGCTTCAACCCGACGGTCGAACAGCCCGCGATCGCGTCGGGCGCGTTCATCGACCCGCTGGCTTCGGTGATTGGCAACGTGAGCGTGGGCGCGCGCGTGTATGTGGCGCCGTTCGCGAGCATTCGCGGCGACGAGGGCCAGCCCATCGTCATCGGCGAAGGTTCGAATGTGCAGGACGGCGTCGTGCTGCACGCGCTGGAAACCTTCGACGGCAGCGAGCCGGTCGAGAAGAACCTGGTCACGGTCGATGGCAAGAAGTTCGCGGTGTACGTCGGGAAGAACGTCTCGATGGCGCACCAGTCCCAGGTGCATGGACCCGCGGCGGTTGGCGACAACACGTTCGTGGGGATGCAGGCGCTCGTGTTCAAGGCCGTGGTCGGCAAGAACGTGGTGATCGAGCCGGGGGCGAAGGTGATCGGCGTGACCATCCCCGAGGGGCGATACGTGACGGCCGGCAGCGTCGTGACGAGCCAGGCGGCCGCGGACGCACTCCCGAAAATCACCCCCGACTACGCCTTCGCGACGCTGAACAACGGCGTCCTGGAAGTGAACCACTCCTTCGCCGACGCCTACCTCGGCGTCGCGACGGGCGAGAAGCCGGCGGCATCGTCGCACGGGTCGAGCAGCTCATCGTCGAGCGAAAGCAGCTCGTCAGCGCACGGGGCGGCGAGCACGAGCGCGAGCGGCCACTAAGGGGCGGCATCCCGGACGAGGGCCTCGAGGGTCGCGAAAGCTTCGGGCGTATTGGCGTTGAGGAAGCTGCGCAGACCCGGGTCGACCGAGCGCACGGTGACTTCATCGATTTCGATGGTGGTGACGGCACGCATGGCGTGGATGGGACCACCGGCGTTCGCCGCGAGCGCGGCCTCGAAGACCGGGAGACAGACGTCGCGTGAGAAAGCAGCAGTGAGTGGCTGGGGCACGCCGCCGACAACGGGGACCGCTGCCGCCCCGCCATCGAGCGCGCGCAGGACCATTCGAACGAGGGCCGGCACGAGCAGCGGGACGTCGCAGCCGGTGGCGAAGCAGGGATCGAAGCGGGCGGCGCGCATCCCGGCGACGATGCCGCCGAGCGGGCCGCGCGGGGTGCCCTCTTCGGGGATGTAGCGCGCGCCGGGGAGGGTGCGCTCCGGGCCACCGACGATGACCACGTCCTCGCAGGCCGCGGCGGCGGCGGCCACGACCCATTCGAGCATCGGGCGGCCGGCGAGTTGCGCGGCCGCCTTGTCGGAGCCGAAACGGGTGCTGCGGCCGCCGGCGAGCACGATCGCGGTGGCCTGGAGGCGTTCGCTCACGGTCGAGCACCCGCGCCATACAATGGGGCGCAGTGTTCCGCCGCAAGCCGCGCATCGACGACGCCATCTACGGGAAGCTCATGACTTCGTTCGGGCGCGTGGTCGATATGGACCCGTTCGTGGAACGGCCGGCGCGCGCGCTGGCGGCACGGGTGGTGGCCGAAGAGCCGGCGCTGGCGGCGGAACTGGATGGCCGCCAGTATCGCGGCGCGACGGAGTACCACCTGCGGCTGCTGGCCGGGGCATGGATTATGTCTCACGATGGGAAGCTTCCCGTCGCCACCGCCGAGGTCTTCGAAGAGGCTGTGGCGTGGCGCTTCGGGCCGCTTGTGAAGGGCTCGGGACGGCTGGCGCACCGGCTTTCGCAGCTGGCACGCGGCGAAGGCGAACGCGACACGGGGAATCACGCCTGACATCAGGGCAATCGCCCGAGGAACGCGGCGACAGCGTCCATCGCCCCTTCCCACGCGGCGGCTCGCCCGCCGGCGGCCTTTCGCGGAGCGAGGTCGTGGTCGCCGCCTTCGACCCAGTGGAACTCGATCGACGGGCTGAGCTCGTAGGCGGCGACATCGTCATGGGTGCCGAAGGGGTCGCGGGTGCCCTGGACGATGAGCGCGGGGGTGCGCAGGCCGGCGAGGTGCGCGACGCGCGGCTTCTCGGGGCGGCCGGGTGCGTGGAAGGGATAGCCCAGGCACACGAGGGCACGCGCCCCCAGTTCGTCCGCGACCATGCTGGCCATGCGGCCCCCCATAGACTTCCCGCCGATGGCGACGGCGGCGCCGAGCTCGGTGAACACGCTCCGCCACGATTCGAGGAGCACGGACTCACGGTCGGGCGGGCGGCGGGTGCCCGACTCGCGGCGGGCGTGCATGTAGGGGAATTCGAACCGAGCGACGCGCATGCCGCGCTGCCCGAGGCCGTTCGCGAAGGTGGCCATGAAGCCGCTGTCCATGGGGGCGCCGGCCCCGTGGGCGAGCACGAGCGTCACGGGCGCATCGGCCGGGCCATCGGTGAGGAAGCCTGTCACGGGGCCTCCCTGCGCAGCACCCAGACCTCTTCGCTGGGCCAGCGGCGGGCCCATTCGCGCGTCACGGACGGGTAGCGCGTGGTGGCGTCTTCGGCCGGGCGGAGTTCAAGCAGGTTCTCGACGGCGAGGCCGTTCGCACGGAAGAGGCGGATCCAGTCGCCGTGGCCGAGGTGGAATTCGATGCCGGGGTCATCGGGCCAGGCGAAGCGGTGCATGCCGTGGTAGTCGCGGATCATGCGGTCGGTCGCGGGGACGCCGTCTTCATCGGGGACGCAGAGCATGAGGATGGCACCGCCGGTGAGGAACACCAGCCGGCCGCCGGGGCGCAGCACGCGCGCGGCTTCCGGGAGCCAGCGATAGGGGTCGCACCAGAGGCAGGCGCCGTACTCGGATATGGCGAAATCGAACGACGCATCGGCGAAGGGAAGATGCTCGGCATCGCCCCAGACGAGGGGGAAATCGAGGCCGAACTCGCGCTGCAGCGTGCATGCGGTCGCGAGCTGGGCGGGTGAATTGTCGATACCGACGGGCCGCGCGCCAAGGCGGGCGAGCCACGACGAGGCGTATGCGGTGCCGCAGCCAAGTTCGAGGGCATCGAGGCCGGCGACGCCTTCGAGCAGTCGCAATTCGGTCTCCGGGATGCTCCAGATGCCCCAGTCGGGTTCGCCGGCCCAGCCGCGGCGGCCGGGCTCCGCGTACTCCGCCGCCTGCGCATTCCAGTGGGCACGGTTTTCGACGACGTGCGACGGGGTGTCCATGGGGACAGTGAACGCGGTCGCGGACGGGTGGTCAACGAAGGCACCGCCGGGCCGCGGGGACAGCGAGCGCGGCCCGGCGGCGGCTGCCGGGGGAGGGCCCGCCGGCGGCGGCGGCGCCAATGAGGGGTGGGCGCCGCGCCTGCGGTTCACCTTCGGACCTCCCAATGAACGGGGGCGTTACCGGGTCATGAAGGGTCGATTTCGGGCCAGGCGCCGGCGGCGGCACGAACCGCAGCGGTGTGCTCGCCGAGCCGGGGCGCGGGAAGGCGCAACTCCCACGGCGTCGCGCTGAAAATGTAGGGCGCGCCGGGCATGAGCGCGGGCGCGTCTATCCCTTCACCGGTGAAGGGCACGAAGTGTCCGCGGTCATGGAAGTGCGGGTCCTGGAGGGTCTCATCGGGGGCGCGGACGATGCCCCAGGCCTGGTCGCGTTCCTGGCCGCCGCGGTACACCTCGTCCGCATCGGTGGCGGCGATGAAGCGGCCCATCTCGGCCATGATCTCGGCGGCCTCGGGAGAGCCACGCCCGGGCTGGCGCGCAAGGGGGGTATCGAAGCGGGGCTCATCGAACTGCATGCCGAACCCGTGCGATTGCCACCACGGCTTGAGCCGCTTCCAACTGTCGTTGTCGCGCCCAACACCGTAGAGGATCAGGTGGCGGCCGTCCCTCGCCCGGAAGAGCCAGGGCTCTGTGCGCTGCGCGGCGGCGTGGCGGCCCGTCTGGCGGATGACGTCCTGGCGGGCGTACAGCCAGTACGGCATGCCGACCTCGGTGGTACAGGCGAGAGCTTCGTGCATGGAGCAATCGATGAGCTGGCCTTCGCCTGTGCGATCCCGGTGAATCAGGGCCGCGAGAATGCCATGCACGGCGAACTGGCCGGTGGTGTTGTAGCCCTGGTCGCCGTGGCCGCGGATGGGAGGAGCACCGGGGGCGTCCTCGGGGTCGTACCCATTCATCATCATCGGTCCGCCGAGGGCGAGCCCGACCATGTCGGACGACTTCCAGTTCGCCCACGGCCCGTCCTGGCCGAAGGGAGTGATGGAACAGAGGATGAGCGCCGGGTTCGCGGCTCGCAGGGACTGGGGTGCAAGTCCGGCGGCCGCGAGCGCGCCGGGGGCGCGGTCCTCGATGATCAGATCGGCCTCCGCGGCAAGCGAGCGGAACAGGGTCCGGTCGTGCTCGCTCTGTTCGAGATCGAGAGTGGCGGAGCGCTTGTTGGTGTTGTGGTACCAGAAGTTGAGGGAACGGTTGGGGCCCGGCTGGTCCTTTACGAAGGGGCCAACGGTGCGCGCGCTGGAGCCGCCGGGGGGTTCGATCTTGAGGAGGTCGGCGCCAAGGTCGGCGATGAGCTTGCCGGCGAACTGCCCGAGTTCGCCGCAAAGTTCGAGGACGCGGAGGCCGGCGAGAGGGCCGCTCACATCAGCACCCCCATGGCCTCGGTCTCGGCGATCTCATCGGGGGTCATGCCGAGCACGTCGCGGAGCACCGAGAAGGTGTCCTGGCCGATAAGGGGGCCGGCGGCGCGGACGCTGCCGGGTGTCGCGGAGAGCTTCGGGAGCACGCCATCGTAGGTGATGGGACCGAGCTCGGCGTGTTCGACTTCGTGCCACCAGTCGCGGGCGGCGAGCTGGGGGTCGCGTTCGAACTTGTCGCTGGCGCGCTGGCAGACGCCGGCGCACGCCCGCCGCCTGCAGCAGCTCCATGGCCTCGTAATCCGTGAATTCGCTTGTCCAGGCGGCGATGCGCTCATCGAGTTCGTCCTCGTTGGCGAGGCGAGCATCATTTGTGGCGAAGCGCGGTTCGGCGGCCCAGGGGGGTTCGTCCATGGCCATGACCAGGGCGCGCCATTCGGCATCGTTCATGACGGCCATGGCCAGCCAGCGGTCCTCGCCCGCGCAGGGGTAGGTGTTGTGTGGGGCCACCCGCGGCTCCCACGCGCGGTTCCCGGGCGGCATCCCCGGGCGGCGCCAGGAGCGGCCGTTCACGGTGAAGTCGAGCACGGCCGGGCCATTGAGGACGATACCAGCCTCTATCTGTGAGATGTCGATGTGCTGGCCTTCGCCGGTCCGGTTGCGGTGGTGGATCGCGGCCATGATGGCGACGGCGGCGGAATACCCGGCCGTGTGGTCCATATAGCTGAAGCCCCAGCCGGCCGGAGGGTAGCCGGGGAGACCCGAGGTGAACGTGAGACCGCAGAGCGCCTGCGCCGTGGGGCCCCAGGTAGTGAAGGCCTTGTCGCGGCCGCTGTGGCCGAAGCCCGAGACCGAGCAGTAGATGATGTCGTGGCGGATTTCGCGGAGCTGGGGGTAGTCCAGGCCCCACGATGCCATGATCCCGCTGGAGAAGTTCTCCACGACTACGTCGCTGGCGGCGATGAGCTTCCGGAGCAGGTCGCCGCCCATGGGATGGCGGGCGTTGAGGAGGATGCTCTTCTTGTTGCGGTTGATGTAGTTCCAGAAGCCGGAGTTGTTCATCGTCGGGCGGTCACCGACGATTGGGCGCCCGAAGCGGACGGCGTCGGCGGCCTGCCCGTGCTCGACGCGGATGACTTCGGCGCCGAAATCGGCGAGGACGCGGGTGGCGGTCGGCCCGGCGATGATCCAGGTGAGGTCGCAGACGCGGATCCCGGCGAGTGGCAGCTCTGGCATGGCCGGGATTCTACGCCGCCGCGGCGGGGCGTGAGTGCCCGGAATCAGGCGGCTGCGTGCTGCTTGTGGTCCGAATCGATCTTGCCGGTGAGGAATACGGCGCCGGCGGTGAGGAGTCCAAACGGCGCGCCGAGCAGGATCGCGGGGAGGATCGTGCTCAGGAGCGGCGGCTTCTTCTCGATGCCGAGGTCGAGGTAACCGGAGGGGTGGATGCTGCAGCTCAGCTCGGTGCCGGCGCCGGTCTTCGGGAGGGTGATGTCGAGCGTCTCGCCGGCGGGGACGTTGAACGAGCCGATGGAGTGCTGCTGGGAATCCTTGTTCACGACCCGCACGGTGGCGCCGGGCGCGAGCACGAGGGAGTTATCGGCGAAGGAGAAGGTGGCGCCTTTTTCGAGGGCGGCGCCGGTACCGGCGGGGATTTCGAGCACCTGGAGGCTGGGAGCGCGCGCGGCGGGCGAAAGCAAACCCCACCAAACGAGATTGAGGAGCCAGGCCGCGACAACCGCCGCCACGACCCAGCCCCCCCAGAATTTCAACCGGTGCAGTGTCTGCCGGTTCGTCATCCGGTATGTGTACCACCGCCCGCGACAAGATACAGGGCCGGGTAGTAGAAGACCCAGACGACGTCGACGAAGTGCCAGTACATGATCGTGCTGGAGATGCCCCAGTGGCTGTCCTTGGAGAAGTGGCCACGGAGGAGCATCGAGAGCGTGAGGCAGAGCATGAGCACGCCGCTGACGACGTGGGCGGCGTGGAGACCCGTCATCGAGAAGAAGACGGTGCCCCAGACGACGTTATGCGGCTCCTGGCCTTCGACGGCCGTCTTGATGCCGAATTCGGCGACGGACCATTCGAAGCCCACGCCGATGGCGAAGACGACGCCAAGGAGGATGGTCGCGAAGAGCGACCAGGCGGCGAGCTGGCGCTTGTCCTTCTCCATGGCCGTCTCGGCGGTGTAGGCCGTGACCGAGCTGGCGAGGAGCACGATGGTGATGACCAGGCCGAGGAACTGGTCGACGTGCTCCTGGTGGGTCCCGAGGAGGAAGAAGCGGGACGTGAAGAGCAGGCCGAAGATGATGCTTTCGGAGAAGAAGAAGAGCCAGAGGCCAACGCGGTTGACCTGGAGGCGCTTCGCGGGCGACATGTGGCCGGCGCCGTGCGTCTGTGCGCCATGAGCAGCGATGACCGCCATCTAGTGGGCCTCCTCCCGCCAGCAGCGGTAGATGTGCATGAAGTAGTAGGCGATGAAATAGACCTTCGCGAGCGCGGTGATGGCGAGGCCGGCGAAGCGGACCTGCAGGTCATCGACGTGCACGGCGAAGAGGTATTCGAGGATGGTCATGACGGCCAGGATGATGGCCACCACGTATCCCTTTTGGAAGGCTCCCATTGCAGGCATGCCGTTACTCCTTTCGGTGGTGATGAGCGGGGCGGGTGACAGTCACCTGTTACTGGCCGCCGCCACCACCGCCAGCCGGGCTGCCGACCGCCGGCGGGTAGAAGGTGACGTGCGGGGCCGCGCCGGGCACGCCATAGTCGTAGGGATGGCCCGCGATGACCGGCGGCTGGAGGAAGTTCTCCACCGGCGGCGGTGAGGACGTCTGCCATTCGAGGGTGCGGGCGCCCCAGGGGTTCGCCTCGGCGGCGGGGCCGCGGACCCAGGAATTGACGAAGTTGTAGATGAACACCAGGAAGCTGGCGCCGAGCATGAAGGCCGAGAGGCTGACGATGAGGTTCGCCGTTTCGAGCGACTGCGGGTAGTCGGCGATGCGGCGGTTCATGCCTTCGATGCCGGGCCAGTGCATGATGAAGAAGGTCACGTTGAAGCCGATGAACATCCACCAGAAGTGGAGCTTCGCGAGCTTCTCGTTGTACATCCGGCCGGTGATCTTCGGGAACCAGTAGTAGATGCCGGCGAAGAGGCCGAAGATCTCGCCACCCACGATGGTGTAGTGGAAGTGGGCGACAACGAAGTACGTGTCCTGGAGATGGATATCGGTGGGGACATCGGCGAGGAAGATGCCGGTGACGCCGCCGCAGGCGAAGTTGAAGATGACGGCGAGGGCGAACAGCATCGGGGTGCGCAGCCAGAGCTTGCCCATCCAGATGGTGCCGAGCGCCGAGAGGAAGATGAGGCCCGTCGGGATCGAGATGAGCTCGGTCGCGACGAGGAAGGGGCCGTGCAGGTAGTTCGGGATGCCTGCCGTGAACATGTGGTGGGCCCACACGACGCCCGACAGGCCGAGAATGCCCAGGAATGCCCCGACTGCGTAGCGATAGGCGAAGAGCGGCTTCCGGCTGAAGTGCCCGATGACTTCGAGCGCGATGCCGAAGCCGGGCAGGATCATGATGTACACGGCCGGGTGCGAATAGAACCAGAAGACGTGCTGGTAGAGCAGCGGGTCGCCGCCGCGGGTGGCATCGAAGAAGCCCATGCCGGCGATGCGGTCGAGGGTGACCATGATGAGGGCGACGGCGAAGCCCTGCGTGTAGAGCAGCGCGAGCCAGGCGGTCACGAACATCGACCAGACGAACATCGGTAGGCGGCCCCACGTCATGCCGGGGGCGCGCATGAACATGATCGTCACGACGAAGTTCAGGCCACCGAGGATGGAGGAGAGGCCGAAAGTGATAATCGCCAGGTTCCAGAAGGTCTGCGCGCTCTGGGTGAGCACGGAGAGTGGCGGATAAGCGGTCCAGCCGGTTTCAAGGCCGCCGAGGAACGGTGACGCGAGGAGGGTGACCGCGACGGGGGGCACGAGCCAGTAGCTCAGCGCGTTCATGCGCGGGAAGGCCATGTCGTCGGCGCCGATCATGAGCGGGACGGCGTAGTTGCCGAGACCGCCGACGACGGCGGCGACGGCGACGGCGACCATCATGATGCCGTGCATGCCGAGGACGGTGTTATAGGTCTTGTTGCTGATGAAGTCCTTGCCGGAATCCATCAGTTCGAGGCGGATGACCATGGCCATGGCGCCGGCGAGGATGAAGACCACGAGGAAGGTCGCGAGGTACTGGATCCCGATGACCTTGTGGTCGACGTTGAACATGAAGTAGCGCTGCCAGCCGAGTTCCTTGCGGCTGTTGGCATGGGGATCCTTGATCTTGGCGCCGAACCATTCGCGGCCCCAGGTGCCCCACATGCCGACGCCCATCAGCCAGCCGATGAGGCCGAAGATGTAGCCGATGGAGGCGTTGAAGTCGCGGTCCCAGGCTTCGAAGCCGAAGAAGTGGCGGAGGAGGGCGGCGACGCCCAGGCCGAGATAGAACGACAGGAGTCCCGTACCGAGACCGCCGCCGACCGTGGTTGCTGCGTACATCCCGCCTCCCTACCTGCTCACCTTCGTTTGCTTCGATGCGAGCCACTGGTCGAACTCGGCCTGCTCGACCACGCGGATGTGCATGGACATGAGCGTGTGGTTGAGGCCGCAGAGTTCGGCGCACTGGACGCGGAAGTTGTTGTCGGTGTCGTATGAGCCCAGGACGTGCGGTTCCACGGTGAGGAACGTGGTGCGCCCGGGGATCGCATCGATCTTCATGCGGAACGCCGGGATCCAGAGCGAGTGGATGACGTCGATGGACTGGATTTCGAACTTCACCTCGGTATCAATGGGGAGGAGGAGTTCGGAATCCTTGGCGGAGAGCAGCTCGACGCCCTTGTCCTTGTAGGCGAAGGTCCAGGAGAAGCGCTGGGCCGTGGTCTCGATGACGAGCGGGGCCTGGTCTTCGCCCCAGCCATAGCCGGACTTATCGACCTGCAGGTTCGAGAGGCTGACCAGGCCGATGATCATGGAGATGGCGGCGAGGACGCTGGTGATGATGAGCCAGACCTTCGGGAACGTGCCGGTGCCCTTGAAGGGGGAGCCGGTATCGCCGCCCTCGTTCGAGGTCTGGAACTTCCAGAACGCGTAGATGAGGGCGGAGACCACGAACGTGAACACGGGAATGCCCATGGCGAGGAGGACGTTGAAGATCAGGTCCCACTCTTCGGCTTCCGGCGAGCCCACGACGGGCAACCAGTCCAGGAAAAAAGTCGCTTCCCCAATGGCTGTCAGGACCACCCACAACAGCGCCGCGGGAATCAGGTGCTTCGACACGCGGCCATGCCTCCCCCCCGGCCCGCCCGGAGGGGGGCCCACTGGAAAAATCTCTTGGGCGAATCTAATTGCCGGATTCCTATAAACGTTGGCCTATCGACCCAAAGATCGGGGCCAATCGTCGGAAGCGGGGTTCGGTTTCGTCCGCGGCACATGTTCAACGAAGTCTGGCGTGCGGCCCACCTTCGTTAGGGTTTCTCATCAAAGATTGGCCCAAACCAACCTGCTTACCCGGGGCTTAACCGGGCCGGTTCGTTTGCGCTACGCTGCGGGCCACCGCCTTCGCGGTGCGGGAGTGCAAGCATGGCGGGCGTCCTCGACCAGGTAATCCGCGACCTCCTCGACGAGACAGACGCGCTGGAGGCGGTCCTCCGGCAGGTGCCGTTCGCGCAATGGGAGAAAGCCACGCACGCGCCGGGATGGGCGATTCGCGACCAGGTGGCCCATCTCGCGCACTTCGATGACACGGCGACGCTCGCGATCAAGGACGCGGAGGCGTTCGCGGCGCGGAACCAGCGGGACCGCGCGGCGCCGCCGCCGGCTCCGGGGTCGGAACCGGCCTACATCCTCGCGGCGCGGGAACGGCCGGCCGGCGAGATCCTCGACTGGTGGGAACGGTCCCGGCACGAGCTGGTGGACGCCGCGGGCACGCTCGCAGGGGACCGGCGCATGCCCTGGTTCGGGCCGCCGATGAGCGGCGTCTCGTTCCTGACGGCGCGGCTGATGGAGGCGTGGTCGCACGGGCTCGATATCGTGGACGTGGCGAACGTGCCGCGGGCCGATTCGGAGCGGCTGCGGCACATCGCCTTCCTGGGGTTCCGCACGCGCGGCTATTCCTATGTCACGCGCGGGCTGGAGCCGAACACGGAGCCCGTGCGCGTGGAACTCACCGCGCCCGACGGGCAGCTGTGGGTGTTTGGCGAAGCCAATGCCGAACAGGTGGTTCGAGGGCCTGCGGCGGATTTCTGCGCGGTAGTGACGCGCCGGCGCCATGTGGCGGATACGCGGCTGGAGACGACCGGAGAGGCCGCGGCGGAATGGATGCTGTTCGCGCAGGCGTTCGCGGGGCCGCCCGGCGCGGGACGCCAGCCGGGGCAGTTCCCCATCGCGCACCCCTGACACGCGAACGCCGGCCACGCAGGGAGCGCGCGGCCGGCGTTGGGAGAGCCGCGAATCAGGCGGAGGCGCGGGCCTTCGCGCCGGACTTCATTTCGCGCATGAGTGCTTCCTTGCGCTCGAGCATCTGCTCGCCGAGCCGGTCCAGGAGCTCCTTGCCAGCCTTCGACGCCTTGGAGAGCATCTCCCGCTCTTCTTCCTCGATGTGGTGCTTCACGTTCTCACTCAGCACCTTGAACTTGGCGTCGAAGTGCACGTCCGGTTTGTCCATGTCGCGCAGCTCGTCGATGAGCACGTGCACGACGTGGTGCTCCTCCTCGGCCTCCGCGACGACGAACTCGTCCTTGAGGGCCTCGAGCATCGCCGGGTAGAAGATCTCCTCTTCGATAGCGGCGTGGACGTCGAGCTCCATGATCGCCTCGTTGGCGATGCGGCGCTTGCTGCGGCCATCGGCCGCCTCGAACTCGGTGAACAGCTCCTTGACCTTCTTGTGGTCGTCCTTGAGGAGCTTGACGGGGTCGGTCACGGTGCCTCCTATGCCTTACCGGGGTTAAGGCAAGGATGGCGGAGCGCCCGTTGCGGCCCGGCGAATTCGCGTCGAGCGCGCATTGCCCGTGCGTTACATCGTCAGTTGACTTCGAGTTCGATGCCGACCGGGCAATGGTCCGAGCCCATGATCTCGGGCTGGATGAAGGCGCGCCGGACGGCGGGGAAGAGATCCTCGGAGACGACCACGTAGTCGATGCGCCAGCCGATGTTGCGCGCGCGGCGTTCGCGCCATGCGTCCCAGTAGCTGTAGGCGCCGGTGGCATCGGGATGGAGGGCGCGAAAGGTGTCGATGTAGCCGTGCTCGCGAAGGCGGTCGATGAAGGCGCGTTCGACCGGGAGGAAGCCGGTGCCCTTCGCGGCCTCGGCCGGGCGGGCGACATCGATCTCGGTGTGCGCGACGTTCAGGTCGCCCATGAACACGACCGGGCGCCCGGCGGCGCGGAGCGCTTCGATGTGGGCAAGGAAGGCATCGTAGAAGGCGAGCTTGAAATCGAGCCGCACGCCCCGGTTGCCGCCGTTGGGGAAGTAGCAGGTGATGAGGGTGAAGGCGTCGAAGTCGGCTTCGATCATGCGGCCTTCGCGGTCGAACTCTTCGATGCCGAGGCCCATGCGCACGGCGCGAGGCTCGACCTTCGAAAGGAGCAGGGCGCCGCTGTAGCCGGGCTTCTCGGCGGGGTTCCACCAGGTGCGGTAGCCGAAGCGCTCCCACTCGGAGGCGTCGCACTGGGAGGGGGTGGCCTTCACCTCCTGGAAGCCGGCGATATCGGGCGCGGAGGTTTCGAGCCAGCGCTGGACGTCGCCGGTCTTGAGGGTGGCGCGGAGCCCGTTGACGTTCCAGGAGCAGATGGTGAGCGTGGTCAATCCGGTGGCCCTCCGCGCGAACCTAGACGAAGACCCGGGTGACGACCACGGCGGCCGTGCCGGCGGCGGCGACGAGCAGGTACTCGCCGGTGGTGCTCCATTCGAGGTCGTGGTCCAGGAGATGGTGCACGAAACCGGTGGCCAGGTAGAAGCCGATGATGAGCAGGGCACCGGCGAGGAGGCCATCGAGGGGAAAGAAGTAGAGCGCGAGGCGGAGCTCGCCGAGGGTGACGCCGATGGCGATGCCGGCGAGGAGGGAGCTCGGGCCGAGGAGGCGGCTTTCGCGCAGGAGTTCCATGCCGAGGGCGGTGCTCACGAGCGCGATGAGGATGGCGCCGGGCAGCACGCCGGCGTCGCCGGAATAGATGACGGTGTAGAGCGCGAAGGCCGTGAGGTAGGTCGCGACGGCGAGGGCGAGGCGCATCGAGCCGTAGAGCCGCGAGCGGAAGTCCACGGTGTGGTATTCGCCGAGGGCGATGCCGCCTGCGCCAGCGGCGAGCACGAGGGCAACGGCGGTGCGCGGGTAGCCATCGATGGCATGGCCGACGAAGTAGCCGCTGCCGAGGACGGCGAGCGCGGGGAGGAAGGTATAGACGGCGGAGGCGAGCGCGCCCCCCGGCTCCCAGCGCGGGCTGGAGCGGACGATGCCATCGACGGCGAGCGCGGTGACGGCGGCGGTGAACCAGAGGATCCACGGCTGCGATGGGCGCATGCCGAGGTACGCGACGAGGCCCACGGCGGCGACAGCGGCAAGCAGCAGCGCTCGCCCGGCGCCGCCGGAGGCCGCTCCCGTGCCGGGCGCTTCGACCGCCAGTGTCACTCCCTCGCGAAGGACGGCTCTTCGAGGCCGTAGATCTCGGCACCGTTACGCCACCAGAGGCGCTCGCGGGCATCGTCGTCGAGTTCGAGGAGGTCGTACATCATCTCGAACCGGTCGATGTGGGTGCGGATTTCGTCCATGGGGCAGTCGCTGCCGAAGACGAGCTTTTCGACGCCGAACTCGCCACCGATGAGCTTCCGTTCGACGGCGTGGCGCTCGATGGTTTCGCCGCCGCTCAAATCGAACCAGACGTTATGACGCCAGCGGGCGACGGAGGCGGAGTACTCGTAGTTGCCCTGGTTGCCGATGTGGGCACCGATGATGCGGAGGTTCGGAAACTTGTTGGCGATGGTGTCCAGGTGGAGCGGGCTCATGCGGCCGGCGCCGGCGTTGCGGGGGCCCATGCGGCCCTGCATCGCGCGCTGGCGGTCGAGCATCTGAGCGGCGAGGGCATCGCGGCGCGGGTGGGTGATGGAGTAGTCGATGCCGCCGCCGATGACGCCCATGTGGAAGAGGACGGGCATGCCGAGTTGCTCGGCGCGCTGGTAGGTGGGCATGTAATCGGGCTCGTCGTAGGGGCGGGCGACGCCGATGAGCTTGAGTCCGCGATAGCCCATGTCCCAGAGGCGCTGCACGGCGTCGCCATCGATGTCCTCGGGGTCGACGACGGCGACGGGGATGAAGATTTCGGGGTACTTGCTCACGAGCGAGATGCCCACTTCGTAGGTGGGGCCGAAGCGGCCTCCGGTGAGCACGCAGCCCTTCGTGACGCCGGCTTTGGCGGCCACCTCGGCGAGGCGATCGACCATCGGGGCGGGGTCGGCATCGGGGTTCTGGAAGTCGCGCGGGAAGTGGATATGGACGTCGAAAATCTTCATGAACACCTCGCGCGCCCGGGGCGGGCGGACATGGCGAATAGGGGCGAGTGTAGCAGGGCTTACCGTGCGGTGCTTCGCAAGGAAATGGTGCGCTAGGCTTGAATGATGCTCTCCAGACCGTTCGTTGCCCTCTTCTGCGCGGTGTTCGTCGCGACCATGGGCATCTCGATGGTGAGCCCGCTGCTGCCGGTGTACGCGAAGGATCTTGGCGCAAGCGGGGTGTGGCTGGGGCTGACGTTCTCGATTTTCGCGGTTGTGCAGGCGGTCGTCGGGCCGTTCGCGGGCAGGCTCTCGGACCGGTACGGGCGGAAGCCGTTCATCATCGCCGGGCTGCTCATCTACTTTGTCGCGGCGATCGGATACCTGACGGCGCAGAGCTTCTACCAGGTCATCGCGTTCCGCGCGTTCAGCGGGCTGGGGACGAGCTTCATCTTCTCGGTGGCGCGGGCGTATGTGGGCGACATGACGCCAGAGGGGAAAGAAGGCCGCTGGCTCGGGGTGTTCGCGATGGCGGACATCGTGGGCTTCGGCACGGGGCCGCTGGTGGCCGGAGCGCTACGCCAGTACGTGGGCTTCCACTCGGTGTTCGTGGCGATGGCGCTGCTGATGGCGACGTCGGCGTTCATCATCTTCTCGTGGCTGCCGCGGCATTCGCCCGCCGAGGCGAAGCGGCGCGCGCGGACGGCGGCGGGCGCAACCATGGCGGCGGCGCACGCGCTTCCCTTCCGCAAGGCCCTCGCCGACCCGCTGACGCTGGCGCTGACGGTGCACATGGGGCTGCTTTCGTTGGCGAACGGCGCGACCTTCAGCCTGCTGGCGCTGCGGCTGGAGGACGGCCTCGGGGCGGCGCCGATCATGATTGGTGTGGCATTCGCGACGCAGGACATCACGGCGGGGCTCGCGCAGCCGTTCTGGGGGCGGCTCGCCGACCGGCGCGAGCGGCGCCCGCTGGTGGCCATCGGCCTGCTCGCGACCGCCGTGCAGCTGGTGGCGCTGGGGGTTGTCCCGGCGTACGTGCTGGCGCTGGGGCTGTTGCTCGGGATGGGGGCTTCGAACGCGCTGTCGCAGGTGGCGTCCGGCGCGATCCAGGTCGTCGCCGGGCGGCGCGTGGGCATGGGTACGGTGCTCGGTCTCGGGTCGGCGGGCAACGGGCTGGGGATGTTCCTGGGCTCCGTCGTCGGCGGCCTGTTGTACGACCAGTACGGGCTCGGGGCGGCGTTCCTCTTCGGCGGGATCACGATGAGCGCGGGCGTGATGGTGTTCCTTTTCCTGACGCGCGGCGTGCAGACGTCGGAGCCGGTGGCGCCGGTGAAGTTCGAACGCGCCGAGGCTGCCGCCGCGGGTGGCAGCTGAGCCCTTCCGGTTCGTACGCCCAGACGGCACGATGACGCCCGTGGAAAGCGCGGTGCAGCCGTTCGCCGAAGTGGCCGTAAACACGGGGCAGCCCGCGCGCCGCGGCTTCACGTATGCGGTGCCGCCGGGGATGGACCCCGTGCCCGGCCAGGCCGTGTTCGTGCCGTTCGGGCCACGCGTGCTGCAGGGCATCGTGCTCGCGCGGACGGCGGAAAGCCCGGTGGCCGAAGTGCGGCCAATCCAGTCAATCGCTGACCCGGAGCCGGTGCTCGACGACGCGCACGTCGCGGTGGCCCGGTGGATGAGCGAGGCGTATCTGGCGCCGTTGTGGGATTGCCTGGCGGTGAGCCTGCCGCAGGGGTACGGGCAGAAGGCGGTGACGATGGTCTCGCCGGTGGAGGTGCCGCCGCTCCTGCCGATCTACCCACAGGACCAGCGCATCCTCCGGCACATCGCCGAACACGGGCGAGTGAGTCTCGACAGCATGCGCGAAGCGATCGGGACGGTGACCCTGCCCCGGCTTGAGAGGCTTCAGCGGGATGGGCACCTGACCGTGGTGCAGGGGTTGGCGCGCCCCACGGGCCGGCCACGATTCGAGCGGCGCGTGGCGCTGGCGCAGCCGGCGGAGGCCGCACGGGCCCACGTGGAGGAGTTGCGCGCGAAGTCGGCACGTTCGGTAGCGGCGCGCATCCTGGGCTTGCTCGCGGAGCGCGGGGATATCGCGCTCGCGGAGGCGCGCGACGCGGGCGCGGCGCCCGGCCACCTCGACGGGCTGGAACGCGAGGGGTGGATTCGACGGTACGAGGCGCAGGTTGAACGCGGGCCGCTCGGGGGGATGACGTTCGAGGCGCGGCCGCCGCTCGTGCTGACCGCGGAGCAGCAGGCCGCCGCGGACGCGATCTGGCGCGAACGGGGCACGTGGCTGCTGCACGGGGTGACCGGCTCGGGGAAGACGGAGGTGTACCTCGACCTGGTCGGCCGAACGCTGGCGGAGGGCAAGGCGGCGATCGTCCTCGTGCCGGAAATCGCGCTCACACCGCAGGCGATCCGGCGGTACGGGGAGCGCTTCGGGAGCACGCTGGCGGTGTTCCACAGCGGGCTCGGCACGGGGGAGCTGTACGACCAGTGGTACGCGGTGCAGCGCGGCAGTGCGCGGCTCGTGCTGGGGTCGCGAAGCGCGCTCTTCGCACCCGCGGCGGAGCTGGGCCTGGTCGTGATCGACGAAGAGCACGAGTGGACGTACAAGCAGGAGAGCCCGCAGCCGCGGTATCACGCGCGAGACGCGGCGCGCGAACTCTGCCGGCTCACGGGCGCGACGCTCGTGCTCGGGAGCGCGACGCCGGACATCGTGACCTACCACCACTCGGAGCTCGGGAGCATCGGGCGGTTCGAGCTCAAGGGGCGGGTGGCGCCGGGCGAGGGCGGCGAGACGAGCGAGGGAACGCTGCCGCGCGTCACCGTGGTCGATATGCGGGAGCAGCTGAAGCACGGCAACCGGAGCGTGTTCAGCGTGCCCCTGACGCGGGCGTTGCGGCTCGCACTGCAGCGGAAGGAGCAATCCATCCTGTTCGTGAACCGGCGGGGGTCGGCGCGGTTCATGTTGTGCCGGGCGTGCGGGCACGTGCCGGTGTGCCCTTCGTGCGAACTGGCCCTGAGCCTCGACATGAGCGACCCGATCGACCCGCGCCTGCGCTGCCACCATTGCGGCCGCTCGCGGCGGCTGGAGGATCGCTGCCCGGCGTGTGACAGCTCGAAGTACCGCCCGTTCGGGGTGGGAACGCAGCGCATCGAGGTGGAGGCGAAGCTGGCGTTCCCGGGGGCGCGCGTGGCGCGCTGGGACAGCGACGTCGCATCCCGCAAAGGGAGCCACGCGGAGATGGTGCGCGCGCTCGAGGCGCACGAGATCGACATCCTGGTGGGCACACAGATGCTGGCGAAAGGCCTCGATCTCCCGGCGATGACGGTCGTGGGCGTCGTCGATGCCGACGTCGGGCTGGCGCTGCCGGATTACACGGCGCAGGAGCGGACCTTCCAGCTGCTGTCGCAGGTCTCGGGGCGGGCGGGGCGCCGGGAGCGCGAGGGGTTCGTCTACATCCAGACGTACCAGCCGGAGGCGGCGCCCATCGTCGCGGCCGCGAACCACGACTACCGCGCCTTCTATGAGGATGAGATCGCGCATCGGCGGCGGGCCGGGTATCCGCCGTTCGCGCGGCTGGCGCGACTGGTGCACCGGGATACGAACCGCGAACGGGGGCTGCAGGAGGCCGGGCGCATCGCGGCGGAGCTGCGCATGCTGCGGGACGCGGCGGGCCGCGCCGAGCCGGACGTCCTCGGGCCGATGGCGGCCTTCATCCCGCGCATCCGGGGGGAGTACCGGTTCCAGGTGTTGTTGCGCGGGCGGCACCCGGCGCGGCTGCTCGAAAGCGTGCGCCTCGGCGAGCGCTGGAGCATCGACATCGACCCGGCGAGCCTGTTGTAGTCGCGGCCGGGGACGGCATGGTTAACTTGGCCATCACGCCGCCCGGGGGCCGCCGATGTCCGCGCTTGCCACGCTCCGTTCGCGCGCCGCGCCCGCGCTTCGGCCGGTCCGGCGCGGCCTTGGGTCCCTCGGGCGATTCCGGCGCAAGGCGCGCTACTTCCGCGATGGCATCGAAGGCATTTGCATGGAGCTGCGGACGACGATCGATTGCGGGCCGATCCTGCGGGAGTTCGGGGCGCACGTGGGCGAGGGCGCGACGATCTACGGGCCGCTGCACGTGATGAACGCGGATGGGGACTTCTCGCGCCTCTGGATTGGCGACCGGGTGTACCTGGGAACGAACATCCTCATCGACCTCGCGGACGACGTGCGCATCGGCCACGACGTCTCGATCGGCATGCGGTCCAGCCTCATTACCAGCTTCGATGTGGGCCCGGGGCCGCTCAGCGAGAAGCGCCCGCGGCAGCAGGGTCCGATCACGATCGCGGACGGCGCCTACCTGGGCACGGCGACGACGGTGCTGCATGGGGTGACCATCGGGGAGCAGGCGACGGTGGGCGCGCACTGCCTGGTGCGCAAGGTGGTGCCGCCGCACGCGACCTTCGTGAGCCCGGAGGGGCGGCTGGTCGAACCGGCGGGCTGATTCAGGCGCGGGTGAGGGCCCGTTCGTAGACCTCGGCCATGGCTTCGAGGATGGTGTCGGCGAGGCCGAGGGTTGCTTCGACGGCCTCCACGGCGTCCTCGGCGCTGAGCCCGGCCTCGGCGGCGATCTGAGACGCGGTCTCCTCGAGCGAGCGGCGCATGGCGTTGAACGTCTGGACGGCGGCCGTGAGCCCGACGCCGCTCGTGACCAGGGTGCGTCCGTATTCGACGCCGAGTGTGTGCGCGTCCTCGGTGAAGCGTTCGCCCTTTGTATTGGAAGCGACGTAGCGGGCGAAGAGGTCGACGAGCTGGCGGCCGAGGCGGCGCATGCGGTCGCGGGCTTCGTCATCGAGGCCGGCGAAGACGGTGGTGCCGGAGCCGCCGCCCTGCCGCCCGCGGCTGATGCGGCGCTTGATGCGGCCGATGGCGATATCGCTGATGCGGTCGGTATCGCGGGAAGGCGCCGCGCCGGCGTGGGCCGTGACGAGCTGGCGCAGGTCCTCTTCGAGAATGCGGCGATGGCCGCCGCGGGTGCGATAGGAACGGACGTCGCCGGCATCGGCCCAGCGCCGGATGGTGGATTCGCTGACGCCGAGGAGCTCGCTCGCCGACCCGAGGGTGAGCCAGTTCTGTACGGGCGGGCGGCCGGAGTCGGGCATGAGCGGCGAACCTCCCAAAGTTGACCAAGCATGGCCGATTCTCGCGGCGCGCGTCAACGAGGAAGGCCGCCCGGGTGTTCCGGGCGGCCTCCAGGGAGAGCTGATGGGGTGGCGGGCTCAGGCTTCGGCCATGGCTGCCTCGGGCGGGCGGGCGGGCGCTTCGACCCGGCCGAGGCGAAGGGGCAGGTTGGAGAACCAGTAGGCTCCGCCGACGAAGGCCGCGCCGCCGACGATGTTGCCCAGGGTGACGGGCACCAGGTTGTGGGCGAAGCCGCCCCAGGTGATGGCGGCGCCATGCTCCTGGAAAAGGCCGACGGCGAGCAGGGTCATGTTCGCGACGCTGTGTTCGAATCCGGCGCCGATGAAGGCGAAGAGGCACCAGAAGATCATCACCAGGCGGGCCATCTCGGTCTGGGCGCGCATCGCGGACCACACGGCCAGGCAGACGAGCCAGTTGCAGAGGATGCCGCGCACGAAGAGCTCGGAGGCGGGCAGGTGCATCTTCGTTTCGACGGTCTTCTGGACGAAGCCGAGCTGGGGCGCGCCGCCGAGCACGCCGCTCTTCGCCACGAGCCAGGCGAGGAGGAGGGAGCCGGCCAGGTTGCCGAGGAAGCTCAGGACCCAGACGGAGGCCAGGGCCACGGGCGAGGATGTGCGCTTCAGGGCGCCAATCATCATCACCATGTTGTTGCCGGTGAAGAGCTCGGAGCCGGCGAAAATGACGAGCGAGAGGGCGATGCCGAAGGAGGCGCCCATGACCACCTTCGTGAACGGCGAACCGGCGGCGGAGAGGGGCGCGCCGATGGCGAATATAAGGATGATGCCAAAGCCGACGTAGGCGCCGGCGAGGGCGGAGAGGATGAAGTAGCCGGACGGCGATTCGCGCAGGTAGCGCGCCTTCTTCGCCGCCGCGCCCGCGACGGCCTCGACAGTATCCCCGGTCATGCTGTTGCCACCTCCCGCGGCGTATCGGTATCGATGAGGCGCATCATGGAAAGCGGTACCGTCTGCTGGAACCGCTGGCGCACGAGCGCTTCGACGAGGACGGGCAGGTCCTCCCAGTGGACGTTGGTGAGGATGCGGGCGGCGAGACGCGCATCTTCGCCGAGCTTGCCGCCGACGTAGACATCGGCGGATTCATCGACACGGTCCCCGAGGCGGATGTTGGCGCCCTGGAGGCCGATATCGCCGACGTGGTGCTTGCCGCAGGCGTGGACGCAGCCGGAGACGTGGATGCGCGTGCCGCGGGGGACCTGCACCCCCTTCCGTTCGAGGTCGGTTGCGAGCTGGAAGGCGTGCTTCTTGGTATCGATGAGGGAGAAGTGGCAGTAGTCGTTACCCGTGCAGGCGACGAGGTTTCGCCACACGGACGACGGGTTCGGCTTGAGCTCCTGGAGGAGCGGATCGAGGAGCAGCGCGGAGAGGCTGGCATCGGGCACGCCCATGACCACCAGGTTCTGGTCGATGGTGATGCGCACTTCGCCGCTGCCGTGCGCTTCGGCGAGGTCGGCGACGCGTTCGAGCTGCTCGGCACGAATGCGGCCGACGGGGACGTGGAGGCCCACGTAGCTGAGGCCGACCTGGCGCTGGGGATGGATGCCGAGGTGGTCGCCGGCCAGTTGGAGGCGCTCGTCGATGCCGGCGCGTTCGAGGGTAGTCTCCATCTCGGCTTCGACGGCGGCTCGCAGGCGGTCCTCGCCCCATTCGGCGATGAGCCACTTGAGGCGGGCACGGGTGCGCACTTCGCGCGGGCCGTTGTCGCGGAAGACGCGGAGCAGCGCGAGGAAGAAGGGCACGACCTGCTCGGGGCGAACGAACACGTCGAGCGGCGTCGCGAGGCGGGGGCTGGTGCCGCCCAGGGCGCCGCCCACGAGGACGTTGAAGCCGGCGACGCGGCGGCCGGCGATATCGCGCGTCGCGGGGACGAAGCCGACGTCCTGGGTTTGCGCGTGGCCACAGTCGTCCCGGCAGCCGGCGACGGAGACGTTCAGCTTCCGGGGAAGGTTGCTGTACTCCTTCCGGGCGATGAGGAGGGCATCGCTGATCGCCCGCACGAGGGGCGTGGAATCGAACAGCTCCATGCCGTCGGCGCCGGCGAGCGGGCAGCCGATGACGTTGCGGACGTTGTCCATGCCCGTCTGGGTGGAGTGCAGGCCGGCATCAGACAGCCGCGACAGGAGCCCGGGAATGTCCTTCAGGCGGAGGCCGCGAAGCTGGACGTTCTGGCGGGTCGTGAGGTCAATCTCGTTGTGGCCGAGGTCGCGGCTGAGGGCAGCGATGGCCCGCAGCTGGTTCGCGCGCAGCATCCCCCCGCTGACGCGCAGCCGGAGCATGAACGTCCCCGGACGCTGTGGCCGGTGGAAAACGCCGTACCACTTCATGCGGTTGAGGTCGTCTTCGGGAATCTGGTCGATGGGGACGTCCTCCGCCGCGTAGCGAAGGAGGTCCGGCCAGATGTCGAGGCCATCCTTTTCGGCCTTCATGAGTTCGAACTTGTTTGGCACGTGCACCTCCCTTGGGGAAACGGTGCCATCCGTTCGAGTCAGCGAAATTACCGGGGGATGAACAGCAGTTTGCCGGGACGTTTCCCGCGGGTTTCGGGCCGAGGGAGCGCGGAGCGCGGCGTTGCAGTTCCATGCCGTGCCGGCGGGCGGGGTTCGCTCCGGGAAAGCACGCGGGCTGACAATTCGCGCGCGGGCCGTATCCTGTGGCAGTGCATTCCCCGACGCACGTGAGCCCTTCGTGACTGAAACGCCGATCGAGCGGAGCGCGGCGCGGCCGGGCGTGCTCGCGGCAGTGCTGAGCCACCCGCTCGCGGCCCGGCTCGCGTTCCCACTTGCGCTGGCGGCGATTGTGCTCATCGGCGCGGTGCTGCGCTTCCACGGCCTGGGCTGGGACCAGCCGGCGGGCGCGAACGTGCCGCTGCAGATGCACCCCGACGAGCGCTTCCTCTCCATCGTGACGGACAAGATCGAGTGGCCCTCGGGCGTGGGCGAATACTTCAACACGGGGACGAGCCCGCTTAATCCTTATAACGCGCCGGACACGCCGTCGTTCGTGTACGGCACCGTGCCGATCTTCGTGGCGAAGGCCGTCAGTACGTGGGCGCGGGACGACGCGGCCGGCCCGGGGAACGGCTACGACACCACGGTGGTCTGGGGGCGGCGGCTCACGGCAGCCATCGACACGGCCACGATCCTGGTGGTCGCGGGCATCGCGACGGTGCTGTTCGGGCGCCGTGCGGGATTGCTGGCGGCGATGCTGTATGCGCTCGCGGTGTTGCCCACGCAGCTCTCGCATTTCTGGGCGGCGGACCCGTACCTGGTGTTCTTCGGGGGGCTGACAACGCTCTTCGCGTTGCTGTTCGTGCGGGTGCGAAGCGACCGGATGGCGTGGCTCACGGGGGCCGCGATGGGCGCCGCCATGGGGCTCGCGATGGCATCGAAGGTGAACGCGCTGCTTTTCTATCCCGTGATCCCGACGGCGGCACTGATCCGCATCGGGATTCGCGACATCCCGCGGCTCGGGCTGACGTGGCGCGGGAGCCGGGCCATCGCCGGGCACTGGATGACGGATGTCTCGGTGGTGTGCTTTGCGACGGCGGTGGCGATTTTCGCGTTCCGCGTGGCCCAGCCCTACGCGTTCACGGGCCCGAGCTTCTGGGACATGTCCATCAACCCGTATTGGAAGACGGACGTGTTCGAAGGCGAGTGGATGCGCCAGAAGGGCGAAATCAACTTCCCGCCGTTTGTGCAGTTCGCGGGGCGGTCGCCGGTCCTCTATCCGCTGGAGAACATGCTGCGGTACGGGCTGGGGCCTGGCCTGGGGATCGCCGCGTGGGTGTCGACGGCGATAGGGGCGGTGTTCATCTTCCGCAGGCGAGACCTCGCGTTCGTGCTGCCGGTGTCGCTCGCGGCGGGGATTTTCGGGGTGCAGGGGATCCGCTTCGTGACCTACCTGCGGTACTTCGCGCCGGCGTACCCGCTGCTGTGCGTGATGGCGGGCTGGGGGTGCGCGAACCTGCTGCGGTGGGCGATGCGCGGTGGGCTGACGCAGCTGGTGCTGCCACGCATCGCGGGGCGGCAGGCGCCGGCGATCCCCGCGCGCTGGCTGCGAATCGCGGCGGGCGCGGCGTTCGCCGTGGTGGTGCTTTCGACCGCCTGGTGGGCGCTCGCATTCCAGAATGTGTACTCGTCCGAGCACCCGCGCATCGCGGCGAGCCGCTGGATCTACGAGAACATCCCGGCGGGGTCGCACATCACGACGGAGCTGTGGGACGACTCGATCCCGTACGCCATCCCGGGGTACGCCTTCGGGTACCAGTTCGTGGAGACGACACCGTACGACACGGATTCGCTGCAAAAGGTGCGCGACCTGGTCGTCGGGCGGACGCAGCCGGCGCCGGCATCGGTGGGGTTGGCGGGCGCGGATTATGTCGCGATTACGTCCAACCGGGTACGCGGTTCCGTGCCCCGGCTCGAACGCGAGTACCCGGCGACCATCCGCTACTACCAGCTGCTGGAGTCGGGCGAGCTCGGCTTCGACCTCGTGGCGCACTTCGAGGTGCGGCCGTCGTTCCTGGGCATCACGTACGACGATTCCGCCGCGGAGGAGTCGTTCACGGTCTACGACCACCCGGAGGTTTGGATCTACAAGAAGTCGGAGCGGTTCAACGCGGACCGGGCGCTGGCGCTGCTGAACGACGCGCACCCGGAGCGGGCCGTGGACCTGCTCCCTCGCCAGGGTCGGACCAACGGGCTGCAATTCACAGCGGAAGAGCGGGCGATCCAGGAGCGCGGCGGGACGTTCAGCGATGCCTTCAACCAGGGCGGGATGACGAGTCACAACCTGCCGTGGCTGTGGTGGCTGCTGTGGCTGGAGGCGGCGGCGTTCGCAGCGCTGCCGTTCACGTCGTGGCTCTTCCGCGCGATGCCCGACCGCGGGTACGGGTTTTCGAAGCTGGCGGGGCTCATCGGGACGTCGTTCGGGACGTGGCTGGTGGTTGCGTGGGGCGCCGCGCACTTCTCGGGTGGGCTCGCGTGGGCCGTCTTCGGCGCGGCGCTGACCGCCGGTGGGCTCGCAGCGTTCGCCCGGCGGCGGACGTTGCTGGCCGAGGCGCGAGCGCGCTGGCGGACGTGGCTGACCCTGGAGGGCGTGTTCTTGGCCGCGTTTTTCGCGTTCCTGTGGCTGCGCTACGCGAACCCGGACACCTGGCACAGCCCGCAGGGTGGCGAAAAGCCCGTGGAGCTGGCGTACCTGACGGCGGTGGCGCGTTCGACCATCCTGCCGCCTTTCGACCCGTGGCTCGCGGGCGGGACGATGAACTACTACTACATGGGCTGGTGGTTCCTCGCCGTGCCGATGCGCGCGCTGCGGATCGTGCCGGAGGTCGCGTTCAATCTCGGCGTGCCGACGTTCGCTTCGCTGGCGGCGGTGACGGCGGCTTCGACGGTGCACAACCTGGTGGGCTTGAGCGCGCGTGCGCGGCATCGGGCGGCCGGCCGGCCGGGTCGCGCGTCAGTTCGCCCGGCACTGATCGCGGCCGCGTTCGGGGCGGTCCTGCTCATCGGCATCGGCAACCTGGACGGCGCGCACCAGATGGTCGAACGGTTGCAGAGCCTCAACACCTGGGGCGAAAGCTGGGGCCGCGAAAGCCCGCTGCCGGTGGTGGGCGAACCGGTCCGGTGGCTCGCGCGGTTCCTCGGCGGCATGGCCGGCGCAGTGGGCGGGTTCTTCCAGTGGACCTTCGGGGGGAAGGCGCTGCCGCCGTTCGACTGGTGGCGGAGCTCGCGCGTGCACATCGGCCAGTTCGACATCACGGAGTTCCCGTACTGGTCGGCGCTGTTCGCGGACCTGCACCCGCACCTGATGGGCCTCTCGTTCTTTGGGAGCGTGATCGCGCTGGCGTCGGCGCTGATAGTGAGCGCGGCGCGCGGCGGGCTGCGGCGGCAGACGTGGGCGATCGCGGCGGCGATGGGCCTGATGCTCGGGCTCGTGCGCACGGTTCACACCTGGGACTTCCCGACGGCGGTGCTGCTCACGACGGCGGCCATCGCGGCCGGGCAGCTGCTGGCGCCGGGGCGATGGCAGCGACGCTGGTGGGACGGCGCCGGGCAGCTCGCGCTGGCGGCGGGCGTGCTGATGGTGGTGTTCGCGCCGTACACCCGCCACTTCGAGGTCTTCCAGAGCGGCATCATGAAGGCGCCGGAGACAACGAAGCCGAACCAGTACGCCGCCCACTTCGGCGTGTTCCTCGCGTTCACCGTGGCGTTCATCGCGGTGCGGTACTGGGAGGAGCTGCGGGCGCGCGGCGGGAAGCCCGGCCGCAACATCGTCCTGGCGACGGTGGCCGGCCGCGCGGAAGTGCTGGCGCTCGGCGTCTTCCTGCTGGGGCTGACCACGCTCACCTGGCGCATCGGCTGGTGGTGGATCGATGCGCGGCCGGCGGGCCCGGGCGACCTCGGGGTGCCGAAGGCGCAGCTGACGGTGGTGGCGCTGAGTGCCGTGTTGCTGGTGTACCTGGTGAACCTGGCGTGGCTGGAACTCCGTTCGCCCGCGCGTGACCCGGCGCGGCTGATCGCGACGGCGATTCTCGCGGCGGCCGTCGGCGTCGCGGGCGGGGTCGACGTGGTGACGGTGAAGAACGACATCGTGCGGATGAACACGGTGTTCAAGTTCTCGTTGCAGGCGTGGCAGCTCTACGCGGTGGGGTGTGGGTACGCGGGCTGGTACCTCGCGACGGCGCTGTGGGCGGCGGACGGGTGGCGGGTTCGCCCGCTGGCGGGACGGCGCGTGCCCGCCGTGGCCGGCGCGATCGCGGCAGCGCTGCTGCTCTTCGGCGGCGGGATCTACCTGGTCTCGGGGACGAAGGCGCGGCAGGATGCGCGATTCGCCGAGACACCGGCGACGCTGAACGGCTGGGCGTACCTCGAAAAAGCCCGCTACTACGAGGACCGCGGCACGCCCGATATGGCCGACGACCGCTGGCTGGTGCTCAAGGACGACGTGGGCATCTTCACCTGGCTGCGGGCGAACGTGCAGGGGAGCCCGACGATCGCGGAAGCGGTGGGGCCGCTCTACCACTGGACGGGCCGGGTGTCGGTGAACACGGGGCTGCCCGCCGTCGTCGGCTGGGACTGGCACGAGATCGCGTACCGGATGGACTATGCCGGGCTGATCCAGGAGCGCCGCGGCGACACCATTCGTTTCTACGCGGACCCCGACCCGGTGTTCGCGGCGACGTATCTGCGGAAGTACAACGTGCGTTATGTGGTCGTCGGTGGCGAAGAGCGCGTCTTCGGGACACAGGCCGGGCTCGCGAAGTTCGCGACCATGAGCCAGCTTTCGCCCGTGTACCACGAGGGCGAGAACTGGATCTACGAGGTGAAGGCGCCCTGAGCGGTCAGTGCTGGATGGGGATGCTGACGGAAGCGGAGGCGAGCACCCAGTACGGCATGCCCGGTTCGAGCGCCGCCAGGTCGTTCACATAGGTGGGCGCGCCCGGGACGTACTGCCGCCAGCGTCCGGCGCTATCGAGCGCGTACACGGCCACGACCTCGGGGTGCTGGGCGAACGCCTGCGCGGGGGCCACGTGGGCTGACGGCCAGGTAAGGAGATTCGCGCCGGCCTGGAGGGCGAAGGTCGAAGGCGCTGCCGCCGCACCGGCCGTGGGCGCCGCGCCATACATCGCCGTGAGCGCCGCGATGTCGTCGCTGGCGAGGTCGCGGCGGAGGCTGCCCGTGAGGTAGGTGCTGAACATGACGGCGTTGCGATCGTCGGAATGCGCGAGGCCGAGGGCGTGGCCGAATTCGTGAAGGACGACGCTCTGGACATCGACGCCGGTGCGCCCGCTGCCGGTGGTCCAGTCCCAGTCCGGGTCGATCTCCATATCGAATTCGGTCGAGCGAGCGCCGGAGTACCAGCCGCAAGTGATGGCAAGCACGGAGCCGTCCTGGTTCGCCCAGCCGAGGGTGTTCACGCCATCGGTGGCGCCGTGGCAGCCGCCCGTGCCCGCGCCGGTGGCCCCGGCATCGACGAAGGCGAAGGCGCCGGCGGCGTTCCAGGAGTTGGCGGCGGCGGCGATGGCGTCACGCTCGCCGGCGAGTGCCGCGGGCCGGCCGGTGGGGTTGTAGGCCCAGGCCACGCGCGCATCGGGCCAGCGGGACGAATTGAGGACAAACGCCTCGTGCGCGGCGCTGATGGCGGGCTCGGAGGTGAGCGGGAAGCGGGCGGCGATGCCGCGCAGGGTGGTGGCCACGGCCTCCTCGGAGACCTCGGATTCGACGAGCATCTCGATGACGACGGTGTAGGGCGTGCCGTTTCGTTCGACCTGCAACGTCATCCCTGCGGTGCGATAGCTCGCGGGAGCCTCGGCGCGGGCGGCGGGGCCGGAGAGCAGCGACGGGAACAGCGCCCCCGCGGCGAGGGCCGCAAGCCCCAACTTCGAACGAATCCGCATGCCCCACCTCCGCGCGCGCCGCGGCACGCCTGAGGAGATGGAACTCGCAGGAACGTTTCAAATCCGCCGGATTGTGTAAACCGGGGGCAAAAGATCGCCATTCGGCCCGAATATGCGCGGTCGAACCTAGGGATTCTCCCCAATACCTGGGATATCGTCGCCGTCGTCATCACGTGAAGGCTTCCGGAAGAAGAAGTAGCCGCTGCCGGCGGCGACGGCGAGCAACACGCCGATGCCGAGGACGAGCAGCGGCGCATCGGAGTCGGTGCTGGCGACTTCGCCGTCGGACGGAACCGCGACCGTCGGGGATTGGGCGGAGACGGTGCGGATGCCGGGTGCCGCCGCGCCGGTCAGCACGAGTATCGCAAGCAGAGAGCAGGCCAAGCCTCGCATCAGTCCTCCCGGGCCGGTTCGGCCATGCGTAGCGTACGCGAAAGGCGGGGCGAAGCGGTGCCTGCCTCAGCCGGGAACGCGATAGAGCCGCAGATTCCCGGCCTCCAACACGAGGGACCAGGCCGACGGCACGGCGGTCATGCCGCTCGCTTCCTGCCCGGCCTCCACCAGCACGAACGATCCCGGCGCGACGAGGCTGCGGCCTTCGGGGTCGAAGCGGTTGCGCACGAGACCGCGGTCGTGCGCGCGGTCGTAGACGGTGGCGTGTTCGAGCCCGACGTGGAACGAAAGGTAGCGGGCGATGTCGTCGTTCCAGGTGTACACCGGCACGGTCGGCTGGCCGGCGAGGAACGCCGCGAGCCCAGCTTCGGTGCGGCCGACCCGCATCCGGTCCCAGGCGGCGTGGTCGTCGCGGACGACATCGACGGCGAGAGCAGCGTAGAGCGCGAGCGCGCCAACGACCCACGCCATCGCCGTCGATGCGGACCGCGGCGTCAACGACCGCAGCCAGGTGGCGACGGCGATGCCCACCAGCGCGAACGCCGGGACGAACATCGACATCGCGTAGCGCGGCTCCTTCCACCACGAGGCGAGCCCGGGGAGGCGCATGAGGAATTCGAAGTAGAGGTACTGGCCGAGGACAAAGGCGGCAAGTTCGTACATGCGGCGGCTGCGCGGCCACCGGCCTGCCCACAGGCCGAGCACGATGGCGCCCGCCGCGAGCACGGTGAACGGCAGGAACGTGGGGTCGCGGGCGAGGTAGCGGGCGTAGCTAAAGTCGATATCGGTGTAATGGAGGGCGCCGGGGGCATCGCCGCGCCCCTCGGTGAGGAGGGTGTGCAGGTCCTCGAACGGCGAGCCTCCGAGCGAGAGCAGCAGCATCTGGACAGCGGCGAACACGGCCAGGCTCCCGGGGATGGCGGCGAGCACATCGGCGCGCCATGGCCGGCGGAGGGCGAAGAGCACGGCGAACACCGGCAGGAGCGCGACGGCCGTCGGGCGACCATAGAACGCAAGCGCGAAGGCGGCGCCCGCCACAAAGAGCCACACTCGCCGCGAGCGCGGGCGACGCGCATCGAGCCCTTCGAGGAACGCCAACGTGGCCAGCGAGGCGAAGAAGGTCATCATCGTGTCGGGCAGGAACTGGGTGGAGTTGATGACGGCCAACGGGAAGAAGCCCGCGAGCGCGGCGGCGACGATGCCCGCGGCGGCTCCGCCTTCGCGCCAGGCGAGCCGCGCCGCGATGAGCACCGTGCCCAGCGAAGCGGCGATGGGGACGATGGTGGAGACAGCCTCGCCCGGCCCGAACATCCGGTAGAGCACGGCCGCGGGCCCGGTGAGCGAGAAGCGTATGTATTGGGTGTAGTAGAGCGAGCCGACGAGGTCCGGGTCGAAGGCGGGCTGCCAGCGGGCGATGCTTTCGGCGGAGTCGGCGTAGGCGTATGGGTCGACGTTGACGACGCCGTACCACCAGGTGAGGCGCACCGCGAGCGCGGCCAGCACCACGAGCGAGAGCGCCAGCCACCGAGGTTGAGCCAGCCGAGCGACGATGCCGGCGTGTGTGCGGCGAGCCAGCCGCTGTGTGGAGAGTCCGCGCCGTGCGATTGCCATCGCACCTCCACCCCGCAGGCTCAGGATGACGGACCGGGACAGTTCGTGCCACGGGCTCGCATGGGAACGGCGTTCGCTGCAACAGGTTTGCAAGCTTGGGATGGCGATTCCGGGAAGATGCCCCGCCGAGCGGATGGCTCCGCGGTCACGAGGGTGGTGAGCGGTCCAAACTTGCGCGCGAACGCACGGGTTCGTCACACCAATGTGAGTGAGGCTTCGCTACGCTGAATCTCATGCTCACAACCGTGCATCTTCCTCCGCAGCACAATCACCTCGAGCGCTACCGTGAATCCGTGCGCGAAGGGGTCCTCGAACAGCTTCGCCAGGAAGCGCAGCCGCTCGTCGGCGCGTCCGTCCTGCACGTCAACGCCACGGCCTACGGTGGCGGGGTGGCGGAGATCCTGAACAGCATGGTGCCGCTCATGCGCGACCTCGGCATCCTCGCCGACTGGAAGGTGATCTCGGGGACCGATGAGTTCTTCGGGGTCACGAAGGCGATGCACAACGCCCTCCAGGGCAAGCCGCACAACTGGACCGCGCACGAGCGCGACCTCTGGATCGAGACGAACCGGCAGAACGCGGCCGATTGGGACGACTACGACTACGTGTTCATCCACGACCCGCAGCCGGCGCCGCTGCTGGCCATCCTCAAGAGCGACGGGGGCACGCCGGCGGGCCGCTGGATCTGGCGCTGCCACATCGACCTCACGAACGCCCAGCCCGAGGCGTGGGACCTGCTCCTGCCGTTCGTGTCGGAGTATCACGGTTCGGTCTGGACGATGCGGCAGTACGTCCGCGAGGGGATGCCGGAATCTAACCTGATGATCGCACCCCCGGCGATCGACCCGCTGACCATCAAGAATGGGCCGATGGGCGCCGAAGACGTCGCGACGGTGATGCGGCGCTACGGCGTCGATGAGAACCGGCCCATCATCACGCAGGTCTCGCGCTTCGACCCCTGGAAGGACCCGCTGGGGGTGATCGACGCCTACCGGCTGGTGAAGAAGGAAGTGCCGGGCGTGCAGCTCGTGCTCATCGGTTCGATGGCGAACGACGACCCGGAAGGCTGGGAATGGTGGGAGAAGGTCGCGCGCCACGCCGGCGAGGACTGGGACATCAAGATCCTTTCGAACCTGAACGGTGTCGGGAACCTCGAAGTGAACGCGTTCCAGCGCGCTTCGGACGTGGTCATCCAGAAGTCGACGCGGGAGGGGTTCGGGCTGGTGGTGGCGGAGGGGCTCTGGAAGGGCCGGCCGGTGGTCGGCGGGAACGTCGGCGGCATCCCCCTGCAGATTCGCGACGGCGAGGACGGCTTCCTGGTGGATTCGGCGGACGAGTGCGGCCGGCGGGTGGCAGAGCTGCTCCGGGATGAATCGCGGCGGGAACGAATGGGGAACGCGGGCCGCGAACATGTCCGGGACCACTTCCTTATCACCCGCTACTTGAACGACTATATCCGCATGATGCGGCAGCTCGCCGGGGAACCGGCGGCAGCGTAGGAGTGGCGGCGGCGGTCGATGTGCGCCGCCTGTGGCAGAAGGCCCCGGGGGGGCTGCGGGTGCCCGTCTCCGTCGTCATCCAGACCTTCCAGCACTTCATCGAGGACAGCTGCGGCACGTACGCGGCGGCGATCGCGTACTACGCCATCTTTTCGCTCGTGCCGCTGAGCATCGTCGTGCTCTCGCTCTTCGGGCTGGTGGTGGACCGCGCGCAGATTGTCGACTTCGTGTTCGAACAGGTGCCGCTGCGGGATACGGCCGATGTGAAGGCGAACGTCGACGAGATTGTCCAGCGCGCGCAGGAGTTCAGCCTGGCGAGCCTGTCGTTCGGCATCGTGACGTTGGTGTGGTCGGGATCGGGGATTTTCGCGGCGGTGCGGCGAGGCCTGAACGCGGCGAGCCACCGCACGCTGCCGCGGCCGTACTGGCGGGCGAAGCTGCTGGATGTGGCGTTCGTGCCGCTGCTGGGGCTGCTGATCATCCTCGCGCTGGCGCTGAGCGCGGTGGCACAGGTGGCGATCGAACGGGCAGGGAGCATCGGGGGACTCGCGCTGGACACGAACGGGGCGGTGCGAATGGTCTCGTACGTCGTGCCGGCGCTGTTCACGTTCGCGATGTTCACGGTGCTATATCGCGTGGTGCCGACGGTGCCGCCGCAGATCGCGGAAGCGCTCGCGGGGGCGTTCTTCGCGACGGTGCTGTTCGAGACGGCGAAGAACATCTACGCGACGGTGTTTGCGATGACCCCGTTTTCGACGGACACCGCGGTCTACGCGAGCTTCGGGACGGCGCTGGCATTCCTGCTGTGGATGTTCATCAACGCTTCGATCCTGCTCTTGGGGGCGGAGTTCGCGCGGGCGCTGGCGGCGGTCAGCGAACAGGAGCGCGAACCGCGGAGGGCGGCAACAGCAGAGCCGGGGGCCCACCACCGGGCCAGTTGACGCGGAGTTTTGGGGCGATTTTCGGCGCGCGGGACGCCGGTGATTGTTCGTTCACCTGCTCCTTACCTATCGTGCCCAATGCGGTTACCCGGGGCGACGCCGTGCGCGCGCCGCCGTGCCGCGAGGAGCGCCCGATGACACCCACTTCGATGATCCGGCGGAGGCCGGCCGTGCGTATCACGCTCGCCGTGGCCGCCGTCGCCATGACGATGCTCGCGTTCGCCATGCACCGCGCGCCCGCCGCGAGAGCGGGCTTCGTCGGAGTGGGGTCGTGGTACGAATCGTTGCCAGCGGAACCTGCTCGGGTGGGCGAAAGCAGTGAGATTGTTGTGGACTTGTGGCTTACCAGCTTAGGAGGACCGACGGGCACGGTGTCGTTCCGAGTGCCCCGCATTCCGGGCTTCAACACCTATGCAATCACGGCCCCGCCGGGCTGGACGTGCCCCGCCAGCGCCCTCGCGGACGGTGTGTTGACGGGAAGCGAGTGCACGAGCAACGCACCTCTCACGCCGCCAGGTATCTTAGAGTTCAAAATTAGAGGCATCGTCACCGGGCCGGGCAGGAACATGGAGATCAGCGGCATGGGGTGGGTCGATAACGCTGACGGAACGGCGCAGACGCTGCCGCCGCGAACTATCGCGCTCGCGCCGCGCGTGGATAGCCTCACCCTCCCGGAGCAGAGCACGGCGCTCGGGGGGGAGCCGGTGACGGTCAGGTTCAACATAGGAGCCAACACGACCTGCGAGAGCGACGGAGACCCCGTGCCCGACGCCGATCTCGAGTGCAGCGCCCTGGACCTGTACAACCCGTCCGGCCTGACGGTGGTGAGCCCCCCGTTCGCCCCGCGGGGTGAAAGGTATGCGGAAGTTACAGTGATCGCGGGGCCCAGTGGCACCACGGCCGACATCGCGCTCCGCGAGAAAACCTGGGGCTGGCTGAACGCGCCTCCGGGTGCATTCAGCTACGTGAGCTACCCGTCCGAGATCACCAGCACGGTGGCTGAGCTTCGCCACATGGCGGATGACGCTTTCTGGGTGGTCACCAGCGGCGAGACGCTGGGCGGTCAGGATGTTCAAAACAACGTGCGCGGTTCGCGGCACGTGGTCTGCGCGGTCCAGGCGGATACGGGCACCGTCACGAGCCCGACGCCGGTCCTGGCGCGAATCCCGCTGACGCTGCCCGACATTCAGATCTCGGTCGTGCCGGGCGGCGGCTACACCGGGGCCGAGGCCGTGACGCAGCCGCAGAGCCCGACGTTCACGGACGTGCAGGTCTTCATCGGCAACGGCCGGCCGATCGGCGACATCGTGGATGGTGTCCCGGGCAACGGCGGTTTGTGGTACGCGACCTGCTTCTCGTGGGTCTCGACCGGCGCCGGTGACCAGGAGATCTCGGTCAACTACCAGCTCAACGGCGTCACCATGCACGCCGACTGGGACACGAACGCGAATGGGAACGGGCTGCCGGTGCGCCAGAACCGCGCGCTGATCACGGAATGGAACGTCCTCGAAGACAGCCAGGCGCAACTTTTTGGTGGAGCGACGGGCGTCGCCATCGGCGACAGCACGACGGCACCGGTGCTGACCTCCACCGTCTCCCTCGTCCAGAACCCGTCCAGTCAGCTGTACCAGACGGGCAACGGGCAGGACATCCAGGTGTCGGACACATTCTTCGGCGGCCATGTGACGCGAGCGAACAGCAATACGCGCACCTTCCTCGCCGGCGTCATTTGGACGGTGAACTGGTCGGGCTGCGGCCTACTCTACGACAGCTTCGTCAGCACCAACATCGATGCCGTCTCCACGACGCTCCTGGTCAAGGTCCCGGCGTTCAGCGCGGGCGATGTCATCAAGGTCGACAGCGAGTACATGCTAGTGACGCATGTGGATAACTCGACCCTCACGGTCGTTCGTGGCACAAGCGCGACGGGCGCGGCCGGGGGGAGCACGCCCGCGGCGCACAACGGGGGCGTCGCGGTCCTGATCGTCCAGGGGACCACGATCCATTTGAATACTTCCGGTGCCGTCTGGCATAGCCCGGCGCCGAACTTCAGCGTCGGCACGACGCCGGCGAACAACTGCACGCCCGGTTCCACGGCGAGCATCGTCTTCACGGGGCGCGAACCGGGACCGCTGGGCTCCGGGCCGGGCCTGACCGTGACGGAAGAGGTGCGCCTCAACTTCGCCACGACAGTCAGCCAGAAGAAGGTGATGCTGGCCTGGGCGGGTCAGCGCGTCATCATCGAAGCTGACTGGCGGATCCCGCCGGGTGACACGGGCGGCACATGGCTGGGCTCATACTTCGACATCAAGGCCGACCCGCTCGGGACCTGCCCGTTCCGATGGGGGCAGATGATTCGCTATACGAAGGGCAGCGGTCCGGGCAACTTCGTCGCCGGGCTCGGCGTCTATCTCGACGGTGCCGACGAGGCGACCGTCCGGCTCGGGGGCTCCGAGCTCGCGCCGACCGCGCAAATCCGACGGATCAGATCTATGTGAACGTTGATGCGAGCCAGGCCGGCGACGCGCCCGAACGCCCGCAGGATGCGTGCATCAGCCGCGTGATCTTCGAGTCCGAAGACCCGGGCCAGGTCGATATCGAAGTCTTCGCCTATGACGACAGGGTGGCTGTCGGCGTGGAGAGCCACCTGACCGTGCAGGGCCTCCCCCCGGGGGGCGGCGTGCTGAACGTGACGAAGCGCGCGTTCGTCATCTACTACATGAAGTTCGAAAACGTGGCCGTGTCGTTCGTGGACGACGTCTCGAAGGGCGTCTACCATAACAGCCCGATCCTGACGGACTTCACCCCGGGCAACCCGTGGGACGCCAGCAAGGACGTCTCCTCGGTGAACTGGAACGTCTCGAAGGACCTGCTGGTTCGCGGCCGCGTCCGTGGCTGGTTCGTCAACGAGAACCCCTCGGGCCGACCGGTGAACACGGATGACCCGCTCAACATCCTCCCGGCGAACCGCTGGGTGATGCCGGACGACTGGGCGCTCCTCGCGGGTGGCCCGGCCGATAAGGCGGACAACAGCACGGCGACGGGCACGGCGGAAGAGTTCCGCCCGTACTACGACATCATGATCGACCCGGCGCAGACGCGGTTCATGCTCGGCCTGCCCGGTGGCATCATCTACCGCGTGACCGCCGTGGCGGATTGGCCGGTCACGGGTGGTTCCCTGGTGAACACCACCTCGCGGTTCGCGATCGCGAATAGCCCCAGCTCCAGTGGGCTGAAGGCGGGCGTGATCGTGATCGTCGGGGTTGGCACCGTGACCACGACAACGGTGCCGGTCTCGGTGATGAACACGCGCAAGGTAACCAGCGCCGATTCCATCACGAACGCGGCCGGGGACATCGTCGGCTTCAGCATCACGCTGGACACGCCGCTGGCGGCCGTCCCGGCGGCAGGCGCTCCCGTGGCGGTGCTATCGCCCACGACGTTCGAGGGGCCCTACAGCCTCATCGACATCTGCTCGCCGGGCCCGGCGTACAACGACTGCATCGGCGGAAGCAATCCGCCGTCCTTCTCGCCGGGTGCGGCGCTGTCGAACTTCTATCTCGTGCGCGACACGGCCTGGCGCGACGGCGACGTCGATCGCTGGGACGCCCCGATGCCGCCGGCCATGCTGAGCGTGAAGATGCGGGGCACCGGCTTCATCAAGGAAGTCTTCAAGTACGACGTGTACTACGTCGGAACGCAAAACGCCGGGTACTGGGGCACAGGCGGCGACCAGTTCTTCCCGAACCCGTTCTATGCGTCGAACATCCCCGATTCGCCGTACCTCCCGGCGGTCGTCTCCGGTGGTGGCTACCTCTGGGACAGCTGGGGATCGGATGGGACGGGCCCGAACGGCATGGGCCCGTACAGCTTCTGGGACGCTGTCCGCATTGGCACGAACAGCCAGGGCATCAGCGACCCGACCCTGAACACCGACGATGCGGTTGAGCTCGCGGACATCCGCGCGGCTTACGCCGACCCGTCGATTGCTCGCGACCTCGTCGTCTACAGCGACAACCATGGCGAGTTCATGGTCATCGCCAATGGCGACTTCAAGACCGACCTGACGGCCTGCGCGGCGAACACCCTTGGCGGTGGCAAGCAGTGCAAGGCTGGCGACGCCGTTGGCAAGGGCACCATTACCGCCACTGCCGACTACCCGGACTTCCGCGGCAAGCACTTCCCGGTCAAGTCGAACGACGCTGTCGTCACCTGGACCTGGGGCGGCTACAAGGACGTCACCATTGAGAACGACCCGGCGGGCAACACCCAGTACAAGTACGTCGTGTTCCACGCGATGGACCGCGATGGCTTCTGCCGGCCGACGCCGAACACGGGCATGGTGCTCCTGCACAGTGTCCTGACGGCGACGGATGCCGCCACCAAGATCACGAACTACCCGACCCGTGGCCAGAAGGACCCGGACGAGACGATCGACTTCCTGATCGACTCGGGCGAGGGCATCATCCTGGCGACGAACGCGGTGCCTGCGGCGCCGACGGTGCCGACGGGCGTGATCAACAACGGCCGCCAGTTCGCCGAGGGCGTGAACACGTTCTCGATCGAGCAGAACGACCCGGCGCTGACGCAGATTCTCGAATTCCCCAAGTCGTCGCTTGCGGCGTCGGGGCAGACGGATGAGTGCCAGGCCTGGATCAAGGTCTCGAACAGCCTGCTTGGCATCCTCAACGTGCTCGTGATCGCTCACGACGACGAGGGGAACATCGGGTTCGACAAGATCATCGACCTGCAGGGCACGGCGACGTTCACGCTGAACTTCCGCTGGAGCCTGATCACGTGGACCGGCGCGGACAACATCCCGGTGACCGATGCTCTCAAGGGCACGGGCGCCAATGACGCCGGCAACGACATCTCGGATCAGGTCACGGCCGTGTACGGCTGGGACGCGGCGGCGCAGGACTGGCTCGGGTACTTCCCGACCGGTGTGAACGTCCCGGGTGCCAACGACCTGGTTACGCTCGACCAGGGCGCGGCCTACTGGATCGCCATCAAGGGGCCGAGCTCCGTCACCTGGACCATCGCGACCAAGGTGGACCAGTAACACCCGATTGATGGTCATCACCCTCGAAGGCCCCGCTCACGCGGGGCCTTCGTTTTGGGGGTTTGTGCGGTCGGCTCGCCTTTTTCAACAAAATGGTTCACAAAGGTTGAGTGCACCGGGGATGCGTCCTACGATGGAAGCATGCAGGGAACACGGGACCGCGTCCTCGAACTGATCGTCCAACGCCGCGAGGTGAGGGTCGAGGAGATCGCGGGCGAACTCGATATCACGACGGCCGCGGTGCGCCGGCACCTCGACCATCTGCGGGCCGACGGCCTCGTGGACGTGCGGATGGTGAAGCAGCCGACGGGGCGTCCCTACCATGCCTACCACCCCACGGAGCGGGCGATCGGGGCGATGACTTCGGCCAACGCGGACCTGCTGGAGCGGATGCTGCGCGGGTTGGGCGAGCGCGAGGACGTGATCGCGCAGGTTATGACGAGCGTGGCCGAAGGGCTGGCGCAGAAGCATCGCGCGGAAGTCCCGGCGACGGACGCGACGGCCGAGCGGGTGGGCCACGTCACGGCGAGCCTGCGCCAGGAAGGGATCCTCGAGAGCTGGCGCGCCGACGCCGACGGGTTCCGGCTGGTGAATGGCACCTGCCCATACCGGAAGGCGGCGGAGATCTCGCCGCTGCCGTGCGAATCCGACCGCAAAGCCATCGAACTGCTGCTGGGCCTCGACGTGGAACAGCTGAATCGGATCGTCGATGGCTCACCGATTTGCGAATACCTGGTGCGCACGGCTCGCGCGCCGGCCGAATCCATTCCGATCGACATCATTGAAATGCCCCAGGGAGTGCGATGAGTACCACACCTCTGCTCGAAATCAAGGACCTGCGCGCCAATATCGGCGAGAAGGAGATCCTCAAGGGCCTTTCGCTGCGCATAAACGCCGGCGAAGTGCACGCCATCATGGGTCCGAACGGATCGGGCAAAAGCACGCTCGCGAACGTGCTCATGGGGAACCCGAACTACACCGTCACGGGTGGTGAGGTGCTCTTCCGGGGGCAGTCGCTGCTGGGGATGCCGGCCGATGAGCGCGCCCGCCTGGGGATGTTCCTCGCGTTCCAATACCCGGTGGCAATCCCGGGCGTGACGATGGTGAACTTCCTTCGGCAGGCGGTAAACGCCCGGCGTGGCGGCGACGTGCCAATTCGCGAGTTCCGCGAGCTGCTCTTCGCGAAGATGGACCTGCTGAAGGTGGACCCGGACTTCGCGCGCCGTTACGTCAACGATGGCTTCAGCGGCGGCGAAAAGAAGCGCGCCGAGATGCTCCAGATGGCGATGCTCCAGCCCTCGATGGCGGTGCTCGACGAGACGGACTCGGGCCTCGACATCGACGCGTTGCGCACGGTGGCCGAAGGCGTGAACGCGCTCATGAACCCGGAAATGGGGCTGCTGCTGATCACGCATTACCAGCGGCTGCTGAACTACATCAAGCCGCAGTTCGTGCACGTGCTCATCGATGGGCGCATCGCGCGCTCCGGTGGCCCGGAACTCGCGCTCGAGCTGGAGGAATCCGGCTACGACGAGCTCGAAGCAGCCCTGGCGACGGCCTGAGGCACCCGAAAGGGGAATTACCGATGACTTCCGCTCCCGATCTCATTCGCGACGAAGGGTACAAGTGGGGCTTCCACGACGAAGACGAGGCGCTGTTCAAGGCGAACAAGGGCCTCACCCACGAGCTGATCGACGTGATGTCGAATATGAAGGAAGAGCCCGACTGGATGCGGGAATTCCGGCACCGGGCACTCGACACCTTCCGCGAAAAGCAGGACCCGCCGTGGGGCACGCCACAGCTGAAGGAAATCGACTTCGACGACATCCACTACTACGTTCGCGCGACCGATCGCGATGAGCGCTCGTGGGAGGATGTCCCGGAGTACATCAAGAACACGTTCGACCGGCTGGGCATTCCCGAGGCCGAGAAGAAGTATCTCGCGGGTGTGGGTGCGCAGTACGACTCGGAAGTGGTGTACCACAATATCCGCGAGGACCTGGAGAAGCAGGGCGTGATCTTCGTCGGCACCGACCAGGGGCTGAAGGAGCACGAGGACATCTTCAAGGAGTACTTCGGGACGGTGGTACCACCGGGCGACAACCGGTACGCGGCGCTCAACAGCGCGGCGTGGTCGGGCGGGTCGTTCATCTACGTCCCGAAAGGCGTGAAGGTCGAAGTCCCGCTGCAGGCCTACTTCCGCATCAACACGCAGAACATGGGCCAGTTCGAGCGCACGCTGATCATCGCGGATGAGGGCAGCCAGGTTCACTATGTCGAGGGCTGCACGGCGCCGGTGTACCGCTCCGATTCGCTGCACAGCGCGGTGGTCGAAATCGTCGTGAAGAAGGGTGCGCGGGTGCGCTACACGACGATCCAGAACTGGTCGAACAACGTGTACAACCTGGTGACGAAGCGGGCGATGGCCTACCAGGACGCCGTCATGGAGTGGGTCGACGGCAACCTCGGTTCGAAGCTGACGATGAAGTACCCGAGTGTGTACCTCATGGAGCCCGGCGCCCATGGTGAAATTCTCTCGCTTGCGTTCGCCGGCGAAGGGCAGCACCAGGACGCGGGCGGTAAGATCGTGCACGCGGCCCCGAACACGACCTCGACGATCATCTCGAAGTCGCTTTCGAAGGACGGCGGGCGGACGAGCTACCGGGGCCTGCTCAAGGTGTACGACGGCTGCGACAACGTGAAATCGACGGTGCGCTGCGACGCGCTGCTGCTCGATGAGACGTCGCGGTCGGACACGTACCCCACGATGGAAATCGACGCGCCGGACGTGCACATCCAGCACGAGGCGTACGTTTCGAAGCTCGGCGAGGACCAGCTGTTCTACCTCCAGAGCCGTGGGCTGAGCGAGGAAGCGGCGGCGAAGATGATCGTGAACGGGTTCGTCGAGCCGATCGTGAAGGAGCTGCCGATGGAGTACGCGGTGGAGCTCAACCGGCTCATCGAGATGCAGATGGAAGGGGCGGTCGGCTAGGGCCGGCGCGCGAGGGCACAGGCGGTCCGCCGGGGTGCCGGGGCCTCGCCTGTGCCGCGAAAAGGGGATGAGGGAATGACTTCTGCTGTGGAACAACGGCCGCGCACGCTAACGGCGGCGGCGAGTGCCGCGCTCGGGGCAGCGCTGTTCGATTCGCCCGCGATGGCGGAACTGCGGGCTCGCGCCGCGGCGGCAATCGAGCGCACGCCGCTGCCGACGACGCGCGAGCGCCCGTGGAAGTACATGGACCTTTCGGGGCTCGACCTCGATACCTACACACCGGCCTCCAGCACGAACGGCTTCCAGGCGCCGGTCGTCGATGGCGACTACGCGGCCGTGTTGCGGCAGGTGAACGGCATCACGGTCTCCGACGAGCTGCTCGCGGAGGGCGTGAAGGCGGTCGCGTTCGACCGTGACGGCGACCCGGGGCTGCAGGCGGTCATCGATGGGGCGCTGGGCAGCGCGGTGCCATTCGATCGCAACCAGCTGACGGCGGCGCACTACGCGTTCCTGCGGGGCGGCGTGCTCGTGAACGTGGCGGCGAACGCGGAGGTCGAACTGCCGGTGCGCATCGCGCGCTGGTACAACGGCGAACGCGCGCTGGTGACGCCACACACGCTCATCGTCAGCGGCGCGAACAGCCGCGTGAGCGTCATCGAGGACTTCCGTTCGACCGACGACGACATCGTGGCGCTGCCCGTGGTCGAGATCCTGCCGGGGCCGGGTTCGGAGATCCGGTACACGGCGCTGCACCGCTGGGGGGCGAAGACCCGCGTGTTCAGCGAGCAGCGAACGATCACGGCCCGGGACTCGGCCCTCCACGGCCTGAGCCTCGCCGTCGGGGGAGCGGTGGTGAAGTCGCACATCGAGTCGACACTCGCGGGGCGGGGCTCGTCGAGCGAGCTGTTCGGGCTCGGCGTCGGATCGGCGCGTCAACAGCACGATTTCTACACGCTGCAGGACCACCAGGGCGCCGACACGCGCAGCGACCTGCTGTTCAAGTCGGCACTGAAGGGGCGTTCGCGGTCGGTGTACTACGGGCTCACGCGCGTTGGGCTGGGCGCGAAGAACGCCGATGCGAACCAGGAGAACCGGAACCTGCTGCTGAGCAAGTTGGCGAAGGCGGATAGCGACCCGGTGCTCGAAATCCTGACGAACGATGTGATTCGCGCGAGCCACGGCGCCACGGCCGGACCGGTCGACGAAGAGCAGCTCTTTTACCTGCAGGCGCGCTGCCTGCCGTACGCGCAGGCGGAGGCGCTGCTGGTCGCGGGTTTCCTCGCGCAGGTGCTGGACCGCGTGCCGGACGAGGCGCTGCGGACGGAGCTGGCCGAATCGCTCGAGGCGAAGCTGGCCGAATGACCGGGCCGGCGCGAACCGGGCCCGGGGGGTGCATGACATGACAACCGCGACCGCCCTCGACATCAGCGCCATCCGCGCGGGCTTCCCCATCCTGGGGGAGACGGTGAACGGCCGGCCGCTGGTGTACCTCGACAACGCCGCGACGACGCAGAAGCCGCGCGAGGTGATCGACGCGCTCGTTCGCTACTACGAGACGACGAACGCGAACATCCACCGTGGCATCCACGCGCTCGCGGTGCGCGCGACCGCGCAGTACGAGGGGGTGCGCGTGAAGGCCGCCGCCTACATCGGCGCGCCCCGGCCGGACGACATCGTCTTCACGCGCAACGCGACGGAGTCCATCAACCTCGTGGCGCGCGCGTGGGGCGACCAGCACATCCACGCCGGCGACGAGATCGTGCTCACGCAGATGGAGCACCATTCGAACATCGTGCCGTGGCAGCTGCTGGCGCGGCGCAAGGGCGCGCACCTGAGGTACGCGACCGTCACCGACGACGGTTATCTCGACCTCGACCAACTCCGCTCGCTCATCGGGCCGAAGACGAAGCTGGTCACGGTGGTGCACGCATCGAACGTGCTCGGGACGATCAATCCGGTGGCGGAGATCGCGGCGATGGCGCGCACAGTGGGGGCGACGGTGATGGTGGACGGGGCGCAGAGCGCACCCCACCTGCCGCTGAACGTGCTCGACCTCGGCTGCGACTTCTTCGCGTTTTCGTCGCACAAGATGCTGGGGCCGACGGGCGTGGGCGTTCTCTGGGCGCGCCCGGGGCTGCTCGACGCGATGGACCCGTTCCTCGGCGGCGGCGAAATGATCAGCATCGTGAAGCCAGACAGCTCGACCTGGGCCGATGTGCCGCACAAGTTCGAGGCAGGGACACCGAACATCGCGGACGTGATCGCCTTCGGGGCGGCGCTGGACTACCTCGCGAACCTGGGGATGGACGCGGTCCGTGCGCACGAAGTGAACCTCACTGCGTACGCGCTCGACCGGCTGCGGACGGTGCCCGGGCTGAAGTTCCACGGCCCGGCGAACGTGGAGCACCGGAGCGGGCTGGTGTCATTCGAACTGGACTCGGCGCACCCGCACGACGTTTCGACGATCGTCGATGCGTACGGCGTGGCGATCCGGGCCGGGCACCACTGCGCGCAGCTGCTCATGCGGCGGCTTGGCGTGCCCGCGACGAACCGCGCGAGCTTCTCCATCTACAACACCCCTGGCGAGATTGACGTGCTCGTCGAGGCGCTCAACCACGTCGTGGAGGTGTTCAGCGATGGCGATCGCGGAACCGCAATTTGACGACCTCTACCGGGAGGTGATCATCGATCACTTCCGGAAGCCCCGGAACCGGGGCACGCTGCCGGCGCCGAGCCAGCACGCCGAGGGCATGAACCCGGTCTGCGGCGACGAGATCGCGCTCGACCTGGACGTATCCGGGGGGATGATCGCGGCGCTCGCGTTCACGGGGCAGGGCTGCTCGATCAGCCAGTCGAGTGCCTCGATGATGACGCAGCAGGTTCGCGGCCGCAGCATCGCGGAGGCGGAGCGCATCGCTGACCTGGTGAGTTCCATGCTGGTCGACGGTGCGGAGCCTTCGGCCGAGATCGGCGACCTGGAGGCGCTCCAGGGGGTCGCGAAATTCCCCGTCCGCGTGAAGTGCGCCCTGCTCGCCTGGAAGGTGCTGCGCGAAGGACTCGACCAGGCAAAATCACCCGCCGCTGCGGCGCTGTAGGAGCGAATCGATGGCTGAAACCACCACCCTGCCCACGCACGACGAGCTGATGGCCAAGCTTCAGCTGGTGAACGACCCGGAAATCAACCTGAGCGTGGTCGACCTCGGCCTCGTCTATGGGGTCGAGATGGACGACGAGGGCGTCGTGAGCGTGACGATGACGCTGACGAGCCCGGGTTGCCCGCTCGGACCCGTCATCCGCGGCGAAGCGTACGCGAAGCTCAAGGAGCTCCCGGGCGTGAAGGATGTCGACGTGCAAATCGTCTGGAGCCCGCCCTGGGACCCGCGGACCATGGCGAGCGACGACGTGAAGATGATGCTGGGAATCTGGTAGGCCTTAGAACGGCAGCCTGAGGAACGTCCCGAGCAGGATGCGGGCTGCGGTGAGCATCAGGTCCTGGTCGGTCGGCCCGGCCGTCTCATCGACGGTGGCGGCGGCGAGCGACTGCGGCCGCGCGAGCCCGTACGTGCGGCCGAGTTCGCCGATGTCGAACCACGTGCCGTGGCAGGCGGCGCAGGCATCGAGCTCGACGCCTTTCACGGTTTCGCGACCCATGGGGGTGCCGCAGGACGGGCACGCTAGCGCGGGACGCTTCCATCCGCAGCGACGGCACGCGCCGGTGGCATCCAGGCGGCCTTTGTCGCAGGAATGGCAGCGGGCGGGGGCCTCGGCGGCGAAGAGCGCTTCGCGGTCATCGGTGCCATCGGCGACGCCGTCGGAGAGCGCATCGCCGCGGGCCCAGAAGCCGAAGCAGCCCGGGCACCAGCGCAGGGGCTCGGTGGCGAGCACTTCGTAGCGGCGAAAGACCTCGAGTTCGCGGCCGCAGTTCGGGCACGGCAACGGCGTCGGCGTCGTGGCACCTGGCGAACCCGGGGCCGCGGGCGTGACGGGGATGTCCCAGGTGCCCGTGGCGGCGAGCTGCCGCCGTGCCTCCGCGATCCATTGGTCGTCGGTGAGTGCCATGCCGTGGTTTTCGGCAGCGGCGGCGATGCGGGCGAGCGCCGGCGGGGGATCGAATTGGGGTGAGCCTCGCGGCTCACCCCAACCCGAGCAAACCCACCACCCCTCACATCATCCGCACTTGGTGTAGCCGCAGCCGCGGCAGGTCAGGCAGCCTTCGCCGTAGAAGAGCACCGCGCCGCATTCCGGGCAGCCGACGCCGCTCAGCACCTTCGCGTCGTAGACGTTGATGGTCTCATCGACGGCGGTGCTGGGGGCGATCTGCTCGACCGGGATGAGGGGCGGCTGCGCCGAGGCTCGGGCGCCATCGAACTTCAGCTCGAGGTACCGGAACACGTAGTCCACGATGCTCGTGGCGATCGGGATCTGGCGGTTGCCGGTCGGGCCGCTGGGCTCGAAACGGGTGTTCCTGAGCTTGCTGGCGAGCTCGGCGATGGGCACGCCGTACTGGAGCGCGTAGCTCGTGAGCATGGCGACGGTGTCCATGAGGCCGGACACGGTCGAGCCCTGCTTGTTGACGTTGATGAAGACCTCGCCGGGTGTGCCGTCATCGAACAGGCCCACAGTCATGTAGCCTTCCTGTTCGCCCACGCGGAACTTGTGGGTGATGGCGGCGCGCTCATCCGGCAGCTTGCGGCGAACGGGGCCGGTGTGCTGGAGGACGAGCGCCTGGGCGGCCTCGACGGCCTTCTGCTCGTCGGACTTCTCGGCGAACTTCAGGACCTGGAGGTCGCGCGAGCCGTCGCGGTAGATGGTGATGCCCTTGCAGCCGGTGTGGTACGCAAGCTCGTAGGCGGTGCGCACGTCATCGACGGTGGCGTTGTTGGGGAAGTTGATGGTCTTGGAGACGGCGTTGTCGGTGGCCTCCTGGAAGGCGGCCTGCATGCGCACGTGCCATTCGGGCTCGATTTCGTGGGCGGTGACGAAGACGTCCTTGACCCACGTGGGCACATCGGCGCGATCGGCGAGGTGGCCGCCCTCGGCGAGGAAGCGGACGAGCTCGTCGCTGTAGAAGCCCTCGGCGCGCGCGACTTCCTCGAACGCCTTGCTCACTTCGGCGAGCTCGGTGCGCTTCGTGGGGTCGTTCTTGTCGAGGTAATGCGAGCGGATGAACGCGAGGGCGAAGACGGGTTCGATGCCGCCGGAGCAGTCGGCGATGATGCTGAGGGTGCCCGTGGGGGCGATGGTGGTGCGGGTGGAGTTGCGCATCGGGCGGGGGCCTTCGTGACCGCGCGGGCCGTAGATGGAATCGGCCCAATCGGGGAAGTTGCCGCGCACGAGGGCGAGCTGATTGGAGGCGCCATCGGCCTCGCGCTGGATGAAGCCCATGACGTCGCGCGCGAGCTGGAGGGCGGCCTCGGAGCTGTAGGCCGTGCGCATGGCGATGAGCATGTCGGCCCAGCCCATGACCCCGAGCCCGATGCGGCGAATGGCGTGCGAGGTCTCGGCAATCTCGGGGATGGGGTAGACGTTCATCTCAATGACGTTGTCGAGGAGGTGGACGCAGCGGCGGACGACCTGGCCGAGGCGGTCGTAGTCCACGTGCGGCTGGCCGCCCGCTTCGCTGACGAACTGGCCCAGGTTGATGGAGCCGAGATTGCAGCTATCGAACGGGTACAGGGGCTGTTCGCCGCAGGGGTTCGTGGATTCGACGGGCCCGCGCTTCGGCACCGGGTTGGCACGGCCGGCGTTGATGCGGTCGAGGAACACGACGCCCGGGTCGCCGTTCTTCCAGGCGTTCGCGAACATCGTCTCCCACACTTCGCGCGCGGGGCGGGAGCCGACGGCCTCGCCGGTCTGGGGATTGATGATGTCGTAGTCGGTGCCTTCTTCGACGGCCTTCATGAAGGCGTCGGTGACGGCGACGCTGATGTTGAAGTTTTGGAGGGTAGTCATGTCGGCCTTCATGGCGATGAAGGCGTCGATATCGGGGTGGTCGACGCGAAGGATGCCCATGTTGGCGCCGCGGCGGGTTCCGCCCTGCTTGATGGCTTCGGTGGCGGCGTCGAACACCTTCATGAAGGAGACCGGGCCGCTGGCGACGCCCATGGTGGACTTCACGCGGTCGTTCGCGGGGCGAAGGCGGGAGAAAGCGAAACCGGTGCCGCCGCCGGACTTATGGATCATGGCGGTGTGCTTGACGGCTTCGAAAATGCCCTCGATCGAGTCCGGCACGGGGAGGACGAAGCAGGCCGAGAGCTGCTGGAGGTCGCGCCCGGCATTGACCAGGGTGGGCGAGTTCGGGAGGAAATCGAGGGAGGCCATGAGCTGGTAGAAGCTCTCTTCGGCGGCGGCGCGGTCGCCCTCGTTGCCGCCGAAGCGGAGTTCGGCCTCGGCGAGGTTGCGCGCGACGCGCCGGAAGCACTGGTCCGGCGTCTCGATGGCATCGCCCTTGTCGTTTCGCGCGACGATGCGGCGCTCCATCACGACGACGGCGTTTTCGGACAGTTCGGTGGGACGGAAATCGCCCGCGCCGGAATCGAAGCCAAATCGAGAGACCGTGACCATGGACCAACCTCCCATTCCCGGCGGAGACCGGGGTGAACATTGTAGAACAAACGTTCTTGGATGACTACCGTTTCGCGCGTATCCCGGCGCGGGGGTGGTGGGTCATGGGCGGCCTACCATTTCGGGCACTTCGTCGTTGCGGCGGAGCACCGGGCCGGGGGCCGTGGAGCCGCCGCGCACGGCCACGAGCTTGCGGCCGCCGGCAGCGGCTACCGACTCGTCGCTGCCGTAGTGGGCCAGGAGACGGGTGATGGCGGCCGCTTCGCCTTCGCGGCGAATGAGCGCGACGAGCTCCTGGGGCCGGAAATCGCGGACGGCGAGCAGGTAGCCCTTTTCGGAGAACACGAGGCCGGCGACGTCAGCCTCGCCATCGGGCGTGGAACGGATGGCGCCATCGAGGCGCAGGCCGTGCACTTCCCAGATCTTCATCCGGCGGCCCCGGCTGCGGCGCCGTCGCCGTCATCGAAGAGGCGCGGGCGGGCGGCTTCGGCGTCGGTGCCGGGGAGGGCGAGCTGGAGTGTCTTTTCCTCGTGGGTGGCGATGCGGCCCTCTTCGACGGCGATCACGAACTCCTTGAGGGAGGCGATATCGCTGAAGGGCCGGTAGACGGAGGCGAAGCGGACGTAGGCGATGTGGTCGAGCTTGCGAAGGGCGTCCATGGCGAGTTCGCCGACGAAGGTGGAGGGCACTTCCGCGCGGCCGTCGGCGATGACGCGGGCCTCGATCTCGGCGACCATGAGCTCGAGCTCGGCAACCGAGACCTCGCGCTTGCTGCACGCTTTGCGGAGGCCGGCGAGCAGCTTTTCGCGGTTGAAATCCTCGCGGCGGCCATCACGTTTTATGATCTGGACGACGGACAGCTGGACGGACTCGACGGTGCTGAAGCGCTCGCCGCAGGCCACGCACTGGCGGCGCCGCCGGATGCCGTCGTCGGTAGCGCGGCTATCGGTGACGCGGGTGTCGCGGGCGTGGCAGTAGGGGCAGCGCACTCGCCATAATCCTGAGCGTTTGATTAGTCCCTTTAGCAATTGAGCGGCGGAACGGTGCGCATCGTCCCCCAGATGTAGTAGGGCGTCAACCCCTCGGTACCAGATCTGGTAGGCGCCGTTACGTCGCGTGTGAATCCAGCCGCGTTCCCGTGCGAGAAAACTGCAATGTGGAATTCATGCGGAGCTTTCGACACCAGGGCCTTCAGCGGCGCCGGGGAGTGTGAAAATCGCAGCCGGGGGTGTCGGTCCAGGGGAAGGCGATGCCGCTCCCGGGGTGGAGGCAGCTGCCACGGCCGCCATCACGATCCTCGATAAATTCGCGGCATTGACCACAGGCTTTGACGGGCGCGCGGCCGAGGAGCGAACCGCGCTCTTCCCACGGCGCGAACATGTCGTCGCCGCGGCCGAGGAGGGGCGCGTACCCGGCCGGGTCGTCGCCGGGGTCGGGAAGTGTGAAGGGCGCCGGTTCCCAGCCGCCGCGCTGAGTGGTGCGCCTGTCGCGTTTGCGTTGCTTGCGGTGTCCCACGGAAGTCCAGCGTAGGGCGCGCGGCGGAGGCCCGCCACCGGGGTCTGCTATCCTCGCGGCATGGCTGAATACGGGATCGTCGTCGTCGATGCGTTCACACAGCAGCGGTACGCGGGGAACCCGTGCGCGGTGGTTTCGCACGCCGAGGGGCTGGACGACGTGCGGATGCAGGCCATCGCGCGGGAGATGAACCTGAGCGAGACGGCGTTCGTGTTCCCTTCCACCCATGCGGACTTCCGCGTGCGGTTCTTCACGCCGCGCATGGAAATTCCGCTCGCGGGCCACCCGACGATTGCGATGATGTTCACGCTGGCGGCGGAGGGGCGCATCGACCTCGCGAGCGGCCGGGCGCATGTGACGCAGGAACTCAGCGTGGGCGTACTCCCGGTCGACCTCGAGCGGGACGCGGCGGGGAATGTGCGGGTGGTGATGACGCAGGCACGCCCGGAGTTCGGCCGGCGCATGGACCGCGCGACGGTGGCGCAGGCGCTCGGCATCGGGACGGACGAGCTGCTGCCGGAGATGCCGGTCCAGGTGGTGAGCACGGGCACGCCGCAATGCATGGTGCCCGTGCGGTCGCTCGATGCGCTGCGGCGGATCCGGCCCGACTACGGCCACCTGGGGGACCTGGAGAACACGGGCCGCTACTTCAGCCTGCACGCGTTCACGCTGGAGACGCTGGACCGCGCGAACCGGGCGCACGCGCGCCACTTCCTCGCGAACGGGGGGCCGCTGGAGGACCCCGTGACGGGGAGCGCGAGCGGCGCGATGGCCGCCTACCTCTGGAAGTACGACCTCGTGCGGGCGACGGCGTACTGCGTCGAACAGGGGCATCTGATGGGGCGCCCGGGGATCGTCGAGATCGAGGTGGACGCGGATGGCGACGAGCCCACGGGCGTGCGCATCGCCGGCACGGCGGTGACCGTGCTGCGGGGGACGATCACGGTCTGACGGCGGGCGCGCGGCCTTTTGGGTTGGCGAACCGGAAGCGAATACGCAGCCATTGGGCCATAGACGCCCTCCGTGCGAAGCGACTATGCTTTCCATAGCGGGCCGTGGCCAGTGGTCGCGGTTATCCTCGCCGGGCGGTGCCCGAGCACTGTGAGGGATTGCATGGAAGCTACCCAGACGGAAGTCCTGGTGAACATCACGGACAAGGCCGCCGCGAAGGCGAAGGCGCTCCTCGAGGCGCGCGAACTGACCGATGGCGCGCTGCGCGTATTCGTGGCGGGCGGCGGCTGCTCGGGCTACCAGTACGGCATGGCGCTTGCGCGCAGTGCCGAGTCCGACGACCTGATCTTCGACCAGTCGGGCGTCAAGATCGTGATCGACCCGGAGAGCGCGCAGTACCTGCAGGGCGCCGAGATCGATTATGTCGACGACATCATGAAGAGTGGCTTCAGCATCTTCAACCCGAACGCGACGAAGAGCTGCGCCTGCGGGTCGAGCTTCCAGACGGCGGACGGTTCGGGCGAAGCGCGGCGCTGCTGCTAGTTCGGACCTATTCCTGGCATTTGACGAAGCGGGGTGACGCAGTCATCCCGCTTTTTCGTGCCCGGAGGACGGTCAGGCGTAGTGGGCGATGGCTCGCTTGAGCTGCTCGGCGACCTGTTCGCGGAGCGCGAGGGGAGCGATGACCCGGGCTTCGGCGCCCCAGCCAAGCACCCACGGCACGAAATCGAAGAGCACGGGGAGCGTCAGGAAGAGCCGCACGCCGCCGTCGCCCAGGTCCTCGAAGCGGCGGGAAGGGTGCCACGAACTCTCACGCACACGCTGGGCGACGGCCGGGGAGAACTCGACGACGACGTGCTCCTCGCCCTCCTGGCTGACGATGCCGCTCCAGCTCATGCCCATGCGGCGGACGGTGTTCGCGACATCGACGGGGGCGAACCCGTGGCGGGTGTACTCGCAGGTGCGGATGCGGTCGATCGCGAAGGTGCGAATCTCACCGTGCTCGTGGCTGTAGCCGATGGCGTAGGCGGTGGAGTTCGCACGGCCGGGTTCGAGCAGATAGGGGTCGAAGGTGAGGCTGCGTGCGCGGCGGCCGGGCGAGGCGTAGCTGATGAGCACCGTCCGGCGCGAGATCCAGGCGTCGGTCATGCGGCGGAGGATGCCGGCGCGAAGCCGGTTCTGGGGGCGTTCGCGCAGGTCATCGGCGGTGAGGGCGGCGTAGTTCGCCATGACGCCGGGGAAGGCGGCGCCAAGCTTCCCGAGGAGCGTGACGCCGTCCTCATCGAGCTCGTCGGCGTTGCGCAGGAAGAGGCGCATGGCGAAGAGCAGGGCGCGCGCCTCGTGGGTGGTCAGCGAGATCGAGGGCACGGGGTGCATGCCGGGGTTGAGGTAGTAGCCGGCGTCGTCCATGGGCACCGGTTCGCCCATGGCGTCGCCAAAGAATTCGAGGTCGCGCTGGACGGTTCGCACGCTGCAGTCGAAGCGCAGCGCGAGCTCGGGTGGCTTCCAGCGGCGCTCGTGGAGGAGCCGCGCCAGGTCCTGTCGCCGAAGGTGCGAGGTCATGTCCGTCATCGTTCACCGCCAGCACCGGGGAGCACCGAAGCTCGTCGCGGCACGGGCCGATACTACGCCCCCGAAAGGGCGGGAACTGTGACCTTTCGAATACAGTGGCGGAGTTCTTTTCGTGCCACCGGCCTTAACCGCGCGCGGAGGCGACGGGGCATGCGTGCCCACAGCCCCGCGACGGGCGGTGACGCGAAAGTCGAATCCAATTCGGAATGTTATTAGAGCGCGAGCGCGTCCCAGAGACCGGTCGATTCGAGGAGGGCGGCCATGCGATCGAGCTTGCGTTCGCCCTGGAAGCGCGTCCGATCGAAGATGCCCTCGAGCGCGATGACCGTGTTCTCCGTATCGGTGCGGGAGAGCAGCACGGGGATGCCGCGGGCGCCAGCGGAATCGAACAGGTACCCGGAAGGCTGCCGGCCACCGGTGAGGATGAGGCATTCGGGGGCCGTCTGCATGGCCGCGAGGTGCATGTCGGTGCGGTCGAAGCGCACGACGACGGCCTTGGAGCCGAAGCGGCGGAAGTACGGCTGGCCCGCATCGGAGGAGATGGGCGCCACGACGACGCGGTCGCAGGTGGCGTTCATGTCGTCGCCCTGGACGATGACGTCGGCGTTGAGGGCGGCACGGGCCTCTTCGACGCTGAACCCGGCGAGGGTCTGGTCCTCGGCGAGGAGGATGGCCGTGCCGGTGGCGGCTGCGTTGGCTTTGGGGACGTCAGTGACGATGGTGGCGGCGGGCTTGAGGCCCGCGGGCGCGCTCTTCGGGGCTTCGCCGCGCGCGACGAGGACGACTGTGGCGCCGGCGATGTTCGCTGCTTCGGCGGCGGCTTCGACCACGATGACGCCGGCCGGGTCGTCGGCGGGCGCCTCGGAGGCGGCCGATGCCGGGGAACCGGGTGCGAAGGCGAGGGAAGCGAAGTGCGCGGCATCGGCGTCGGCGCTGCCTTCGCCGGCGAGGCGGACCAGGCGCACGGGGCGGCCCTGGTAGGCATAGTGCCGCGCAATGGCGGTCGCGACGCCCGTCTTGCCGGCGCCAGGGGTGGCCGAGGTGACAACGACGATGGCCATGGAACGCTTCCCGGGCGCAGGACGCGCCTGCAGGGATTGTGCAGAGGTTCACGAGTTCCGGCAAGGAGGCGGCGGGCTCGCGGAGTGCCGGGATGGGCTCGTACGATGCCGGCATGACCGTCACCCGTCGCGTCACCGTCGAACGCAACCGGCTCCGCTTCGCCGCGGCTCACATGGCGACCTTCCGGGGGACCTGCGAGCCGCTGCATGGCCACAACTACGACATCCTCATCGAACTCGAGGGCGAGCTGGCGGACGACTCGTGGGTGTGGGACTTCGGCGAGATCAAGCGGATGGCGCGCGAACTCGCCGAGGCGCTCGACCACAAGTTCCTGCTCCAACGCGAAAGCCGGCACCTCCGCATCACGGAGCTGGAGGACGGGTGGGAGGTCGGGTTCGAAGCGCGCACCTACCGCTTCCCCAAGAGCGATGTGGCGGTCCTCCCCATCGACAACACGACGGTGGAGCGGCTCTCGGAGTGGATGGCGGGCCAGCTGGCGCCGGCATTCCGGGCGATCCAGGGCGGGCGGTTTCGAAGGCTGAGCGTGGGCCTGGAGGAGATGCCGGGCCAGGCGGGCTGGTATACTGTCGATCTATAGCCTGGCGCTGCCGGGCGGGGAGGTCCGCGACAGATGCAGGAGCTGGACTGGAATAAGGCGATCAACGACATCCTCTCCGAGAAGATGACGTGCCAGGCGTGCGCCGCGCTCGGGGACGAGATGATCGTGGGCTACACGCGCAGCGCGGAAGCCGCCGAATTCGCCCAGCGCTGCCGGGACTGCACCGACAAGACGGACTGCGATGCGCGCAAGCTGGTGGTGGTCTGCGAACCGTGCGCGCGCATCTACCGGGTGAACGGCGAGAAGGTGGATGAGACGGGCATGATGGCGATCATGCTCGACGAATGCCGCCATAACCTGGAAGAGTCAATTGACTACCTCGCCGGGTACTGGAAGGAAGACGCGGACATCGAGTACGACGACATGCAAAAGTCGCTCGACGAGGTGGACCCGGAGCTCTTCAAGGAAGAGGACAGCTGGCGGATGCGGCTCGAAGAGGAATACCTCCAGCTGCATCGCTGGTTCCGCGACCGGCACCGGCCGATCCCGGACCCGGGCTGGCGCAGCCAATACGTCGAGGACGTCATCGGGATGGGCTACGGCACGCTGCTGGGGGACTAGGCTTAGCAGGCACGGCGGCCGGGGACGGTTGGACGAAAGGGGCCGGGTGCTATACTGCGAAGGCAGCGGGCGGAAGTAGCTCAGTGGTAGAGCGCCTCCTTGCCAAGGAGGAGGTCGCGAGTTCGAGCCTCGTCTTCCGCTCCAATTCAACACAGAAGAGCCCGCTTCGAGCGGGCTCTTTCGTTCTCTATCGGCGGCGGGCCTACAATGGCGGGCGGGCCGAAGTGGCGGAATGGCAGACGCGGCGGTCTCAAACACCGCTGGGCTCAAACCCGTGGGGGTTCGAATCCCCCCTTCGGCACCATGTCCCACGGCGGACGACGCGCGACCCATTTCGGCGGACCGGGGAATGGTCGGGAGCGACGAACCGCGCGGAGTGAGCGCCGGGGCCCGGATGGCGGGGAGGCGCTAGACTCGGGATTGCGGCGCCGAATGGGGCGAAGCGGGACCACTGCCGAGTGGTGTAACGGTAGCACACGGGTCTTTGGAGCCCAGGGTTGGGGTTCGAATCCCTGCTCGGCAACCAGGCTGCCATTTCCGAATCTGAAATGGGCGCCTTCGAGGCCTCCGCGCGGCTCGCTTGAGCTTCGCGACCATAGGACTCGATCAACTTTGCCGGACGGTCAAAACGAGTCTTCGTGGACGCGAACGGTGGACCCCTGACGGTCTCCGCCGTCCAGGCGGTCGTCGAACGGGCGCGGCGAAACGGTCCGGCGCCCCACCCGCGCTAACCAGGGCACCGCCCTTCAGGAATTCTCGCCCGCGCATCTCCTACTCACCGGACGTTCGGGAAGCCGCCTTGACCATCTAGTGGCCGCCAGAATCATCCGGGCGCCGTGTCGCAATTCGTTGAATGTCCCTTTCGGCACTCTGAATGCAGACTGACTAGGGTTTCGGGAGCACAGCCACCTCGTCGGACGATCCAGCGATCACCTCAAACAGGCGGCCATCCGCCATGCCAACATACAACTTCTCCCCCTGCACCTCGATAGCCGTTGGTCTCCCGCTCGCTACCTCAAATCTTACGATTGAGCGAAAGTCGGAGAGACAGCGGCAACTCAACGCCTCCGTGCGCCAGATCGTGCCGACGCCGTCTCGCCCAGTAAGTACAAACAGCTCGCCATTCTGCACGGCCGCATCTCGGACTGGAGACGGAAAGGCTATCGTCGTTCCACGCGTCCCGTCCCACAGATACAGGTTGCGGTCCGTCTCAGCAGCCGTGGAATGAGCAATGGGAAATCCTGGCGTAAGGACTATGTTCCCCTCGAAATTAAATCCGCCAGCCAAATACGAGGTTGATGAGGGAAAGCACGAGAATCCAATCCATCCTTCGGACTTGAGTTGGGCACAACGACCAAGAGGGAAGAAGGCAAATACATTGCCGCCAATGGTCCCCAGAGATGCCCAGACATGCAGTGGCTGATCCGTCTGATTGTGGCCGATTGCCTTGTCATAGTCCTCCCCCAAGAAGCTCCACGAAAGGCCACCATCCGATGATGCCCAAGCCGCTCCATGAACATGACTGTCCGACCCTAGACGCACTCCGACAGCTAGCCAGGTCTTCGCAGTAGGGAGCACGTCCCAAACGTGGATGGCTTCCGGGATGGTGCGGTACATCTGCCACGAGCCTCCGGGCTTGCGGTGATAGAAGTTCCCGAATGACCATTCTTGGGTTGCATCTATACCAGGAGCAACAACGCCTCCGTCATCTGTTTGACGGAACTTAACTATTGCCTCATCGAGAAAGACGGCACCCTCATTTACGAAGCTGTCACTAGATGAGTTGTAGGATACTGCGTTGGTTGGACCGGAATTGTTGGCCCAATCTCCGTGTGCGATGAGCAGACGCCCATCAAAGTTCATCAGATCATAGATGGTCGAATAGTCTGGAAAGTCTGGGCGTTCGTCAGGAATTTGGAGGGCTCTGATCCTGGGATGCGTTGGTGAGCCCGCGACTGTCGGGCTCCCGGTCTCGCTGCGACCAGGCTCCGTTGAGTCAGAAGGTGAGCCCCCGCCGGAGCAGCCAGCGATCAGGAGAACGACAGCGACCGCGAGCGGGACGTGGAGTCGCAAGGCGCCGGCGGAAGAGGCGAAGGCGAGGCTCAAAGTCCTTTCCTCCCGCTCAAAGCGCCAGAGGGTTCGGCGCGACGTTCCCCCTGCTCGGCTGGAATATAGCAAGGAATCCGCCGCCGTCAACGCGTGCCAGGGCGGCGGAACGCGGGAGCTCGGTGAGTGCGATGGTTGCCGAGTACCTGCGCTCGCTGTCTGGCGGCCGGACCGAGTTCGCGAGGCTCGAGTCTCAGCAGCGCGAGATCCAGGGCCGGATTAGGCGCTTCCGCGCCGGCGATCGGCTCACCCGCGACGAGCTACACGACCGCGCGGTTCGTTGATACGAATGTCCTCCTCTACGCGATTTCGCGTGATCCGGGCGAGGCTGCGAAGGCAAAACGGGCCAACGACCTGCTGTCGGCAGGCGACCTTGGGCTCTCAGTCCAGGTGCTCCAAGAATTCTACGTCCAGGCGACGCGTGCCAGTCGTGCCGACGCCATTAGTCACGAGCAAGCGGCCGGACTGATCGAATCGTGGCGCCGGTTCGCCACGCAAGACATTACGGTGGATGTAATGACTGCCGCACTTGGTACGCGCCGGCGCTTTGGCATCTCGTACTGGGACGCGGCGATCATCGAGGCGAGCCGAGCCCTCGGCTGCACAGTCGTCCTTTCTGAAGATCTCGACGAAGGCACTGATTACGACGGCGTCCGCGTGCAAGACCCCTTCGGGGCCGGCTAGAGGCGTTGGTCCGGGGCGTCACACGTGGTCGCAGCCGGTGATCCTGGCGGTGAGTTCTTGTAGCTCGGCGAGGTGTGCTTCGTAGATGCCGCGCGGGGTGGTTCCGTACTTCGTGCAGAGTGCGGCGGCGGCGCCAACGGCGGCGCCGTGCTGGCCTCCATTGCCCATGAACTTGGTCGTGGTGCCGGCGACGTGCGTGACGCTGATGTGCTTCCCGGCCATCATCAGGTTCGAAATGTTGGCCGAGTAGAGGCAGCGGAACGGGACGCTGTAGTGCTGCCGGTCGCGCATGTCCCAGATCCACTGTTTGAGGCGGAAGTCGTACCCGTCTTCTTCGGGCTGCTTCGGATAGTGCAGGCAGAACGCCCCGTCATTCCTCACGATAGCATCCGGGAATTCCGTGTGCTCCCGGATGTCGTTCTCGGTGAGGATGTAGTCGCCCCTGTATCGCTTGAATTCGCCCTGTGCGGCGACGAAGGCGACCCAATCGAACTCGAGGTTGAGGTAGGTCTCGGGCTCCATGCGCTTCACGTTGGAGAAGGTGCCATAGAGGGCGCGGAGGAGATGGTCGCGAATGTGTTCGCCCTCGGTGTAGAGGTCCAGCCACTGCCCGTACTCCCAGTAGTGGGTGGCGGGGAACTTCGCGAATGGGTTGGCGCCGGGATTCGCTGGCGTACTGAAAAGGAACGCCTCGGTCTGGGGATTCTCGCCGACGGCGGGACCGGGGTTGTTTTCGAAGCCGGGCCGTTCCAGCTGACCGCTGAGGTTCGCGTAGTCTCCGGCGACTTCCACGGCCCACGGCACCTCGGGGAACGGCCGCGGCTCTTCGGCCATTCGCGTGCGGAAGAACACGGTGTTGCCGTGATGCATGGCGTCGCGGTGTTCGGGGGCGTGGGATTCGTTGAATTCGGACTTCGCCTCCTGGCCTTCCAGGGTCTCGGCGCCGGCCAGCAGGCCGAGGATCGCCGTCCCGGTGCAATCGATGAAGACCGGGGCCGTCAGCCGAAGCTCCTCGCCCGTTCGGGCTTCGCGGACATCAATCGAGACGATCCTCGCGCCGTCGGTGGCGACGGCGAACACGCGGCGTTCGAGGTAGATCGCGACGTTGGGTTCGGACTCCAGGATCTGCCGTGCGACGAGGTCACCGTCGTCCGTGCGCTCGGAGAGTTCTTTCACAAGCAGGCCCACCTGGCCGCGGGGGCTGAGGCCGATCTCCTTGCTCGCGTTGCCGCCCAGGTACGGGCGGTCCTGCACCAGTGCCACGCGACAGCCTTCCCGTGCGGCTGCCAGCGTGGCGCTACAGCCGGCAATGCCGCCGCCAACGACGACGACGTCGAAGGCGCCCGCGTCTGGCGGCTGGTCCGGGAGCCCGAGCAGCGTCTTGCGCCAGGCGCGTGCAGCATCGCCGGCGCCGTCGAGGGGCACGGCGCCGTCACGGCCAAGGAAGATCGCGTCGCACCGTCCTTCGAAGCCGGTCAGGTCGTGCAACACGAGGGCAACTTCGCCCGCCGGCAGCTCGACGGTGCCTCCGGGTTCCCAGGACCAATCCTGCCCGTTCGCGCCGAATTCGGTGTCCAACGTGCGGCCATCGATGGAGAGCGTGAAGCGGCCGGGGTGATGGGATGGCACCCAGTCCTTCGCCCGAACCCATACGTCGTACGCACCGGCCTCGGGGATCGCGACCACGGTTCGAGCATCGGCCACGGGACGGCCGGAGCCGTGCGCGAGGAGGTAGGGCGACCCCATCTGCAGTTCGAACTGCGAGTCGAGCACCCAGCCGCCGTAGTCGTCGAACTGCTCGGCCTCGATGAGGATGCCTGACGGCACGCCCGCCGGGTTCGCTGCGTCGCTCACGAGATACCCTCCGGATGAATTGAATCTAGGGCGGCATTCGAAGGTGCGAGCAACATCGAGAGCATCGCCGCGAACGATGACTCCAGGGATTCCGTGGAGCGGCGGAGGCGCATCTGCGCCAGCCCTCCCTGCCATTGGTTCCAGAAGGTCTCGGCGAGCTGGCGGGCGGGGATGTCGGTCCTGACCTGCCCCCTGGCCTGGGCCTCGGCGAAGAGCGTCTCGTAGGCGCGCACCCAGCGTTCGATGCCGTTCGCCATGGCTTCGCTCAGCACCGCTGCGGATTCGTCGACCTCGGTCGCGAACGAGCCGAGCATGCAGGTGAGGGTGCCGGGTCGCTGGCCGAGGACCTGGAAGAGACGTTCGTGAAACGCGCGCACGCTCGCGACGGGGTTCGCGCGGCCGTCCGGCGCTTCGAGGCGCGCCAGCAGGGTGTCCATGTAGCGGTCCAGTACGGCCGCGCAGTACGCCTCTTTGCTGGCGAAATGGTTGTAGAACGAGCCTTTCGGGACTCCAGCCTCGCCGACGATTTGCTGCACGCCGGTGGCGGCGTAGCCCTGCGTGGTGAACAGCCTCAGGCCCGCGGCGATGAGCGCTTCGCGTGTGTCAGGCATTCGCGCAGTGAACCAGACGACCGGTCGTCTTGTCTACCTGGCTGCCCGGGGCGAATGGCCATCGCCGCGTGGCGCGCTCGGGCTATTATTCGCGGCAGCAGCGGGCGGACCTGCATGGGGACGGGCATGACGCCAGACGAACACAGGGACGAGCTCGCGCGGCGCATGGCGGCCCGGGACCTGGACGGAACGCTGCAGCTCATCGGCGACGACGCGGTGTATTTCTGGAGTAACGGGGAAGCCCTGTTCGGGAAGGAGGCCATCGCGGACGGGCTACGGCGAAACTTCGAGGGCATTCAAAACGACACCTTCGAGACGTTCGACGTGACGTGGCTCGCGCGGTCCGACGATGTGGCCGTCTGCGTGTACCGGTTTCGTTGGACAGGCGAAGTAGATGGCAAGACCGTGGGTGGACGCGGACGAGGGACGTCCGCGCTGCGGTGCATCGATGGGCAATGGCAGACTGTTCACGAGCATCTGAGCGCGGGGGAGTGACGGCGGTGGGTCCTATCCCGGTGCGTCTTGAGGCGGCGGACGCTGGTGCGGCTGACTTCCGGCGTTCGCCTGCCGAGTGTGGATATCATTCGCCGAGGATCCGGGGATGAACGTTTCGGGGATGAACATGAGGATGCGTCTCGAGAAGGTCACGGTGGTATCGGTTGCGTGCGTGGGCATGCTCGCCGGGGTGGCGTGCCGCGTGAACGACAAGACGACGACGCCTGCCACCGCGCCGCCGGCGACGGTGACATCCGTCGCGGAGATGCCGGATGCCGCGAATGCGAGCTACCGCATCGGCGGCAAGACGGTGACGCTCTCGGGCGGCAAGGCGGACGAGGCGGCGGCGCCGGGCTCGGCCAGCCGCAACGTCACGACCCTCACTTCCGTCCAGGCTCGCGGCGATATCGACGGCGACGGCAAGGCGGACCTTGCGGTGGTGCTCACGAGCAGCCCGGGCGGCACGGGGACGTTCTCCTACGTTGGAGTCGTGCTCTCGTCCCGGGGCGGGCCCTGGCCCACGGCACTGCTGGGCGACCGCATCGCTGTGACGAACGTGGCGGTCAGCGGCTCGACGATCACGGTAAGCTACCTCGGGCGGCCGGACGGTGCGCCTCTCGCGGCGACGCCGAGCGTGCCGCTCACGAAGCTGTTCGCCTTGAGTGCGGGCGAGCTCAAGCCCAACTAATGGTTGGCCGCCCGGCACAATCCCGCGGCCACTGGTTGTGATGGATACGGGACGACATCGCGGGCTGAGCCTGCAGTACCTCCTGTTCGCGCTGTCCGTCGTTTCGGTCCTCTTCGCGCTCGGGTACCTGGGCTGGACGCTGACGAACCGCGACTCAACCCCGCACGCCCTGGGGTGGGCGCAGCTGGCGAATGCGACCTACCCGACCGAGCTGACGCGCTCGAAGCAGGTCACGCTCCGCGACGGGGCGTTCGAGGAACCGGTCGCGCCCGGTTCGGCTTCGAAGGTCGCGATCCGCCTCGCGGATATCGCGGGCTTCGGCCGTATCGCCGGGAACGAAATCGATGCCGCGGTCGTGCTCATCGGGTCGGCCGGGGGCACGGGTACGTTCATCAACCTGGTCGTTGTGAGGAACGACGGCGGAACGCCCACGCCGGTGGCGACGGCCCTGCTCGGGGACCGCATCTCCGTGCGCGGCATCGTGGTCGAGGACCGCACGATTGTCGTCCGCATGCGTGTGCGCGGAGAGGGCGAACCGTTTTCGAGCCTGAGCCGCGAGGTCACGCGCACGTACGCGCTGGATGGAACGCAGCTCGTGGTGAGGAGCGAGGTGGCGGCGGACATCCCCGCCGCACCGCCCGCCGACTTCACCTACCGGACCACACCCGTGCAGCTGAAAGCCGGGGGAGCGGCGTTCACCGCTTCGGACATCCTGGGGCCGGGCCGGTCGCAGGATTTTGTCGTGCATGCCGAGGCCGGACAACGGCTCAAGGTGAACGTGCAGAGCGAGTTCAACAACGCGGTCCTGTCGATCCAGGGCCTCGGCGACCTCGCCCAGCTGGTGAGCCGGTCCGCGTTCTCCCCGTCGTTTTCGGGAGCGGCGCCATCGACCCAGGACTACGTGGTGCGCGTCATTTCGCTGGCCGGCTCCGACCTTCGCTTCTCGGTATCCATCTCGCTGGGCGAGGCGCCGGCTTCGCGACCGTCTCCGACGGCGACGGCTTCGAGCGGCGGTTCGGGAAAGAACGACCCGGCGCTGCCGCCTGTCGCCGTCAAGGGCGCGTTTCGGCCAACGCCGCGACCGTTGGACGCTCTCGCGACCGATGCGGCGCAGTACGCACAGACGCGCTCGCCGAGCTGGGGCATCGCCCTGGCCCGGCCGGAAACGAACACGCTGTATTCCCTCAATGGGGACGCGCAGTTCGAGCTGGCGAGTGTGGTGAAGGTGCTCATCATGGCGGCGGTCATGGGGCGAGCCGAGGGCGAGGGCCGGTTCGTCGACGACGCCGAGCTAAGCCTCCTCTGGCCGATGATTACGCAGAGTGACAACGACGCCGCGACCGCGTTGTGGACGCAACTGGGCGGGGGCCCGGGACTCTCGGCATACCTCAAGGCAGCGGGCTTTGGTGGCATCACGCCGTACGACGGCGAGTACTGGGGAACGAGCACGGCCTCGGCGAACGCGCTCGCGAACGTCCTTTCGCGGCTCCTGCTCGGCGACCTGCTCCGCGAAAACCACCGGAAGCTCGCGCTGACGCTGATGGAGCAGGTGGTGCCGCAGCAGCGCTGGGGCGTATCGGCGGCGGCGGGCAAGGGAGACATCGTGGCGCTCAAGGACGGCTGGTACCAGGCCGACGGAGGATGGCGCGTGAACAGCATCGGCGTGATTGTGCCCGGCGATCCCGCCCGGGCGCCCTATGTGGTCGCGATCCTTTCGAACCTGCAGCCATCGTTCGCATATGGCGTCGAAACGGTGGAGGGCATCGCGCAGCGGCTCGGGTCGGCCCCCGGCGAGCCCATCGCCAGTGGGGGGAGGTGAGCTTGGCGGCACGCGCCGACCGGTTAGGCCAGCTTCCCGTGAAGGAGCAGGGAGGCAACGTCCGCGACCCGGGTGAGGAGCCTGGTTGCGCCGGCGAAGGGCACGCCCCGGGTGAGTTCGGTCGGGATGACCCAGCAATCCAGGCCGGCGGCCCGGGCGGCGGTGAGACCGCGGGGGGCGTCCTCGATCGCGAGGCACTTGCTCGCGGGGAGCCCGGTGCGCGCGACCGCGGCCAGGTAGGGGTCGGGCGCGGGTTTGCTCAGCGGGTAATCCTCGTGGGTGATGGCAAAGTCGAAGAATGGCAGCAGGCCCGCGCGAGCGTGAATGGCTTCGAGGTGCGAGCGGCGGGAGCTCGTGACGATGCCCATGGCGAAGTGCGGCCGCAATGCCGCGAGTGTCTCGCGGACGCCTTCAATCACGATGTGCTCGCGTTCGAGCAGGCGGAGGTAGCGAGCGTTGCGGAGTTCGACAAGCGCGTCGATGTCCGCTTCGCCCAACCCATGCGCCCGGGCAAAACGCGATGTGCCGTTCGAATTGGCGAGAAAGTAGTCGAAGTAGATGCCGGTGGTGAGATCGATACCGGCTTCGGCGAAGACGTCTCTGGTGGCCTGGAAATACCAGCGTTCGGTGTCGACCAGGACGCCGTCGTTGTCCCAGAGAATCGCCGCGTAGTTGGGGATGTCCGAGCCGGTGGCGGGAGCGGTCATCATGGTGGCCTGGCTCCTCGCCGCCTGGACGCGGGCACCTTACTAATCGCTGCCAGCTTAGCAGCTGAGGCCGGCGGCGAGCGTGACCGAGTTGGCGCGCAGCCCGGGGGCGCCTACGCTCGACCCATGACCGTGATACGCATGGACAGCGCCGGCATCGTGGTGCGGGACATGGAGGGCGCCATCGCCTTCTTCGTCGAGCTCGGGCTGGAGCTGGAGGGCCGGACGACCGTGGAAGGCGCGTGGGTGGACCGCCTGCTCGCACTGGACGGCGTTCGGAGCGACATCGCCAGGCTGCGGACCCCGGATGGGCACAGCAGCGTTGAGCTGAGCGCGTTCCAATCGCCGGCGGTGCGCGTGGCCGAACCGAACGCGCCGGTGAACACGACCGGCATGGGCCGCCTGATGTTCGCGGTCGCGGACCTCGAGGATGTGCTTGGGCGCCTTCGCGGGCGGGGCGCGGAACTCCTGGGCGAGGTCGTTCGCTACGAGAACGAGTACCTGCTGGCCTACGTGCGCGGCCCGGAGGGCATCCTCGTCGCGCTCGCGCAGCCGCTCGACTGAGACGCCCCGTGGAAGGCACAGCATCGCCAACTGGGGGCCGATGAGGGTGCGTTGCGCACCCGGCCGGTTCGCTTGCGGACGGGTTTCAGAATGGCCGAGGAAGGCCCCTCGGGGGTTGACATGGTTGAGAAAGGCGCTACTATTTAGCTCATCGGTTAATTAACCGAGAGGTTTAACAGGAAGCCATGACCGTCGACCAGCTGTCCAACATCTTCGCGGCGCTCGCCGACCCGACGCGCAGGGCGATCCTTGTGCGCCTGGCCGATGGCGAAGCGGCCCCGACGGAGCTGGCAGCACCGTTTGAGATGAGCCTCCCCGCGGTCTCGAAGCACCTGAAGGTGCTGGAGAAGGCCGGGCTCATCACGCGGGGCCGGGAAGCCCAGTGGCGCCCGTGCCGGCTCGAAGCGGAGCCGCTGCGCGAGGCGAATGACTGGCTGGAGAAGTACAGCCAGTTCTGGGAAGACCGGTTTGATCGGCTCGACGACTACCTGCGGGACCTGCAGCAGAAGGAGAAGAACGATGACCGGTAAGACGAACCTGACCCTGGAGGGCGAGCGCGAGATGGTGGTGACGCGCGTCTTCGATGCGCCCCGCGAACTCGTGTTCAAGGCCTGGACCGAAGCGGAGGCGCTCCTGCAGTGGTGGGGGCCGCGCGTCTTCCCGACGCGCGTGAGCACGGTCGACCTGCGGCCAGGCGGGAAGTGGCACTACTGCATGGTCGGCCCGGAGGGCCAGGAGAGTTGGGGGATCGCGAAGTACCGCGAGATCGTGCCCCCGGAGCGGCTCGTCTACACCGACTGGTTCTCGAACAAGGAGGGCGAGCCCGTTGGCAAGCCGATGGAGATGACGGTGGAGTTCACGGCCCAGGGCAGGGGGACGTTGCTCCGCAGCCGCGCGGTGTTCGAATCGAAGGAGCACCGGGACGAAGTCATCTCGATGGGGATGGAAGAGGGTCTGTCCGAGACGCTGGACCGGCTGGACGAGTACCTCGTCGCGAGCGCGAAGCCGGTTGGAGGGCGCTGACATGCCAACCGACGTGACGGTCCCGGAAGGCGGGCTCGAAATGCACGTCACGCGTCAGTTCGACCACCCGATCGAACGCGTGTGGCAGGCGTTCACCCAACCGGCCCACCTGCGGCAGTGGATGGGCCCACGCGGGTACGAGGTGACGGAGTCCGAGGTCGACCTTCGGCCGGGCGGGAACTGGCGAATGGTGCACCGGGCGCCTGACGGCCAAACGTACTCGTTCCACGGGGAGTACCAGGAGATCGAACCACCGCGGCGAATCGTGCAGACATTCATCTTCGACGGCACGCCGGACGACGTGGTGCACGAGACGATGACCCTGGAGTCGCAGGGCACGGGGACGATCTTCCGGGGCACGTCCCGGTTCCCATCGCGCGAATCCATGGATGGCATGCTGGAAGCGGGGATGGTGGACGGGATGAAGGAGTCCTACGACCGGCTGGCCGAACACCTGGCGGCCTCGCGTGCACGCACCTGACACGACCTTGAACGGGCGGGAAGCACGCCGGGTGGCATGCTTCCCGCCTGGAGCGGAGCGGCCGCGGTCGGCGCTGTTCGGGCTGGTGTCCGGGCAGCTTCGCCTTCCCGCGGAGGACCGGCGAAGAGCCGGGAAGGAACCCTTCAGTCCCCTCCCGCCAGTCCGGCCAGGCTGAGGGCGTACTGCACGAACGCGACGGTCTCCGCGGCGCGCGCCGGGGCGGGAGCGAGCGCGCTGTGGGCGGCCGGGGCGCCGTGACCCCGCGGGTATCGCGCTCGCTGGGTCCAGGCGTCGTCGATGAGGTCGTGCCAGCGAGGGTCGAGCGCGCGTGACGCCCAGCGCACGGCGGCGGGCTTGGATGCGACGTGGCCGGTTTCGAGCGCGTGAAGGACGCGGGCGAAGAAGAGCACGGTGAAGCCCTGCAGCCAGAGCGCATCGAGCGGTTCGGCGCCGCTGAGGAGGTCTCCGCCGAAGGAGATGGCGACGTCCCGCATCTCGGCGCGGAGAGCGTCCGGGTCGACCTCGTCGATGAGGGTCGCGGGCGGAGGGCCGGCGAGGGTGATGCCGTGTTCGCGCGTCACCTAGCGGACGACGAGGGTGTTGTCGTGCTGGGAGCGAACGAGGGTGGAGTCGCCGTTGTTGAGGAAGAGGAAGGGATAGACGCGCGGCGGCTGGCCGGTCTGGGGATCGCGCCAGCCCGGGTCGCGCGGAGCGCCAGGGAGCTCGGCCGGGACGCCCGTGATGCGCCGGAAGATGGTGGCGGGGACGTACGAGCCTTCGAGGTGCTGGGCCCAGGTCGCGGGACGGGCGTGAAGGGCGGCGTGCATGGCGTTGAGCGCGGCCTCGCCCGCGGCGTCGACATCGCCATCGGTGACGATGATGAAGTCGGCGTCGCTGTGTGCATCGCCATCGCCGAGGGCGAAGGAGCCCTGGAGGTAGGCGCCAACGAACCGGGGGCCGAGGACGGACCGCGCGCCATCGACCAGGGCGGCGAGGACGGTATCGAGCTCGGGGAACGGCGTGAAGGTGCTCACGCGGGGCACGGTGCCCCATGCGGGGGCGGCCCGTCCAGCACGGCCGTCCGTAGCGGCGATGCCAGCATCGGCATACCGTGTTGGGAGCTGGTATTCGAGGAGCGCTCGCGATGGAAGACGTGCTCTGGGGCGTCTGGAACGGCCTGACGGCGTGGCCGGTACTCGTCGTGCACCTGTTCGGATGGTGGGAGCGGTACCCGGTGTACAACACGGGCCGAGACGGCGGCTGGTACCAGTTCGGCTTCCTGCTGGGCGCGGGGTCGCCGTTCCTGGGGATGATGGGACGGCGTTCGGGGCACGATCACTCGCACGACTGAGCGAGCGTGGCGAAGTTCACGCTGACGGTCGGACACGGGGTCGCGGCGTTGACGCGCGTGGTTCGAACAGGAACGATGCCCGCCACCGACAGCTGGAGGAGCACCATGACCGACGTCGCATCATCCACGCCCGAACGCGGCGAAGCGGGCCATTCGACGACCGTACGGCAGGAGTTCGCGCGGCAGGCGCCAACGTTCGCGCAGGACGATTCGTTCTTCGCGAGCGAGGCCCTTTCGCGCTGGATTCTCCGCACGGTGTCGCTTGAGGGGATCGACGTGGCGCTGGAGGTGGCGTGCGGAGCGAGCCACTTCGGCGAAGTCATGGCGAAGCAGGTGCGGCAGGTGGTCGGCCTCGACCTCACGCCCGAGATGCTGGCAACGGGGCAGGCGCGGCTCGCCGAACGGGGTGTGGGGAACGTGCTCCTGCAGACGGGCGATGTCACGGAGCTGCCGTTCCTGGACGATTCGTTCGACCTCGTGTTCTGCCGGTTCGCGGTGCACCACTTCGACCGCCCGGCCCGGGCAATCGCCGAGATGGTGCGCGTGTGCCGCCCCGGCGGCCGCGTGGCGATCGTAGACATGGTGTCGCGGCCGGAGCTGAACGAGCGATTCAACACGATGGAACGGCGGCGGGACCCATCGCACACGCGCGCGCTGGCGGTGGAGGAGCTGCAGGGGATGCTGGCGGCGAACGGCGCGAGCGTCATCGCGACGACGGACCGCGAGGTGCCCATGCACGTCGACCGCTGGCTCGCGCAGGCGCTGACCCCTGACGCGGAGACGGCCGCCATCCGGGCGGAGCTGCGCGCCGACCTCGGGGGCGGCACCGCGACGGGGATGCGGCCGCTCGAAAAGGACGGCGAACTGCATTTCCTGCAGGACTGGCACATCGCCGTGGCGCGCAAGGGCGGATAGCCGCGGATGGCGGCCTCGGAAGTCTTGCCGGAAGCGTTCGTGCACAACGTGCTGGCGGTGCGGGGCGAGGATGCGGGGCGAGCGTTCCTGGACCGCCTGCCGGCGATTGTCGATGAATGCGCCGACCGGTGGTCTCTGGCGGTGCAACCCGCATACCCGGGGCTGAGCTACAACTGGGTGGCGCCCGTGATCACGGCCGATGGTGCGCGGGCGGTGCTGAAGGTGGGCTTCGCCGCGGACCCGGAGTTCCAGTGCGAGATCGAGGCCTTGCGGCTCTACGACGGCGAGGGTGCCGTGCGGCTCTTCGCGGCGCTGCCGGAGATGGGCGCGATCCTCATTGAGCAGGCGATGCCGGGACACACGCTGCTGGAGGTCGATGACCGCGTCGCGACGGAGACTGTGGCATTCGTGATGCGGCGGCTCTGGCGGCCGTTGCCCGCGAATCACGGCTTCCCGACCGTGGCGCGGTGGGCACTCGCGTTCGAGCGGATGCGAGCACGGTTCGGCGGTGGCACGGGGCCCCTCCCCGGGCGGCTGGTCGCGCGGGCGGAGGAGGTGTACGCGGCATTCCTCGGCGAGGGGCGCGAGCAGGTGCTGCTGCACGGGGACCTGCACCACACCAACGTGCTCGCATCGGCGCGCGAACCGTGGCTGGCGATCGACCCGAAGGGCCTCGCGGGGGAACGGGAGTACGAGGTGGGCGCGTTCCTGCGCAACCCGCTCGACCTCGCATCGCGGCCGGGCGCGGCAGCCACACTCGACCGGCGCCTGGCCACCTTCGCCACGATGCTCGGGTTCGACCGCGAGCGGATGCGGCTCTGGGCGATGGCGCAGGCGGTGCTCTCGGCGGTGTGGACGCTGGAGGGCGGCGAAGTGGCGGCGGGGATGCTGGAGACGGCGCGCATCCTCGCGGAGGACGTGCGGTAGGGGCATTCAGCGGCCCTGGACGGCGTGGCCTCCGAATTCGTTGCGAAGGGCGGCGTTGACGCGCATGGCGAAGGAGTCGTCCTCGCGGCTGGTGAAGCGCGCGAAGAGGGCCGTCGCGAGGACATTCACGTTGACGCCGCGCTCGACGCCTTCGATCACGGTCCAGCGGCCTTCGCCGGAGTCATCGACGTAGCCGCGGAGCGCCTCCAGGTGGGGGTCGCGGTCGAGGGCGCGCGCCAGCAGGTCGAGCAGCCAGGAGCGAACGACGGACCCGTGCTGCCAGAGGTGGGCGAGGGCGGGCAGGTCGTAGCCGTATTCGGGGGCGGCATCGAGAAGGGCGAAACCTTCGGCAAAGGCCTGCATTATGCCGTACTCGATGCCGTTGTGGACCATCTTGGCGAAGTGGCCGGCGCCGTGGGGGCCGGCGTAGAGCAGGCCGCCCGAGGGGGCGAGCGCCCGGAGCACGGGTTCGATGTGGTCGAAGGCGTCGCGGGGGCCGCCGGCCATGATGCAGAAGCCGTTTTCGAAGCCCCAGATGCCGCCCGAGACACCCACGTCGAGGTAACGAATGCCCTGCGCGGCGAGGGCGGCGCCGCGGCGGACATCGTCCTTATGGTTGCTGTTTCCGCCGTCGACGAGGATGTCGCCGGGGGCGAGCAGCGGCGCGACCTCGCCGATGGCGGTCTCGGTGGCGTCGCCGGCGGGGAGCATGAGCCAGACGACGCGCGGCGAGGGAAGCGCTGCGGCCATCGCGGGGAGGCCGGGGACGTCGGAGCGGGTGGGATCGAGATCGAAGGCGACGACTTCGTGCCCGGCGGCGCGGAGCCTGCGCGTCATGCCGGCGCCCATGCGGCCCTGGCCGGCCATGCCAAGCTTCACGGGGTCACCTCCTCGACGGGGTGCGTTCTAGCGAGCGAGTTTGCACTATCGGCGGTGGCAAAACTGTGTGATGTGGGAGTAAACCACAGACTGGCGAGACTTCGCGGCCCTAGAATGCACGGAACGCAGGCGTGCCGCGAGGAGCGTCACGCTCGCCGGGAGGTCCCCCGTGCCCGAACGCCGTTACGCCAGCAAGCCGCGAAGGGGACCGGTCGCACGCCGGCGCCCCGTGGAACAAGCGCAGGGCGAAAGCGAAGAAGCTCTGCAGCTGCAAAAAGCCGTGGGGAACCGGGCCGCTTCGGAGACGATCGCGGCGCGCAAGGCGGAACCGCCTATCCAGCGGCTGCTCGATGCGGGCGGCGCGACGGTCCAGCGGGCGACGTTCGCCGAGCTCATGGCGTTCTGGAAGAAGCAGGAGCTGGGCCAGGACCCGGCGGAGGAAGAGGCGAAGGGCGAGGAGTCGCCGAACGTGCCCCCGGAGCCGGAATCGCTGCCCGAGGAAGTCAAGGCGATGAACCCGGCGGTGGAAGAGGAAGCCGAGGAGCAGCAGGGCCCGTCCGCGTACCAGGTCTATGGCGCGAACGAGGAGAAGAGCGGCGGCGGGCTGCGCGGACCGGTGGCATACCAGGTCTACGGCGCAAACGAGGAGAAGAGCGGGAGCGGAGGCGGTTCCATCGCGTACACGATGTATGGCGCAAGCGGTGGGCAGCAGGAGGCGAAGGGCCCGGACGTCTACGAGGCGCCTGAGCGCGACGATGATGAAAAGGACGGCGGCGGTTTGCGCGGGCCCGTGGCGTACCAGGTGTATGGCGGCAGCGGTGGGCAGCAGGAGGCGCAGGGCCCCGATGTTTACGAGGCACCTGAGAGCGACGACGAAAAGGGCGGCGGCGGTTTGCGCGGACCCGTGGCCTACCAGGTCGATGGCGCCAACGGTGGGCAGCAGGCACCGCAGCAGCCGGATGGCGGCGGCTACGGCGTGTACAAGTCGTTCGAGCAGGAGCCGGAGCAGGGAGATGGCGGCCAACAGGCGCCGCAGGCTCAGCAGCCGCAAGGGCCCGCCAGCAAGTACTCGGTATTCGGCGGCTGGAATGCGATGGACGAGTCCAACGGCCAGCTGAGCATGAGCGACGAAGTCACCCCGGACGATTCGGAGGAGTCGGAGCTTCCCGGGATGGCCGCACCGCAGCAGCCGCAAGAGCCCGCCAAGAAGTACTCGATATTCGGCGGCTGGAATGCGATGGACCACTCCAGCGGCCAGCTGAGCATGAGCGAGCAAAACACCCCGGACGACTCGGACGAGTCGGAGCTCTCCGGGGCACCGCTCGTGTATGGGCCCCAGGGGGCGGTCAACGGGCCGCAAGCCCCGGTTCAGCTGGGGCCCAACCAGGTGGCGGGCAACAAGACCAAGGTCAAATACCTGGAGACATCGGAAGCGCGGAACGAGTTCAAGCTCGAAGTCGGCGGGTCGATCACGCAGGGTGGCCAGCCGTTCGACACAAGCAAGATGTATTCGAAGTTCATGGGCGACGGCTTCGGCATCTACGTGATGGCGAAGGACGGCACGTTCTACGCGACATCGCACAAGATCGGGCTGTTCCACCATTCGAGCTTCCTGGCCGGCGGCGATGTCGCGGGCGCGGGCGAGATGAAGGTCGTGGGGGGCACGCTCCAGTTCGTCACTAACAAGAGCGGGCACTACTGGCCGGGCGACCAGGAGCTGGCGCAGACGCTGAATGAGCTGCGGGCCGCGAGCGGATTCTCCTCCGCAGGGCTGGCGCAGCTCCTGCCAGGCGGAGGACTCAAGAACCCATACCCGGGCGGGCCGACGCAGTTCCTCCTGGACCACCCGGTGGGGGTTCTGAACAACAAGGACGGGACGAAGTACGGCGGCAAGGCGATGACGATGGACAAGTCGGAGAAGGAGAACTCCGTCTCCCTGGTGCGTTCCCTCATCGCTAGCTATGTCAAATCGGCCCAGCTTGGGAAGTTGAGGAAGTTCAACAAGCCCAACCCGGAGTTCGGCAAGACGACGGAGGACATCAAGGCACTCGTGCTGGCGGAGTTCGGCTGGAACGACCAGGACGTCGCCAATTACGAGGAAGTGCTGAAGAACTGGAACAACGACAAGGAGATTGTCGAAGTGCCCCAGGGGTCGCCGCCGCCCATACAGGTCAGCGAGTCGGTCGAAAGCGACCAGAGCAGCGTGACAAGTGCGTCAGTCGCCGACGACGACGAGAAGTCGGCGTCGGGCCGGGACTGGGATGCGGAGTTGGAACAGCTGCTCCAGGCGAATCCCGACCCCGACTGGCAGGGCCTTGGGCTCGAGCCGTACGGCAGCGGGGTGATCCTCTGGAACGAGGACCACAGCTCGTACACGTACGCGACGGCGAAGCAGCAGGTACAGCTGCTCAAGGGTGAAGTGACCATCGATGCCCTCCGCGGCTAGCTCCGCTCTCTCGTACCTTCCCGGGGCGTTGCTGGCCGGCCGATACCGGGTGAAGCGGGTGAAGCGGGGCGGCATGGGCGAAGTGCTCTTCTGCCTCGATGAGCGCGAAGGGATGGGCGTCGCGCTGAAGCGCCGGGCCACCGAGGCGGAGGAAGGATCGTCGCGGGCGGAACGGCATCGCCTGCGATTCGAGCTCGAAGCCACGACCTGGATCGGCCTCGGCGCGCACCCGAACCTCGTGCAGTGTCACTACGTCACCGTGATCGATGGCGCGCCGGCCCTGTGCCTGGAGTGGGTGACCGACCGGGAGCGCGCGGAGACGAGCCTCCATCGCCTGCTGGTGGCGCGCGGGCCGATGGCGCCCGCGGAGGCGCTGCGCGTGGTCGCACAGGTCTGCGACGGGCTCGCGCACGCGGCGACGGTGTACCCGGGATTCGTGCACCGCGACCTGAAGGCGGAGAACGTACTCATCGCGCATGACGGCACGGCGAAGGTGACGGACTTCGGGTTCGCGCAGTTCGATGCGGCGGTCGGCGATGCGCGGCTCGGCGGGGCGTTCGGCCAGACGGTGGGAACGCCGGCCACGATGGCGCCGGAGCAATGGGTCTCGCCGCTGGTGGATGTGCGGGCGGATGTGTATGCCGTGGGCTGCATCCTTTTCCGGGCGCTCACGGGCCGCCGTTCGTTCGAAGGGAATGACCGTGCCGAGATGGAGCACGCGCATTGCCGCGGCCCGGTGCCGTCGCTCGGGGAGGGATTCGCCGCGGAGATCGAGGCACTGGTCCAGCGGTGCCTGGCGAAGTCGGCAGGGGAACGACCGGCTTCGCCCGCGGCGCTGGCATCCGAAGTACGGGAGATCGCGACCGCGGTGTACGGCGTCGAGATCCCGGAGTCGCGGCCGCGGGCACTGCACGCAGCCGAGGTCGTGAATCGTGCGGTGAGTCGTTCGGCACTGGGCAGCTCGGGCGCGGCGCTCGGCGATCTTGTGGCGCTGCCGGATGTCGTGAGCGCATCGGCGCTACACGCGCGCGCGCTCGCCCACCAGGTGCTCGGCGACGATGTCGCGGCGCTGGCGGACTTCGATGCAGCGATCGCGCTGGAGCCCACGCGGGCGCGCGCGCAGTTCAACCGCGCGAACCTGCTCCGGACGACCGGCCACGCGCGTGAGGCGATCGCCGGCTACGAGCGCGCGGTCACCCTCGAGCCCGCGTTCGTGGAGGCGTGGAACAACCTCGGGCTGGCTCTCATGGCGGACGGCGACGACGGCGGCGCGGCGGACGCCTTCGACCACGCGGCGGATGGCGGCGGCACGCGCGAGGTCTTCGCGAACCGGGCGGCACTTCGCGAACGGCGGAGGGACCTTTCCGGCGCAGTGGAGGACCTCGCGCTGCTCGCCGAGCGCGGTTGGGCGACGGTCAGCGAGTTGACGGCGCTGGGGCGGCTGCGGCGGGCCACGGGCGATACCCGGGGCGCGGTCGTGGCGCTCACGGCGGCGATGGACCGCGAGGAGACGGCTGCGCGGCGGGTGGAGCGAGCGCTCGCGTTCGCTGCCGCCGGGATGGCGAGCGCGGCGTTCGACGACCTGGCGATGGCGTTGCGAGTCGAGCCTGAAAGCCGGGCGGCGCTGCGCACGCGGGCGATGATGTTCCAACAGCTGGGGCGACTGGAGGAGGCGCTCGCCGACTTCGCGCGGGTCGTCGAACTCGCACCCGAGGACGGCGCGGGCTACTACGAAATGGGGCTCGTGCTCGGCGAATCGGGGCAGTTCGAACTCGGGCTGGCCTTCATCGATGAGGCCGCGCGCCGGGGCCACGAGGCAGCGCGCGCGGCACAGGCACGGTTCGCACGCCCGCCGGGCAGGTCGCGCCGGAGACCGCTGCTCACACCAGGAGTCGTGCGATGAACGATGGGAAGCGGATGTTCGATGTCGTGCGGAAGTATTTCGGGGACTCGCCGCACGTGGTGACGCAGTTCACGGGGCGGCCGATCCTTCGCTTCAGCCACGAAGGGAGCAACGGCCGCTGGGTCTGCATCGCGCATTGCCGCGAGGCCGACGACCGCTTCCTGTTCTACTCCATCGGGCTGGCGGCGACGCCCGTGGAGCGGCGCGCGGCGCTGGCGGAGTTCATCACGCGCGCGAACTTCGGCCTGCTCGTCGGCAACTTCGAGATGGACATGGACGACGGCGAGATTCGCTACAAGACGAGCATCGACGTCGAGGGTGACCGCCTGAGCACGGCCCTGCTGCAGCAACTGGTGCGCGTGAACCTGGAGATGATGGACAAGTACCTGCCCGGGCTGTACGCGGTCGCGAACGAGGGCATGGAGCCGCTGGCGGCGATCGTCGCGGTGGAGGGTCCGCAGGAGCGGCGGTCCGAATTCGAGGATTAGGTCCGGCCCGAGAGCGCGTGGCGAGCGGCATCGCGGCGGGCATCGACGATGCCGAGGACGGCCGACGGTTTCGGGATGCCGGCGAGGATGAAGTTCGGCTGTTCGCCCGCCGTCTGGCAGCGAAGGTTGCCGAAGTTGAACGCCGTCTGGAGAAGCCCCTCGCGGTCGACGGCGATGTCCTCGATATCGACAAGGTCGGCGGAAGCCATGCGGTGGTGGAACCAGTGTCGCTTGAGGCTATCGACGATGCGCTGGTCGGTGACGACCCAGATGTCGTGCTGGTAGCGGTACCAGGCGAAGTAGGTGCGGATGGCCCAGTAGACGAGCCAGGCGGCGGTGAGGAGCAGCAGGACCCGCCCGAAGGTACCGCCGAGCCCGACCGTGAACCCGGCGCCGATGAGGACGAGGGCGGCGGGCACGATGCCGAGGAGCGCGACTTTACCAACCTGCAGCGCGAGATACATCCAGTGGCGGCGCGCGAAGAGGACGACGGTCTCCTGCGGCTGCAGTTCGAACGGGAGCTTGGGGATGGTGCTCATGCGGTCTCGCGGCGAAGGGCTTCGGCGCATTCTGGCCGATCGGGGCTCGTTCGTCTCGCCGCCAGCTCCCCCAGCGGGTGAGAGAGCTGGCAAGCGCGGGTCCGCGGCCGGGACGCGTCAGCTGGTGACGGCGCCCTGCTCGGCGCCCGAGACGAGCCGGGCGTACTTCGCGAAGACGCCGCGTTCGTAGTTCGCGGGCCGGGGCGACCAGGCGGCGCGGCGGCGAGCGATCTCGGCGGCATCGATTTCGACGTTGAGCTCGCGCTTGTCGATGTCGATGACGACCGTGTCGCCCTCCTGGAGGAGGCCGATGGGGCCGCCGACCGCGGCTTCGGGGGCGACGTGGCCGGCCATGAGGCCGCGGGTGGCGCCGCTGAAGCGGCCATCGGTGATGAGCGCGACGGTCTCGCCGAGCCCTTCGCCGACGAGCGCGGCCGTGATCTGGAGCATTTCGCGCATGCCGGGGCCACCCTTGGGGCCTTCGTTGCGGATGACGACGACGTCGCCGTCGTGGATGCGGCGGGCGCGGACGGCATCCCATGCCTCGGGTTCGGA
>JAXLWZ010000011.1:0-136397 GCA_046328225.1 Dehalococcoidia bacterium | reverse complement strand
GCCGTCTGGTACAGGCCGGTGCCCGGGTTCAGGACGAGCCCGATGCTGCCGGTGATAACCGGGGTGGTCGTGGAATCGCCCGTGCCCGAGCCAGTGGCGCCGCCCGAAAGGGTGACGGTGCTGTCTTCGAGAACGTTCCATTCCTTGATGAGCGCGCGGTTCACGCGCACGGCGCCTTCGCCGTTCCCGCTCGAGTTCGAGTCCCAGTCCACATGGACCGAGGTGACCCCGTCAGCGGCGACGTAGTTGACCGAGATCTCCTGGTCGCCCGCGCCCGTGGAGACCCACGAGAAACAGGTCGCACCGGCGAGACCACCGTTGCCCGGGACACCATTCACGATGTCGCCGATCGGGCGGCCGTTGCCAACGAAGATCTGGACGTCCGTGAACGTCGGGCTCTGCGGCTGCGTCACCGACTCGGCGCCGTTATAGCCGCCGCCCGGCGTCACGATGATCTGGGTGTTCGGAAGCGTCAGCGGGATATCGATCGCAACGGGCGTCGTGTTCGTGACGATGCCGGTATCGGCAACGACCGAGCAGACGACGTGGCGCGAGCCGCGAACGTTGTTCTGAACATCCTGGCCGCCGAAGGTCTCGCCAGTCGTCACCACCGAGGTGGCGTTGTCGGCCACGTGGCGGAGTTCAGCGACGACGAAGGTCTTCGTGCCAAGGGAGCTCGTGAAGGTCGTGCCGGCCGGGACCGTCGTGGTGGCCGCGTTGGTCTTGCCGTTGATGCCGATCGTGTACACGCCAGGCGTGTTCTGGGCGACAACGACCGTCACCTGCGTCGTGTCCGACTCATCCGGGTCGGTCACGGTCGGGCCGGACACGATGGTCAGGCCATTCGGGTTGTAGACGTCGGCGGCGGTGCACTGCACGGTCGCGTCGTCCGGGAGCGCACCACCGACAACGGAGGTGTCGCCCGCGCAGGTCTGGTTCGCGGCAAGCGTGAACACGAAGGTCTCGGCGACGCCGATGGCATTCGTGGCCGTGGCCGGGGTCGCGCCAGCGGTCGAGCGCGTCAGCGCACCACCGGTGGCCGACTGGACCGTGCTGTCGCTGTCGACCCACTGGAACGTGATGGCACCGGGGTCGCCGGGGCCGCTCACGATGCCCTGGACCGTGAACGTGTAGGTCGTGCCAGCTGGGGCACCGGTGAGGGCCGCGGCGCTGACGCACTCGCTGGCCGTGAGGCCGCCAGCGATGGCGCCGTCGCAGGTCGCGAGCGTGTAGCCAGCGCCGACGGCGCTGACGTCGGTCAGGGTGACGTTGGCCGGGTTCGCGACCCGGAACGCCACCGCACCGGTCGTGGTGCCATTGGTGAGCGTGATCGACGCGGTGTACGTGAGGAGACTGCCGCCAGAGGGCGTCCCCGTAACCGCGACCGAACTCACCGTCGTCGACGGGAACGTCGCCGAAGCGGACGTCCAGAACGACGCAAGCACCGCGACCATCGCGGCGAGAGCGAGCACGAGGCCAAGCTGGCCCCGGCGCGACTTCGCCACATGGACGGGTTGAATACTCAAGTTCCTTACCTCTCCAGTCGTGTGACTGACTGTGCCCCCCGGGTTTCCCCGGGGCCGCCCGAATCGGGCGGAGGTTGTTTCCGGACTCGCCCGGATCTGCGGGCGCCGCGCTCACAAGGAACGCGAAGTTGCTGGTGAGGTCGCCCGCTCGTCTGCCGCTCCTCTCCTGGCGCTGGCGGAGGCGGGTCCGGGCTTTCCCTCGATTGCCGTGTTCGGGTTTCGGTTCTTCGCCGTGCCATTCACCCTTTCAGCCCCGTGCCGCCAATGGCGGGTGGGCCGCGCCGGGGTGCCTAGCTCGGCCGGGCACTCCCTCCTTTCGTGGAATACGTCTCGAAATCGAAAGCCCGCTCAACATAAGGGCGGGTTCCCATCCGGGTGGGAAGGGAACCCGCCCTTATGTTGAGCGGGCGATTCGGCAAATACGGCCGCGAAGGGCGCGGCAAAGGAGGTTCCAGATTTGACCAAGACGCCTCCCGGACATACGGCGCGGACAACGCCGCCCGGCCCCGCGTTGCCGCGTGGCCGGTAAAGTCCGCTGAAAGGTAGCCAGCGCCTCTCCAAGGGTCAACACCTCGAAACCCACCTGGTGGCGGGCAGACTCCTCCGTACTACCGGTAAACAACGCGTAACCGCACGCCGGGGTTAACGCGCGTTTCGCTCTCGCCGAGAGAAATTCGAAAGATTCTGTGGGCTAATCGCCAGAGCTCGCCGCGCGCTTATCGCATGTGGTCCTTCTGGCGCCGGGTTGCGTAGACGTACCCCACTCGCGCGACGAAGTGCTGAGTGCTGAGTGCTGAGTGCTGAGTGCTGAGTAGTTCCCAGTTCCCGGTTCCCAGTTCCCAGGGGCTACCCCGCGGGTGCCTTTCGCCCCAGACGGGGCGTCAGCTCCTCACCGGGGTTGGCCCGCTCGAGCCTCGAGCCTCGAACCTCGAGCCCCGGCCCTCATTCCTCATTCCTCATTCCTCATCCCTCGTCACCGCTCGCGCAGGAGGAACTTGCCGCCCGTGTCGCGCGCTTCGAGGGTGAGTCCGAGTTGGCCGCCTTCGTGCGCGATGGTCACTTCGAGCACGCGCGCGATCGAGGCGTCCTGCTGGTTGCCGACTTCGATGCCGTTCGCCAGCACGCGCAGGGCGCCGTCGTGTTCGAAACGGAACGTGTACCGCCCGGGCCCGAGGTCGAACACGCCCGCCGCCGTCAGCGACCAGGTGTCGTCGCGCATGTCGTTGAAGGGGGCGGCGTCGTAGGCGAGGTCGAGCGCGGGGACGAAGCGCTGCGAATCCTCGATGACGCCCGGTTCGCCGCGGAAGTAGCGCACCAGCCAGCCCGCCTTCGGGTGGCCCGGCTCGGCCGGCGGCAGGGGTGTCTGCGTGGGCGTGGCCTGGACCGGCGCGGGCGTGAAGGCGGCCGGCGTGAGCTCGCCGGGGAGGGTCGTGAAGAGCGAGGGCCGCTCCGTCTTGCCGCCTTCGGGCCGGATGAACGGCACGACGAGGATGGCGGTGGCCAGGAGGGCGCCCAAACCCACGGCATCACGGCGGCTGAGCCCCATGCCACGAGTGTCCGGGCGGGCGCGGTCCGGTGCAACGGCGCGTCAACCGCCGGTACAGCGCGCGCGGCCTCGCCTTCGCGCCTACTTCAGGCCGACGATGGAGAGGGTGACGAGCAGCGCGATGAACGCGAGGCAGAGGGCGCTGAGCGACCCGACCGTCTTCCACATGGTTCGTGCCCCGGACTATTTACGTGGCCTAATTGGCCCAATCAGCATCGTACGCCGGGGACGCCCGTGGCCACCAGCGGCGCCGCCCGCGCGTAAGATGACCGGATGGCGCAAGACAACGTCCCCCGGGCGGTCGTGCTCGCGGCCGGCGATGGCGGCCGGCTGGGCCCGCACACCGCCGTCCTGCCGAAGCCGCTCGTGCCCCTGCACGGCAAACCAATCATCCAGTACACGCTCGAGGCGCTGGCGGCGGCGGGCGTGCGCGAGGCCATCATCGTAACCGGCTATATGGAATCGCTGGTGCAAACGGCACTGGCGGAGGGCGCCACCCACGGCATCGCCCTCACCTTCGTTTCGAACCCGCGCTTCCACGATGGTGCGTCGCTCTCCCTGCGCGCCGCCCGCGGGGCCACTGGCACGGATCCCTTCCTCCTCGTCATGAGCGACCACCTGCTCTCCACGGAGCTGATCGCGCGGCTCGTCGCGCGCGCGGCGAGCGGCGGCCCGCGCGACTCCTTCGTCGCCGCCGACCGTTCCCACCACGACCCTGCCTATATAGAGGAAGCAACGAAGCTGTCACTCGCGGGCGATGGACGCGTGCGCGCCATCGGCAAGATGCTGCCGGCGTGGGATGCGCTGGACACGGGCGCGTTCCTGTTCGCCCCCGCGGCCTGGGAGGCGGTCGCGGCCGTGCCCGAGGACTGCGAGCTGAGCGTCATCTGCACGGAGCTGGCGCGGCGCGGCGAACTGACCGCCGCCGACGTCTCCGGCGCCACCTGGTACGACGTCGATACCCCGGACGACCTCGCGGCCGCCGCGGCCGTCGTGTCCGCGTGAACCACCGGGCGGCGAAGCTGCATGGCCTATGACGGCATCGTCAGCCGCCATCTGAACCGCCGCCTGAGCCGGCCGATGGCGGCTGCCCTCGCGCCCACGCCCATCACGCCGAACATGGTGACGCTCTTCACCCTCGCGCTGGCGTTCGTCACCGGCGGGCTCATCGCCGTGGGCGCGAACGTCGCCGGGGGCGTGCTCATCCAGGCCGTCTCTGTGATCGATGGCGTCGATGGCGACCTCGCCCGCCGCACGGGCCGCGCCTCGCGCTTCGGCGAAATCCTCGACGCCGTGACCGACCGCTACGCCGACGCGGCGATGATCGCGGGCATGACCGTCTTCGCCGTGCGGTTCGAAGGGCACGGTCACGCCGAGTTCGTGGGCGTGCTCGCCCTCGCGGGCTCCCTCACCGTGAGCTACAGCCGCGCGCGCATCGAAGGCGCCCTGCGCATGGCCCCCTCGGATGGCGTGTTCGGCCTCGCCAGCCGCGATGTGCGGTCGCTCGTGGCCGCCATCGGCACGGTGCTCGGGCAGTGCTACTGGACGCTCGCCGTGCTCTTCGTCGCGAGCGCGCTCACGGTCGCATGGCGGCTGGCGTTCCTGGTCGTTCGCCGCCCGGCCGCATAGGACCGGCTATTTCGGCGTGGGCAACCCGGTGGCGGGCACGCGCACGACACTGCCGACCGCGAACCCGTTCCGTTCGAACCAGCCCTGCTCCATCTCCAGCACCATGCGGTAGGGCATCGAAGGCTGCAGCACCGTGCGGTCGAGCGGCTTGCCGTCCTTCATCGAAACGATCACGCCGTCCTTGTCCAGGTAGGCGATGGTGAGCGGCACGTAGGTGTTCTCCATCCAGAAGCCGCCCTGGAGGTCGCGCGGGAAGAGGAAGAGCATGCCCGTATCGGCCGGCAGCGATGCCCGGAACATGAGCCCCCGCTGGCGCTCAGCATCGTTCGAAGCGACCTCCGCGCGCACCTGCTTCTTCGTCGCGCCGTTCGCGGCCTCGACGGAAAGGAGCACCGTCGGGAGATCAGGCACGGGCGTCACGACGCCGGGCGGGAGCGTTGCGACGGGCGTGGGGGTGGCCGTCGGCGTGCCGGGCGCGGGCGCGGCCGTGGGCGCGGAGCCATCGCAGGCCACGGCCACGAGGAAGAGCACGAAGGCGAGAAGGCCACTCAGCATGCGAACCACCCGGGCGGGCAGGAATCGGTGCGCGAAACGGCGCGAATCCACCCGCCCACCTTAGCCCGCGCGCCCGCCGCGGGGCAAAATCGGGACGCCGCGCGGGCGCATCGAGGATTCTCCCCATGCCGGGCGCCCCCCGCGCGCGCGAGCATGGGGCCGTGCAGCGACAACCGCGACCCCGATCGCAGGCTCCCGTTTCGAACGGCCTCATGGCGAAGCTGATGGCGAAGCCGCGGTGCTGCTTCCCGCTGGTCATCGTCGCGGGCATGCTGGGCATCGCCTTCGAGGTGCAGCCCGGCGGCAGCGGCGGAGGCACCCCGGCGAAGGCATCGGCCGGCGAGCCCACGGTCGCGGTTTCGCCCACGGCCACGCCGCGCACGGCGACACCGACCGCGGTCGCGACGAAATCCTCCACGGGCAGCGCCGCCGGCCAGCCCACGACCACCGCGGACGTGGCCGGCGTGCGCGCCACCCCGGCGGTATCGCCGACGACCGCCATCGACCTCACGCGCGAAACCACCCAGTGCGGCACGCTGCAGGAGACGCCGACCTCGCTCTCCGTGGAGCAGTCCATCTCCGGCATCTCCGTGCGGGCGACGCGCGCCGCCGTGTACCCGGCCGAATACTTCAAGTGCATCCTCATGGCCACCGGCGGGCAGGAAGCGAACGCGCTCGCGGCATCCGTCGCGAAGGCCGTGCGCGACAACGGCGCCACCCACGCTGTGCTCATCGACCTCTGGATCACGAACGCGGCGAAGGACTTCGGGCAGGTGAACCTGCGCACGGCCTCGCTCGCGGCGGCGGGCGCCGCCTTCAGCCCCTCGCCACCCTCGGCGGCCGATCCGAGGTCGTGGTTTCGAGCGGACAGGGGCGCGCGGTCACGCTCGTCATCACCGTGAAGAACGGCGTGGGCGCGAACACCGGGCCGATGACGCTCACGCTCGATGCCCCCATGGCCAGCGGCAAGCAGGTGCCCGGCAAGTACCAGCTCTTCCTCCCCGCCTTGACCGGCCGCGAACCGTGTGCGCGAGCGGCGTGACCCCCGGCATGGCGTACCCGCCGCTTCCCCGCCAACATGGAACGCGATGCGACTGACCGATTCGTCCCGCTGTTGGCCGCCTGCGCGCTGTCGTTGTGGGCGCCGCCTGCGCGAGGATGCCGGGCCCGCTGCAACCCACGGAGGCGCCCCTCACGCTGCGCGGCGAAATCGCCTCCGGCGCGGGCATGGCCTCCCGGATGGCCGCCTCGTCGTCAGCACGAAATCCGAGACGCCCGTCGCGATCACGCTCGGAGAGGTGCGGCAGGGGCCGGCGTTGCCTCCCGGCTGGCACGCGCTCACCCCATATTTCGACCTCCGCACGGGCGATGCCCCTCGCGCTGCCGCTGACCCTGCGCATGAGCGTGCCGGCCGGCGGCCTCGCGGGCATCCTCCTCCACGACGGCACCCACTGGCGCATCCTCCCCGGAGACCGCGACCTGCTTTCGAACGTCACGGCGGCGACCGACGGCGGCGGCGTGGTCATCGCGGCGCAGCCCCAGAACCCGAAGCTCGCCCACGCCCGTGCCCGTCATCACCATCGTCCCCCGGCCCACGGCAACCCCGGAGGGCGCCGGCGGCCGATCTCGTCGCGACCCCGACGCCGGAGCCGTCGCCGACGCCCACGCGCACGGGCGGCGGGCCGAGCCTGTCGTCGCTGGCGGGCCTCGCGCGCAGCAACCTCGATTCCGTGTTCAGCCGCTTCTTCGACCGCCGCAGCAACCAGCTCGGGTTCCTGTTGTTGGAGGGCCCGGCCTTCCTCGATATTCCCCCGCAGCTGATGGTCCCGCTGAATTCGCGCGGCGTGCCCGTGTTCGCCGTGCCCTATGGCGGCGTGAACGAAGTGCTCGTCGCGGTGACGACGGAACGGGGGAGCGGGCACTTCGTCGCGCTGTTGGCGCAGCCCGCGCTGGAATACCCCGCGAGCGCGAGCGAAGCCGAGGCCACGCTCCGCGTCACCTTCCACGGCGTTTCGGCACCGTTCGCGCCACGCCCCTCGGCGAGCGGTGGCTATGCCTTCGCCGCCAGCCAGGACAGCCTGAGCTACCTCTTCGGCATCGTCCGCGAGGCGACCTCGTGCTCGCGTACGCGCTCGTCGGCGGCGGGAGCTTCACGGGCGAAGTAGCCGCCGCCGGCGCACCCTGAAGGCGGCCGTCCACCCACCCGCGTACACTGGAGCCGTGCACAACAAGCCATCCGCGAAGCCGCCCGCGCCCTCTTCCCCGGCGGCGTGAACAGCCCCGTCCGTTCGTTCCGCTCGGTCGGTGGGTCGCCCGTGCCATCGTGCGCGGCCAGGCCGGCCACGTGTTCGATGCCGAAGGCGAGAAGTACATCGACCTCCGAGATTGCCTTCGGCCGCTGCTGCTCAGAGCACGCGCACCCGGCCGTGGTAGAAGTCATCCAGCAGACGGCGGCGAACGGCACGGCCTTCGGCGCGCTCACCCCGGCCGAGGCGGAACTGGGGCAGCGCATCGCGGCCGCGTGCGGGCTCCAGCGTCTCCGCTTCGTGAACTCCGGCACGGAGGCGACGATGACGGCCATCCGCCTCGCGCGCGCCGCCGCAAGCCGCGACCTCGTCGTCAAGTTCGATGGCAACTACCACGGCCACAGCGACGGACTGCTGGTGAAGGCCGGCAGCGGCGTCGCCACCCTCGGCCTCAGCGATTCCGCCGGCGTCCCTGCGGCGATCGCGGGCCTCACCGCCGTCCTCCCTTATAACGACGTGCCCGCGCTCGAGCCGGTTCGCCGCCCACCCGGGCGACACCGCCGCCGTCATCGTCGAATCCGTGGCCGGGAACATGGGGCTCGTCGAACCCGACCCGCGGTTCCTCGCCGCGCTGCAAGAGCTGCCCGGGGGCGCACGGCGCGCTGCTCATCGCCGACGAGGTGATCAGCGGGCTTCCGCCTCCGCTGGCCTCTCCGGGGTCCTCCCCGATGCCGACTTCTTCTGCTGGGCAAGATCATCGGCGGCGGGCTGCCCGTGGGCGCCTTCGGCGGCCGCGCGGACCTGATGACAGCTCATCGCGCCCGAGGGCCGTGTACCAGGCGGGCACGCTTGGCGGAACCCGCTCGTGATGGCAGCCGGCATCGCCACGCTCGATCTGCTCGCGACGGGCGAACCGTACCGCCGCGCGGAGAAGCTCGCCGCCCACCTCGAAAACGGCCTGCGCGCGGCCTCGAAGCGGGGCGAAGCGAGCGCGTGCGTCGTGCGCCGCGGCTCCATGCTCACCCTCTTCTTCCGGCCCGACCCCCCGCGCGACTACGCCGAAGCCCGCGAATCCGACACCACCGCCTTCGGCGATTTCCATCGCGGCATGCTCGAGCACGGCGTGCTGCTGCCGCCCTCGCAGTTCGAGACCTGGTTCGTGAGCGCCGCCCACACCGAGGACGACATCGACCACGTGGTGCAGGCCGCCCACCAGGTGCTGCGCGAAGCCGGCGCGGGCGGCTGGCGGTGAGCATCCGCATCGCCACCCGCGGCAGCCGCCTCGCGCTCGCCCAGGCGAACACCGTCATGGCGCGCCTGCGCACGGCCCATCCCGGCGTGCAGTTCGAACTCATCGAAATCGCCACCCACGGCGACCGCGACCAGGTGACGCCGCTGAACGCGGGGCAGGGGTCGGGCTGGTTCACCTCCGCCATCCAGGCCGCCCTCCTCGAACGCCAGGCCGACCTCGCCGTGCACAGCTACAAGGATTTGCCGACGAAGCGGCCCGAGGGGCTCATCATCGCCGCCGTGCCCGTGCGCGAAGACCCCCGCGACGCGCTCGTCGCCGCCCGCAAGATGACGCTCAGGGGGCTGCCGCCCGGCGCGGTGGTGGGCACGAGCTCGCCCCGCCGCGAGGCCCAGCTGCGCGCCATGCGCCCCGATCTCGACGTCCGGCCCATTCGCGGCAACGTCGATACGCGTGTGGCGAAGGTCGACAGCGGCGAATTCGATGCCGCCGTGCTCGCGCTCGCGGGGCTGCGCCGCACGGGCATCGAAGGCCGCGCGACCGAGATCTTCGGCGTCCACGACATGCTCCCCGCCCCGCCCAAGGCACCCTCGGCGATCGAATGCCGCGTCGACGACGCCATCACGCGCCGCCTCATCGCCGCCATCGACGACCCCCACCTGCGCGAAGCGGTGACGGCCGAGCGGTCGTTCCTGGCCACCATCGATGCAGGATGCAGCTTCCCTGCCGCCGCCTACGCCGAGCACTTCGGCACGACTCTGAAGCTGCACGCGCTGCTCGCGCCCGGGGGCCGCATCGTGCGGTCGAAGATGGCCGGCTCCGCCGACACGGCCGCGGGCCTCGGCCGCTCTCTCGCGCGCGAACTCATGACCCTCGCCGGCATGTCCGCGCCGGAGTAGCGCCATCCCCATCGGGGCCGATCCCAGGAACTGGGCACCGGAACCGGGAACTTCTAGGCGACTTCGAACGATCGTTTCGAGAGGCCGAGGTAGTAGCCCTCGATCGCCGTCTCGGGTGCTGCTTCGGGGTCGGTGGCCGCGCCGGGTGACGAAGAGCGGCACGAAGTGGTCGGCCGTGGGGTGCGCGTAGCGGGCCGCCGGGCCCCGGTGGCGGAAGTTGAACAGCTGGTCGAGGTCCCCGCGCGCGAGGCTGTCGCCGGCCGAGGCATCGAAATCGCGCGACCACGCGGGTGGCCGCGCCGCCGGGTCCCGAGGACTCAATGTAGGGGAGGCCGTGGGTCATGAAGCCGCTGCCCATGATGAGCACGCCCTCGTCGCGCAGCGGCGCCAGCTGGCGACCGAGCCGGAAGAGCCGTACGGGGTCGAGGTCGGGCATCGAGACCTGCAGCACAGGGATGTCGGCCTCCGGGTACATCACCGTCAGCGGCACATAGGCGCCGTGGTCGAGCCCGCGGTCCGGGGCCTCGGCCACGGGTTCGCCATCGGGCACGAGCGCGCGCACGCGGTCCGCGAGCTCCGGCGCGCCGGGCTGGTCGTACCGCTCCTGGTAGTACTTCGCGGGAAAGCCGTAGAAGTCGTACACCAGCGGCACCGGCCGGGTCGCGCCGATGGTCAGCGGCGCCGACTCCCAATGCGCGCTCACGACGAGGATGGAACGCGGCCGGGGGAGCCGCGCCGCCCACGCCTCGAGTTCGCCCACCCATGTCGCGTCATCGACGAGCGTCGGCGCGCCGTGCCCCAGGTAGAGCGCCGGCATGCGGGCAGGGATGGAGGACACGGGTTCGGCGGCGGTCATCGGGACTCCGGGCAAAATTGGTTGCGAGATCAACGGTATCAGGGAAGCTGCTGGCTGTTGGCTATTAGCTGTTGGCCGGGAACACCCCGTTTACGCGAGTACTGCCCAGATGTCCGCGAGGGGGATGCGGAGGCCGGGGAGAAGCGGCGACGTGAGCGCGCCATCGGCGGGGAGGGGTTCGGCTTCGATGGCGCCCTCGAACAGCTCGACCGTGCGGGAGGCCGGGTCCACCAGCCAGCACACATCAACGCCGTTCGCGTGCATCTGGCGGCATTTCTCGCGCTGGCCCGCCTGCCGCTCCGAAGGCGAACGGATCTCGACCGCCAGCGTGGGCGGGAGCGAACGTTCGTCATCGCCCTCAGGCTTGCCGGGCGCCCAATACGCGATATCGGGCACGAGATAGCCGTGCCCTTCGAACCAGACGTGCGCTTCGGCCCAGGCTTCGGCGCCGTGCTCGCGCGCGTAGGCGTCGAGGAGCGTCAGGAGCAGGCGCTGGATGCGGCCGTGAGCGCGCTTCGGCACGGCCTTTTGTACCACAACGCCGTCCCACCACTGCAGGTACGGCTTCTCCTCGGGCAGCGCCTCGAACTCGGACAGCGTCATCCGCCGGCCGTCGTAGCTCGAACGCGCCGGTTCCGGGTTCGCGGGCGAAGCAGGCCACGCAACCATTCGAGCAGTATAGCTGTTAGCTATTGGCTGTTAGCGGGGCAACCCCGTTTAGGCCAGTACGGCCCGGATGTCCGCGAGGGCGACGAGCCAACCCCGGGATTGCCCCGCCAGCGGCTCTAATAGCCGCCAGCTAACAGCTCCCGCGGGGTTGCCCCGCCAGCAGCTAATAGCCAACAGCTAACAGCTCCTAAAACAGCTACTCCTCGAGTTCGATGCCCGCGCGGCGGTGGAAGGCGCCGTTGAAGACGGCGTAGGCGCCGCAGCGGGAGCAATCGACGTTGTTGCCGTAGCAGCAGAACGTGCGCTCGAAGTTGCCGCCTTCGCCCATATAGAGGGGCAGCATCTGGCGCAGGCCGCAGGTCTCGCCCGCCTTGCCCGTCACCGAGAGCGCGCGGTCCGACTTCATCATTTCGAGCGCGCCCAGGTTCGTCTTCACCCGGTCGGGGTACTTCTGCTTGACCGCGATCACCTGGTCGATGACGGCGTCGCGTTCGCGGAGGTCATCCCAGGCGAGCTCGGACGACTCGCCGAGCGAGGGCACGTAGAACGTGAAGGCGATCCCCGTGACCGGCCAATCCTTCACCTCCTCGACGAACGCCTCGATGCCCGGCGCGTTCTCCTTGGTGATGGTCATCTGCAGCATGACGGTCGTGCCGTCGGCCGGGTCGCGGTCGAAGACGGCCTTCCTCACCTTCTGGAAGACGCCCTCGCCGCGGATGGGGTCGTTCATCGCCTCCGGGCCATCGAGCGAGACGGTGACCAGGTGACCGGGCACCGAGGGGATGCCGTAGGTCCCGTTCGTGACGATGGACGAGCGTTCGAAGAGCGGCATCGCCTGCATGACCAGGTTCTTGCGGATCATCGGCTCGCCGCCCATGAACAGCATCGAACGGATGCCGTGGCGGTCCCGCAGCTGCTCCAGCTGGTGGAGCATCGTCGCGTCGTCCATCTTGTCCTTCGGCGCGTTCGGGTTATCGGCGCGAAAGACGAAGCAGTGGCGGCACGAAAGGTTGCAGACGTTCGTGACGTTGACCAGGGCGGAGCCGAAACGACGGTCGCCGAAATCAGTGGGCTCGCTGGCAGTCATAGAGGGAGTCTATCACGCGGGGGAATCGCCGCACGCAGTTCCCGGTTCCCAGTTGCCAGGGCTACCCCTGGGGGGAGCTGTCGTTGGTTTAGCCCGCGGCCTCCCAGGCGGCGATTCCGGCTTCGAAGGCGGCGCGCACGGCCTCGACCGATGCCGGCGGAATCAGCGTCACCAGGTCGGCCAGGCGGCCGGCGAGGTAGACACGGGCGCTCTCGGCATCGGTGACATCGTCGCTATCGGCGGCTTCCGCCACGAGCGCGAGGCCAAGGTCACCCGGGCGCGCGGCGATGGCCGCACGGGCACCCTCGGCGGTCAGCCCCGCGCGTTCGAGCCCAAGCAGCCGCGCCACCTGCGCCAGGAGGAGGTCCATAGCGCGCATGGTAGCGCGTCCGCGGTGGGGCTGGTGTCTGTGGTTAGCGGCGGGGGGCGGGGGCGTCCTCGCGCGGGGCCGGCGGCTTGATCTTGCTGTAGCAGTTGCTGCAGTAGACCGGACGCTCACCGCGCGGCACGAACGGCACTTCCGTCATCTGGCCGCAATCGGCGCAGGCCGCCGGGTGCATCTGCCGCGGGGTCTTCCCGCCGAAGCTGGCGAAGTTGCCGTAGCGGACGTATCCGTCGTTCTCCTGCAGCGTGCTCTGCGATTGCCGCCGCGCCGAACGGCACGACTGGCAGCGCGTGGGCTCGTTCATGAGCCCCTTGTTCGCATAAAACTCTTGCTCGCCCGCGGTGAAGACGAAGTGGACGCCGCAGTCGCGGCACGCGATTTGCTTATCGGCAAAGGCCAAGGGATAGGGACTCCTGCTGTGTTTCCGTGCCCGCTCGATACGGGCTCGCCTCCCAGTCTAGCAAAACCGGCAAGCGATGGGTGTGAAGGCCGCCGCCACGGCCTTCCCGCGGCTCAGTCGTCGCCCGCGATCACGGGCATCACGGCGCAACCCTGCAGCCCGATGCAGCGCGGATGCAGCTGAATCGGCGCCGGCGTCGGCGCGATCGGCGTGGGCGTGCGCGTCGGCGTGGGAGTCGGCGTCGGCGGCTGCGGCGAACACGCGATCTGCGCGCTCGGGCTCAGCGGCGAAACGATCCGGCCCGTCATCGTGCGCTCGTACTCGTCGTAGTACTGCTGATCCCAGATCTGGTTGACGATGACGCCGCCGGTGGTGGTCTCGCCGATGGCGATGTCGCCGCTATCGAAGAGGGGGTGCCCTTCGATGCCGCTGGAGATGACGACGCGGCGCACCTTCGTGCTCTTGTTCTTCCAATAGATGGTCGTGGCGTTGCGGTTCACCTGGCAGACCTGCGGGTTGAAGCCGCTGTCCAGGATCTCCACCGTCACGGTGCCGGCCGCGCTCGCGCTCGTACCGCCGCGGCCGAGCGAGACCGTGATGACGCCGGCAAGCAGCAGCCCGGCGGCCAACGCCGCCAGGACCGGGCGATGCCAGGGGTTCGACATAGGTTCCTCGGAGCCGCGCCCCGCCACGGGCACGGATCACCGTACGCCCCGGAGTGCAAAGGGGGAAGCCCCATGTTTATGTCGCCTCATCGATTCGAGCCCGCCCGGGGGCGGCGGCACTTCGTAAATTTGTTTCACGTTGGGCGAATCAGCCTGTCGAAACCCCTTGAAACGGCGATAAAAGTAAATGAACATTCATTCACTACAAGGGAGTGCAGCCATGTACAGCCATACCGCCCTCGAAGCCCTCGCCCATGCTCGCTCCTCCGAGCTTGACGTTCTCTCGACGCGTATCTCGCATCGCCGCGAAGCCGCCCACCTGATGCGCATCGACCGCCTGCAGCGCGCCCTCTCGCGGGCGCAGCGCGAGTTCGCCACCATCCGCACGGCGCTCACCCCCGGGTAAACCCCCGGACTGATTCAGCCCCCCAATTTGAAAGCGCCTCCGCCCGGGGGCGCTTTCGCTTTCCCCCCCCCCGAACTCGCTCGCCGCACCCGCGCGCCGCCCTGTACGCTGGTTCGGCATGTACACGCCCCTCGACCACCCGTTGCTCAATCGCCTGCGCGAAAACGTCCTCTTCGCCGCCGGCCCGATCGGCTCGACGCTGCTCTCCATCAACCTCACGGAGAAGGATTACGTCGCCTACCCGGGCACGGATCGCGAGGAGACGCACGACGGCTGCCCCGAATGGCTCAACGTCAGCAACCCGGAGATCCTGCGTCGCGTGTACCGGATGTTCTACGAAGCCGGCTGCGATGCCGTCGATTCCTGCTCCTTCGGTGCGAACGAGGTCGTCTTCGCCGAATTCGGGCTCGATGGCCGCACGCGCGAGCTGAATCGGCTCGCCGCCCAGGTCATCGGCGAGGTGCGCGATAGCTTCAGCACCCCCGAATGGCCGCGCTACGCCTTCGGCACCATGGGCCCGGGCACGCGCCTTCCCTCCCTCGGCCACATCGCCTGGGACGAGCTCGTGCGCTCCTACCGCGAGCAGGCGCTCGGCCTCCTCGAAGGCGGCATCGACGTCCTCAAGGTCGAGACCTGCCAGGACCTGCTCCAGACGAAGGCCGCGCTCGCCGCCATCGCCGATGTCTTCGCCGAAACCGGCCGCCGCATCCCCGTGGTCGCCAGCGTCACGATCGAGACCACGGGCACGATGCTCCTGGGCAGCGACATCGCCTGCGCGCTGACGGCGCTGGAGGCGATGGACGTCGTCGACATCATCGGCATCAACTGCGCGACCGGCCCCGAGCAGATGGTCGAGCACGTTCGCCACCTGGCCGAAAACAGCCGCCGGCCGGTGTTCATCGGCCCCAACGCGGGGCTGCCGGAAGTGGTGGATGGGCAGGCGTGCTACACGCTCACGCCCGACGACTTCGCGCGCTACCACGAGATTTTCGTGAACGAGTTCGGCATCAACATCGCCGCCGGCTGCTGTGGCACCACGCCCGCGATGTACGAAGCCGCCATCGCGCGCGTCGGCCGCCGCGCGCCGAAGCAGCGTCCCTCGGCCGCGCGCTTCCTCGCCGGCCCCGGCGCGCCCGCCACCGGCGGCGACGATTCCCCCGGCGCCTGCGCTTCCCTTTATACCAGCGTCCCCTTCCGCCAGGAGACCTCGTTCCTCGTCGTGGGCGAACGCATGAACGCGACCGGTTCGCGTGCCTTCCGCGACCTCCTCCTCGCCGGCGACCTCGATGGCATGACCGCGCTCGCGAAGGAGCAGACCGCCGAGGGCGCCCACGTCCTCGATGTCATGGTCGATTACGTCGGCCGCGACGGCGTGCCCGACATGACCACCTTCGTCTCCGCCCTTCGCACCCAGTCGACGCTGCCGCTGATGTTCGATTCGACCGAGGTGGCCGTGGTGGAGGCGGCGCTGAAGCTGTACGGCGGCAAGGCCATCGTCAACTCCATCAACCTCGAGGATGGCGAACGGAAGATCACCCGCCTGCTGCCGCTGATCAAGCGGCACGGCGCCGCCGCCGTCGCCCTCGTGATCGACGAGGAGGGCCAGGCGCGCACGGCCGATTGGAAGCTGCGCGTCGCCCACCGCATCCACGAGATCGCCGTGAACCGCTACGGCCTCGAACCCCAGGACCTCGTCTTCGACATGCTCACCTTCCCGCTCTCGGGCGGGCAGGAGGACCTCCGCAAGGACGCGATGGAGACGCTCGAAGCGATCCGCCGCGTGAAGGCCGAGCTCCCCGGCGTGAACACCATCCTCGGCGTTTCGAATGTGTCGTTCGGGCTCAAGCCGGCCGCCCGGCGCGTGCTCAACTCCGTCTTCCTGTACGAAGCGATCGAGGCCGGGCTCGATGCCGCGATCGTGAACGCGCGCCAGATCCTGCCTCTGAACCGCATCCCCGAGGCCCAGCTCCAGGCCGCTCGCGACCTCATTCACGACCGCCGCCGCGAAGGCTACGATCCCCTGCACGCCTTCATCGCGCTCTTCGAAGGCGTCGAAGCCGAGAAAGCCGTGAAGGTCGACCGCACCGCCCTCCCCGTCGAGGAGCGCCTCCGCCAGCGCATCGTCGATGGCGACCGCCGCGGCATCGAAGCCGACCTCGAGGAAGCGCTCGGCCGCATGGACGCGCTCACCATCATCAATCAGCACCTGCTCGAGGGCATGCGCGTCGTCGGCGACCTCTTCGGTTCGGGCAAGATGCAACTCCCCTTCGTGCTCCAGAGCGCCGAGACCATGAAGACGGCGGTCGCGCACCTGGAACCGCACATGGAGAAGACGGAAGGCAGCGGCAAGGGCACGATCGTGCTCGCGACGGTGCGCGGCGACGTCCACGACATCGGCAAGAACCTGGTCGATATCATCCTTTCGAATAACGGCTACACGACGCACAACCTGGGCATCAAGCAGCCCATCCAGAACGTCATCGAGAAGGCCGCGGAGGTGCGCGCCGACGCCATCGGCCTCAGCGGCCTGCTCGTGAAGAGCACGGTCGTCATGCGCGAGGACCTGGAGGAGCTGAACGCCCGCGAGCTGACGCACTACCCCGTGCTCCTCGGCGGCGCCGCCCTCACCCGCAAATACGTCGAGGAAGACCTGCGCGCCATCTATCACGGCAGCGTGTACTACTGCCAGGACGCCTTCGAAGGGCTCGCCACACTCGACCGCGTGATGACGGCCGTGCGCGCCGGCGAGCCGCTCCCCGTGCTCACCCGCGGCGGGCGCGTCGTCTCGTCCGAAGAGACCGGCTACGACCCCGTGCGCGCGGTCACGCCCACGCTCGAACGGGTGGGCCCGCCGCCGGGCACGCGTTCGGACGTGCAGCCCGCGCCGAAAATCCCGGCGCCGCCCTTCTGGGGCGCGCGCGTCGTCCGGGGCATCCCCCTGCGCGACATCTTCCCGTTCATCAATACGACCGCGCTCTTCCGCGGCCAGTGGCAGTACCAGCGCGGCCAGCGCGGCGAGGCTGAGTACGCGGCGTTTATCGAAAACGAAGTGCAGCCCGTGTTCCGGCGCATGCAGGAGCGCGCCATCGCCGAGCAGCTGCTCGTGCCCCAGGCCATCTACGGCTGGTTCCCCGCCCGCGCCGAAGGCGACGACCTCCTCGCCTGGCCCGGCTTCGAAGGCGGCGCACCTGTCGGCCAACCCGTCCGCTTCCACTTCCCCCGCCAGGCCGATGGCCGCCACCTCTGCATCGCCGACTTCTTCCGCGGCGGCGAAGGTGAGTACGACGTGCTCGGCATCGCGCTCGTGACCATGGGCCCGAAGGCGACGGAGTTCGCGAAGGAGCTGTTCGCCGCCAACGAATACCGCGATTACCTCCACTTCCACGGCTTCGCGGTCGAAAGCGCCGAGGCGCTGGCCGAGCTATGGCACAAGCGCATGCGCGAGGAACTGGGCATCGCCGGGGCCGATGGCGCGACCACGAAGGAGCTCTTCCAGCAGCAGTACCAGGGCGCGCGCTACGCCTTCGGCTACCCCGCCTGCCCGGATCTCGAAGAACAGAAGGGCATCGACACCCTCCTGCAGCCGTCACGCATCGGCGTCGAACTCAGCGAAACCTTCCAGTGGCACCCCGAGCAGACCACCGCCTCGCTCATGGTCCACCACCCGGAGGCGCGCTACTTCGTGGTGAAGTAGGGGCGTCAGGGGTGCGCGGCGCGGTCGAGTTCGAACCGGGCCGCGGCTTCGCCGAGGACGAGCACGAACCATCGCGCTGTCGCGGGGAGCGCCTCCGCGGGCGCCGAGATGGCGATTCCCTCTCGGAGGGAGTGGCCGGCGGCCTCTTCCAGCTCGCTGATCACCGGCGCGGTCACCCCGGCATGGAACGGCTCGGCGAGGAACCGCTCGCGAAACCCATGGAGTTCGAGCCCGCTGATCGCCCCATCGGTTTCGCGGATATACCAGCCGTCGCCGGCCTCTTCGGTGATCGCTTCACGGGGTTCGCCGAGAAACACCGACGCGACATCGCACTCTTCGTCGTACCGGAAGGTCACGTCGCGAAGGCCATTCAGGTCCAGGGTGAGCGTCGCGGTCATCGCTATAGACCTCCGTTGGAGAAGAGCCGATTACCGCCCGAAAGGCGGCGCCGCAGAAAAGCCGTCACGACGCGTCCCCTGATGCCCACCGGCAGGTACCGGTACTCGACGACTACATCGAGGAACAGCCTCGGCGCCACCTCGATCACGTGGTGCTTTCGATTAGTGTAGCTGGTATCGGCCAGCACAAGGCGCGGATGGGCGATCGCACGCCGGACCTCATCCATCCGGCCTTCCAGCTCCGGATGGCTCCCAATTAGCTTCTCCTGCCACCGTTCCAGGGAACACTCCACCAGAACGCCCTCGAAGTCCCGCTCTTGAATCATCCTCACCGCTCCCGCGTGAGACGTAGGGCGAGCCACTCGAGGGCGCCGATGAGGATGAAGCTGTCGCCCATGGCGGCGAGCACCCAGCGCGCGCCGGGTTCGAGGTCGCCCCAGCGCGCCGCCACCGCCACCCACAGCACCACTCCGCCGGCGATGTTCCCGCCCGCAAGCAGCCGCGCCGAGGAGCGCCGCCCGCCGCGCGCCATCACCCCCACGACCACCGCGGCCACCAGGAACACGCCAGCCGAGACATAGGCCAGTTCGCGCGCGAGGCCGGTCGAGCCCTCGATCGCCCCCGCCAGCAGGACAATCACGACCGCGCCCGCGAGCTCGCAGGCGGCGTCCAGCCACATCGACAGCGACAGCGGGTCGCGCGCGATCCGCGGCCGCGAGGTCATGCGCGCGGACCGGGTTCGGCGATGCGCAGGCGGTAGGCGCCGCCCGGCGCGTCCGGCGCGAGCACGGCCACCATCCGGCCCTTCGCCAGCCCATCGAGCGGGAGCCACCAGTGCTCGTGCGGCTTCTCCGGGCCGCGGCAGAGGCAGTGCTCGGATTCGATGGCGGCTTCGCGCACGCCTGCCCGCGTCTCCAGCGCGAACGGCGTCCCCGGCGGCGGGAAGTAGGGCAGCGCGGTTTTCAGGATGAAGAGCGCGCCGCGATCCGCTTCCTCGCGCGAGGCCTTGCGCTCGTACCGGTCCATCTCACGCCTCCACGAACTCGATGGCGTCGCCCGGGCGCACGATACCGCCGGCGAGCACGCGCGCGTAGACGCGGCTCCAGCCGGGGTGCAGCTTCTCGCTGATGCGCACGAACTCGCCGTCCACGAACGACCCCGCGATCGTCTTGCAGGGGGCGGTGTCACGCGTGATTTCGATGAGCACATCGGCGCCGAGACGCAGCCGCGCGCCCGCCGTCACGCGGTCCCAGTCGAGGCCCTCGGTGGTGATGTTCTCGCCCGCCGTCCCGGGAGCGATGGGGTGCCCTTCGCCGCGCAGCGCCTCGATCCGTTCGATGGCGAAGAGGCAGAGCGCGCGCTCCGGGCCGCCGTGGTCGCGCGTGTTGTTCTGCACATCACCCACAATCCCCAGCTCGCCGACCTCCGCCTCCGGCACGGCCACCTTCGGCACACCCCCGCCGGAGACGTTCAGTTGCAGAATCGTACCCATGCGCAAAGCGTAGCAGAGGTGAGGGATGAGGAATGAGGAATGAGGAGGCGGCATCCGGCCCGCCTGGAAGCGTTCGCGCCTGGTCACTCCTCATTCCTCATTCCTCATCCCTCATTCCTTCATCGCCGCCGCGGCGGCGATGAGCCAGGAATCATCCCCATACCGGTCGCGCTGGTAGAGCCACCATTCGCCGCCCCAGAGGTAGGCGCGATCGGCGCCGCTGCGGCGGGCGTATTCGAGGTTCCGTTCGAACTTGCGAACGTCCAGGTTGGGGGAGGGGTTCGCGGGCGAGACCAGGTGGACGTCGTAGTCGGTCCAGGGTTCGCCCTGCAGCTCGGTGATCCAGAACCCCTTGCCCGCGTCGTGCGCGCTGCGCGCCTGGTGCGCGTAGTTCGGCGCGAGCGGCCCGATTTCCAGGATCGGCAGCACCACCGGACGCCCGAGGATGCTGTCGTTGCGGAACGGGTAGATGCTCGTCGCGAGCACGTCGCCCGCCTCCAGCGCCCACCGCCAGCGGCGATCCATGACGAAGTGCTGGCCATGGTTCACGGAGACGGGGCGCCCCGCGGGGTCGTTCGCATGGATGGTCGTGACGAGTTCCGTTATGTAGTCCCGGCCCAGCCGCCAGTCCTGCCAGTGCTCGCCCCGGGCGCTCACCACGAACGGCTCGTTGTCCGCGCCCCAGGCATCGATGGCGGGCGATTGCGAGGCGTGGCGCACGACGGCCGCGGCCATCGCGATCGCGCCCGCGCGCAGCTCCGGCACATCGGAGATGGTTTCGCCGCCTTCGAGGCCGCCCGTGCGATCGGTCATCCAGCCCGGGATGTACCACTCGGGGTGGCGCTGCGCCTTCATCCCCACCGTGAGCAGCACCTTCGCGCCGTTCCGTTCGGCCGCGCCGAGGAGGGCATCGAGCAGCGTGAAGTCGTACCGCCCCGGCGCGGGCTCGACCTCGGACCACTCGGCCGAGATGCGCACGATGGGCGCGCCCGTCGCCGCCAGCAGGTCCGAAAGGCGGGCGGCACACCACTCCGCGCGGCCCGGGCGGTCGTCAGGCACGGCGCCGCGGCCGAGGGTGGGGTCCTCGAGCTCGAGGTATTCCATCTGGTTGCAGCTGAAGCTCACGCCGAACACCGGGTCACCCGCGGGCTCGACGTGCGGCCAGCTCAGGCGGATGAAGAGCCAGGCCATGAACGCGACCATCCCCAGGGCAATCGTGGCGCCCCCGCCGAGCACGCAAAACGCGACAAACGCCCGCCTCCGGATGCGGGCATCGCCCACCCCGGGAGCGGGCGAGGAGGCGCCGGGCGCGGCTTCGCGGGCGGTCATCGCAGCCGAGGGTAAAGCCGAATCGCGCTGTGCCAAATCGTACTTTCGCAACACTCAATCCCGATGGCCGCCCATACCCTCGGGTCAGGCTGGCGCTCCCTGCGCAGCGCTTCTTCCGCCCTCGCTTGCGAGCCACGAAGCTGCCGCCTACCGTACGCGCGAACCGCTCCAGATTCCGAAATCGAGGCCGCCCCGCCCATGACATCCAGTGAGACCCTGTTCGAAGGCCCGTCGTGGCGCGGCCGGATCGTGAAACTGCTCGTCGCCCTCGTCGTCGTCGCGGGCGCCTCCGCCACCGGCTACTGGTTCTTCTTCCGCCCCGGCGAGAAGACCGGGACCGCCACCGCCGGCACCACCACCGAGGCCACGGTCACGAAGGGCAAGCTCGTCAGCACCCTCACGAGCACCGGCACGGCCGCCTCCACGGTCAGCGGCAAGCTCACCTTCTCCTCGAGCGGCAGCGTCAAGGCAGTCAATGTCGCCGTGGGCGATAAGGTCACCGCCGGGCAGGTGCTTGCGACCCTCGACGACAAGGACGCCGCGCGCAAGGTCGAATCGGCGCAATCGAGCCTCACGAGCGCGCAGCTGAAGCTGGCCGAACTGAAGGAGCCGCCGAAGACGCTCGACCTGGTGTCCGCGCAGTCCGCCATCATCTCCGCGAACCAGGGCCTGCTGAACGCGCAGACGCAGCTCACGACGGCCGAATCGAACCTCGCGAAGGCGAAAGCCGGGCCCACGACCACGGACCTGCTCGCCGCCGACAACGCCATCGTCTCCGCCCAGAACGGCCTCGAAAGCGCCAACCGCAACGTCGATAGCGCGTGGACGAACCTGATCGTCGCCCAGCGCACCTTCTGCACGAACGCGAAGGCCGCCAACATCAGCGTCTGCCAGCTCACGGACCTGCCCCTCAGCGACCTCCGCGTCGCGGACCTGCAGGACGTGCTGCGCACCCCGCCGGGCAATTCGCAGCAGCAGGCGACGGTGGTCTCGGCCACCCAGGGCCTGCTGAGCGCGAACAACAGCTACGTCTCCGCGAAGGCCTCCGTGACCACCGCGCAGAACTCGCTCACGAGCGCCATCCAGAAGAAGAGCGACCTCTACACGGCGACCGACGCGGCCACCCTCGCGCAGCTTGAGAACGCCGTCGTCTCCGCGCGCACGGCCATCACCACCGCGCAGCTCGGCGTGCAGACCGCGCAGGAGAAGTACAACGCCCTCTTCGAACCGCCGACCGCGCTCGAGCTGCTCACGGCCGAGCAGAACGTGCGCAGCGCCGAGATCTCGCTCGAAACGGCGAAGGACACGCTCGCGGCGCTCTCGCTGAAGGCGCCGTTCGCGGGCAACGTCGCGTCCGTGGGCGTGGCCGTCGGCGACAACGCCTCGCCCTCGACCGCGGCCTTCACGATCAGCGACCCGCAGGGCGTGCGCATCGACCTCCAGGTTTCGGAACAGGACCTGCCGAAGGTGAAGGCCGGGCTGTTCGGGCTGGCGACCTTCGAAGCCCTCACCGGGCAGCAGTACTTCGTCAAGATCACGGCCGTGAGCAACGCCGCCACCGTCACCCAGGGCGTCGTCACCTACACGGCGCAGGCCCAGATCCTGCGCGGGCAGGACCTCGTCACCAACCAGGCCGAGATCCAGAAGGTGCTCAGCGGCGTCCAGAGCGCGGCCGCCGCGGGCCGCACGGGCGGCAGCACCGGTGGCTCTGCCCCCAACGGCGCGAGCGGGTCGCCTTCGGCCAGTCGCACCCCCGGCGCGGGCGGCTCACCCCCCGCGGGCGGCAGTCCCCCGGCCGGCGGTACCCCCGGCGCGGGACGCACCCCCGGCGCGGGCGGCGGCGGCAGCGGCTTCCCCGGCGGCAACGTCACCCCCGGCGCCTCGCAGACGCTCCCCTCGCCGGGCATGAACGCGAGCATCACGCTCGTGCTCGAAGTGAAGGAAGACGTCCTCCTCCTCCCGACGACGGCCATCCGCCGCCAGGGCCGGACCACCTTCGTCTACAAGAAGAAGGACGACGGCACGATGGAGCAGGTCACGATCACGACCTCAGGCGCCGATAGCACGAACACCGGCATCGCCACCGGGCTCGTCGAAGGCGACAAGGTGGTGGTCGGCACGGTGCCCGGTTCGCCCACGGCGAAGGCCTCCACTTCGCCCACGCGGGCACCGACCACGGCGGGCGGCGTGCGCTGATGATCAAGCTCGTCGATGTCTACCGGATCTACCGGACGGGCGCGGAAGAGGTGCGCGCGCTCGATGGCGTGAGCCTGGAGATCGCGCGCGGCGAATTCGTCGCCATCATGGGCACCTCCGGCTCGGGCAAGAGCACGATGATGAACATCCTCGGCTGCCTCGATCGCCCGACTTCCGGCCAGTTCTTCTTCGAAGGCCACAACGTCGGCCGCATGACCGACGACCAGCAGGCGCTCCTGCGCAGCCGCGAATTCGGCTTCATCTTCCAGCAGTTCAACCTGCTCCCCCGCATGAGCGCCGTCGAACAGGTCGAACTGCCGCTCGTCTACCAGTCGAAGGGCGGGCGGCGGAAGAAGGCGCGCGAGGCGCTGCAGATGGTCGGCCTCGGCAACCGCATGAGCCACAAGCCCACGCAGCTTTCCGGCGGCCAGCAGCAGCGCGTGGCCATCGCCCGCGCCCTCGTCGTGAACCCCCGCGTCATCCTCGCCGACGAGCCCACCGGCGCCCTCGACACGCGCACCAGCGAGGAAGTGATGGAGATCCTCGAGGGGCTCGTGCGCGAGCGCGGCATCACCGTCATCCTCGTGACCCACGAGCAGGACGTCGCGAACTACGCCGACCGCATCATCCGCATGCGCGACGGCAAGATCGTCGAGGACGCCATGAACCCGGCCAAGCACCACGAACACGCGCAACGCCACCAGGCGGTGACGGCATGAGCCCCTTCGATGCCCTCCGCGTGGCGGCCCGCGCGATCCTCGCGAACGGCCTGCGCAGCATCCTCACCACCCTCGGCATGGTCATCGGCGTGGGCTCCGTCATCGTCCTCATCGCCGTCGGGCAGGGTGCGCAGAAAGGCGTCCAGGACCAGATTCGCGGGCTGGGGCAGGACCTCCTCTTCATCAAGCCGGCGCAGACCTCCGGCCAGGCGCCGGGCCAGGGTGGCGCGGCCGGGCCCGCGGGCGGCGGCCAGACGCTCACCAACGCCGACGCCGACGCCATCGCCGCCGCGAGCCTCCCCGGGGTCGCCGGTGTCGCGCCGCAGACGACGCAGGACAACATCCAGCTCATCTCGGGCAGCACGAACCAGGGCGTGACGATCGTCGCGACCACGCCCGGCTACCCCACCGTGCGATCCATGGCCGTCGCCGATGGCCGCTTCATCAACGACGACGAGGTCACGCGGAAGTCGCTCTCGATGGTCCTCGGCGCGGAGCTCGCGAAGACGCTCTTCCCCGAGGGCGGCGCCGTCGGCCAGACCCTGCGCATGACCTTCTTCGGGCGCGTGAACCTGACGTTCACGGTCGTGGGGGTGATGGCGCCGAAGGGCGGGTCGGGCGGCGGCACCGCCGATGACTACGCATACATCCCGCTGCCCACGCTGCAGGCGCGCCTCGGCGGCCCGCGAAACACCACCGGCGACGTCTTCGTGAACCAGATCAACGTGCAGATGGCCCCGGGCGCCGACCAGGCCTCGGTGAAGGCCGCGATCACGGACACGCTCATGCAGCGCCGCACGACGGTCACGACCCCGAACTTCAGCCTCCAGACGCAGGACGACCTGCTGGGCGCGGCCGGCGACGTGAGCCGCACGCTCTCCATCCTGCTGGGCAGCATCGCCGGCATCTCGCTCGTCGTCGGCGGCATCGGCGTGATGAACATCATGCTCGTGAGCGTCACCGAGCGGACGCGCGAAATCGGCATCCGCCGCGCCGTCGGCGCCCGCGCGAAGGACATCATCCTCCAGTTCGTGACGGAGGCGCTGGCGCTGTGCGTGGGCGGCGGCCTGCTCGGCATCGCCATCGGCGTGGGCATCGCCATCGGGCTCAACGGGCGCGAAGTGGGCAGCCAGACGATGACGACGGTGATCCAGCCGTGGAGCATCGCCGTCGCGTTCGCCGTCGCGGCCGGCATCGGCGCGCTCAGCGGCAGCTACCCGGCCTACCGCGCCAGCCGCCTCGACCCCATCACGGCGCTGAGGAACGAGTGAGTTCCCAGTTGTCAGTTCCCAGTAGCAAGGGGCTACCCCTGGGGTGAAGCCGCCCCGTGCGAGCCAGCGGCCCCCGGGGCTGATCCCCTGGGAACTGGGAACTTGGAACTAAAAACCCACCCCATCACCGCGCGCCGACAATGTACTCCACGAGCTGCCCGATCTCCTGCTCCTGCGCGCGGCTGACGCGGCGGAGGAGGTCGCCGATGGAGACCATGCCGATGATGCCCTCGGCGTCGATGACGGGGAGATGGCGGAAGCGGCGTTCGAGCATCATCGCCATCGCGTCGGAGACGCTGAGGACGGGCGGGACGCAGACGACGTCGCGCGTCATCACCTGCCCCACGAGCGTCAGCCCCGGCGCGCGGCCCTCATCGACCACGCGACGAAGGACATCGCGCTCGGTGAAGATGCCCGCCACGTGGTTGCCTTCGCACACCAGCAGCGCGCCCACGCCGTGTTCGTTCATCGTCCGCACGGCGTCGCGGACGTTCATGCGGGGCGAGGTGGTGAACACCTGCCCGCCCTTGTGGGCGAGGACATCGTGGATGAACCCGTACATGGTCGAACCTCCCGCGGTGGTCCCGCCAGTGTACGAGCGAGCGCAATGCCCCTGATGACGTTCGCAACGGAACCGCAAGCCCATGGGCGCGCTGCGATACGCCCGGAGGGGCGGCTCAGCCGCCGCGCTTGATCTTGAAGTTGTCCCAGGTCACCACCTTCGTGGGCTCGAAGCGCACCCAGCGCCAGTTGCGGCCGCGCGCGGTGGAGCTGTTGCGGCGCGGTTCGGCCGGTTCGCCGTGGCCGCCGGCATACTTTGCGCCCATCTGCATGCGCACCGCCTCGAGCCCCGGGTCGGCGTTCTCCTCCTCGGGCGTTTCGAGCACCACGGCCCGGCCCTGGAACATCGCGCCCTGCAGCTCCGGGAAGCGTTCGTTGCGGTCGACGAGGATGGTGGCGACGGGATTGCGGCGCAGGTTCACGATCTTCTGGCCGCGGCAATAGGTGTAGATGTTGCCGTTCGCCCAGCCAAACCAGAGGGGCGTGAGGTTGATGCGCGTGCCCGGCCCGACGCTGGCGATGCGCATGTTCCAGCTCGAAAGCATCAGCTCGTCGAGCTGTTCGGGGGTGAGGGCGAGCTCCTTGGGAATCGGCATGGTGCGAACCTCGAACGGAAGGTGCCGCGCATGATAAGCTACGCGCCTGCGCCACGCGGGCGTGGTTCAATGGCAGAACGCGACCTTCCCAAGGTTGAGACGAGGGTTCGATTCCCTTCGCCCGCTCCAGTTCGAGTTCCCGGTTGCCGGTTCCCAGTACCCAGGGGTTACCCCCGGGGAGGCTGTCGCCCCGGGTTGTCCCCAGGCCTTGAGCCTCGAACCTCGGGCCTCGCGCCCCTACGCGACCGCTCGGGCGGTGAGGGGGGTGAACGGGGCGGCGGTGGCGGAGCCGCGGGAGCGCGCGCCCACCAGGTCCCGCTGGGCGCGCTGGAGGAACTCGCGCACCTCGAGCTCGCCTTCGTAGCCCGTCAGCGATACCACCGGCTGCAGCACGTTCGCCTTCTCCAGCGGGATGCATGAGCCCAGCGCGAGCAACAGCGCGTCCGCCTTTTCGCGCGTCGAGTTGTCCTTCTCGTCGATGACGATGGCAGCGAACACGGGGCCTTCGAGGTGCGCGATGAAGTCGCCCTCGCTCGTCGCCTGGCGCAGCGCGCGGCCGACCGTGGGCATGATGCGCTCCTCCGCCTTCGCGCTCCGTTCGAACCCGCCGAGGTCGGTCAGCACGAGCGAGAAGCCGCGGCCGCTGCGCACCGAACGCATCATCTGGCGGCGCAGTTCGAAGACGAAGTGGCGGCTGTTCGGCAGCCCCGTGATCTCGTCTTCGTACATCTTGCCGCGCATGCGTTCGAGGGCGTTGTGCACCTTCGCGCCCTGCTCCGATTCTTCGTACCAGAACTGCACGTGCACGGCCACGAAGAGGAACGTCGTGAGCGCCATGAGGATGCCGTTCGCGCCTTCGCCCGTGGAGACGAGGCTCACGGCCTGCACGCAGAACACGATGAACCAGAGCGCGAACGTCGCCGGCCGCATGATGCGCAAAATCGGCGCCGTCTCGACGCTGCCCATGGTCCCGGGCTCGCCCGCGTCGAAGAGAAAACTGAATCCGGGTGGCTTTTGCACCGGAATGCTCCTCCAGGGTCTCATCAGAACATTCGACTCCGTGGCGAGCGCCAACAGCGGCGCCGTGTAAACCGTCTGTAAAACGACACTTCGAACGGTTTCTACTGGCTTCGCCTCAGGCGACCACGAAGAGGATGCCCAGCACGCACGCGAGCGTCCCGGCGACTACGCGCGGCGTCAGCCGTTCGCCCAGGAAGACCACGCTCAGGGGCAGCGCCATCAGCGGCGAAACCGACGAGAGGATGGTCGTGCGCGCAGCGCCCGCTTCGCCCACGGCATAGACGTACATCAGGCTGCCGAACGCCGTCCCGACGATGCCCGTGGCCACGATCGCGCCGATGTTCCGCTTGTCGCGAAAGGGCATGCGCAGGGCGTCGGGCGCGGTCACGCCCGCGAACAGGAGCAGGCCGGCCGCGCCCGCCGGGGTGCGCATGCTCGCCGCCGCGATGGGCCCGAGGTCGCCGCGCCCGGCCGCGAGCCAGAGCGTCGCCACCGTCCAGAACACGCCCGTGACGGCGATGAAGAGGTACCCCCGGAGTTCGCCGCTCTCGGGGTGGCGAAGGCGCGCGAGGAGGTTCGCGTGCACTACAGGCGGAGCGGACGCCGCCGCGCCGGCCGCCGCCTTCGCCGCCGGGCGCCGCACAATCAGCCCGATGCCCACCGCGATGCAGGCCGTGCCGATCACCTGCGGGATGCCGAACGGCTCATCGAGGAGGAGCACGCCGCCGAGCACGGTCAGCGTCACGAAGAGCGACTGCGCCACCGTGAAGGCGCGCTGCACGCCGAGCAGCCCCAGCGAACGGATATAGATGGTGTCGCCGAGGGCGTAGGCGAGGAGGCCGCTGCCCAGCATCGCCAAGATGGCGCTCGCCGGCGCCGCCGCGATATCGCCCGCCTGCCCGCTGATGGCCAGGAACACGAACAGCAGCACCGACCCGGTCGCGAGCCGCAGGGTCGAAATCGCCAGCGGGGGCACGCGCGCCGCGATCGACGCCATCGCCACCGAGACCGCCGACCACACGAACGCCGAGAGCAGCGCGGCAGCTTCGCCCATCGCGCCATCCTAGCGGCGCGCACCGTTAGGGGGCTGCGAACGGCCGCCCGCGCAGCATCGCCCGCAACCCCCACCCGGTGACGAGCGCCATCGCCATCGCCATCACCGCTCCGGCGGCCGCGAACGCCGCGAAGAGCACCCCCGCGGGCGTCGCCTCGTCCACGAACGGCCCCGGGAGGAAGGTCGCGGGGAGGGCGGCCGCCCAGGCGCCGGCCGTGATCCATGCCCAGCGCCACCGCGCCGAAGGGATCACCCGCGCGAGGAGCAGCGCCTGCGGTAGCGGGATCGAGGCGAGCATGAGCGGCGCGCCGGCCACCCACGCGGCGATGCTCACCCACACAGGCGCGCCGTAATCGCCGAGCGTGCCCGGGAGCATGCCGAGGCACCAGGCGAAGCCCGCCGCGAGCGCCGTCGCGACCACCCAGCGGCGGCCGTCCACGCCGGGGACGATGCGCCGCAGCGCCGCGGCCTGCCCCGCGCCGAGGAGGGCGCCCTCGCCGATGCCCGCGCACACCATCATCAGGAGGAACAGCGCCGGGCCGAGGTCCGCCAGCCACGCGAGGGTGCCCGCCGCCGCAGGGATGCCGAAGCCCGCGAACTCCGCCGCTGCGACGCGCGGCACCCACGCGCTCAGCACGCCGGCCGCGCCGTTCGCACCCACTGCCGGGACCGGACCGTGCCGGGGAAGTGCCGTCGTCACACGCGCCTCTTCGCCCACGATGCGCGGCCTGGCCAATTCGCGGGAACGGCCACGTGGCCCGGGAAACAAGAACGAAACGCACCGGCGGCCCCGGCCCGGGTACACTGGGGCCGCGCCCACGCCGGGGCACACTGGGAAATCGGGTTGGTGAACATGGTTAGCAGCCTCGTCTGGAAGTTGGCTTCGCCCTACGACGCGTACGTGTCGCACGTCGCGGAGCTGAACAACGCCATCGAACGCATTCGCTACTTCAGCGAAGTGGCCCTCCGCTACGAAGCGGGCCTGCAGGGCTCCGTGCGGCTTGTGCCGGGCGCGCAGGAATCCGCCAGTCGCGCCGAACGCTTCCGCGCCCAGCTCGGCGAACGCGCCGAAAACCTCAGCGACGAACAGTTCGAAGAGTTCCTCGCCATGCTTGGCGGTGGCGCTGCCGCCGATGTCGAACGCGACCGCGCCGTCACCGCGACACGCCTTTCGCACACCACCCGCGGCCTCGAGGAGTACTTCGCCATCGCCGGGCGCGAGCTCGCCATCCTCGAAAAGCGCGGCTACAGCCCCACCCGCCCCGACGTCGCCCGCCAGCTGCGCGAAAACCGCCTCCCCGCGACCACCGTCGCGGACTACCGGCATCTCCTGCGCCAGCTGGGCACCCGCGTGGGGCAATAAGAGAAAAGAGAAAGGAGGAAAGAGAAAAGGGCCGGCGTCACACCGCCATCGCTGGCGGCTGGCCACTCCTTTTCTCCTTTCTCATTTCTCTTTTCTCCGCAGCTCGCGGAGCGCGTCGCTGGCGACCCAGCGACCGCTCCGCGGGCTGCCCTCGAGGATGTGTTCGGCGGTCGCGATGGCGGCCTCGCGCAGGGTCGGGTTTCGCTTGCCAATCTGCCGCAGCGCCCAGTTCACCGCCTTGCGCACGAAGTTCCGGTCGTCGCCGGCGTGCCGCCCAATGAGGGGGAGCACCGCGAGGAAGCGCTCGTCGGGCGCCGCCTTGTCGTGCACGGCGAGCGCCGCCAGCAGCGAAAAGGCCGCGCGTTTCACGTACTCCTCGTCGCGCTCGGCCCACTCCTGCACCTTGATCCAGGCGTACGGCGTGCGGTCGAAGAGCGTGCCCGTGCAGCCATCGACGATGTCCCAGGAATCGAAATCCGCCGCCCATTCGTCCATCTGCGCGGCCGTCACCTCGGCCGGGATGTCGACCATCGCCGCGAGCAGGCGCGCCTCGTGGATACCCGTCGCCCACAGCCCCAGCGCGAGATCGTGGTCCGGGATGGCGCGCTTCGCCACCGCCTGGATCCCCGGGATGCTCACCCCGAGCTGCTCCGTCCGGGGTCGAATGCCGTAGCGCGCGCGGCCCTCGATGCTCGCGACGTTCCCCGAAGCGCGCAGCGCCGCCACGGCCTCATCGACCGTCATCGGCACGCGCGGAGTGCGGGGTGGCATGGCGGCTAGCGGCCGCCGGCGTCGCGCAGCAGCTTGAGGAACTCGGTATCCCCCTGGAGCGCCTCCAGCTTCGGGTCGCCGGCCGCCTCGCGCGCGTACTGCGGGTCGATATCGAGGGCGCGCTTCAGGCGGCGAAGCGCCTCGGGCCGGTTCTGTAGCACCGCCGCCGCCTGCCCTGCCCCGTAGTGCGCGGCCGCGTCCTGCGGGTCCAGGTAGGCCGCCTCCTGGAAGTCGACCAGCGCGGCCGCGGGGTCGCCCCCGTGCAGGTGCGCGAGGCCGCGGTTCACCATCACCGTCGTGTCGTTCGGGTCGATGCCGAGGGCGCCATCGAAGTCGCCAAGGGCGGCGTCGTAATTGCCGCGGTAGAGGTAGAGCATGCCCCGGTTGTTCAGCGCGTCGGCGTCGTTCGGCGCGAGCGCGAGGGCATGGTCGTAGTCATCGAGCGCGGCGTCGTATTCGCCCGCCCGCGTGCGCGCGTTCGCGCGGTTGTAGTAGCCCGCCGTCAGGTTCGCATCGACCTCGAGCGCGCGCGTGTACCGTTCGATCGCGAGCGTGTACTGCCCGACGTTGAAGTAGACATTGCCCTCGTCGAGGTACGACTCTGCGTCGCGACCGGTGAACGGCGTCACGGGCTGGGGCGCGACATCGTGCAGCGCCTCCTCGATCACGCCCGCGAGCGGGGCCGTGGGCGGCGCCGGCGGAGCCACCGGCCGGGCGGGGGGTGCCTCGGGCGTGGAGAGCGACGGCAGCTCCGAAAACGCCAGCCCCGGGGGCGTGTGCGGCTCGGGCTCGCCCTGCGTCACCAGGATCTCGGCCTCCTGCGCGACTTCTTCCTCGGGGATGGCCGAAGGCTCGGCGCCGGGCTCGAGGTCGCGGAGCCAGTCGGGCAGGCCGGTGGAGGGCTCGGCCGCCGGTTCGACTTCGACGGCGACGGCTGGTTCCGGCTCGAGCTCGACCTCGGCCTCGACGGCGGGCGTGGCGGTCGCGACGGGTGTTTCACTCTCCGGTTCCGGTGCTGGCTCGACCTCGGGCTCGGGCGCCACAACGGCGGCGGGAGCTTCGCGTTCCGGTTCCGGTTCTGCCTCGACTTCGGCTTCGGGCGCCACAGCCGCCACGGGAGCTTCATGCTCAGGTGCCGGTTCTGCGTCGACTTCGGGTTCGGGCGTCTCAGCCGCGGCGGGAGCTTCGTGCTCGGGCTCGACGGTGGGAGCTTCGTGTTCCGGTTCCGCCTCTGCCTCGACTTCGATGGCGGGAGCGACGGTCGCCACGGGGGCCTCGCGCTCCGGCTCCGGCTCCGGCTCGGGCGCGGCTTCGGCTTCGGGCGCGACAGCCACCACAGGAGCTTCGGGCCCGGGGGCCGGCGCGACGGCCTCCTCGCGAGCGGCTTCAGTCTCGAGTTCGGCGCCCGTCTCGCTCGCCGCCTCCTCGCGTTCGAACCAGGCGGGCGTGTCCACGGCCGGCGGCGGTTCTACCGCGGCGATGCCCTGCGCCGCTTCGGGCGTGTCCACGGTCTCGACGGCGGCTTCTTCCGCAGGCGGGGCCGGCGGCTCGGCGGGCGAAGGCTCCCACGGCGCCGAGGCGTCCCATTCGGACGCGCCACGCTTGCGGAGCTTGAGCACGAGGGCGGCGATTGCGCCGGCGACGGCGGCGATGAGGAGAACGCGGAAGAGCAGCCGGAGCCCTCGCCTCACCCTTCTTCCTCACGTTCCAGCAGGAGTTCTGTAACCGCCGTCAGCCCGTTGTAGGCGTAGACGATGTAGTCGCGCGGGTGGAGGTTCACCTTTTTCAGCTCCTCCTTGCGTGCCGTCACCGGGTCCCACGAACCGGTCGCCTCAATGGCGTCGTGGTCGACCCCGACTTCGAGCTCGTACAGCTCGCCGTCCTGCGCGACGACGATGCAGCCGCGGTCGGGCCCGGAGGGGCCTTCGACCTCGATGGCGGTGGTGAACATCGCGTTGGGGAACGAAGGGAACGGCTGCAGCTCCGCGCACGCCTCGTGGAGGAGGGCGCCAAGCTGCATGGCGGCGCGTTCGAGCGCCAGGTCGGCCTGCGATTTACGAAGAAGCGCTTCCCGCGACATGTCACGGGAAAGGTATAGGTGAGTACGCGAATCCGCAAGATCTGTGGGATGTTGGCTGTCGGCCATCGGCCGTCGGCCGTCGGCTGTCGGCCGTCGGCTGTCGGCTGCCAGCGCCGGGGTTGCCCCGCTAACGGCCAACAGCCAGCAGCTATCAGCTCACCCTCGGCATCACCTTCTCCGTGAACAGGAGGAAGCTTTCGTGGCTGAGCGGGGCGGCGAGCATGTACTTCAGCGGGATCTCCGCTTCGAGCTGCCGCAGGCGGTCCACCACTTCTTCCGGCGTCCCCCAGATGACGGTGTCTTCCAGGTAGCGTTCGACCGGGTCGACGTGCTTCGTGTTCGCGCCGGCGATGCCCGGCTTCGCGTACGAGCCAACCATCCAGCCCGCACCGCTGCGCGCGACCTCCTCCGCCTCGGCCCGCGTGGGCGCGATGGCGATGAGCCGCGCCGTCGGGATTTCGCGGCCCTCCACGCGGTGCCCGTTCGCCACGAGCGTCTCTTCGTACAGGCGGCGCTTGGCGGCGATGTCGGCGTTCGAGGCGTGCGGGTCCTGGAGGATGTCGTACCCCTTCTCGGCCGCGCGCTGCACCGATTCGGGCGAGGTCGCGGCCAGCCACACGGGCGGGCTCGGCTGCTGCAGCGGCTTGGGCAACACCTCGACGTTGTCGAAATGCCAGAAGCGGCCATCGAAGGTGAGGCTGTCGTTCGCCCACGCCGCCTGGACCACCTCGACACACTCGCGGAAGCGGTCGGAGCTCTCTTCGACCGGGACGTTAAAGGCGCGGAACTCCTTCGGGTCGAAGCCGCGGCCCGCGCCCCAGTTCAGCCGCCCGCCGGAAAGGATGTCGAGCAGCGCGAGCTCCTCGGCGAGCCGCAGGGGGTGGTAGAAGCCCGCGAGCGTGATCGCCGTGCCGATGCGCAGGTTCTTCGTCCGCGCCGCGATGTACGTGCCCATCTGCGTGACGCTCGGGCAGACGCTATAGGTGTTGAAGTGGTGCTCGGCGAGCCAGACGGCGTCGTAACCGCCTTCGTCCATGATGGCGATGCGGTCGAACGCGCGCGCATACACCCGCTCCAGCGGGATGCGCCGCGTCCACGAAAAGAACTGCAGAACACCGAATTTCATCTCTCACCCCCCGGGGCAGTCTACGGGAAGAGAAAAGAGAAATGAGGAAGGAGAAAAGGGTTCGAGGCGCGAGGTTCGAGGCCGGGCTACCCCCGGGAACCTGCCTCGCGGCGGGGCCGATCCCCTGGCTACTGGGCACCGGGAACCGGGAACCTACTCAGCACTCAGGACTCAGCACTCAGCACTCAGCACTTCACGAATCTCCCCGGAGGAGGTCCTCGATATCCTTGAGGATGTCGGCGGCGGAGGGGAGTTCGCCTTCGGGGCCGGCTGGCGGCGGTTCGGTCGCGGGTTCGCCGTAGTGCTCCTCAAGCGACTTCACGTAGGCGCCGATCTGGTCGTCCCCGCGCGAGGCTTCCTCGACGCGTTCGACGAAGCGCGTGACCTCGTTCTCGAGGTCGCCCACCTGAGCGGGCATCCCCGTCACCGGTTCGAGCGCGCGCAGGAGCGCCAGCGTCGCCGCAGGGTTCTCGTCGACATTGAGGTAGTGCGGGACGCCGGCGGCGAGGCTGATGAGCGGCACGTCGCGCTGGCGCAGGGCATCGTGCAGCACGCCGACGATGCCCGTGGGGCCCTGGTACATCGAGCGGCTGAGGCCGTACTTCGCGGCGAGCGCCGGGTCCGCGGAGGAGCCGTTCACGGGCACCGGGCGCGTGTGGGGCGTCGCCGAGGGCCGTGCCACGAGCGTGCACACGAGCGACGGCTTGTGCTCGGCGATGGCATCCGCCAGGCGCGAGGAGAACGTCCGCCAGCGAAGGTTCGGCTCCACCCCGGTGACGATGATGAGGTCGTGGTCGGAGGATGGGACGCGCGCGTAATACGCTTCGTTCGTGGGCCATTCGATCAGCCGGATGCCCTCTTCGTCGAGCTTCACCGTGGGGCGGGTGTCGGTGAAGACGTAATACTCCTCGGGGTCGACCTCGAGGAAGCGCTGGGCATGGTGCGCGTCGATCAGGCGGCGCGCGGTGTCCTGCGTGACCGTGCCCGTATCGCTCCAGCCGGTGAAACCGACGACGACGACGGGGGAGCGCAGGCCGGAAACGGGAATGACGCTGAACCCATCCACGGGACCATAGTAGCGCATGTGGAGTTAGGTTCCCGGTTCCCAGTTCCCGGTTCCCAGGGGTTCGGCCCCGGCGCAGGACGGTCAGGCGGATAACACTGTCGTGGCGCCTGTGCGGGTTGTTCTGGCGTGGGCTCGACGGCTACGCCGGTGTCAGACGTTCCACGCCGGGAATGCGGTCGAGGCCGCGGTCGAAGGATGCGATTCGCCCGTCCGTGATTTCGAGCGCGTACGCCGCGAGCAGGCAGTCGTCCCAGTCGCGGTGATGCCGCTCGAAGATGTCCACGGCGCGCACGACGACGTCGCGGTCGATGACGGTGAGGCCGAGACCGAGCAACGTGCGAAGGTGCCTCGCCGCTATAAGGGGAGGCGTGCGGAGTCGCGGACCCGTCAGCACGAACATCACCTCGTTGAGAGTCGAGGGCACAATGGCGCCCGTCCCGTCCGCGACCGCGGCCTCGATGAGACGGAGCGCGCTCGCCGCCTGCTCGGGGTGATCATCGAGGATCAGCCGGAGCAGCACATTCGCGTCCAGGAGGACCGGGGCGCTCATTCAGTCTCGCGTAGCGAACGAAGGTAACGCCGATCGGCTGCTTCTTCCTGTGCGCGCCGGACCTCGGCCTCAAGCTCCTCGTCCGAGAACGGCGGGACCTGGTCGTTGCGGGCGGTGCCGGCAGCCGCGCGCACGGCGGCAATGCGGCGTGCGCGCTCGGCGTCATCGGGCGGCGAGGCGACGCGGTACGCCGCGAGGCGATCCCCATTCGCGACACTCAGCACCGTTACGTCAACTTCGTCGCCGGGGCGCGCGCCCAACGCCTCCAGCGCCTCCAGCGGAAGCACCAGCTCCCGCCGCTCGTTGAACCGCGCCCGAATCGGTGTCATGGGCCGATCATACAAGTTCCAAGTTGCCGGTTCCCAGTTCCCGACGTGGCCACACGCCTCGAGCCTCGAGCCTCGGGCCTCGAGCCCTTTCCTCTTTCCTCGTTTCTCTTTTCTCTCCCCCTAGACTCCCAACTCGAACAGGAACTCCACTTCGACGGGCACGCCCAGCGGCAGCTCGGCCATGCCAACGGCGCAGCGGGCGTGGCGGCCGGCATCCCCGAAGACGTCGATGAGCAGCTGGCTCGCGCCGTTGATCACTTTCGGGTGGTCGATGAAGCCCGGCGCGCTCGCGACGAAGCCCCCGACGCGCACCACGCGGGTCACGCGGTCGAGCGAACCGAGGTAGCTGCGCGCGATGCCGAGGCCCTGGATGCAGCACTGCCGGGCGAGGGCGGCGCCGGTCTCGATGTCGATTTCGCGGCCGAGGTGGCCCGTCGCGATGGGCGCGCCATCCTCCAGCGGCACCTGCCCCGAGACGTAGAGCAGGTTCCCCGAAAGCACGGCCGGGACGTACAGCCCCGCGCCGGCGGTCGCGGCCGCGGGCAATTGCAGGCCGAGTTCGGCCACCTTCGCTTCAGCGCTCATTCGTCGTCTTCCTCACCCAGGATGCGGTCCAGGACCTGTTCGAACTCCTCGGAGCTGTAGCACTCGATGGTGATGCGCGCGCCGCGCTTCTGCGGCTGCACCATCACGCGCGTGCTCAGCGCGCGCCGCAGCCGCGCCTCGATGTCGGCGTAGAGCGCGTCGCGGCGGGCGGCGGCACTCCCACCCCCGCTGCCGGCGACGCCCGGCGTGGGCGGCGTCGCGGCGATAGCGCGGCGCACGTGTGCCTCCACATCGCGCACGCTCATCCGCTTCTTGATGACGTCGCGCCAGGCGTTCATGCGCAGCTTGCTATCGGGCAGCCCGAGCAGCGCGCGCGCGTGCCCCTCGGTGATTTCGCCCGCGACCAGGCTGCGCCGAATCTCCGGCTCCAGCTGCAGCAGGCGCAGCGAATTCGCGACGGCGGCGCGGCTCTTGCCCACCCGCCGGGCGCACTCCTCCTGCGTGAGCGCGTACTCGTCGGTCAGGCGGCGATAGGCGAGCGCCTCCTCGATCGGGTTCAGGTCCGCGCGCTGGATGTTCTCGATGAGCGCGAGTTCGAGCAGCTCGGTGTCGTCGGCGGCTTCGTGGAAGACCACGGGGACGGTCTCGAGGCCGGCCAGGCGCGCGGCCTGGAGCCGCCGTTCGCCGGCGATGAGCCGCACGCCGCCCGCCTCGTCGCGGCTGACGATGAGCGGCTGAATGATGCCGTGCTCGCGAATCGAATCCGCCAGCTCGCGCAGCTTTTCGGGTTCGAAGTGCGTGCGCGGCTGTTCCGGGTTCGGGGCGATGACATCCAGGTCGAGGTACTCCGGGCCGCCCCGTCGCACGGGACGCGGCGCCTCCGCGACGGCCACGGGCGCCGGCGAAGCGGCTCGGACGGCCGCCGGCGACGGCGAAGGCGCACGCTCCGGCGCGGATTCGGGCGCGACGCGCGCGGCCGGCGCCGAAACGGGGGCTGGCTCAGGCACAACACGCGCGGCGGGCGCCGGGGCGACCGGTTCGGGTTCCGGTGCACGAACGGGCTCCGCCACGGCCGGAGGCTGCTCGCGAGCGACGGGCTCCTCCGCGGGGGGCGGGGCGACCGGCGGAGACGGCGGTTCCGGCGCGGGCTCCGCAGGCGGTGGCGCCGGCTGCTGCTGCACGGGAGGCGGGGGCGGTGCCGCAACGCCGCCGCCAAAGAGGGCATCGAGTCCGCGGCCGAGGGCACGCTTGGGCTGAGTCATCGGGCTGCCTCCTCCGCGCGGGTGGTGGGGTGTGGGCGAGCGGATGTCTTGCCAGCCTCGTGGCCGGCGGCCGTGCGATGTTGACCTTCGTACGGGATTAGCCCGTGTCGTTCTCCGGGGCGTCGGGCGCTCACGCCGGGACCTCCACGCGGCCCAGCAGCTCCCCCGCGAGCGCGTCGTACGCCGTCGCCGCGCGCCCGCCCGGGTCGTACTGGAAGATCGAGATGCCGTGGCTCGGCGCTTCGCTCAGCCGCACGGCCCGCGGGATGACCGTCTGGAACACCTGCGTGGTGAAGTGCCCGCGCACCTCGTCGACCACTTGCTGGGCGAGCCGCGTGCGCGCATCGAACATCGTCAGCACCACTCCGAGCACGGAAAGCCCCGGGTTGAGCGCGCGCCGCACCAGCTCCAGCGTCTCCATCAGGCGGCTGAGCCCTTCGAGCGCCATGTATTCGCACTGCACGGGGATGACGACACTGTCGCTCGCCGTGAGCGCGTTGATGGTGAGCAGCCCCAGCGACGGCGGGCAATCGACGAAGATCCAGTCGTAGCGGTCGCGCAGGGGGTTGAGCGCGGCGGCCAGCCTCCGTTCGCGCGCCATCGCCGGCACCAATTCCACCTCTGCCCCCGCGAGCGCCGAGCTCGAGGGGATGAGATCGAACTGGTCATCGGGCACGCGCACGATGCAATCCGTCGCGGGCACCTCTTCGAGCAGCGCTTCGTAGACGCCGTTGCGGTCGCGGCCGTCGATGCCGGCGGCGCTGCTCGCGTTCGCCTGCGGGTCCAGGTCCACGAGCAACACGCGCTGCCCGCGGCGTCCGAGCGCGGCCGAGACCGAGACGGCCGTCGTCGTCTTGCCCACGCCCCCTTTCTGGTTCACGAACGTGACGATACGTGCTCCCATCACGCGGCCTCCCGTCGCACATGTGCTTCGACCATCGCCCGGGTGGGGACCCCGGCAAGGCCTGGCCCCTGGACGGCGAGCGCCCCGGCAGCGAGTGCCCAGCGGCACGCCTCCGCGGTGTCACCGGTTTCCAGCAATCGAACGACGAACGCCGCCGCGAAACAGTCGCCCGCGCCCGTGGGCTCGACGAGCGTCGCGGGGAGCGCGCGGAGGGCGGCCGGTGCGATGCCCGGCGCATACCGCGTCGCTCCGGCCGCACCGCGTGTGACGAGTACCGTCGCACCATTAGCGGTGGCAAGATCCGCCAGCGTCTCCGCTTTGGGGGTGTCTTCTTCACTGAGGAACAGGAATGCACCGTTTCGTGCGAACCGGCTCACCTGCGACCATGGCTCTGGATGCGGTGAAACACGCCCATCGCCGTCGTGCGTCCTCAGGAGCCCCTGGAGCGCGACCGCGACCACCGGCGGCGGAAACGGCGGCACACCCGAGAGCTCGTGGTAGGCGGGCGCGAGCACCAGGGCATCGGCGCCCACGCATGCCTCGCTCACTCGGGCCGCCGGGATGGGCGAACCCTCCTGGAGCAGCAGCTGCGTGCGATGCCCGGAGGCGTCGTAGGTATTCGCATACCGCGCCGCGAGGCCGCCAACCGTGGGCCGGACGTCGATGCCCGCGAGCGCTGCCGAGGGGAACGCCTTCGGCACCGCCGACACCAGCGTCACGTTCGCACCCAACGCCACGCACATCCGCGAGGTGTAGAGCGAGGGACCACCCGGCGCCCAGCCGTTCGGCGCCCGGTCCTCCGCCACGTTGCCCGCGACCACGATGTGCGTGCTCGTGCTCCTTCCTACCGGTGGCTGATGACGACCTTGCGGTTTTCGCCTTCGCCCACGCTGTTCGTTTCGAGTTCCGGGTCGCCCGCCAGCGCGAGGTGGACCAGGCGCCGTTCCGCGGCCGACATCGGCTCGAGCGTGATCGGCGACCCGTGCTCGCGGACGCGGTCGGCCATGCGCTGCGCCAGCGACACCACCTGCTCTTCGCGGCGGTGCCGGTAGTGCTCGACATCGATCGTCACGCCGCCCTTGCCCGGGTAGCGCCGGCTCACGACCAGGTTCACGACGTACTGCAGCGAAAGCAGCGTGTCCCCCCGGCGGCCGATGAGCAGCCCGAGGTCTTCGCCGCTGATGTCGATGACCGCGAGCGCCATGCCCAGGCCATCGCCCGGCGTCAGCGGTTCGCGAATCGTCAGCGAGGCATCGATATCGAGCAGCCGCAGGATGTCGTCCACCGTCTGCGCGGCGAAATCGACCTCCTCGGCGTTGATATCCGGCTCGATGTGCTGCTCGGGTTCGCTTTCGCGGTTCTCGCGCCGGTCCGAACGCGGCCGCGAGCTCCCCTGCGAAGGCGCCGGGCGGTCGCCGCCACGGTCGCGGTCGCGGTCGCGGCCACCGCGGCGGCCCCGGGGAGCGCCACCATCGCCAGCTTCGGCGGGCGGGGGCGTCGCGGGCGCTTCGCCGCGCGGGCGAAGGAAGTCCTGCTCGGTGAGCTTCGGCGTCGCCGCTTCGAGGCCGGGCCGCGCACCGCGTCCACCACGGTCGCGTCCGCCCCGATCGCCACTCCGGTCGCGGTCGCCGCCGCGGTCGCGAGGCGGGCGGTCGCCGGCCGGACGGTCCCCGGAGGGCTGGCGATTGCCGCGATCGCCGCCGCGGTCGCGGTTCTGGCCCCGGGGGGCGCCGCCGCCGCGTGGCTGCTGGCCATGAGGGATGCGTGTGTCGGGGGCTTCGCGCGGCGCCGCCGGGGCAGGGTCGCTGCCTATGATGCGGTCCACCCGCACCACCGCGTCGCGTCCGCGCTTAAAGAGGCCACCCTTCGCGCCTTCGTCGAGCACGGTGAACTCGACTTCGTCGCGGCGGGCGTTGAGGATGGCGAGCGCCCTATTCAGGGCGTCGTCGACGGTTTTGCCGCTTGCTTCGGCCTGGTCCATTCGGTGTCCTCGGTTCGGGGGCGGGTTGTGCCACGGGCTGCTGCTGCGGCGAACGGGCCGCGAGTGCCGGCGCCATGGCGGGAGCGGGCGACTTCAGCAGCGGTTCGATCTTCAGCGCGGGCAGTCCGTAGGTGACGATGTTGAACCCAATCTGGATCAGCGAGTTGATGGTCCAGTAGAGGCTGACGCCCGTCGGGAAGCTCAGCGCGAAGAACGCGAACATGATCGGCATCATGTACGCCATCATCTGCTGCTGCGCGCGGGCACGTTCGTCGGTCACCGTCGTGACCGTGGTCTTGGTCTGCAGCCACGTCGTCGCGCCCACCAGCACCACGAACAGCCACGCCGGGCTGAGGTAGCTGGAGGCTTCGTTCGGCGCGAGCTTCAGGTCGATGCCGAGGAAGAATTCGTTGATCGGCACCGCGTGCTGGATGTACGTCCACTGGTAGAGGTGGGCGGAGAGCGCCTCCAGCGCCTCCGGGCTTTCGGGGAGCGTCTGCCGGATGGCGTAGAAGAGCGCAATCAGGATGGGGAACTGCAGCAGCATCGGCCCGAGACAGCCCAGCGGGTTCACGCCGGCCTCCCGGTAGAGCTTCATCATCTCTTCCTGGCGGCGCTTCGGGTCGCTGTACTTCTTGTTGATCTCCGCCATCCGCGGCTGCACCGCCTGCATCGCGCGCGATTGGTGCAGCTGCCGCCGCGTCAACGGGAACGTGATCAGCCGGATGATGAACGTGAACGCGATCAGCGCGAGCCCGAAGCTCCCGAAAAAGATGTTGTTGAGGATGACCAGGAAATTGATCATCGGGTCCAGCAGAACGAGCGTGAACGCGTCGCCGATCATTTCCCGCCCCCCACGCCGACTTCCACCACGCTCCGCTTCGCCGGGTCCGCGACAAAGAGCCGCCCCTTCGTCGTCGCGATGTAGGCCTTGCCGCCCGCCGCCGCCAGCCCCGCGCGTACTGTCCCCGCGCTCACAATCGGGACCGCGTTCAACCCCGTGCCGTTCGAGGCGTCGATGAAGTGCACCACCGGGCCGCGGTCGGCCAGGACGAGGACGCCATCGATGAGCACGGGCGTAGCTTTCACTCTGTGCCCCGCATCATACGGCTTCCACTTCGTCTCCATCGTGTTTATGTCGAGTGCGTACACCTTCCCGGAGAAATCCCCGAAGTAGGCCACCCCGCCGGCGAAGGCGGGCGTGGACCACACCCAGTCCTCGGCGACGAACTCCTTGCCCCTCTGCACGCCCGTGGCGGCATCGAGGACGTACACCTTGCGGTCGAGGGTGGGCACGAAGAGGGCGTCGGTGCCCAGGAGGGCGAGGTCGGCGATGGCCCCAGAGGCGGTGAAGCGCTTCTGCCACTGCTCGGCGCCATCGAGGCCGAAGGCGCGCACCTCGCCGGCCATGGTGGCGACGATGATCGAGTCGTTGCGAACGATGGGCGGGGCCCAGATGCCCTTGCCGAGGTCCTTCCCCGTCTTGCCCCAGCCGACCGGGAGCTGGCCATTGTTCTTGTTGACGACGTAGAGGTGACCTTCGGTGGTGCCGAAGACGAGGTAATCGCCCGCGACGGCGGGCCCGGCGACGATCTTGCCCTTGATATCGGCCTGCGTGGCGATGCGTTCGCCGCGGCCATCGGGGGCGTTGATGCGGTAGAGGCCGCCATCGTAGGAAGCCATGAAGAGCGTGTCGCCATCGCGCACGGGCTGGGTGTAGACGGCTTTGAAGCTGTAGGCGTCCTGGTCCTTCTGGTCGTTGGAGGGGAATTGCCAGTGGAGCGGCTGGAGGGAGGCGCCGGTGGTGGATTTGGGGTCGGGCACGGCCTTCGCGCTATCGAGGTCGACGGCGACGAAGCGGTCTTTATCAGCGAAGAAGTACGCCGTGGAATCGGAGACTGCGGGGCTCGCCCACCCTTCGGGCTGCCGGATCTTGCCGCATGCGGCAGAGGTCAGGACGAAGAGTGCGAGGAGCAGCCCCACGGCGAAGGAGCGGGGGTTGTTCACGCTTGCATGGTAACAGCCGTAGCGCAGCGCGCGAACGTTTCAGTTCGCGGCCGAAGCGCGCCGGTACACAGGCTGGAAACTCGCATCACGCTGCGCGAACCGCCGGCGAATGGATGTTTCACGTGAAGGCGGCGCCGGCCCTCGCTCCGAGGCCTACTGCCAGCGACGCAGCAACGCGGCACAATGGCAGACCCTTGCGATCGCCGCGCGAATTACGGCACCCCCCGGCAGGCGACTGTCTCTGTGGCGCTGTTTCACGTGGAGCCGAGGAAGCACCACCGGAGGACATGGGCAGGCCCACGACGATAGAGCGCATGGATCGCGGCCCCGGTGTCCACAAACGTTTCACGTGAATCGCGCGGCAGTTCATCCGGCGCGCTCCTACGGCTCCGCAGAAGTGCGTTGTTCCCGGAATGCGGCGCTCGGACCGCACGGAGGCGGCTCCGTCTCTGTTTCACGTGAATCGACCGGGGTGCCCATCGAAACCGTGCGAGGCGCAGTGAGTACGGGGGCGAACCAGGCTCGAAGCATGGGCCGGTCGACGGCAGGGTGAGCGGCTCCACGTGAAACAGCGATACAGCTTAGGGAACCGGGTCGTAGCCGCTCCCGCCCCAGGGGGTACATCGCGCCAGGCGCCGCAGCGCGAGCCAACTACCCCGGAACGCCCCGTGCCGCTCGATCGCCTCGAGCGCGTACGCGCTGCACGTCGGCTGATAGCGGCATGCGGGCGGCAGAATCGGCGAAACGAGCCGCTGGTAACCGCGAACGCCGCGCAACAGTACCCCCTTCATCGCGCCGCCGCCCCGTTCCCCAGCTCGGTTGCCGGATTCGCGGCTCCGCCGTCGCGGGTCGCGGTCGCCGCGCGAGCCGTGTCACCTCGACCCTTCTCGCTCGTCGCTCGCCGGACCTGCCGCGCGACCGCACCCGAAAGCTCATCCCACCCCGCCTCCAGCGCCCGCGCCCGCGCCGTCACCACCAGATCCCACCCACCGACGTCGCCTACGAGGGCTGCCGCCTCGCGAAGCCGCCGCCGGGTCCGGTTCCGCACCACCGCCGACTTAGCGATCCGCTTCCCCACGGCGTACCCCCAGCGAGGGTGCCCCACCTCATTCGGCAACGCCCGGACAACGAGAAGGGGACCGTTCGTCACGGTCCCCTTCGCATACGCTGTATCGAATTCGAGGCCCTTCCGGAGACGCCAGGAGCGCTCCATCCGAACTCCTCCCCTAGACGACGGTCAGCCGCTTCCGGCCATGCTTCCGCCGCGCCTTCAGCACCAGCCGCCCGGCTCGCGTCGCCATTCGCTTCATGAAGCCGTGGTTCCGCTTGCGGGGGATCCGATGGGGCTGGTAGGTGCGCTTCGTTGCCACGAGCTCCTCCTCAACATTCCGTGAACCTCCACCATAACATCCCCCGCAAACCCGGGGAAATCAGCGCCAACCCGCACCCGCTACCGGTACGCCGCAACGTACCTGGCATAGTGGTCGAGTACCAGCGCGACATAACCATGCGTCTCGCTGTAGTCCACGGCCTCGATGTACTCCGCCGCCGTCTTACCCCCCGCCGCCGCGCCCCAGCGGGCCGCCGGCCCCGGCCCGGCGTTGTACGCCGCCAGCCCGGCCCACGGGCTCCCAAACCGAGCGATCTGCCCCGCGATGTAGTACGCGCCAAAGCGCAGCGCCACCGACGGCCGGAACAGGTCCTCCGCTTTGAACCCGGTGACGCCCAACTCGCGCGCGATGGCCTCGCCCGTCGGAGGAATCACCTGCGTGAGTCCCAGCGCGCCCGCCGTCGACCCTGCCTTCTCGTCCCAGAGGCTCTCCTGGCGAATCAACGCGGCCAGGAAGAGCGGGTCAATGCCCCGAACCCGCGCCTCAGCATCCAGCGTCGATGTGAACGCCAGCGGGTATTCCAGCCGCGCGAGCACGCCATCCGGGTCCGCGTAGCGCCCGCCCAGCCGGAAGGCGAGCAGCACACCCGCGGCCGGCAGCCCGAGTTCGCGCGCCGCTCGCATCGCATCGAACATCGCCCACGGAGTCGTCCCAAGTTCGAGCAGCACCGTCTGAGCCTCGTCGTGCAGCCCCGCGGCCACCAGCTCCTGCGCCACGGATGTATCCGTTTCGGCCGCACGCGCCCCGGCCGCCGACGTCAGCCATCGTTCGACCGCCACCCAGTCGACGCCCGTATCCACCGGGAGCGGACGGTACGTCACGGCCGGCAGCCCCCCGAGCCCGAGCTCGCGAGCGCTTTCGAGCGCGTACAGCCCGCCGGGCTCGGCCGCACGCGCCGACTCCCACGCCGCGCGCGCCTCCGCCGTTCGCCCCAGCGTCGCGAACGCGCGCCCTTTCCAATACAACGCCCGCGCGCCGCCGGTCGTGCCGGTCTCGGACCAGGCGGCGATGGCCCCCTCGGCGTCGCCGCCATCGAGCAGCACGAATCCCGCGCGGAACGCCGACTCCGCCGCGAACTCGCCAGCGCCGCCGGAGACGACGCCGCGATATCGCGCCGATGCCCCGCGAGCGTCGTCCATGCCCTCCGTCACGCGCGCCGCCCAGTAGCGGGCGCGGTGGCGGAACGCAGCGTCGGCCAGGGACGCCGCGCGGTCGTACGCCGCGACCGCTTCCTTCGCGAGCCCCAGGTCCTCGTACGTCGCGCCCAGGTAGTACCAGCGCCAGCCCATGACATCGTCCGCGACGCCGCTCTCGGTCACGCCCGCCTCCAGCGCCTTTCGCGCGTCCGCGAGCTGCCCGTGCCGGTAGTACACGAGCCCGGCTTCCCCGGCATCGACCGCCATGCCCGCGACCCCAAGCTTGCGAACCGCCTCGAGCGCGCCCACCGACGCCGGGTAGCGCGCGATGAGCAGCCGCAAGACGGCCTCGGCGCCCCTTGCGTCACCCGCCTCCGCGCGTGCCGTGGCGAGGAGCGTGAGCAGCCCGGAGGTCTCGCGCACGGCCCGTTCGCGCTCCAACCCCGCCACCTTCGCCGCCGGGTTCGGGGCAAGGTCCGCGAGCGCCCGCAGCGCCGTCGTTCGCAGCGAAATGGACACGTCCGGCCGGGCGGCGAGCTCGAACGCAGCGGCCGCAGATTCCCGGTCGCCCGCTCCGATGGCCGCCTTACCCGCTTCGTACGCTACATAAGCCGCGAGGGGTTCCATACCTTTCGCGGGCTCCAGGACCGTCCGCGCCTCCACGAACGCCTTCGACTCGTTCAGTGCCCGCCCCAGGAGGTAGCGCGCCCGGACGCCTTCGAGCGAAGGCAGCGGCGCGGCATCGACCGCCGAACGGAGCGCCGCCAACGCCGCCTCGCGGTCGCCCAGCTCGAGTCGCGCGTTCGCCTCGCCGGTCAGCGCCGCGGCGCGTTCGACGCCCGCCGCCTGCGCCGAAACCGCCTGGAATGCGCGCACCGAGGCCTCGAAGTCGCCCTCGCGCAGGAGCCTCGCCGCCTCCGTCAGCGAAGGCGGCGGCCCGGCCTGCGCGGTCATCACCGGAGTCGCCGTCGCCGTCACTGTGACCGTCTCGATGGTGGCCGTGGGCGTCAGGACAGCCGGTCCCGGGCCTTCGCCGGCGCGCGCGGGGGGTTCATCGCCCCGCCCGAGCGTGAGCGCGACCACCAGCGCCACGCCGAGCAGCCCGGCCGCGGCCACGAAGAGGGTCGTGACGCGCCGCGCCCGTCCTGACACGCCGAAAGCATTGCGTATGGTCCGCACCGCGCCGATGCTAGGAACGGGTACCCGGGCCGTCAAAACCGCGTTACGGCGCAGAAAAGGTGGGTTTTCCCCCGCGTGACCGAACTCGCCGAGCCCGCCGCTCCCGCCTCCATCGCAATGCCCGATCCGACCCGCCCGACGCCCGCGTTTCCGCCCCGGCTCACGCTCGCCGACGCCACTCGCGCGCGCAACGCCTGGATCGAAATCGACCTCGATGCCCTCGACCACAATCTCGCGGCCCTGCGCGGCGCCATCGGCCCCGGCTCCGAGACGATCGTCGTGGTCAAAGGCAACGCCTACGGCGCGGGCATCGAAGGGGTCGCGCCCGCGCTCGAAGCGGCCGGCGTCGAGCGATTCGCGGTCGCGTGGGTGTCCGAGGCCGTGCAGCTGCGCGAGCTCGGCATCCGGCGGCCCGTCATCGTGCTCGGCCACGCCTTCCCGGAGGACGCCGGCGCCGCCCTCGCGCACGACCTCACGCTCACCTGCCACTCCCTCGCGCTTGGCCGGGCGATGTCGGCGGCGGCGGTTCGCGCCGGGCGCACCGCGCGCATCCACATCCATATCGATAGCGGCCTCCACCGCGACGGCGTCTCCCTCGAGGAGGGCGTCGCGCTCGCCGAGGCCCTCCGAGGGCTGCCCGCGCTCGAAATCGAGGGCATCAGCACCCACATGGCGAACGCCGACGAACCCGACGACTCCTTCAGCGATGCCCAGGCCGCGCTCTTCCGCGACGCCACCGGCCGGCTGCCATGGATTCCCTATCGCCACACGGCGAACTCCGCCACCGCGCTGCGCCGCACCGGGCTCCGCTTCGAAGGCGTCCGCATCGGGCTCGCGCTGCATGGCGTGCTGCCATCGAACACACCCGGGCCTGCGCTGCGCCCGATCCTCTCCGTAAAGGCCCGCCTCGCGCGCGTTTCGACGATCGCGCCGGGCGAAGGCGTCAGCTACGGGCTCACCTGGCGGGCCAGCCGCGAATCCCGCGCCGCGCTCGTGCCCGTCGGGTACGCCGACGGCTGGTCGCGCCACCTGGGCAATTGCGGCGAAGTGCTCATCGGCGGGCGCCGCTGCCCGATGGTGGGGCGCGTGATGATGGACCAGTTCGTCGCCGACGTGACGGACCTGCCCGGCGCCCTCGAAGGCGACGAAGCCGTCCTCCTCGGCAGCCAGGGCAGCGAGCGCATCACCGCCAACGACGTCGCGACGGCCGCCGGGACCATCCCGTGGGACACCTTCGCCGCGCTCACGGGGCGCCTCCCCCGCATCTTCCATCGCCAGGGCGTGGTCGAACGCATCACGGGCGGCTGAGATGGCGAAAAAGCGCGCGAAACCCGCACCCACACCCGCATCCAACGCCCGGCCCTGGCTGAAGCACCTCTGGCTCGTGGCCGCCGTCGCCACATTCGCCCTGGCCTACGCGCTGAAGTCGCTCGCGTAGCTCGCGGCCATCGGCCATCGGCTGTCGGCCGTCGGGTGTGACCTCCTTTGCACCTTTATCGGTGTTCTATGTCACCGGTGTTTCCACCACTGCCGTGCCTGCCATGCTAGCTTCCAACAGCCCCTCGTACGTTCATCCATAGTCAGATAGCCACCTGCGCGCCTACCATGCCCGCACACCCTCATTCCTCATTCCTCATCCCTCGGGCCTGCCTTTTCTCCTTCCTCTTTTCTCCTTTCTCTCCCGCGCTGCCTGGCTACGCCAGGCAGCGCAGGGCCTTCCCCCCGTTCCATTCCACCATCTCGGGGAAGATGGTGTTCATCGAGAGGGACGCCCCGCGCGGCTCGCCTCGCAGCTCCGAGTACGCCCGGTGCAGGTTCCCGACGATCCGTTCGGGGTCGCAGAGGTCCGCGAAGGGGCCGAGGTCGAGTGATTGCGCCAGCGCCAGCGGCGGCGTCCCCGCTTCGTACCCGCGCCCCGCGTGCTCGCGAACGAACTCCAGGTACGCCCGGATCTGCGCGAACACCTCCGGCCCGCAGACCGCGCCGTGCCCGGGGACGATGGTCTCCGCCCCCAGCGCCTCCAGCCGCGCGAGCGAGTCCAGCCACCCGCCGATCGACCCAAAGAGCGCGAACGGCGTGCCCCCGTTGAACACGAGGTCGCCGCTGAAGAGCAGCTTGCGCTCCGGGATCCAGCAGACGACGTCGTTCGTCGTGTGCGCCGGGCCCACAAACATCAGCTCCACGCGCAGGTCGTCGACGTAGACGGCCATGCGGTCCTCGAAGGTGATGGTCGCCGGCGTGGGCGGGCAGTCGCCGAAGTCGGTTTCGGGAAACACGGGCGAGCGCCGGAACGGCCGCGAAGCGCGCACCTCCTCGCGGCATTTTTCGTGCGCGATGATCGGCGTGCCCGGCGCCCAGGCGAAGTTGCCGTTGGTGTGGTCGCCGTGGTGATGCGTGTTGATGAGCGCCGTCACCGGGTGGTCCGTGAGCGATCGCACCGCCGCCTGCCAGGCGTGCGCCCGCGCCTCCGTCCCCGTCGTATCGATGAGCTTTGCGTCGCGCTCGCCGACGAGGCAGCCGGCATTGTTCAGGAACCAGCTGCCATCGAGCTGGATGTAGGCATAGATCCCGCGGCTCACCTCCTCGATGGCGGGGGGCGGGACCGTATCGGCATGGGTGACGTGCTGGCTGCTCATGGGGGTCTCCTTGCCGCGCGAGTCTACGCGCGGCAAGAGAGAAAAGAGAAAGGAGGAAAGAGAAAAGGGTGGGCGCGACGGCTCGGGCGATGGCGCTAAGGCGTGTGGGCCAGACGTCGCCGGGCGTGCCGAAACGCGTGCCGATCCGTGAAACATTGGACGCCTGCGACGGGCGTCCGAAGCCGTGAAACAGCCCGTGAAACACGGCTCTTAGCTTCGCTCCGGGCGTGATTGTGCCGCCCCGGCCAGGCGTGAAACATCGCGTGAAACAGTTGCCTGGCGCGCGTGTTTCACGGCGCGCGTGACGGCGGGCGCGCATGGCCGGCCCTCGGCTCCCGGCACCCGGGAGTGGTTGGCCGAGCCCGGAGGGGCGAGTGCGCGCGCGGGGCCTGCCTCGAAGGCTAGCCCTGCGTGTCCTTCGTCTCCTGCTCCACCGCCCTCTTCGTAGAGGCCTTGGTGGCCTTCTTCCCCGCCTCTGTAGCGACGGAAAGCTTCGTCGACCCGGCGGTCCCTCTCAGCGGAGATATCGTGAAGGGCTCGGAGTAGATCGGATCGTCCTCGGGCGCCCAGCCCCTGTGTATAGCCACTGCCGTCTCCCGTGAGTGTCCAATCGTGCCGACGCCGCGATAGCTCGATATTCTTGAGCTGGAACCTAATCGCGTCTCAGCCCCGGCCGAACTCATCTTCGATCTCGTCGAGCGCCTTAACAACGGCAGTCCGGTCCGTCTCGCCGCCCGGTTAGATTCAACGTGCGGCCTGTGCACGCCGCGGCGCCCGTCCCGCTCCGTCGGCTGGGGACCCGGCGGGAGCCGCGCCGCTATCCCCCGCCGCCATCCACACCGCCCGCTCGCGCACCCTTTCCTCCTTCCTCTTTTCTCTTTTCTCTCCCAATATCCCGCCATGTTCCGCGCCGTGCTCTTCGATGTCGGCGGGCCGATCGATACCGAGGTCCGCTTCGAGCAGCTCGTGGACCGCGATATTCGCGCGGCGTTCGGGGCCGAGGGCGTGGCCGTCTCCGATGCCGCCTATGCCGATGCCGACGCCCGCGCCGTCGCCGCCTTCGCCCCGGACGCCTACAGCGCCATCACCTGGACGCTCGCCGGCGGAGATGCCGCCCTCGCCGCCCGCGTCATGGCGCGCTTCCGCAACCCCGAGGCTGGTGCCCGGCGACAGACCGAGCGCGGCGGCATCGAGCTCCGCCCCGGCATCGTCGACCTCCTGCGGTGGCTCCACGGCGAGGGCATCCTCCTCGGGCTCGCCGCGAACCAGCCCGCGCGCGTGGTCGCCGAGCTCGATGCCCTGGGCTGCGGAGCGCTCTTCAGCCATCGCGAGGTCACCGGCCATCACCGCCTGCGCAAGCCCGACGTCCGCCTCTTCCTTCGCGCCTGCGACGACCTCGGCGTGGCACCGGAGAAGACGATCATGGTCGGCGACCGCATCGACAACGACATCGCGCCCGCGCGCTGGCTGGGCATGGCCGCCATCCGCCTGCGCACCGGCCGGCACGCGAACCAGCAGCCCCGCGCGCACGACGAAGTCCCCCACGCCGACGTCGACACCGTGCCCGCCCTCCGCGACGCGCTCGCCCGCCTCCTCCACGAAGGCGAACCGTGACCGCCACTCTCCGCTTCCTCGGTTCGGGCGATGCGTTCGCGAGCGGCGGCCGCTTCCAGGCGTGCATGCTCCTCGAAGGCGGGCCGGCGCCGCTCATGGTCGATTGCGGCGCCACGTCCCTGCACGCGATGGCCCGCGCGGGGGTCGATCCCGGGAGCATCGGCCACATCGTCGTCAGCCACCTCCACGGCGACCACTTCGGCGGGATCCCGTTCCTCGTCCTGCACGGCCAGTTCAACCGCCGCGAACAGGACCTGCACGTCGCCGGACCGGTGGGCACGGGCGAACGGCTGGTGCGCGCGATGGAGGTGCTCTTCCCCGGCAGCGCGACCGCGACACGCAGGTTCGCCACCCACGTCACCGAACTCGTGCCCGGCGAACCCGCGCCGTTCGGGCCCGCCGTCATCCGTGCCGTCGAAGCCGACCATGCCAGCGGCGCGCCCTCGCTCGCCCTGCGCATCGACTACGCCGGCCGCTCGCTCGCCTATTCCGGCGACACCGCCTGGACCGATGCCCTCACCGATGTCACCACCGGCGCGGACCTGTTCGTGTGCGAAGGATACGTCCGCGAACGGCGCGTGCCATTCCATCTCGCCTTCGAAACCGTGCGCGAAAACCTCCCTCGCCTCGGCTGCGCGCGCCTGGTGGTTACGCACATGAACACGGAGATGCTCGCCTTCGCCGCCGAGACGGCGCCCATCCCCGGCATCACGTTCGCCCACGACGGGCTCATCCTCGACCTGTAGCGCAGGCGGCCGTCGGCTGTCGGCTGGTGCCACATGCCTCGGTCGCCGGCGGACGGCCACACCTGCCCCGCGGCTGGCCACGCCGACGGCCAAGAGCCGACGGCCGACAGCCACCTGCGCTACAGTGCCGCCACCAATCCCGGCACATCGCCGCGACAGGAGTCCCCAATGGATCTCGAAGCCCTCGAACAGCTGGCCGCCACCCAGCGCGCCGTCCGCGCCTTCACCGACCAGCCCGTCCCCGACGACCTCATCGCCCGCATCCTGCGCGTCGCCACGCGCGCCCCCAACGCTCGCAACGTCCAGCCCTGGCACTTCATCGTCATTCGCGACCGCGAAACGAAGCGCGCCATCGCCGATATCCAGTCCGACATGACGGGCCAGCCGCGCGGACAGTCCGCGCCCGACCGCCAGAACTGGGCCGACGTGCCCGTGCTCATCGCCGTCTGCTCGACGCTGCCGTTCGGCGAAGGGCGCGCGGGCGATGCGGCGACGGCGGGCTCGATCTACCCGGCCGTGCAGAACCTCCTGCTGGCCGCGCACGCCGCGGGCCTGGGCACGGTGCTCACAACCCGCTGGCGCCTGAACGAAGAGAAGGTCGCGCCGCTGCTGGACCTGCCGGCCGACATGGCCGTGCACGCCGTCATCCCCATGGGCTGGCCCGCCGTGAAACTCGGCAAGAACCGCCGCAAGGCCGTCGCGGAGGTGACGTCGCGGGAGAAATTCGGGCGCGCATGGTAGCGCGCAGCTATTAGCTACTGGCTGTTAGCTATTAGCGTGACCCGTCGCGAAGCTTTCGGCCGCCAACCAGCCACAAATGTCCGCGTGTGGTCACGCTAATAGCCAGCAGCTAACAGCTATCAGCTCCCCCGCAACGCGGGGGACTGCGCTCGATCCGCCACCGCGAGCCCGTTCTCCAGCATCCAGGCCGCCACTTCGCCCGCGTCGTCGAAGATGTCGCCGACGGTTTCGCCGGCCAGGTAGCGGGCGTGGATGCCCTCCATGATGATCCCGATCTTGTAGTTCGCGAAGATTTCGTAGAACTCGATGTGGTCCACGCTGCGGCCGCTCTTGCGCGCGTATTCGGCCACCAGCTCGTCGCGCGAAAGGAAGCCCGGGCGCGCGGTCACGCGGCTCTCCTCGTTCGAAAGCAGCCGCAGCTCCGGGTCGCCCTCCTGGCCCCAATACATAATGGTGTAGCCCAGGTCCGAGAGCGGGTCCCCCAGCGTCGACATCTCCCAGTCCAGCAGCGCCACCACGCGGCCCGGGTCGTCGTGCGCGAGGACCATGTTCCCGAGCCGGTAATCGCCGTGCACGAGCGTCGGCGGCGGCGATGGCGGCAGCGCCTTTCGCAGCCGCCGCGAAAGTTCGTCCACCTCCGGCAGGTCGCGCGTCTTCGAACGCTCCCACTGCTCGCCCCAGCGCCGCAGCTGCCGTTCGAGGTAGCCCTCGGGCTTGAAGGCGAAATCGCCGAGGCCCGCGGCCTGGTAGTCGATGGCGTGCAGCTGCACGAGCGTATCCACGAGCGCGTGGCCGATCTTCTCGCGTTCGGGCGCGGTCTCGGCGTACCCGGCGTGGTCATCGAAGGTGAGGATGCGGCCGTCGGCGAAGCTCATGACATAAAACGGATAGTCGTTGACCGCCGGGTCCTCGCAGAGCGCGATCGGGTGGGCGACGGGGAAGCCCTGGGCGTCCATCGCCGAGATCACGCGGTACTCCCGCACCATGTCGTGCGCCGTCGGCAGCACGTGCCCGAGCGGCGGCCGTCGCATCACCCACTTCTGGCCGCCGCAGGTGACGGCGTAGGTCAGGTTCGAACGCCCCTCGCCGATGAGCGTGAAGGCGAGGTCGCCATCGGCGCCGGGAACGTGGTCGCGAAAGAAGCGCGCGACGGCGGGGTAGGCGATGCCGGGCGGGATCTCGGATTCGGGCATGGCCGGGAGTATACCGCCGCCCGCGGCAAGCACGCGCCTTGACGGGCCGCCCCCGCATCGGTTCCGATGCCGCCATCACCCTCCCGGAGCGCCGCCATGGCCCGACTCGCCCCCTTCGAAACCCTCACCCTCAGCGCCGAGCAGCAGCGCATCGCCAACGAGATCACAAGCGGCCCGCGCGGCGGCATGCGCGGACCCTTCGAAGCGTGGCTGCGCGCCCCCGGCCTGGCCGATACAGCCCAGAAGGTCGGCGCCTACTGCCGCTTCGGCACCTCCCTCCCCGGCGACGTGTCCGAGCTCGCCATCCTGCTCGCGGGTCGCGAATGGCGATCGCAGTTCGAATTCTGGGCGCACACCCGCCTCGGGCTGCAGGCCGGCCTCCCGGCGGACATCATCGAAGCGATCCGCACCGGCGCCACGCCTACCTTCGAGCGCGAGGACTACCGCATCGTCCACGACGTGATTACGGAGTATTTCGCCACGAAGCGCCTCTCCGATGCCACCTACGCCCGCGCCATCGCCATCCTCGGCGAGCGCGGCCTGGTCGATGTCGTGGGCATCACCGGCTACTACGGCCTCGTCTCGATGACGCTCAACATCTTCGAAGTCTCCGTCCCCGAGGGGGAGACGCCGCCGTTCGCCGAGCGGGGCTCGGCGAACGGGGCGTAGAGAAAGGAGACAAGAGGAAGGAGAAAAGAAGTTCCCAGTTCCCGGTTCCCAGTTCCCAGGGGATCAACCCCGGCGCCGCCAGCCGTGGCGGCTGGCCACTCCGTTTCTCTTTCCTCCTTTCTCTTTTCTCTCAGCCGAAGGCGTCTCCCCCCCAGCGTTCGCGGGTGGCGAATTCGCGGACGGGTTTGCGGCGGAGTTTGGTGAGGGTGCGCGACGGGTGGCCGACGGGGATGAGCGCCGCCACCGCCACGCCTTCGGGGATGTCCATGAGGGCACGCAGTTCGGGCTCGCGCGCGATGGGCATCGTCGTGAGCGTGCCCCCGAGGCCCTCGGCCCGCAGCCCCAGGAGGATGTTCCAGACCAGCGGGTAGATCGACGCGCCGCTGATCACGCCCACGCGCGCCAGCTCGCTATCGACCGAGGCCACCACCCGCAGGTCCACGCAGACGACGATGACCACGGGCGCGCGGCGGTACGGTTCGCTGAGCCCGCGGGGCGGTTCCGTCGCCGCGATCTGCTCGGGCGTGAGCTTCGTCGGCACCACCGTGTTCCAGGGGAACTCCCCCGCCGCGACCTGCGCGCCGTAGCGCTTCGCGGGCTCCTTCGCCAACTCCGCGATGGCGTCCTTCGTTGCCTGTTCGCGGACGATGATGACGTGCCCGCCCTGGCGGTTGCCGCCGCTGGGGGCGAAGCGCGCGTTCTCCAGGATGCGCGCCAGGACGGCGTCATCCACGGGCTCGGGGGTGAATTCGCGCGCCGAGAACGCGCTCCGCATGACCTCGTACAGCTCCATGCGCGGATTCTGTGCGTTCGCGCGCCGCGGCGAAAGAGCCTCGAAAGCGCCGCAAACTCGCGTTTTTCCTCGCACCACCCCGGGCGTAGACTCCCGCCGCGAAGCCGCCCCGGGGGATTTGACCATGGACAGCGAACTCAACGGCAAGGTGAAGGCGCTCATCGCGCGGCAGATCGCCGAGGGCCGCCAGATCGGCACGCAGGTTTGCGCCTATCGCGATGGCAAGCTCATCGTCGATGCCTGGGACGGACAGATGGGCGCCCATGACGAACGGCGCGTGGGCCCGGAGAGCCTCTTCAGCAGCTTCTCCACCACCAAGGGCGTCGCCGCGACCATCCTCCATATGCTCGCCGACCGCGGCCAGCTCGACTACGACGCGCCCGTGGCGAAGTACTGGCCCGAGTTCGCACAGAACGGCAAGGGCGAGGTCACGGTCGCGCAGGCGATGAGCCACCAGGCCGGGCTGCACGCGGTCCCCAGGCCGTTCACGCTCGAGTTCATCGAGGACTGGGAGGGCGCGCTCGACTGGATCGCGGCGCAGGCCCCGGCCTATCCGCCCTGCACGAACACGGGCTACCACGCCTTCACCTATGCCTGGGTCGCGGGCGGCATCATCCAGAAGGCGAGCGGCCGGCACATCAAGGAGTGGCTCGCCGAGGACCTGGCGGGCCCGCTCGGGGTGGGCGATTCGATGTTCATGGGCATCCCCGAGGGCGTCGATGAGCGGCTCACCACCCTCAGGAACGCGCCGCCGCCGGCGCCCGGCACGCCCAATCCCGCGGCCGCGCTGGGGCCGGACCACCCGATCTTCCAGGCGATGCCGATGCGCACCAACTTCACCTTCAACGATGCGCGCACGCGCCGCGCCTGCCTGCCTTCGGCGAACGGGCATTTCACCGCGCGCGCCCTCGCCCGGATGTATGGCGCGCTGGCCAACGGCGGCGAAATCGATGGCGTGCGCATCGTCACCGCCGAACGCATCCCGCACATGTACCGCCTCATGACCGACCGCGTCGACCTGGTGCTCGGCCAGCGCCTGCGCAAGGGCATCGGCTTCTTCCTCGGCGGGTCCGAAGAGGCCGGCGCGAGCGCCCTCGGACCTTCGCTCACGACCTTCGGGCACCCCGGCGCCGGCGGCTCCGTCGGCTGGGCCGACCCCGAACGGCGGCTCTCCGTGGCCGTCACCATCAACCAGATGCATTCGGGGCTGCAGGGCGAAGGGCCCGTCGCCGAGATCTGCAACTTCATCCGCGCCGAGGTGGCCGCCCGCTAAGCACCGTCCGCGTACGCCGTTAGCCGCCCGCGCCGTATCGTCGGGGGCGTGGACGAATGGCGGCTGCTGCACATGCTTTCGCTCGCGTGGCTGGGGGCCGGGCTGGGAGCGACCTACCCCCTCATCCTCCGCGCATGGCGTTCGAAGGACGTCAAGTACCAGATGTACTGCCTCACCGAGGCCGCGAACAGCGAGACCCGCGTCCTCCTCCCCGGGGCGATGGCGACCGGCGTCACCGGCTTCTTCTGGGCCGCCGCGCAGAACTTGAACTTCGTGAAGACGGGCTGGCTCGCCGCGCTCGTGCTCCTCTTCATCTTCTTCTACCTGGTCTGCCTGCCGCTGCTGGGGTTCGGCCTGCGCCGCGCCCGCCTGGCGTCACTCATCGCCGCGAAGAAGGGCGAAGAGACCCCCGAGCTCCGCGAAATCCTCGACGACCGCGTGCCTCTCGTCTTCGGCACCCTGCTCGTGGCCAGCATCCCGCTCATGGCCTGGATCGCGGTGATGAAGCCGGGGTAGCTGTCGGCCGTCGGCTGTCGGCCATCGGCGTGGCCAGGCGCGGGGCTTTAGCTGAAGTCCGCGACAAGGCGGGCATGTGGTCACGTGCCGACGGCCGACAGCCGACGGCCGATGGCCCGCAAGACCCCCGAGCTCCGCGAAATCCTCGACGACCGCGTGCCCCTCGTCTTCGGCACCCTCCTCGTAGCCAGCATCCCGCTCATGGCCTGGATCGCGGTGATGAAGCCGGGGGGGTAGCTGTTAGCTATTAGCTATTAGCTGTTAGCTGTTAGCCGTGGCCACGCGCGAGACGGCGCCGGCCTTCCGGCTCAAGCAGCCACGCGTGTGGTCACGCTAAGAGCTAGCAGCCAGTAGCTAACAGCTCGTAGCTAACAGCTCCCCGCGAGCTTCGCTCGCCGTTACCCAATCCCCTGCTACCATCGTTGCCACCCCTTCGCGGCGCGCGCGGCTGTGTGCGCGCGCCGAATCTCGCCCCCACAGGAACCTGAACACCCATGTCCAATCGCCAGGCCCGACGTGACCAGATGCGCAACGCGCGCAACACCGCCGCGCAGCAGCGCGCGAAGAGTGCCCGCTCCGCTCCCGGCGGCCCCCGCCGCGGCGGTGGCGGAGGCGGCGGCGGCATGGATTTCCTCTTCCGCCCCTTCACCCTCATCGTCGCCGGGCTCGTCGTCGTCTTCATCGTCGTCCTCGGCATCCTCATCGCCACCAGCTCCGATGGCGGCCACCGCGTCGATGAGATGAAAAAGGCCCGCGAGGACCTCCCCCTCGAGCTCGCGAACGGCGTCAAGCTCGGCAAGGACGATGCCCCCCTCAAGATCACGATGTTCGAGGACTTCCAGTGCCCGTTCTGCCTGCAGTACACGGCCGATTCCGAGCCCTACATCGTTGAGAACTACGTGAAGACCGGGAAGGTCCAGCTCATCTGGAACAACCTCCCCCTCCTCGGCGCCGAATCCGTCGCCGCCGCCAAGGGCAGCACCTGCGCCGCCGACCAGGCGAAGTTCTGGGAGTTCCACAACAAGCTCTACCTCGTCCAGGCCGAAGCCGGGCAGGACAAGAACGAAAAGCTCAACGCCGGCCGCTTCACCGAAGCGAAGCTGAAGGAGTACGCCGGCGACCTCGGCATGGACACGGCGAAGTTCGAAGCCTGCCTGGGCGACCCCGCCACCCTCGAAAAGGTCACCGCCGACAACCGCAAGGCCACCCAGTACGGCCTGCGCTCGACCCCGAGCTTCCTCTTCAACGACCAGTCCATCGGATCCGGCGCGCTCGCCAGCAACGACGACTGGAAGAAGGCGATCGACGACTACATCGAGAAGAGCACGGCGTCGCCCACGCCTTCCGCTACGGGGTCCACGACGCCGGCGGCTTCGCCGACGGCGACGCGGACGCCGTAGCGCGAGCGAGTTCCCGGTTTCCAGTTCCCAGTTCCCAGGGGATCAACCCCGGGGGGAACTGAGGTTGCCGATGGCCGACAGCCGACAGCTGATGGCCGACGGCCAGTCGGCCGTGGCCGAGAGCCGGCGCCCGCCCCATACTGACGCGCCATGACGACCGCGCTCATCCCCGTGAACCGGCTGGACCGCGCGAAGGGCCGCCTGAGCGAACGGCTCGATGGCGCCACGCGCGAGGCGCTCGCCCGCGCGACCTTCACGACCGTGCTCGAGGCCAGCCGCCGTGTCTTTTCGCCCGTCGTCGTGCTCACCGCCGATGAGGCTGCCGCCGCCATCGCCACCTCCGCCGGGGCGCGCGTCATCGCCGAGGACCCGGCGCGCAGCGGCCTCAACCCGCAGCTCGAACACGCTCTCGCCATCCTCGGCGAGCCCGAAGGCGGCATCGCCATCCTCCATGCGGACCTCCCCTTCGCAACGCGCGAACTGTTGGAGGGGTTCTTAAGCGCGGCCCTCCCGGCACCTTCGGCCACGCTCGTTCGCAGCGTCGATGGCGGCACGAACCTGATGCTGCTGCGGCCCGCCGGCCGTTTCGCGCTCGCCTACGGGCCCGGCAGCTATGAACGGCACGTCGCGGCCGCGACCGCCGCGGGCATGGTCATCACCGCCTTCGAGAGCCCGCCGCTGGAGCTGGACCTCGATACGCCCGCCGACATCGAGGCCTGCATGGCGATGCCCGGCGCCCTCGCCACCCGCGCCGGCGCGCTCCTCGCCGCCCGCGGCTTCCTCCCCGCCTGACCGTCATCGCTCGCCGGCGAATCGCACGCGAGCAACGCGCCAATTTTCGACGCGAAAGGGTGGCCCCAGAGCGCGCGCGGGGGTAGCATGGCCACGGTCGCCATATCGAGCGGGAATGGCCGCGGCGCCACCACAAGGGGGGACGGTGAGCCTGCTCGTACGAGAAGCCCCGTCCGCACCGGCCGTCACGGCGCCAGCCCCGGGCACCGCATACCCCCGTCCCTCGCACGCCCGTTCGCGGTCACTGGCCGAAAGCCTGCGCGTCGCCGAATCCAGCACACCCCGTCTCGCAGCTCCGCCCGAGGGCGAACCGGCCCCCCGCGAACCGCTCGCGACGACGCGGCCGCGCGTCACCGTGGTCGTGCCCTGCAAGAACCGCGCGCTCTATCTGCCGGCCACGCTGGAAAGCATCCTCGCCCAGGACTATCCGGAACTCGAATGCATCGTCGTCGATGCCGCCTCCACCGATGGCACGGTCGAACTGCTGCGCGCGTACGAATCGCGCGGCGTGCGGTGGGTCTCCGAGCCCGATGCCGGCGCCTTCGAGGCCATCGCCAAGGGCTGGGCGATGGGCAGCGGCGCCATCCTTGCCTGGCTCAACGCCGACGACACCTGGGAGCCCGGCGCCGTCGCCACCGCGGTCGCGGCCTTCGAAGCCCACCCCGGCGCGGCCGTCATCCACGGCGCCTGCGGCCTGATGGACGACACCGGCCGCGTCTCCCAGCTCGTCGTCGCGCGGCAGTTCACCCTCGCCGCGTCACTCATCTACTGCGACCACATCATCATGCAGTCGGCGAGCTTCATGTCGCGCGCGGCGGTCGATGCCGCGGGTGGCCTCTACCCCGCCTGGACGCACGACCAGGAGCTCTGGCTCACGATCGCGACCACCGGCGGCGAATTCGTCGCCATCCCCGAGCATCTCGCCAACGTGCGCGATGTGCGCGGCCACATCCACACCTTCCCCGGCATCATGATCCCCGCGCGCGTGGCGATGATGCACCGCTACTTCGCCCGGCCGGATGTGCTGCCCGAGCTGCGCGCCGAACGTGCCCGCACCCTGAGCAACACCTACCTCCGGGGCTTCGACCTGCTGCGCCCGAGCGACCCCCGGCACTGGCGCTGGGCCGCCATCTGTTTCACGCGAGCGATCGCGGAATGCCCCGCGAACGCACCGTTCGTCCTCCGGGGGATCGGCTCACGCGCGCTCCACCGCTTCGAACGCGTGTACTGGGCCTACCGCACTGCCCGAGGGATGGCCCGCGGCTACGTGGGCGCCATCCTGGGCCGTTGATGCCCCCGGAAAGCGGCGAACCGCTCGTCTCCGTCGTCATCCCCGCGCGCGAAAGCGCCCGCTACCTGCGCGGCGCCATCACGTCCGTGCTCGTGCAGTCCTACCCTGGAGTCGAATGCATCGTGCGCGACGCCGGATCGACCGATGCCACGGCCGCCATCCTCGAATCCTTCGGGGACCGCATTCGCTGGCACGCGCAGCCCGACGACGGCCCCTTCGAAGCGATCGAGGCGGGCTGGGCCGAGGCCCGGGGCGACATCCTCGCCTGGATCAACGCCGACGACCGCTACCTCCCCGGCGCCATCGCGCGCGCCGTGGCCGCCTTCGCCGCCCACCCCGAGGCCGACGTCATCTACGGCGCGAGCGCGGGCATCGACAATCGCGGGCGCGTCATCTGGTGGGGCGAAGCGCGCCCGTTCAGCCTCGAAGCCGCCATCCTCAACGCCGACCACGTGATCAACCAGCCGGCCGCCTTCATCCGCCGAAGCGCGTACGAACGCACCGGCGGGCTGCTGCACGAATGGGTGCACGACCACGACCTCTGGCTGCGCATCGCCGTCACCGGGGGCGTCTTCGTGGCCATCCCCGAAACGCTCGCGGCCGTGCGCATCCGCGACGAGAACCAGAGCATGGCGCCGGAATTCGCCGTCGCGCGCAAACGGCTGGTCGTCGAACGCTGGCTGGCGGATGAGCGCGTGCCGGCGGCGATCCGGGGGCGGGCGAAGCGGGCGCGCAGCAACGCCTGGCTGCGAGGGCTCCACTACCTGCGTCCGGCGCACCCGGCGGATTGGATCCTCGGCGCGCGCTACCTCGGGCACGCCTTCGCGGCCGACCCGGCGAACACCCCCGCCATCATCGCCCGGCCCGCGCGGCTGGCGGCGGCGATGGCGGCGCGGCCCATCGCCCTGCGGCGCGCGCGCCGGCGCATGGCCCGCGAACGGCAGGGGGCGTAGGCCACCCGCGCTCGCGCCCCCCACGCCGCCCGGGTAGGATGGCCGCACAACCGCCGCCGACCCTTCGCGGGCGGCGAGCCTTCGCACCCCGGCAGGCCCACGTGGAGATCCTCCCCGGCATCTACCAGCTCCTCACCCCCTTCCCCCAGTTCACCCTCGCCCAGGCCAAAGAGCTGCGCGTCGAGCTCGAAAAGAAGCCGCGCGTCACCAAGGGCCTGCCCTACGTCCTCCCCTACCTCATCAAGGGCGGCGGCGAAACCATCCTCGTCGACTGCGGCTGGAACACCGACGATGCCTACGGCGCCCTCGAAGCGGGCATGTCCGAGCACGGCTCCCACCCCAACGACATCTCCAAGCTCGTCGTCACGCACATCCACCCGGACCACTACGGCATGGCCGGCCGCCTCAAGCAGCTCTCCAGCTGCGAGGTCATCCTTCACGAAAAGGATGCCGAGGTCATCACCGACCGCTACTTCGCGCCCAAGAGCCTGGCCGACACGATGGGCAAGTTCATGGAGATGAACGGCGTCCCCCCGCTCGAATCGCCGACCATCGCGCGCGGTTCGATGAACATGCTCGACCGCGTTTCGCCCGTGCCCCCCGATACCCAGGTGAAGGGCGGCGAGGTGATCAAGGCCGGGCCGTTCGAATTCGAAATCCTCTGGACGCCGGGCCACTCCCCGGGCCACATCTGCCTCTACGACGCGAACCACAAGGTCCTCCTCACCGGCGACCACATCCTCCCCACGATCACGCCGAACGTCTCCATCAACGCCCAGACGCACGGCAGCCCGCTCGGCGACTACATGCGCTCGCTCGACCTGCTCGTCGACCTCGACGTGAAGTACGTGCTCCCCGCGCACGAGTTCGATACGAAGGACCTGAAGAAGCGCATCGTCGAAATCCACGAGCACCACACCGTGCGCCTGGACGAGATGCTGAACTGCGTCGACCGCGGCGGCTCCACCGCCTGGGATGTCGCCGGCCGCGTGAAGTGGGCGACGGGCATGCTCTCGGATTTCGAACCGCACATGCAGCGCGCCGCCGTCGGCGAAACCATCGCCCACCTGGAATACCTGTACGAACAGGGCCAGCTGGCGAAGGTGATGCGCGGCAACCACCAGTACTGGCTGCCGGTCTAGCCCATCAGCACCGCCGACTTTAGCCCTTCCTTGCCGAGGCGCGCCGTGTACGCCTCGGCCGCGTTCGCCAGCGTGTAGCGATTCGTCACGACGCGGTCGAGCGCGGGCAGGCGGGGGATGAGCCGCGCCGCCTTCGAATAGAGATGGAACGGCGCGTTCTGCGTCCCGAAGAGGCGCACCTCGTCATAATGCACGCGGTTCAGATCCAGCAGGTGCATCGATGACGGCGGGAAGCCCGCGAAGAGGTTGACCCAGCCCAGCCGCCGCGCGAGGTCCAGCGCCAGCGGGATGGCATCGGCATACCCGACGGCGACGGCGACGGCGGGGAAGCCTTCGCCACCCGTGAGATCCTTCCCCAGCGCGAGCGCCTCGCCCGGCGCGGCCACGGCATCGGCGCCCAGCTCCAGCGCCACCGCGCGGCGCTCGGCTTCGGGCTCGACGACGAGGATGGGGCCCGCGCCCCACGCCTTCGCCGCCACCAGGTGGAGCAGCCCCATCGGCCCGCCCCCGACGATCGCCATCGCGTTCCCGGCCGCGACCTGCAGCGATTCGATCGAGTTCAGCACGCAGGCGAAGGGCTCGAGCAGCGCGCGCAGGTGCGGCGGCGTTGCCGGGTCCATGGGCAGCAGGTGACCCATCGCCACGAGCTCGCGCGGGATGCGCACGTACTCCGCGATGCCGCCATCGAGGTCGTACCCCAGCGTGCGGCGCGACGGGCAGCGGTTGCGAAAGCCATCGCGGCAGAACGAGCAGCGCCCGCAACAGAGGATGGGACAGAGGCCGATGACCTCGCCCACCGTGGCCTCGGCGCCGGCGCCCACCTCGGCCACTTCGCCCGAGAGCTCGTGCCCGGGGATGACGCCCGCGGCGGCCTTCTTCTCGCCCAGGTAGACGCGTACATCGCTGTTGCAGAGGCCGGTGGCATGGAGCTTCACCACCACCTCTCCGGGCCCCGCGTGGGGGTCGGGGACGTCGACGACGGCGACGCGGCCAGGTTCGTAGAAGCGAAGGGCGTGCATGGCCAAAGCGTACCGCCCTCACCGCGATCGCGCTGAGGCCCTCGCCTGCTACCCTGCGCGCGATGTTCGAAGACACCCGCCAGCGCATGAACCTCGCCCTCGAAACCCTCATCGCCGCGCTCGACGGGCTCGATGGCCAGCTGGATGAGGCCGAAGCCCCCGGCGAGATGACCCTCCGCGAGCAGCTTTCGCACCTCCTCGGGCCGGCCGACCGCGACCTCCCGGCGCTCCTGCGCACGTTCTCCGCCGCGAACCCGCCCCGTATCGCCCCGCTGCCCGACGGCCTGCCCTGCCTCACCGCGGAACGCGAACGGACGACGCTCGCGGAGTTCGCCGATGCCCTGCGCCTGCTCCATCGCCGCGTGCAGCTTGAGCTGGGGACGCTGCCGCCGGCCGTGCTCGAACGGCGCCGCGCGCGCATCCCCGAATGGGAAGCCTTCCTCGGCACGGACGAGGTGCCGCTGGAGACGTTCGTGCTGCTCGAACTGGAGACGCACTGGATGGAGCACGCCGAGGCCATCGACCGCCTCCGCCGCCGCTGAGGTTCACCCCGCCCGAACCGGCTGCCAGCGCGAGCGCGCCGCGCGCCGTACACTCGCTCGCGTGGGGAATGAGGTAACCGTGTGCGCTCTGTTCGCGCGAACGCTGCTCTGACGCTGCTTGCCCTCGGCGCCGTGGCCTTTGCCGCCTGCGCCGGCGACGACGATGACGACCTCGCACCGCTGCCCACGATGCCCGCGACCGTGACCGCCGCCGCCACCACGACGGCGGGCCCGGCCACCCCATTGCCTGCCGCCACGGCGCCCCGCACGCCCACCCGCACCCCCGCCGAGTCGCTCGCGCGGACGGCGTCGCACGTGATCGTGACGGCCGGGCCAGGGGACACCTGGGAATCCATCGCATCCGCCCTCGGTTCGAAGGCGACACCGGCCGAGCTGCAGCAGGCCAATGGCATCGCCGCGGGCGCGCTCGCCCCGGGCACGAAGGTGGCCATCCCCATCGACCCGGAGAACGGGCTCGTGCCCGCGAACGCGCTGGCGGCGGCGCTGGCGAAGGGCGGCGGCACGCGCCCCACCCTCTACGTCCCCGGCGAGGCCACCATCGATGGCTTCCGCGGCCGCATCGCCCTGCACGCCCTCGAACTCGCGAACGGCGACACCGCCAACGAAGGCTACGGCTACCGCCTGGAGTTCTTCGCGACCGCGACCGCCTCGACCAAGGGCGGCGTGATCGACCCCGCGGCCGCGATCGACACACCGCTGTTCACCATCGCCGCCGGCCCCTTCGCCGCCAAACTCACCTCCACCCGCCCCGGCGACCGCTACACCTGGACGCGCAACGGCATCGACTACGCCCTCCGCACCGACGCGGACGGTCCGACTCCCGAGCTGCTGCTCGGGACCCTGGACGCGCGCTGAGCGCGCGTCCAGGGAGAGATAAGAGACAGGAGGAAAGAGAAAAGGAGCACGCGGGAACGCTCGGTGGCAGGCGGCTGGCCACCCCGTACCAGATCCGCTCGCCCGCGAGGGGTTGCCCCCGCCTCGCGCCTCGAGCCCTTTTCTCCTTCCTCTTTTCTCTTTTCTCTTACACCCCGTTAACGGGATGTGCCTTGTTCCGCCACCTGCCGCGGACGAATGTGCCTGCAGGCCGAAAAAGAGGCAGGAGGAACGACATGGGGCGCACGGGAATGCGTGGTGTGTGGCGGCTGGCCACGCCTTTTCTCCTTCCTCTTTTCTCCTTTCTCTTCGTCGCCGCCGTGTTCGCCGCGAGCTCCAGCACCACCATCCGCGGCGGCGATAGCCTGCGCGTCGTCTGCGATGGCGCCCGCCTCAGCGCCTCGCGCGTGAACAACAAGACCTACGACCTCAGCTGCGCGCCTGCTTCCCCCAGCCCGGCGGCGACGGCCACGCGCACGCCTACCAAGGTGCCCGCGACGGCGACCGCCACGCGTACCGCCACACCCTCCCCCACTCGCACGCCCACCGTGGCCACGACGCCGACACCAACGACGACACCGCCGCCCGCCGCGGGCCTGCCGCGCATCGGCGGGTGCCAGGTCTTCCCCGCGGACAACGCGTGGAACATGGACATCTCGCGGCTGCCTGTGCACCCGAACTCCGCGAACTTCATCGCGAGCATCAACGCCGGCGCGCGCTACCTCCACGCCGACTTCGGCTCGAACCCCACTTACGGCATCCCCTACATCGTCGTCCCCGAAAGCCAGCCGATGGTGCCCATCACCTTCACCGCGTACGGCGACGAATCCGACCCCGGGCCGTACCCGGTGCCCGCGAACGCACCCATCGAGGGCGGGGCCAACGCCACCGGCGACCGCCACGTGCTCGTGGTGCAGCAGGGTTCGTGCAGGATCTACGAGCTCTACCGCGCCTTCCGGAACACGGCCACGGGTGGCTGGAACGCCGACTCCGGCGCCGTCTTCGACATGAGTTCGAACGCGCTCCGGCCCGCGGGCTGGACCTCCGCCGATGCCGCGGGGCTGCCCATCCTTCCCGGCCTGGTCCGCTACGACGAAGTCAGCGCGGGCGCGATCAACCACGCCCTGCGCTTCACCGTGAGCCGCACGCAACGCGCCTATATCAGCCCCGCACGGCACTTCGCCAGCTCTTCGACCGACCCGAACCTGCCGCCGATGGGTCTCCGGCTCCGCCTGCGCGCCGATTTCGATACCTCCGGCTACACCGGCCAGGCCCGCGTCATCCTCGAAGCGCTCAAGACCTACGGCATGATCGTCGCCGACAACGGCAGCGACTGGTTCATCACGGGCGCCACCGACAGCCGCTGGAACGACGCCGACCTGGACCAGCTCAAGCGCGTGCCGGGGAATGCCTTCGAAGCGGTCATTGAGAGATAAGAGAAAGGAGGAAAGAGAAAAGGAGCACGCGGGAATGCCGCAGCGGCGGGCGGGTGGGCTTGCCCCAGATCGACGGACACCAACGATAAGGGGATGATCCCCGAGGAGGTGTCTGGATGAGCCCACGGCGACCGAGAAGGACCTTCACCGAGGAGTACAAAGCCGAGGTGGTGGCGATGTTCCGCACGACCGATAAGAGCGTGTCGGACATCGCCAGGGAACTCGACCTCACCGAGTCGGCGGTGTCGCGCTGGGTGAAACAGGCGGAAGTGGATGCCGGTGAGCGCGCGGGCCTGACGACCAGCGAGCGCGAGGAGCTGGCGTACCTTCGCCGCGAGAACCGCATCCTGCGCGAAGAGCGCGACATCCTCAAGCGAGCGACGGCTTTCTTCGCCAAGGAGACCCGGTGAGGGTGTATCCCTTCATCGCGGCGGAGAAGGCGGCGGGGGCACGGTGCGGAAGCCGTGCGTCCTGCTTGGAGTCTCCCGGTCCGCCTACTACGCATGGTCCGAGACGGTGCCCTCGAAGCGCGCCAGGGCAGATGGCGTGCTGACGAAGCAGGTCGGCAGGGTCCACGAACAGAGCCGGGGGACGTACGGCGCGCCACGTGTGCACCAGCAGCTTCGCCAAGAAGGGGTGCGAACCTCGCGCAAGCGGGTCGCCCGGGTGATGGCCAAAGCCGGGCTCGCGGGACGGCACAAGCGGCGAACGAAGCGGACGACGATCGCCGACGGGGCCGCGCCCACGCCTGCCGCTGACCTCCCGGGGCGTGCCTTCGCCCCGGAAGCGGCGCCGCTGGACAGCGCCTCGGGTGGGCGACATCACCTACATTCGCACCTGGCAGGGCTGGGCCTGCACGGCCACCGTCATCGACCTCGCGAGCCGGCGGGTAGTCGGCTTCGCGGTTCGCGACCACATGCGCACCGAGCTCGTCAGCGCGGCCCGGAGATGGCGCTCAGCAGCCACCGCCCGGCACCCGGGCTCATCTTCCATTCCGACCGGGGCAGCCAGTACACCTCGAACGCCTTCCGCGAGCTGCTCGGACGCCATCAGATACGCCAGTCGTTGAGCCGGCCGCGCCAGTGCTGGGACAACGCCGTGGCGGAGAGCTTCTTCGCGACGCTGAAGACGGAGCTCGTCTACCGGGTGCCGCTGGCCAACGTGGCGGCGGCGAGGGCGGCGGTGTTCGAGTACATCGAAGTCTTCTACAACCGCCGCCGCATCCACTCCGCCCTCGGCTACCAGAGCCCCGCCACCTACGAGGCTGGTAGACTCCGCCAACCCGAGACGGCACCCGCCGCCTAAGAACACTGTCCGTCAAATCGGGGCAAGCCCACTCGAGCCCCCTTTTCTCCTTCCTCTTTCCTCTTTTCTCTCATCCCCCCTGGTTGAGGAGGACGGGGGCGAAGCCCATCATGCCGCGCAGCAGGTTCACTTCGCCGCGGTGGCCGTTGAGGTGGATCACGAGGTGGAGGTTGATGGATTCGCCGAGCGTCTCCGTCTTCTCGCCGAGCTTCACCTCGCGGCCGAGGTCGGCATCGGAGAGGCCCGCGAGGAATTCGCCGGAGAGCGCGGCGACCTTCGCCTGGTAGGCCCGGAATTCGCCCACGTTGCCGATGCGCAGGCCGCGCGCCTCATCGGCCGGCTGGTTCGTCCCGAACCCCTTCGCGGGGAGGCCGCATTTGTCGGCCCAGCCGTTCGCATCCCACTCGCTCGGCTTGCCCTGGAAGAGCTGCTGGAAGAAGAGGTCCTCGATGCGCGCGGCGTGCCACATGCACCAGGCGATGGAGTGCGATTGCCCCTCGGGCACGAAGTGAAGCTGGTCGTCGTCGAGCCCTTCGCCCGCGCCCGCGAAGCCGCGATGCACGAATTCCAGGGTCGTTCGCATGAAGTCGATGGCTGCCAAGGGGTCCCTCCTGCCGGTCCGCGTACTGGCGCCGACTCTACGCGCGAAGGGCCCCGGCGGCACGCCTTCGAAAACGCGGAACAGGGCCCCCATTCGGGAGCCCCGTTCGCATGAGTGGCGATGGGTCGGCGGCTTAGCGCCTGCGGTACCAGGCCGCGGTGCCGAGCACACTGGCGGTGCCGCACAGCAGCGCGAGCAGACCCGCGATGATCGGTATCCCGCCCGCCGGGTCGCCGCCCGACCCCGCCGACGGCGCGATCGGAGTCGCGAGCCCCGCGGTCGAAGTGTTGCGCGCGGGCGGCTGTGTCGGCTGCGGCACATCCGTCGGCTTCTGCGTCGCGGCCGGCTCAAGCGTGGCCTGCTGCGTCGCGACCGATGGCGGCGCCGTTGCGGGCACGACCGTCACCGCCTGGCTCGTCCCCACGGGTGTGACCGCCGGCGGCGGTGTCGCGGTGAAGACGGCAGTCGCCGTCGCGGTGAAGACAGCAGTCGGCGTGGCGGTGAAGACGGCGGTCGGCGTCGCGGTGAAGACGGCGGTCGGCGTCGCCGTGGCTGTCACCGTCGCGGTCGTCGTTGGCGTGGCCGTGCCCGTAGTGGCCGTCGGCGTGGGTGTGTTCGTATTCGTTGCGGTGGCCGTCGGTGTGGGCGTGTTCGTGTTCGTCGCGGTGGCCGTCGGCGTGGGCGTGTTCGTGTTCGTCGCGGTGTTCGTGGGTGTGGGCGTGTTCGTGTTCGTCGCGGTGTTCGTGGGCGTGGGCGTGTTCGTGTTCGTCGCGGTGTTCGTGGGCGTGGGCGTTGCCGGAACCACCGGCGTGTTGGTCGGAGTGGCCGTGACCGTGGGCGTGTTGGTATTCGTCGGCGTGGCCGTGGGCGGGTCCACCGGCGTGTTGCTCGCCGTGGCCGTGGCGGTGGGCTCGCTCGCCTTCACCTTGAAGTTGTCGGTCTTGGATTCGTTCGGGTCGAAGGTGGAGACGCGGCTCACCCAGACCTTGTATTCGCCGCCGGGGTTGGTCGTGTCGTCATAGCCGGCGAGCCCGTTGCTCGCGCGCTTGAGGATGGCCATCAGCTGGTAGCACTGCGCGAACTCGCCGTTCAGGACGACGACCGGCGTCTCGTCCGCGGTGCCCACGGAAGTACCCAGGAGCGTGCCATCGGGCGCGGTGACCTTCACGTAGTACTCGCCGTCGGGGAGCCCGGCCGAACCGGGGTTCGACGGCCCGCCATCGAGGTACACATCGGTCTTCGCGTCGTAGATGTTGCCGTTTACGGTGCCGCAGCCCGCGTTCGTGGTGAAGATGGCGCCGGTGAGCCCGGGGGCCGGCACCGCGCCCGCGCGGCCCGCGAGCACGAGCAGGAGCACGCCGCAGGCCAGCAGCACCGCGGGAAGCGTGCGCGTGGTTCGCGTCGAAATGAGGGACCGGATCGCCGTCATGACAGTGCCTTCGCTGCCGTGGTTCAGGGTCCACCGCGTTGGATTGCGGTGAACAACCGGTTGCGGCAGTCACTTCCATTGTTGAAAGGCACCACGTACGAAGGAAGTGATGTTCGTTGTTCGAACTATACAGAAGCTCTATGCGGAACGCGGCCGTAGATTCGCGAGCAAAAGAACAAGTTTCCGCTCACTTTTGCGCGAACGGTGCCATTCGAGACGGGCGCATCCGCGTGCCGCGTCTCGCGTGAGAACGCCAGCGGTATGTCCGGGATTACTGACCGGGTTTCCACACCATCAGGAAGAGGATGCCGATGATGCTGACGCCGAGAATGCCGCCCACCATCTGCACCTTCTTCCCGAATTCGAAGTAGGCGGCCGGCAGCGGCGCGTTGTCGGGGACGCCACGCAGCGTTTCGAGCGCCCGGTCGGCGAACTTCCGCTGCACGAACCACCAGACGAGCCCCGTCGCGACGTACCACGGGATCGCGACCATCAGCCACGCCGGGAAGTCGTCCTTGTAGGGCAGGTTGTCATCGAAGATGAGCCCGATCCCCATGAGCAGGATGATGACCGTGGCGGGGAAGATCACGATGTTCTCGATGCGCCGCGCGGCTTCGTACATGAACCGCGTGGCGGCCACGCCCGACCGCTCGGCCGCCGCCTGCAGGAACGGGAACGCGAAGGTCGAGCCGAGCCCGACCACGACCGCGGCGACGTGTATGAATGCGAGCAGCTTGTAGCTTTCCATGGCGCGAGCATTCCCCGGGGAAGGATGTCGCGAATCCTAACGCAGCCGCGCACCACTTGCGCAGCGGTCCGCGCCGGGGCCGATCCCCTGGGAACTGGGCACTGGCCCCTGGGAACTTAGAAATTGGCCTTCGGTGGCGGCGTGGGCGTGGAGCGCGGCGCGCGGGGCGTCGGCGTCGGCGTCGGGGTGAAGGTCGGCGTTGGTGTGGGCGTGCGCGTGGGCGTCGCCGTCGCGGTGGCCGTGGGGGTCGCCGTCGGTGGCTCCGTCGCGGTGGCGGTCGCGCTCGCGCCGGTGCCGGGGGTCGACGTCTTCTGGCCGGGGAAGATGAGCGGCCCGCTGGAGAGCGGCGTCCCCGGAGGAATCTTGAAGTCGAGGTACTTCTCCGGGTTCACGGGGCTCCCCTGCCAGCGGATTTCGAAGTGCAGGTGCTCGCCCGTCGAATAGCCCGTGCTGCCGGAGATGCCAAGCACGGTCGTGCCCACGGTAACCTCGGCGCCGACCTTCAGCTTGATCTCGCTGAGGTGGCCGTAAAGCGTGCTCCAGCCTTCGCCGCAATCGACGATGACGTGGTTGCCATAGGTGCCGCTGTAGGTCGCCGTCGTAATCGTGCCCGTGCAGGCCGCGTACACGCGCGAATGCGAGTAGTCGTCGAGCGCGAGGTCGATGCCGCCGTGGATGAGGCCGGGGCCGCGCGCCGCGCCATAACGGTCGGTCACGGCGGTCCAGGCCGCCAGCGGCATGGAGAAGCGGCCGTCGGGGGTGATGCCCTGGGCGCGCGCGGAGTCGTCGATCTCGGGCGCCGGCGGGTCGGCCTTGTGCTCTTCGATGGCGCCTTCGAGCGCGTGTTCCTCGGCGGCGGCCGTGCTCGTGCCCGTTGGCTCGGCGATGGCGCCGCCCCCCACGGACTGGCCGATAAAGCCGGGCGCGATGCTTTCGCTGGTGGCGGGCGTGGCCGGCTTCGTGGGGCTCGAACCCCCCGCCGTGACCGCGACAAGCGTGAGCCCACCGCCAATCACCCCGAGCGTCACGCCCACGAGCGCACGCCCGGTGACGCCGCCGGCAAACCAACGCCGCCCGCGACGGTCCAAAGCCGTTCGCCTGTCCGCCTGCCTGGCCATCACAGGAAGAATCGGCCGGGGGCAGCTTGCGGACCAGTGGAAAGTAAAGTGCGCAGTTCCCAGTTCTTAGTTCCCAGGGGATCAGCCCCCCACGGGGTTGCCCTGCCGATGGCCGACGGCCGATGGCCGCCCTACTCCCCGTAGATGCGCGCGAGGAGCTCGTAGAGCTTGGGGTCGTAGCGCTTCAGCCAGAGCCGGTCCTTTGAGCCCGTGGGCTCGGCGTAGAGGAAGTACGACTGTGTGCCGTCGGCGAAGTATTCGTTCGCGTTCGTCGCCGCGTACTGGCGGTAGTATTTCCCGGCGTCCAGCGCGTCCTGGTAGAGGTACTTCACGTCGAAATAGTCAGGCGGCGAAAGGCTCCACGTCTGCACCAGGTGCCCGAGCTCGTGGTAGAGGACGTTCAGGCCGTGGCAGGGGCCGCGCCGGTCGCCCGTGAGGTCCGCTTCGTTGACGGCCACCACCGGGTAGTCGGCGTGGTCGGCGATGCCACAGACGTGGGCGAAGAAGTCGTCGCCCAGCTCGTCCTTCAGGCAGGCGAACTCGGGCAGCTGGTCCACCTCCTGCCCCGTGTCCGCGATGACCACGTACGCCCCCTGGTCGACGAGGGGCTGGAGCAGCCCGGGGTTGCTATCGAACATCGTGTGGATGGTCTCAGCGGCGGCATCGAAGGCGCGCGGGTCGATGCTTTCGACCCCGACGATGCCGATGCCGAGCACCTCGCGCTGCTGCTTGTAGATGGCCGGCACTTCGCGCGGCTTGCCCCGTTCGGCCTGGTGGAGGATGCCCTGGCAGACGGTCTGGCCGGGCCGGAGCTGCGGCTGCGCCGATGTCTCGGCCGGTGCCTGCCCGGCGGCCGGGTAGTCGCGCGCGAGCACCACCTCCACGTCGCCGTTGCGGAGGTCCTTCACTTCCCACGCGATGAAGACGCCGGCGCTGGCCATCATCAGCGCGAAGAGCGGCAGAAAGAAGGCGATGACGCGCACCACCCAAGCATCCGGTTTACGGTTGTGACCCGTAAAGATGGAGAGGCTTTACATCCGTTACAGCCGTATCGCGCGGGCGGCCTGCTCCGTCGCGAAGGCGCAGGTCAGCCCTCCGCTTCGCGCGTGATTTTCGCTTCGCCGCCCATCTTCGCGGCCACCCAGCCCAGCCAGGTCACGACCACGATGGCGATGACGGTCGCGAGGATGGCGTAGATGTAGAGCCCGGCGAGGCTGTCGTCGCTCGCGATCTTGCGGATGGTGGCGCGAATCGCCTCGTTCCAGGCGAGCGCGGCGACGAGCCCGAGCGACGCCGAAGCGAGCGCGATGACGGTCTGGATGAAGATGCGTGCGTCCATGGGCGAACCCCTGTGGTGGAATCGCGCGCCATCGTACGGCCGCTTCCGGCGACGGGTCCCCTCGCGCGGAAGGGCAGGCGAAATCCGTCCCATTCCAGTTCGCGCCGTACACTGCCGGCGTGCCGCCCCCGTTCCGCATCGTCCCCTATGAGCGCGCCCGCCACGGCGATGGCCCCTGGCGCATGGTGAAGGCCGTCTTCGCCGAGTACGGTTTCCCCTTCGAGGAGCACGGCTACGACGCCGACCTCCTTCGCCCCGAGGAACACTACGACGGCCACACCGGCTGGTTCGCCGTCGCCGAGGACGATGCCGGCGGCGTCATCGGCACCGTGGGCGTGACGGACGAGGGCGCCGGGCGGTTCGAACTGCACCGGCTCTATGTGTGCGCCGAAGGCCGCCGCGCGGGCGTGGGCGGCGCGCTCGTGGCCTGGGCGATCGCGATCGCCGGCGCGCGCGGCGCCACCGTGATGGAGCTTTACAGCGATATCGCCTTCGAGGATGCGCACCGGCTCTACCGGCGGCACGGCTTTCGCAACCACCGCTTTCGCTACGCGCCCGACCCGTGGGCGAGCCGCGAATGGGGCTTCATCCGCGCGATGGCGTGAGCGGCCGGCCCGGGCGCGTTCGGCCCCCCGCCCCTACGATGGAGGCGCGGGGAAGCCGCCCGACACCCACCTTCTCGGAGCGCGATATGCCACGCCCCCGCTGCCTCTGGTGCACCGACCCGCCGTTCCAGGAGGTCGCCGTGCTCAAGTGGCGCGGCGAAGAGCGCGAGCGGCTGACGGTGCAGCTCTGCCGCAAGCACCTTTCGCGGCTGAAGGAAGCCGGGCAGAAGGGCCGCGAAATCAAAGGCTGGTGGTATAAGGACGGCTGGTGGTAGGTCGGAAAAACCACGAAACACGCACGCAAATGCGACAACACTTGTCGCGATAGCCGCCTACCGTAGCGCGACCTGACCTGTCGCGAGATGCCTCGCGCGCGGAGCGGCCCTTCTCATGGCTCGTGCATCTTTTCACCGGTGGCCGGTGGCGCTGTTGTGCGCCCTCGGCGGCATCCTCGGCGTCTTCTCCCTGTTCATGGGCGAAGGTGCCCACGCGGCTCCGACGGCGCCGGCGGTTCCCGGCATCGTCTCCGTGGAGCGCTCGATGGGGCTCCCGAACGGCGACGTCATCTTCGTGACCGCGCTCGTCGATCCCCTGCGGCGGGACCCGCGGGCCGCCCTCGATGAGCTTCTCCCCGGTTCGGCGGGACAGGGCGACGACGCCGTCGCCCAGTTCGGACTCTGGCGGAAGTGGGCCGCGAGCGACATCCCCGTGCCCGTCTCCTACAACTTCGAATGGGACGGCCCGGGCCGCTCGGCGTTCGATTCGATGCAGTGGTCGATCGCGCAGTGGAACGGCGTGCCCGGCCAGGACTTCCGCTTCCAGTACGCCGGGCCGACCTCCGTGTACGCCTCGCAGGGCCTTCGCTCCTATCAGATTGCCGACGGCGTGAACAGCGTGCGCCTGAGCTACATCCTCCCGGACGGCGTCCTCGGTTCGACCTGCGTCGTCATCGGCGTGAACAAGCTCGACGGCCTCTGGCGCGCGACCGAGTTCGACATGCAGCTCGACGCCTTGACGAACTGGTCGACTTCGCCCGTGACCCCCGGTAACCGGTACGACCTGCCCTCCACCGTGCTCCACGAGCTGGGGCACGCTCTGGGCCTGGACCACACGACGGTGCCCGGCACGGTCATGTCGCCCACGATCGGACCGGGCGAACAGACCCGCATCATCACCGCCGCCGACGCGGCCGGCATTCGTGCCCTCTACGGCTCCGCGCCGCCCACTCCCACGCCGGCATCGCCGGCCACGCCCACGCCGATGGCCACGACCGCGCCGCCAACGTCCACGCCGCCGCCCACTTCGACGCCGACGCCGCTGCCGAGGCCGCAGTTCCAGTCCGCCTTCCGCATGCCGCTCCCCGGGATCGCGAGCGATGGCAACGGCGCGAGCAGCCCGCCGCCGCAGCCTCCATCGCCGGCCACGCCCACACCCTTCGCGACGGCGACACCCGGGTTCACACCGACACTCTTCGCGACGCCCACCACCTTCGCGACGGCGACACCCACGCCCTTCGCGACGTCCACCCCGACGCGCACCGCCACGCCCTTCGCGACCGCGACCCCCACGCGCACACCCACGCAGCCCGCGGTGACGGGGGGCTTCGATACCCGCAAGAGCAGCTGGTACCGCTCGCGCACGGGCTCGGTGCACGTCGTCGGCGAAGTCGTGAACGGCACGTCGCAGGCGGCCAGCTATGTGGAGGTCACCGCCGAATTCCGCTCGGCCAGCGGGCAACTGCTGGCCACGGACTTCGGCTTCAGTTCCGTGACCGTCCTCGCCCCGGGCGCCGATTCGCCGTACGAAATCCTCCTCCTGGACGCGCCCGCCGGCATCGCCTCCGTCGCCGTGCGCGTGACGGACTGGAACCCGGCCTACAGTGCTCCCGTCACGGGGCTCGCCGCCACGGTCACGAACACCTACACGTCGTCCACCGGGACGCTGCACATCGTCGGCACGGTGCGGAACAACGGCGGCAAGCGGTACACGTACGTCCAGCCGATCGTGGCCCTCTACGACTCCACGGGGGACGTGGTGCGCGCCGACTTCACCTTCACGTCCCCGAACGCCCTCAACCCGGGCGAGTCCGCCACCTTCGACCTGCTCGTCCTGAGCCCGGGCACGTGGTCGACGTACCGGCTGTGGGTCGATGCGAACCCCTGACGGCCGACCGGTCCTTGCGGAGGGCGCGCGCGTGGCCCACGATGTGCGCCCACTCCCCCAGGTGAGGACCGATGGCCGCCGATTCCTCTCGCAGGGCCCGCTCCCGGACCGCATTCGCGCTCGCCTGCGCCGCGCTGGCACTGCTCGGGCTCGCGGCCGTCACCGCCCCCGCGGGCACCGCCGCCCGCGCCTCCGATGCTCCCGTCGCCGGCGAAGAACCGCCGGCCCGCAGGCAGGTCTTCCGCGGCGATGACCGGCACCCCGCCTTCGACGCCGCAGCCGAGCAGGCATGGTTCGAAGGCCACGCCAGCGCGCAGTCCGTCATCGGCGCCGATGAACGCGTCCGCCTCACGAATACGAACGAGTACCCGCTGCGCGCCATCGCCTTCCTGGGGATGTATGACCAGTCGGGCGAGTTCGTGGGCCACTGCACGGGCACCTTCATTTCGCCCAACGCCCTCCTCACCGCCGCCCACTGCCTCTGGGACCCGGAGACGGGGTGGACCTGGGACATCCGCGTCGTGCCCGGCCGCAACGGCAGCAGCGAACCTTACGGCGATGCCTGGGCGAAGGACTGGTGGGTGCCCGACGGCTGGATCGATTCCGAAGGCGGCTCGGAATGGGACTGGGGCATCATCAAGATGCCTTCGAGCACGCTCGGCACCACCGTCGGCTGGTTCAGCATCGGCGTCGTGCGCAGCGCCACCCTCCAGCAGCCGGATTTCGAGCCCGCGATCATCGGCTACTCGGGCGATAAGCCCCTCGGCACCCTCTGGGGCGCCTACAAGGCGGCGTTCCTCGGCGTCACCGATACCACGCTCATCCACGACGTCGATACCTACGCGGGCGAAAGCGGCTCGGCGGTGTTCTCGCTCAATTCCAGCAAGTACTACTTCGGCTACATCGTCGGCATCCATGTGCGCGGCGGCACGACCGCGAACGAGGCCTCGCGCATCGACATGTTCCTCCTGAACGACCTCCTCGATGCCTGCACCGCGATGGGCTGCCAGGTCGATTGGGAATCCGAGGCGACCACGGGCCCGACGCCGACCCCGACGCGCACGGCCACGCCGACGCCAACCCGCACGGCGACAGCGACAGCGACGCCGACACGCACGCCACCACCACCGGTGACGCAGGGGCCACGCGGCGATTACCGCCTGCGCATGCCCATCCTCGCCTCCGACCGATAGCCCTCCGCGGGCGCTTCGCTGTCGCGTGGCCGCTGTGGGCGCGCCGGGGTAGGATGGTCGCTGGCCCCCGCGGAGAGGTGCTGGAGTGGCCGATCAGGCACGACTGGAAATCGTGTAGGGGCGCAAGTCCCTCGTGGGTTCAAATCCCACCCTCTCCGCCAGCCCGTTCTCCCCCTGCCTCCGTTTCCGCCCATGCGCCTGCCCGGGGACCGCTGCGGCCCGGGTTCGCGGCCCCTTCGGCCCTTCCGGGGCGAGGTTGCGCGCGCAATCGTTCGCGCGCGACGGGCATCCCCGCCGCCAGGAGGGGAAAGATGGCAATCGCGCAGTTCATGGCAAGCTCCATGGGGCGCGTCGCCCGCGTCGTGCTGGGCGTCGTGCTCATCGTGCTCGGCTTCATCCTCGGCGGCGGCGCCGGGATCGCGCTGATCATCATCGGCATCCTGCCCATCGCCACCGGGGCGCTCGATGTCTGCCTCATCGCGCCCATCGCCGGGCTGCCGCTCCGGGGCGGACGCTCCTAGGCCCATCGTCCCGGCTCACGCGAAAAGCCCCCGGTGTCCTTCCGGGGGCTCTCCGTTCATGGCATCAGGTGTTGGCGAAGCGTCAGCCCGCGCGGCGCGCTCCCGTGGTGGCCGGCCGCGTGACCGTCGTCGTGGCGGCCACTTCGCGGCGCCCAAGCACCGACTGCAGCCACGCGACATCCGCCCGCAGGTGCGCGATGCGCCGCTCTCGCCCCGCGCGCGACCAGTACTCAGGGTCGTGGACGGTGCTCGCGAGCTGGCGCTCTTCCTCCGTCAGGCGGCGGGCGGCGCCGGCCATGCGCATGCGCAGCAGCCCCGGGAGCGCGGCCGTATCCGTCGCCTGCGCGCAGTTCACGGCGAGTGCGAAGAAGGGCGACTCCAGCGGCTCGCGGCGAATCACCTCCATCGCGTCATCCGCGACGCGGCGGCGGCCCTCGGCGGTCAGGTAGAGCGCGCGCCGGGGATGACCCCGTTCGCCGCGCTCCTCACGGCCCTCCAGCAGGCCGCTTTCGATCAGGGCATCGACGCGGCGGTAGAGCGTGCTGCGCGTCGCCTTCACGCCGAGCGTGTTCAGGTGGTCCAGCAGCTGGTAGGGGTGGGCCGGGCTCGCGGCGACCGCGGCGAGGATGGGGAAGTCGTCGTTCATGAGGCGGACTATCCGTCTCGCAGGTAAAGGGCGGCAATCAGGGTTATTCCCCATTTGGGCGCAAAACCAGCGCTACGCCAAAAGTAGTTCCCAGTTCCAGGTTCCCTGTTCCCGGGGGATCAGCCCCCATCGGTGAGCAAGCCCACGCCCGCGGGGTTGCCCTCGTCCCCTTTTCTCCTTCCTCTTTTCTCTTTTCTCTTCTTCAGCCCGCGAGGGCGCGAATCCAGGTCAGGTGTTCGGTGAAGTGTTGGCCGGAGTTGGAGAAGATGACGCGGCCGGCGGGGCGCAGGTCCGGGTCCGAGGGTTCGCCCGGGAGGTAGTGGTCGACCGGCTTGAGGAGCTCCTCGATGGGCATCGCGGCCACCGTCGCGACCGTGTCCGCGTGCGCCGTTTCGAGCATCTGGCGCGCGGCGGCGAAGCTGATGCCCTCGTGGAGCGCGTGCAGGCGGGCGTTGATCCCGTCCTCGTCGCCGCCTTCCCAGACCTCGCCGGGGATGCCGAGGCCTTCGTACCGGGGCCGGCGCCGCACGACCGCCAGCGCGGACGCTTCCCACGCGGCGAGGTGCACGAGGTGGTCGGCGATGGTCCAGCCCTCGTGGTCGCGCAGCTGCTCGGCGGGTGTCCCGGCGAGGCGGTCGAGTTCGGCGGTGAGCGCACGCCAGCCGTTATCCATCCAGGCGAGCAACTCGGCGGTATCCTTCGGCGCCTGTTCGGTCACGCTGTCACCCCGTTTCTCTTTCCTCGTTTCTCTTTTCTCTCGCTAGCGATCGCGCAGCAGGGCGCGGCAGGGTGCGCCATCGGCGCCTTCGATCAGCAGGGGCAGGCAGATGAGGTCGTACTCGCCGGGCTCGACGCCCCGCAGGTCGATCCCTTCGAGCACGACGACACCGCCGCCGAGGAACGCGCGGTGCGCGGGCGCGGGGTCTTCGAATGGGGCCACGGAGAGGTAGTCGATGCCCACGAGCCGCACGCCCCGCGCCGCCAGCGCCTCGGCAGCGTCCTCGGTGAAGGCCAGGTATTCGCGCGTGAAGCCGGGCTGGGCCCAGAGCTCGGAGTTCGGCGTCTTGAACAGCAGCCGTTCGGCGCCGGGTGGGATTTCGAACTGGTCGAGCATGGCGGCATCGATGTGGCGGTCGATGGTGCGCGCTTCGACGACCCAGGCGGGCCCGACCAGGCAATCAAGCGGCGTCTCCTCGATGCCGCCCGCGCCGGGGACGAAGTGGCAGGGGGCATCGATGTGCGTGCCCAGGTGGAGGGTCGCTTCGATGCGGCCGAGGGTGCACACGTCGCCTTCGGCCAGGTCGGAGACGCGCGCGATGACGAGCGGCGGGTCGCCTTCGAAGAGCGGCATGCCGGTGCGGATGGGGACGGTGATATCGGTCCAGGCCATGTGGCGAGCAGTGGACCACGCCGCCGCGGGGGGCCGCAACGGATCTTTCCAACATGCGATGGAAGTGGGATGGCGCGGCGCCGGGGCGGCAGGCCGCGCGCGGGAGGAGGGGCTACTCCAGCTCTTCGTCCAGGAATTCGTCGTCTTCCTGGCGGCGGCGCCAGAACATGAGGGCGGCGGCGAGCCCGCCCAGTAGCGCGAAGATGCCCAGGAACTTCTTCACGAGGATCCTCCACGCTCCCCGGGCGCGACTGCATCGCAAGGGAGCTTTCTTCGAGTATAGGAGCGCCCGCCAGAAAGCGGAATGCGGTGGCGGGGGGCGGGCATTGCGCCCCCATCACGTCCGCCGCGGGCTCCCGCGTCTACCGCGCCCGGCTGCCGCCATCGATCGTGTAGACGCCGCCGCTGATGAACTTCGCATCGTCGCTGCAGAGGAAGGCGACGAGCGCGGCGACTTCGTCCGGTTCGCCGTAGCGCCCGAGGGGGATGTTCGCGGCCATCATCCGCTTCACCGCCTCCGGGTGGTCCGGGTTAATGCCGCGTTCGAGCGACCGCATCATCCGCGTCTCGATGGGCGAAGGGCAGACGGCGTTGACGCGAATCTGGTCGGCGCCGAATTCGAGCGCGGCGCTCTTGGAGAGGCCGATGACGGCGTGCTTGCTCGCGCCGTAGGCGATGATCGTGGGCGTGCCGCTGAGGCCGGCGACGGAGGCCGTGTTGACGATGGCGCCGCCGCCCTGTTCGCGCATGATGGGGACGACGTACTTCATCCCCAGCCAGACGCCCTTCACGTTGACGGCGAGGACTTTGTCGAAGATCTCCTCGGGGTAATCGAGACTCGGGCCGACCCAGCCTTCGATGCCGGCGTTGTTGAAGAAGGCATCGATGCGGCCGAAGGTGGCCTTCGCGACGCGTGCGTAGTTCTCGACCTGCGCCGCCTGCGTGACATCGCAGGGGACGGCGATCGCGACGCCCCCGGCGGCCTTCACCTCGGCCACCACCTCGTCGAGCGGGCTGCTCGCCAGGTCGACGGCGACGACCTTCGCGCCTTCCGAGGCGAAGCGCAGGCACGCCTGCTTCCCGATGCCGCCCGCCGCGCCCGTGACGACGGCGACCTTCCCTTCGTACCGCATGATTTCCCCCCTTTGTGCCCGCCGCGAACGGCGAACCTGGCTAGACGTTCCAGAAGCCGCGCAGGCGGTCGGCGAGTTCGCGGCCCTGGCGCACCCCCTCGACGGCGACGGGGCCGCGGCGGGTGAAATCCATGAGGTTCGCGCCGAAAGCGGCCGCGCAGCCTGCGTCCGGGGTCACGAGCTCGACCTGTCCGCCCGCCTTGCGAACGGTCTCGAGCTCGGCTTCGAGGCGGCGGCGGGTGAGTTCGGCCATCGCGGCCTGCGGGCCCTCGCCGGCGCCGCCCACGGAGACGGCGATGACGACGACACGGTCGTGGCCCTTCGCGAGGTCGGCGTTCGTGCCCGAGCGCATGCCGCCGTCCATGTAGCGGCGGCCGCCGATGGTGATGGGCGGGTACACGCCCGGGACGCTGCAGCTGGAGGCGACGGCGGCGCCGAGGGTGACGCCCTCCTGGCCGCTCCAGGCCACGAAGGTGCCGTCGCTGGCATCGACGGCGGTGCACATGTAGCCCTTCGGCCAGCCTTCGGCCTTCGAGATGAGGTAGCCGGTGCTGTTGATGAACTGCTCTTCGGTGATGGTCTCGGCTTGGAGGGCGAACTTGCCGATGGCGCGCATCAGCTCGTCCGGGTCGGTGCCGGCGTCGGCGCCCTTGAGCCGCAGCTCCATGAGGGGCGAAAGCGCGGGCTGCTGCCCCTGCGAAGCGGGGTTCTGGGCCGCCGCGGCCGCCGCCCGCCCGCCGGCGTTGCCGCGCAGGTGGGGCTCGCCGATCTCCTGCGGCGTGCGGCCCAGCTTCAGCTGCGCGCCCACCACCGAACCGGCGGAGGTGCCGATGACGGTATCGGCGGTGCTGAGGTCCACGCCGGCTTCGGCGAGGCCCATGAGGAGCCCGGATTCCCAGGCGATGCCGACGGGGCCGCCCCCGCCGAGTACGAGCGCGCGCGAGGCCATCTCTCGCTCTCCCTTGTCCCTGAATCGAGCCGCGAACGGCTCCCGGTATGAGGCGCCATCTTACCCGAGTTCCCAGTTCCCAGTTCCCAGTTCCCAGGGGATCGGCCCCGTACGGGGAGAAGGCCCCACCGGGGGAGACGGACTCGCGCCGGGGTTGCCGCCTGGGAACCGGGAACTTGCTACTGGGAACTCACACCGTGACGAACAGCGCGATCGCGGCGGCCGCCATCGCCGCGGTCGTGAGCCAGCCCGCGCCGAGCAGCAGCGGGCCGGGGACGAATTCGCCCAGCACGCGGCGGTCGTGGGCGGCGAACATGATGAACGCGAGCACGATTGGCGCGGTCACGCCGTTCACGATCGCCGCCAGGTAGAGCGCGCGCATCTCCGGGAGCCCGCTGAGGCTGATGGCGATGCCGAGCAGTGTCGAGAGCGCGATCACGGCGTAGAACTGGGGCGCGCGGCGGAGGCTTTCGTTCAGCCCTTCGCGCCACCCAAACAGCTCGGCGACGGCATACCCGGCCGACCCCGCGAGCACGGGCACCGCCAGCAACCCCGTGCCGATGATCCCGGCCGCGAAGAGCACCGTCGCGCCGCTGCCCGCGAGCGGCCGCAGCGCTTCCGCGGCCTCGGCGGCGGTCTCGATGTCGTGCTGGCCCGTCGCCCCCAGCGTCGCCGCGGAGGTGAGGACGACGAAGTAGAAGCCGACGTTCGCCATCGCCATGCCCGTGATCACGTCCCAGTGCGAGGCGCGCACGAGTCCGCGCAGCCGCTCGCGCGTCGCCGTCGCTGGCGACACGCCGATGCGCTCCTCCTCCTCGACCTCCTCCGAGGCCTGCCAGAAGAACAGGTAGGGCGAGATGGTGGTGCCGAGGATGGCGACGATCGCGGTGATGCCGTCGCGGTCGAAGGTCATCCGCGGGACCACCGTCGCCTTCGCGGCCGCGCCCCAGTCCGGGTTCGAAACGAACGCACCCGCGACATACGCGAAGATCACGAGGGTGAGCAGCTTCAGCACGCGTGCCAGCGTGGGATAGGGGATGACGACTTCCATGAGCGCGAGACCGGCGCCGATGGGGAGCACGAGCCAGCCCGCGGGGATGCCCGTGAGCAGGTCCACCGCCGCCGCGATCGCGCCCAGGTCGGCGCCGATGTTCACGATGTTCGCCACGAGCAGCATCGCCACGAGCGGCCAGAGCGCGCGGCGACCGAAGCGCTCCGCCGTCACCGCGGCAAGCCCTCGCCCGCTGACGATGCCGAGGCGCGCGCACAGGGTCTGCACGGCGACGTTCATCGGCAAGGTCGCGAGGCTGGTCCAGAGCAGGCTGTAGCCGTGGGCGGCGCCGGTGATGGTGTAGGTCGAGATGCCCGACGGGTCGTCGTCGGCGACACCGGTGATGAGCCCGGGTCCCAGCCCGCCGGCGCCCTTGCGTGCCTCCCGCGAGGCGCGGATGAGGACGCGCAGGTCGCGGCGGACGGCCTCGCCGGGGTGGTGCGTAGCGCCGTTGGCCCGCTTCGCGCGCATCCGCGCCAGCATAGGCCCGGCGGCCGCTTCAGTACCCGAGGACGGGGTCGACCACGTGCTCGAGGGGCTCGCCCGCGCAGTAGCGCCGCAGGTTCGCGAGGAAGATCTCGGCCGCACGGTGCCCGTACCCTTCGACCGACCCCGAGACGTGCGGCGTGATCATCACGTTCGGCGCATCCCAGAGCGAGTCATCGGCGGGCAGCGGTTCCGGGTCGGTGACATCGAGGATGGCGCCCGCGATGGTGTTCGCCCGCAGCGCCTCGATGAGCGCCTCCTGGTCGACGACGGGGCCGCGCGCGATGTTCACCAGGCAGGCGGAGGGCTTCATGCGGGCCAGCTCGTTCGCGCCGATGAGGTGGTGCGTCTCGGGCGTGAGCGGCACGCAGAGCACGAGGTAGTCGGATTCGCGCAGGAGGACATCGAGGTCGCCGTAGGGGACGAGGAGGTCGCAGTCCGGGTCGGTATCGCCGGGCTGGATGGTGCGGCGGCTGGCGATGACGCGCATGCCGAAGGCGCGGGCGCGGCGGGCGAGCTCGCGGCCGATGGCGCCCATCCCCGCGATGCCGACGGTCCGGCCCATGATCTCGCTCGTCTGGCGGCCCTGCCAGCGGTGCTCGACCTGCTGGCGGACGGCCAGGTCCAGCCGCTTCGACCAGATGAGCATCGCCGCCATGCAGTACTCGGCGATGTTCACCGAGGACAGGCCGCTCGCGTTCGTGACGACGAAGTGCTGGCCGACGAGGCCCTCCTTCACGAGCGCATCGGCGCCCGCGACGATGCACTGGAACCACTTCAGGTTCACCGCCGCGCGCAGATACTCCGGCGGGATGCGCGCGGGCCCGAAGCCGACCTCGGCCTCGGCGATGGTGGCGAGGGCGCGCGCCTTCTCCTCGGGCGGGAGCTCGGTGCCGGCGCGCAGGGCGGCGGCAGGGAAATCGAGGATGCGAATGCGCGGGTCGATGGCGGCGATGCGATCGACGATCTCGGGCGCGACGGGGAAGGTGATGGCGACGGGGATCTCGGCCATGCGGCCTCCGGGCGAGTGGGTGCGCGCGATCGTGGCCGTTCGCGCGTTCGCTGTCGAGGGAGCGAGTTCCCAGGCCCAGTTTCGAAGTGCTGAGTAGCGCCGCACGGGAATGGATGGCGGAATTGCTGAGGGGGTGATCGAAAGGGCATACTTGGGGCCGGTGGCGTTGGAGGTCTCATGCGCCGCGGCCGGCCCCTTGGTTTCAACGTTTGCCTTACCCACGAGGAGCGGGCGCTCCTTCGGCAGCAGAGCCGCCAGTACACCCTGCCCGTCGGCGAATGGAGGAGGACGATGGCCATCCTCTACCTCGATATGAAGCTCAGCGAGAAGGAGACGGCCGAGCGCTGTGGCCTCGGCGTCCGGATCGTGCGCAAGTGGGCGCGACGCTACCTGGAGTTCGGCATCGCGGGCCTCAAGGATGCCCTGGGCGCGGCCGCAAGCCGGTCTTTTCCCCCTGAGGTTGCCGTCGAGATCGTGAAAATCGCCTGCGAACTGCCGGCCGAGCGCGATGCTCCGCTGTCGCAGTGGGACTGCACCGAGATCGCTCGCCAGCTGCAGGATGATGGCATCGTCAAACAGATCTCGCGCGAGACGGTGCGACGCGTGCTCGCCCGCCACAGCCTGCGGCCCTGGCGCGTCCAGGCCTGGCTCTCACCGAAAGTCCCGCGCGACCAGCAGTACCGCCAGCAGGTGGCCGACATCCTCGCGCTCTACACCGGGCCGCTCGCCGCCGATGAACGGGTGCTGTGCGTGGATGAGAAGACGAGTCTCCAGCCCCGGCCGCGGACGGCGCCGACGCATCCCGCAGCCCCGGGAAGGCCCGTCCGCATGGAGCACGAATACGGCCGGCGAGGGGCGCTGAACCTCTTCGCCGCCTTCGATACCCGCTGTGGGCAGGTGCTCGCGCGGCACGGCGTCGCGCAAGCGCGCGTCCGAGTTCGTCGGCTTCCTCGAATACCTCGATGCCAGCCTGGACCCTTCGCTCACCATCCATCTCGTGCTCGACAACCTGCGCGTGCACAAGGGCAAGCTGGCGACGGCATGGTTCCGGGAGCATCCCCGCTTCGTGCCGCACTTCCCGCCGGTGCATTGCTCCTGGCTGAACCAGGTCGAGCAGTGGTTTGGCATCCTCCAGCGCAAGCTGCTGGCGCGTCCCAACCATCCCAGTGCCGCCGCGCTTGCCGACACCATCGAGGGCTTCGTCGAACGCTGGAACAAAGCGGCTCATCCCTTCAATTGGACGAGCCGCTCCCTCTGCCGCGTCATGGCCGCGCCAATTCCGACACCCGTTTAGGTGGAGGACTACTGAGTGCTGAGTGCTGAGTGCTGAGAGGGCAACCCCGGGCCGGCGAGCGAGGGCATCGCGCCGGCTCATAAGGCATCGGTTATAATGATGCCGTGCAGTTCACGGTCTACCTGTACGGCTCGGCAGACGGAGACGAGGTCGTTGGCAGGGCGTTGAAGGCTCTGGCCCGCAGCGCTCCCGAGGCATTCTCGGCGATCGTCACGGGCGTGCGAATGCTGGAGGAGCATGGTGCGAACCGCGGGCTCGGACGTTTCGATGTGCTTCGGCACGTGGAAGGCGGCGCGGAGCTGTGGGAAATGCGCGCGAGTGGCCGGCCGGCCCATCGCGTGCTGTTCGCGCCCGTGCCGGGAGAGGACGGGTTTGTGTTGCTCGATGTCATCCGGAAGGACGAGATGACGAAAGGGAGCAAGAAGTACATCGATCGCGCGCTGGAGCGCCTCGACGAGTGGCTCGCCACGGGGCACCCGTCAGAAGGAGAGGACCAATGACCACGACCTTCGAGGACCTGGTTTCCGAACTGGAGCAGGAACCGGCCGTCGCCGAGCGGTTGGCGGACCTGCGGCCTTCGCGCGAGCTGGCGCTGATGTTGGCCCGGATCCGCATAGACCTCGGCCTGACGCAGGCGGAGTTCGCGCGCCGGGCAGGTGTGTCTCAGGCGTACATCTCGCAGCTCGAATCGGGCATCGCCAACCCGTCCATCCAGAAGCTGGGCCGGCTGCTACGAAGCGCTGGGTTCGTGTTCGAATTCTCCGCGCGTCCCGCGACTGCCGAAGAAGCGAGCCGCGCCCGCAAGCGAGCCCTCGCACCCGATCTGCCCCCACTCGCCCAGGCCGGCGGCTGAGCTACTCCTCGAGCACGAGGTCCAGTTCGCGGAGGGCGGCGCTTTCGAGGAGGGTGTGTGAGGCGCGGTCTGGCTCCGGGAGGGTGGCACGCGCGCGTTCGAACACGGGGCGGATGGCATTCGCGGCGAGGTAGTCGGCGGCGGCGATGGTGGCGCCGCCCTTCAGCGCCGCCGCGAGTTCGCCCACCAGGAGCGGCTCCTCGCGGTTGAAGAGCACGCTGCCGAGAAGGGCGTGCCCTTCGCGCACCCGTTTGCGCTCGACCGTCTCGTAGGCGCCCGCCTGGCTCTCGCCGATGTGCAGATAGATGTCGATGCGGAGGTTCGTGTGCAGCTCGTCCGGCAGCGGGTTCGCGACCGCGCGGACGGCGCCGCCGCCGCCGGGCGCCACAATCCACCCCCAGAAGCGCGCCGGGTGCGAGGGCGGCTCAAGGTCGCTCCAGACGACCCACATGTTCCCCTGCCGGTGCCGTTCGCCGAGCGCGCGGGAAAAGCCATCACCATCGAACAGCAAGGTGGACTCAGGGCCGGGCATCGCGCTCTCCGGGACAAGGCTCGCGCGAGCGTACCACCCACCGCCCCCCTCAGGTGGGCGGGACAGAGTCAGGGGTAACAACGCTCCGCGCTCGGAGAGCGGCCGCCTACGACGTTCACCGCGACCACGGTGATGCAGGCCGGGTTCGCGTTGGGCGCGTCGAGGTACGTGTTCGTCTTCGCATGCCAGGTGCCGTTGTAATAGACATCGTAGTACGAGATGCGGCAGTTGCCCTCGGTGGGCGATGACGTCCAGACCCACCGGAACCCGGCGAAATTGCCCTGGGGAAAGCCCCAGTGGATGTCCGGCCGCGACGGTGGCGAGCACGACGGGCCCGGCGAGCCGACGGTGATGTTCTCGCTCCGGCTCGTGCAGGCCGAGTAGTTGCACGCCGTGAGCGTGATGGTCTTCTGGCCCGTCGTAGCGTAGCGCGTAGCGAACCAGATGGAGTACGACGAGTCGGAGCTTGGCGACCCGCCGGGCGCCGACCACGTCAGGCTCGTGACCGTCCCGGTGCCGTCCGACAGGCAAACGACCTGTTCGTCGACATCGACGTTCTTGGGCGAGCACCCGAGCGTGTAGATGGTCGGCGCGCCGCCTCCGGAGGGTGGCGGGGGCGTGGGTGTCCGCGTCGGGGTCGGGGTCGGCGGAGGAGTTGGGGTGCGGGTTGGTGTCGGGGTTGCCGTCGCCGTTGCCGTTCGTGTCGCTGTCGGTGTCGATGGTTGCGTGGGAGTGGGTGTTGGTGTCGACAGATCGCCGCAGGTGGCCTCGAACGCGTCATCGACAAATTGGGTCGTCCGTGCTCGCTTTGGCACGTCGCCATGGCCGCCATCTGTGACGATCACATCGCGGAGTAGGCGAGTCGGGGCATTGGTGTCGACGGTGTTGCCCCAATAGAACCAATCCGTTCGCTGGTAGAAGTTCAAAACGCCCACCACGTTGGTCGGTACGGCTCCGGAGAAGCGTGTAACGTATGCAGGCGCTGCTGCACTTACCTTGGCAACGTTCTTATCCATGTCGGCTCTGCTGCCAGTGAATGTGTCGAGACCGACGAACAACTCTACTGGAATCCCGTCGTTCTGGAGCATGGAAGCAACAAGCAGTCCGGCGGCTCCTCCGGCTGAGTGTCCAATAATCACGATGCGGTGGCCATCGCTGGCCTTCGCCTTGAGCGCCTTATAGGCATCCTTCGTCTGGTAATGCCGCCACATCGCCCCGGGAAGCTTGCTGTCGTTGATGATGAACTTGATGTCCGACGATTTATTCACTGAGTCGGCGGTGCTCTTGTCTTCCTTGGTGTCGGGCGTATCCCAGTAAGGCGACTCCGGCCCCGGGGCGACGCGCCAGCCGGTAAAGCCGGCGACGAAGCATTCGCCGGTGAGCTTCTTCAGCGGCGGGGGGCTCTTCTTCTTCGCCGTCGCGAACTGGGAGGCACTCAGCCCGTAGCCGTATAGCCGGCCGTTGGCGTACTCGGTGGGAATCTCCTCCCATTCGCCTGAGTCGTCCTGGTGCAGGAAGACCTCACCGGCGTGGCCGGCGACCTCAAGGACGATGCCGCGCGTGAGCGTGGCGCCGCCGAGGTCCACGGTGAAGCCGCCGGTCTTCTCATACGCGGCCGGCAACGAACCCGGGGAGTCGTTCCGGACCTCGACGGTACTCGTCCTTGAGAGGCCGTCCGCCGGAACGTAGACCGTGACCGTGCGGGGGATCACGAACCCGGTCGCCAGCGGCTCGCCTTGGCGCAATTCCGCCTTCGCGGAGCGGCCGCCCGTCACGAGGCGGCCGACTTCGCCCACGGCGGGGGGGCCTTCGCGGGGTGGCGGTTCGGAAGAGATGCTGGGAATCACGAGCCGTGTGCCGCCCCGCACTTCGGCCGGGCCCGCGTGGCCGGTCTCCCTGTGCCCGGGCAGGACCGCCGCAAAGGTTAGGCTGAGGCCGATCACGAACAGGAGCAGGGTGATTCGCCGCACGGCCCGTGTTATAGCTCGACAATTGCATGTCCGGCAAGAGGCAATGTCGTACCGATGTAGGCCACCACCCCCCGCCCCCTCAGGGGGGCGGGACGAGGCCGGCGATGGCGCTGCTCATGCCGGTGACGAGCTCGGGCGGGAGGTGGGCCGTACTTGCGGCGTGGAGCAGGCGGAGGCCGCCGGCGTGCGCTTCGAGGGTGGTGATGGCGGCGTTCGCCATGGGCACGGGGATGATCGCATCCTCGCCCGTCGCTTCGCCGATGACCGCGCCGATGGCCACGAAGTGCGACACGATGATGACGTCGTGGCCCGCGGTTTCGGCATCTTGCGCGAGGGCGGTCACGGTTTCGACCACGCGGCGGCGCCATGCCCGCAGCCCCGCCGGCTGTTCGCTCCAGCGCGAGGCGATGAAGTCCGGGAGCATGGCCACGCGCTCGGCCACGGGCGTCGTGGGGTCGAACACCTCGGCCACTTGGTCGCGATACTCCGCTTCGATGCCGAGCGTGGCGGCGATGGGCGCGGCCGTTTCGCGCGTGCGTTGCAGGGGCGAGACGACCAGCCGGCGGGCGTTCGTGCCCTTCGCCCATTCGGCCACGTGCGCCGCCTGCCGGTGACCGCGTTCGGAGAGCCCCGGGTCCAGGTGGTCGAAGCTGGCGAACGCTTCGCCGTGGCGCACGAGGTGGACGGCCACCGTCAGCGCATCGACGAAGCCGCTTCGTCGCGGCTGATTTCGCGAATGCCCAGCGCGTGCTCGACCGCGAGGCGCGCGTATCGCCCGGGGTTGCCGGTCACCCATTCCTCGCTCGCCGACCCGGCGATGGGGCGCTTGACCTGCGCGGGGGTGCCGGCCGCGAGCACGCCCGCGGGGATGACCGTCTCGGGGAGCACGACCGACCCGGCGGCGATGAGCGAGCCCTCGCCCACGGAGGCGCCATCGAGCACCTGCGCGCCGTTCCCGATGAGCGCGCGGTCGCCGATGGTCGCGCCGTGGACGACGACGCCGTGGGCGATGGAGGCTTCGGTGCCGATGAGCGCCGGGAGCCCCGCGCGGCCGTGGACGACGGCGCCATCCTGCACGTTCGCGCCAGCGCCGATGACGGCGTACGAGGTATCGCCGCGGACGACCGCGCCATACCAGACGGAGGCGCGTTCGTGCACCGTGACGTCGCCGACGATAGTCGCGGTGGGGGCGATGAACGCGGTCGGATGGACCTTCGGGACCTTGTCGCCAACGGCGTAGATGGGCACGGCGCGCTTCCTCCGGAGGGGTTCGCGGCGGATCGTACAGGCTCGCGCGATACGGGCCCGGGGGCTCAGCGCAGTTCGAGGAGGATGTCGCCCTCGCGGACCACGGCCCCGGGTGCGGCGGCGAGGTTCGTGACCGTGCCCCCGGCGGGCGCGGTGATGCGGTGCTCCATCTTCATCGCCTCCATCGTGAGCAGGAGGTCCCCGGCGGCGACGGCCTGCCCCTCGCTCACGCGCACACTGGCGATCGTGCCCGCGAGGGGCGCGGTGACCACGCTCGCGCCTTCGCCGGTAGCCCGCGCGCGGCGGGGGAGCGGCGGCGGCGCGACGACGGCGAAGGCGTGCATGAGCGCGTCCTCCGCGTTCGCATCCCAGGCGTGGATGGCGCCGTCCGCGCCCTGCACCGTGGTCAGCGAAAGCGACCCGCCGGCCGTGATGTGGACCGGCCCTTCGGGGGTCGCGAAAGCGCGCACGACGAGCTCCCGTTCGTCCCCGGGGACGCGCAGCAGGCGGCCGGGGAGCATCGCGACGGTGACCGCGTGCACGCGCGCGCCGTCGTCGAGGTGGATGGAGGCGGCGCCGCCGGCGAAGGGGTTCGCGCGAAGGACGGCGGTCGCGGCGGCGGCGGCGATGGCCTCCCAGGGCGCTTCGCCGCGTGCGAGCACGGCCGGCAGCTCGCGTTCGAGCCAGCCGATATCCGCCACACCCGCGGCGAACTCTTCGGAGGTGAGGACGCCGTGGAGGAGGCGGGTGTTGCCGCGAACGCCGCGCAGAGGGCCGGCGGCGGTGGCGTGCGCGAGCGCGCGAATCGCATCCTCGCGCGCCATTTCGTGCACGAACCCCTTCGCCACGAGCGAGTCGTAGTGCGGCGGGATGGTGTCGCCCGCTTCGAAGCCGGTGTCGATGCGCCAATCGCCGCCCGCGCCGGGTGTCGCCGCGAGGCGGCCGGTGCCGGGGCGGAAGCCATCCCAGGGGTCCTCGGCGTTGAGGCGCGCCTCCATCGCGTGGCCATCGAACACGACGTCTTCTTGCACGAAGGGGAGGGGTTCGCCGGCCGCCACGCGCAGCTGCGGCTCGACCAGGTCCAGCCCCGTGATCGCCTCCGTCACGCGGTGCTCGACCTGCAGGCGGGGGTTCACTTCGAGGAAGTAGAAGGGGCGCGCGCCGTCGTCGCCGGGTTCGCCCACCAGGAATTCGAAGGTGCCCGCGTTGATGTATCCGACGGCGCGCGCGAGGCGCAGGGCCGCGCCCGTGAGCGCCTCGCGGAGGGTGTCGTCGACCACCGGGCTCGGCGCCTCCTCGATGAGCTTCTGGCGCCGCCGCTGGACCGAGCAATCGCGCTCGCCGAGGTGGACGAGCGTGCCGTGGGCGTCACCCAGCACCTGCACTTCGACGTGGTGGGCGCCGGTGATGAGCCGTTCGAGCAGGAGGCCGGGGTCGCCGAAGGAGGCGGCGGCTTCGCGGCGGGCACCGGCGAGCGCGTCGGAGAGGTCGCCCGGGGTGTGGACTTCGCGCATGCCGCGGCCGCCGCCGCCGGCGCGGGCTTTGACCATCACGGGGTAGCCAATGCGCGCCGCCGCCGCCGTGAGCGCGGCATCGTCGTCCGGGCCGTCGTAGCCGGGCGCGATGGGGACGCTGTTTTCGGTGGCGAAGCGGCGGGCGGTGGCCTTGTCCCCGAGCGCGCGCAGCACGGCGGGCGGCGGGCCGACGAAGACGATGCCCTCCGCCGCGCACCGTTCGGCGAAGGCCGCGTTCTCGCTGAGGAAGCCGTAGCCGGGGTGGATCGCGTCGCAGCCGTGCGCCTTCGCGGCCGCGATCACGGCGTCCTGGTCGAGGTAGCTTTCGGCGGCGCTGGAACCGGGGAGGAGGGCCCACGCATCGGCGCGGCGCACGGCGAGCGCCCCGCGGTCGGGGATGGAGGCGGTGACGACGGATTCGATGCCGAGTGCGCGCAGGGTCGCGATGATGCGCACGGCGATTTCGCCGCGATTGGCCACGAGCACGCGCCGGAACATGGGCGCCATCCTACCGCGCGCGGGGTCAGGCGGGAGTGGCCGCCAGCGCCTTCGCCATGTCCGCGCGCAGCAGTTCGAAATCGGCCTGGGGGACTTCGTGGAGGTTGCCCTGGTAGGCGAGCGTCCAGTTCGCGCGCGGCCACTTCTGCGTCCAGGTGAAGCGGTCGTGGTAGGGCTCGGCGTCGAGCCAGCGGCCCTCGGGCAACTCGATCACGCGCTTGATGCCGGCGCGATAGGGGTAGAGCTCGGACGGCTTCTTGGAGTTGTTCCAGATGCGCGTCTGCTCTTCGACGACGGGTGAGGTGACCTCGACGATGGCGGCGAACTGCTTCCGGCCCGTGACATAAAACGCGATCAGGTCGCCGGGCTGGACCTTCTGGCTCATGAGGCGGCGGGTGCTCTTGAAGCCGTGCCGGGTGAACCCCATGGCGCGGGTCGTTTCGTAAATCTCCGGGCCGCCGACGACGATCCAGTAGCGAGCCATGGCGAACCTCCGCGGGTCAGGGGTCGAAGCCGCCGGTGTACCCACGTACGAGGATATCGCCGCCCACGGATTCGACAACCACGTCGCGCAGGCGCCAGGCCTCGGCGATGCTGGCGGCACCGGCGCCGCCGATGGCCGGGAGCCCGCCCCCGCCGATGACCAGCGGCGCGATGAATGCCCACAGCTCGTCCACGTGCCCGGCCTCGAAGAGCGACCCGAGCAGCGTGCCGCCGCCTTCGGCCCAGATGGAGAGGATGCCGCGCGCCGCGAGCGCCGGGAGGAGCTGGTCGAGCTCGAGGCCGGCGGCGGTGCGTTCGCATTCGATGACGTGGGCGCCGGTGGCGGCGATGGCGCGTTTCCATTGGCCGGGCGCGTCCTGCGCGGTCGCGACGATGGCGTGCCCGGGCCCGTGCAGCACCGCCGCGGTGGCGGGGATGCGGCCCCGGGCATCGAGCACGACGCGCACCGGCTGGCGTGCGGCCTCGCTCCCGCCGGGCCGCGCGGTGAGCGCCGGGTCGTCGGCGAGGACGGTGCCGCTGCCCACCATGATCGCGTCGACCCAGGCCCGCTGCTGGTGGCCGAGGTCGCGGGCGGCCGCGCCGGTGATCCATTTTGAATCGCCGGTGCGGGTGGCGGTGCGGCCGTCGAGGCTGGCGGCGAACTTCGCGATGACGTAGGGCAGGCCGGTGCGGACACGCTTGAGGTAGGGCCGCAGCAGCGCCACCGCCTCGTCGCGTCCGTCGCCGAGCTCGACGGCGATGCCGTTCGCGCGCAGGAAGGCGATGCCTTCGCCGCTCACCCCGGGGTGGGGGTCCTCGATGGCGACGACGACGCGTGCGATGCCGGCTGCCACGATGGCGCGCGAGCAGGGCGGCGTGCGCTTGTCCGGGAAGGGGGAGCAGGGTTCGAGGGTGCAATAGAGGGTCGCGCCGCGGGCTGCCTCCCCGGCGGCGATGAGCGCGGCGGCCTCGGCGTGCGGCCCTCCCGGCGGTGCCGTCGCGCCCACGCCCACGACGGTGCCATCGCGCACGACGACGGCGCCGACGGCCGGGTTCGGGCTGGTGGCGCCGCGCACGCGCCGCGCCGCCGCGAGAGCCTCCGCCATGAAGGGGCTCGCGGTCATGCGGTGCCGGCTCGCGGGCTTGCGAATTCGGGGAATGGCACGCGTTCGCGCTCCTTCGTACGGCACGAGGATAGCGCGCCGCCCGCACCGGGGCTCACCGCCGGGCGCGAAGAAGCCACCGCGCGCTTTCGCGCAGGGGTGCCGGTTCCGGGTGAACTGCTGGTCAGGCGGCCTTGAGCAGCCCGAAGGCGCGGACCGTGTTCCGGCCGCCGTTCTTCGCCGCATAGAGCGCCGCGTCGGCGTCCTGGAGCAGCTGCGCGACCATCGTGTGCGCTTTCGGGTCGAGGGTGGCGACGCCGAGGCTCGCGGTCACGTGCAGCTCCTCGCCGCCCGGTTGGCGAACGGGGGTGGCCTCGATGATGGCGCGCAGGCGGCGAGCCTGCACCAGCGCCCCCGCGAGGCCGGTATCGGGCAGCACGACGGAGAATTCCTCCCCGCCGTAGCGCGCGGCGAGGTCGCGGTCGCGGACGTTATCGCGCAGGGCGGCGGCGACGGTGCGCAGCACTTCATCGCCGACCTGGTGGCCGTAGGTGTCGTTGAACTTCTTGAAGTGGTCGATATCGACCATGATCACGCTGAGTGCGGCGCGGCCGCCGGCGGCGCGTTCGAACTGCTCGTCGAGGAACGAATCGAGCTTGCGGCGATTGGCGATGCGCGTCAGCGGGTCGGTCGAGACTTCGGCCGCGAGCGCGCGGCGCTCCTCCTCCAGGCGGGCGAAATCGGCCTCGGTGTCCATCTGGATGTCCTCGAGGGCTTCGTTCGCGAGCGAGAGGATTTCGCCGACGCTGAGGTTCGGGCGAGGGAGGTCCATGAGCGTGGACATGACGCCGGAGTCGGCGTAGATGCGCTCCATGAGGTCCTCGGCCTCCTCGGCTTCGATGCCGAACCAGGTCAGGCACATGTCGCGATAGGTGGCGAGCGCGCGGGCGGGCTCGGGGCCGGAGAGCACGTCGGCGGCCTGGGCCCCGGCGCTCACGCAGCGCACGATGCGCGCGAGGTTCGCCGGCGCCTGCTCGGGCGCGGGGTGGTAGCGCAGTGCTGCCGTGAGCTGCGCCGGCAGGTTCCAACGCTCGGCGAGCGCGCCGCCGACGACGGCATGGTCGATGCCGAAGCGGTCGCTTTCGGCACGGCGCAGGCGGGCGAAGTCGCCTTTGGCCGAATCGAAGACGGCCTGGTATTCATCGCCGAGCGAATGGTTCATGGCGAGGACGCCGAGCCCGTGCATGAGCCCGCCGAGGAACGCCTCCTCGGCATCGGCGCGGCCGGCTTCGGTGGCGATGGCGCGTGCCGCGGCCGCCGCCAGCAGGCTGCGCTGCCAGTACGACTCCTGGTCGAAGCCCGTGCCCTTGCCCTTGCGCAGGTCGTCCACGAGCGAGAAGCCGAGCGCGAGTGTCTTCACCTTGCGCAGGCCGAGCACCATGAGCGCGTCGCTCACCTTCGAGATGGTGCGGGCCTGGGCGTAGAAGCTCGAGTTCGCCGTCTTCAGGATCTTGCCCGCGAGCGCGGGGTCCCGGCCGACCGCCGCGGCCAGTTCGCTGAGGCCCACCTCGGGCTGCTGCACCAGGTCGATGATCTGCACTGCCACGGCGGGCAGGCTTGGCAGCCGGGGGGACTTCAGGATCCGTTCGAGGGTCGGCGATTCCATCTCAGGGGGTCTCCATGCGCATCGGCCGTTCCCACCCGGCGGAGGTGGGAATATTGGTCCGGTCCATGGAGTTTTCGTCAGGGTTTACCCCCGGGTTCAGTCCAATCGGGGCATTTGGGAGCCTCGCCGCTAATTTGCAATGCAATCTCGCCGAATCCACGTGATGACTTTCGGCATATCGGCCCGCGGGCCCAATTGGGGATGGCGCGAAAGTGGCCCGGCTTTACTTCTGGCGGAGCGCGTAAATCGTCCGGCCCTTCGCGCACAGCCTCCCCGCTTCGTCGAGGATGGAGACTTCGGTCACGGCCATCGTGCGGCCGCGGCGCAGCACCGTGGCCTCGGCGTACACGCGGTCGCCGAGGGCGGGGCGCAGGTAGGTGATGTTGAGGTCGGCCGTGCCGGCGGGCTGCACCGTCTCATCGAAGACCGAGAAGAGCGCTTCGAGCATGGCGATATCGACCATGCAGGCGAGCAGGCCGCCGTGGACGCTGCCGCCAATGCCCCCAAGGGTCACGGGGCTGGTGCGCATGCCGATGCGCGCGAACCCGGGGCGCGACTCCTCCAGCGTCAGCCCCAGCGCCTTGTGCAGCGGGAACTCGGCGAACTGCAGCTTCCAGTCGGGCTTCGCGCGCGGGTAGCTGGCGTCGAAGACGCGCGTCGCGGGCTGTTCGGTCACGGCGCGGGCCGGGTGGCGATGGTGGGGGCGGCGGGGGCGCGAAAACGCATGGCAGCGCGATTCTACGGCAGCGCGCGCACGGGCGGTGAAGTCACCCCGCGGGCTGCTCCCCCGTCGAGGCGCTGAACGCGGGCGTGGGTGCGGGCGTGCCGCCGCCGGCAGTGGCGCGCGCCGGTTCGCGGTTCGCGGCCGCGGCCGTGGCGGCGCGCTCACGCGGTGTGCGCGGCGAGAGCGCCGGCGTCGTCTCCATCGCGATGAAGATCGCGAGCAGCACCCAGAGGAACGGCTCTTCGAACAGGCGGCCTTCGGACTGGCTGTGCAACACGATGCCGAACATGCTCGTCCCCAGCCACCCCACGACGAGCCGCGTGTAGCGGTCCTGCGTCGCCCAGTAGGCGGAGAAGACGGCGATACCGACGCGCGCCACGAGGAAGCCGAACATGACCACGCCCACGAGGCCGAGCTCGGCCAGCAGCGTCGCCATCGAGGTGTGCGAAAGCGACGTCGGCGACCAGTCGGGCACGATCGCCTGGTAGTTCATGATCAGCGAGTGCTGGTAGTTGCCGCTGCCGACGCCCACCCACGGGTTGTCCTTGAACATCGCCCACGCGGCCTGGATGAGGAACTGGCGCTGGCCCAGCACCTGCACGCCCGTGCTCAGCGATTTCACGCGCTCGGCGTCGGTGCCGCCCTGGGCGAAGAGCAGCGCGAGCATGATCACGAGGAAGCTGACGGCGCTGCCCGTGAGCATGAACTTCGTGTACCGCCGGATGGGCGAGGCGAGCACCATGATGAAGCCGCAGAGCAGCAGCAGCATCCACCCCGAACGGCTCGCCGTGGCCACGATCCCGGCCGCGCCCAGGGCGAAGGCGGGCAGCGCGAGATAGACCGTCTGCCGCCGCGGCCCGGTCGAAAGCACGAGCCCCGCGGCCAGCGCCATCGTGATCGCGAGGAAGCGCGCGAGCACGTTCGGGTCCGCGAACGTCGCGTTCGAACGGTAGCTGTAGTCATCGGACTGGATGAGGATGCCGCGCCAGTTGAACACGCCGAAGAGCCGCTGGGCGACGGCGATCACGGCCAGCGCGCCGGCGACGGCGAGGAAGGTGCCGAGGATGCGCTCGACATCGTGCCGGGTTTCGATGAGCGAGGGCGCCGTCACGAGGAAGGCGAGGTAGACAGGCAGGATGAGCACGCTGTTGTTCGGCCGCAGCGAATCGGACCAGGTGACGCTCAGGAACACCAGCCCGAAGAAGGCGGCGAACGGCACGAGCAGCGACGAATTGGGGACCAGGCTCGTGAGGTCGTGGCGTTTGCGCACGATGGCCACACCGATCACCGCGAGCATCGCCAGCTGGCCGGGATTGGCGAAGGCGCGCGCCATGCCGGCCACGCCGGTGGTGCCGACGTGCGCCACGAGCTCGCTCTCCACGACCTCGATCGGCAGGCCGATCACGACCGCGGGAATGAGCAGCTTCGGGTCACGCAGGATGATGATGGCGACGGCGAGGAGCACCTCGGCGGCGAGGAGCACGGCGGTGTAGTCGGACATGAACTCCCGCGCGTCGCGTTTTGACCGGGGTCCGGCCTGCCCATACCATACGGCCCGATGCCACGGGGAAAAAGCACACCCCAGGGTGGTCTCTACCGGGACCTTTCCCTCCTCCGTCGCCGCTGGTGGGTCTTCATCCCCTTCCTGCTCCTGGGGGTGATCCTGGCGTTCAGCTTCGGCCGCGTCGCGGGCGATGCCAACGCCACCGCCAGCATGCAGATGGAAACCCAGATCCCCGCCGTGTTCTCCGGCGGCGACCGCGGCTTCCGCATCTTCGAAGCCCAGGCCATGACCGGCGACGCGCGCTTCAAGGCGAAGGTCGCGGAGAAGATCGGCGACCCGAACTTCGACTACGGCCGCTACTCCATCTCGCTCGCGCCGATTTCGGTGGCCGATGGCGTGTCGCGCGGCGTGCTCACGCTCTCCATCACGGATGTCGATAAGGCGACGGCCGAACGCTACCGCGATGCCTTCGTGGCGACCTTCACGGAGGCGTACACGGAGCCGGGCGGGCTCTTCCGCCAGCGCTTCATCGAATCGCAGGAGAAGGTCGCGACGGTCGCGGAGACGAACTTCCAGGCGACGGCGGCGAAGGTGCGGCCCGAGGCCGAGAAGCGCGGCATCCCCATGGACGAGCTGTTGCGCGCGCGCCAGTACGTGAACGGCGGCCTCACGCAGGAACTGAACCGCGCCGAGGCCGACGCCCAGGCCGAGCTCGCGCAGGTGACGGCCGCGCTCGCGGGCAACCCGACCGGCGCCGGCGCTTCCGCCATCCTCGATACGCCCGTCACCGATGCCCAGGCGCGCGCCGTTCTGCTCGAGCGCCAGGCCGCGCTGCAGGCCTCCGTCACCTCCCTTCGCAAGCTGCGGCTCAGCATCTCCGATGTCTCCGTTGATGACACGAACTTCCTCTTCCTGGTGGATGACCTCCGTTCGCAGAGCGTGATCAAGGACCAGGCGTTCAACTACCTGAACAACGCGCGCGCCACCGTCGCCAACGCCCAGACGACCGTGGACACGACGGTCTCGTTCTCCGGGGGCGTGGCGGGGACGCGGCTGGGGCGCGTGGCGGTGGCCATCGCGGTCACGCTGGTGTTCGGCATCATCGCGATTTACCTGCTCGAATGGCTCATGCAGGTTCGCGAGACCGCCGCCGCCGGCGACGACGCCCGCTGACGCCGTGCGCATCTGCGAAATCAACGACATCGCCTCCGTGGCCAGCGAGCTGGCCGATGGCCTGCGCGCGCGCGGCCACGATGTCGATGTCATTCGCCCGCGGCTCGTCGGTGGCGGCCTGCCCTGGATGGTGAAGCCCGTCGTCGGGCCCGTGCGCGCCGTCGAATGGGGCCAGATCATCCGGCAGGTGCGCGGCGGCCACTACGACGCCATCCACATCCATTACGCCTACCTGGGCATGATCGGCGTGCTCGGCAACTTCCCCTATATCCTCCACTGCCACGGCAGCGACGTGCGCGAAATCACCCCCTTCACGCGGCCGATGGTCGAACGCGCGCTCAGCGGCGCGGCGCACGTTTTCTATTCGACGCCGGACCTCGCGCCGTACGTCCTGCCGCGCCGCCCGGACGCCGAGTTCCTCCCGAACCCGATTAACGCCGACGAATTCCGGCCGCTGGCGCCGGCGCGCGAAAGCCGCGACGTGCTCGTCATCTGTTCGCTCACGGATATCAAGGGCGCGGTGCGCATCTACCACGCCGTGCGGCGGCTGGCGAAGGAACGCCCCGAGATCCGCGTCACCGTCATCGGCGGCGGCGAGTGGACGCCGCGCTTCGCCCGCCTGCCCAACGTGACGGTGCTGCCGCATCAGCCGCGCGGCCAGCTCCCGGCGCTCATCGCGCGCCACGGCGTGGTCATCGGGCAAGTGCTGCTGGGCGTCGTCGGCATGGCGGAGCTCGAGGCGATGGCCTGCGCCCGCCCCGTCATCTCCTTGTACACCTACAACGATGCCTACGCCGAGCGGCCACCCTTCGTGCGCGCGGTCGATGGCGTGGACATCGCGACGGCCGTCGCGCGCTACGTCGATGACGCCGATGCGCGCGAGGCGGTGGGCGAGGCGGGCCGCGCCTGGGTGCGCGCCTACCACAACATCGAACACACCGCCGAACGCGTTGAAGCCGCCGCCGCTGCCCTGCTCGCCTCGCGTTGACCCTGTTCGCGGGCGCTTCTACGGTGAGCGGATGAGCACAGCCGGGTCCCATCGCCGCCTCGACGAGGTTTCGCTCGCCCTCCCCGAGCGCCCACTCGTCTCGATCGTCATCCCCTGCCTGAACGAAGAGCGCTACATCACGAACCTGCTCGATTCGCTCCAGGACCAGGACTACGGCCCGGATGGCATCGAAGTGATCGTCAGCGACGGCGGTAGCACCGACCGCACGCGCGACCTCGTACGCGACTACCCGTCCCGCTTCCGCGCGCTGCGCCTCGTCGATAACCCGAAGCGCATCACCGTCGGCGGCCTGAATTCGGGCATGGACGCGGCCACGGGCGACTGCTGGATCATCATCGGCGCGCACAGCGTCGTGCGGGGCGACTTCGTGCGCGCGTCCGTCGAGGCGCTGCAGCGAACGGGCGCGGCCTGCGTCGGCGGCCCCATCGATACCGTAGGCGAAGGCGAAGTGGGCAAGGCGATCGCGGCGGCCATGTCCTCGCCCTTCGGCGTGGGCAACGCGAAGTTCCGCTACGCCGATACCGAGGGCGAAGTCGATACCGTCCCGTTCGGGTGCTACCACCGGAAGGTCTGGGAAATCATCGGCCGCTTCGATGAGACCGTCGATGGCGCCGACGAGGACAGCTACAACGCCCGCCTGGTCGAGGCCGGCGGCAAGATCCATCTCATTCCCACCATCCGCAGCACCTACTACCCACGCCGGACACTGAAGGCGCTGGGCAAGCAGTACTGGGAATACGGCGCCGCGAAGGGCACGCTCCTTTCGCGCGGGCGGCCGCTGCAGCCGCGCCATTTCGCCCCCGCGGCGATGGTCGCGGGCGGGCCGGCGCTGGCGCTCATCGGCACGGTGATTTCGCGGGCGCGCCAGCTGCTGAAGCTGCTCGCGGTGCTCTACATCGCCGGCGGGCTGTTCACCGCGCACCGCGCCGCGCCCAAGTCCGGCGCGAACACGCTGCTCACCTTCGCGGCGATGGCGACGATGCACTTCTCCTACGGCGCGGGCTTCCTCGCCGGCGCCTGGCGCGAACGGCAACGGCTGAAGGACGCCACCGGGGTGTGACCGCCGCGGCCGCACCCGAGCCCGCCGCCTGGCGCGGCCCGTTCGGCGGCATTCCCCGCCCGGTCTGGGTGCTCTGCTTCGTCTCCTTCTTCGCCGACTTCTCCAGCGAGATGGTCTACCCCATCCTCCCGCTCTTCCTCACGGGCACGTTGGGCGCGCCGGCGACTGCTGTCGGGCTGGTCGAAGGCATCGCCGAGGGGACGGCGAACCTCACGAAGCTGTTCGCCGGCGGCTGGTCCGACCGCGCCGGCGCGCGCAAGCCGTTCGTCGTGGCGGGCTATGCGCTCGCGGCGGGCGGCAAGCTCATCGTCGGGCTGTCGTGGATCTGGCCCGTCGCACTCGCGGGGCGCACGTTCGACCGCTTTGGCAAGGGCGTGCGCGGCGCCCCCCGCGATGCCCTCCTCGCCGAGTTCACCACCGACCGCGACCGCGGCCGCATCTTCGGGCTGCACCGTTCGATGGACACCGCGGGCGCGGTCATCGGGCCGCTCGTGGGCCTGGGCATCCTCCAGGTCGCGGACGACCGCCTGCGAATCGCGATCCTGGTCGCGGTCGTGCCGGGCATCGCGTCGGTGCTCGTGCTGCGCGCGCTCCCCGAGCGGGCGCCCGGGCCGGCCGCCGCGACCGTGCGCGCCCGCAACCTTCCGCGCCAGTTCTGGCTGCTGCTGGCGGTCACGGCCATCTTCATGGCCGGCAATTCATCCGACGCCTTCCTCATCCTGCGGTCGAAATCGCTCGGGCTGAGCGCGACCCTCGTGGTCCTCGCCTACGTCGTCTACAACGTGGTGTACGCGGCGCTTTCGTACCCGGCGGGGTCGCTCTCGGACCGCGTGCCCCGTGGGCTGTTGCTCGTCGCCGGGTACGTCGTGTTCGGCGGGGTGTACGCCGGGTTCGCACTCGCTGGTTCGAGTGCGTTCGTGTGGCCGCTGTTCGCCGTGTACGGCGCGTACATCGCCTGCACCGACGGTGTGTCGAAGGCGCTCGTCGGGGACCTCGTCCCCCGCGAGGCGCGCGGCACGGCGATGGGCATCTTCCAGGGCGTGGCCGGCGGCGCCACCCTCGCCGCGAGCGTCACCGCCGGCGTGCTCTGGGACGAAGTGGGCCACGGGGCGCCCTTCGCCCTCGGCGCCGCGCTGGCGCTGGTGGCGGCGCTGCTGCTGACGGCACTCATGGCCTCGGGGGCGCTGCGGCGCACGGCGGCCCTCGCCTGATCCCCGGGCCGCGTATACTCCCGCGCCATGCCCGGCGCCTTCGAACCGTTCCGCATCCTCGACTTCTCGACCCGCCTCCCAGGGGCGATGGCCACCATGCTCCTGGCCGACCTCGGGGCCGACGTCATCCGCGTGGAATCGCCGGCGCAGCGCGCGCGCCGCACGCACCCCGGCTTCCTCTGCTGGGACCGCAACAAGCGGCGCGTGGCGCTCGACGTGGCCACCTTCGCGGGGCTGCGTGACGCGCGTAAGCTCATCGCGACGGCGGACGCCGCCGTCTTCGACGACGCCCCCGGCGAGCTTGAACGGCTCGGGCTCGATGGCGCGACGGTCTGCGCGGCGAATCCGCGGCTGCTGCACACATGGATGCCGCCCTACGCGCCGCGCGGGCGCTGGTCCGAGCTCCCGGCGGACGAGCTGCTGCTGAGCGCGGTCACGGGCGTGGCACGGATGCAGCCGAGCTACGCGGGCAACCCGGTGGCCATCGTCACGCCCCAGATCGGGTATGCGCACGCCACGATTGCCGCGAACGCCATCGCCGCCGGGCTCTGGGAGCGCCAGCGCAGCGGCCGCGGGCAGGCGCTCACGGTGAGCGGCCTCCACGCCGTCTCCTCCATCGAGAGCGGCGGCGCGATCACCTACGACGGCGCGATCACGCGCGTGGCCGGCCGGGGCAGCCGCGGCGGCGTCCCCCACTACCGCCTCTACCGCTGCGCGGACGGCGAGTGGTTCTTCCTCGGCAGCCTCACGGCGCCGTTCTTCCTCAAGGCGCTGGAGGCAATCGGGCTCACAGAGCTCCTCACCGAGCCCGGCATCGAGGGCGACTTCATGAAGCTCTTCGTCGCGCCCGGTGCCGAGCTGGCGATGGCCCGTCTTGATGCCCACTTCGCGACCATGCCGCGCGCACATTGGCTGCGCATCCTCCACGAAGCGGGCGTGCCCCGCGGCCCGGTGGGGCGCCGGGAGGAGTGGTTCCGCGAAGAGACGGTGGCCGCGAACGGCATGCGCATCGAGCTCGAGCATCCCGTCCACGGCCGCGTGGAGCTGCCCGGCGTGCCCACGCTCTTCAGCGAAACTCCCGGCGCTGTGCGCGGCTTCGTGGATGACGTGGCGCTCGATGCCGTGCTGGCGGAGCGCCCGGCGGCCGCGGAACCGGCGCCTGCCCCGGCGGATGCCCCGCGCTACGCCCCGCTCGCGGGCGTGAAGGTGCTCGACCTCGGCGCCTTCATCGCCGGGACGTACGCGCCGACGGTGCTCGCGAACCTGGGCGCCGACGTCATCAAGATCGAGCCCACTGGCGGCGACCCCTTCCGCGCCTACGGGCTCTCCGCGCTGGGCCACAACCTGGGCAAGCGCAGCCTCGCGATGGACATCAAGCACCCCGAAGGCCGCGCCATCTTCGAGGAGATGGTCCGCCAGTCGGACGTGGTGCTCGATAACTTCCGCATGGGCGTGCGCGAGCGGCTGGGCATCGATTACGCGACGCTGGCGGCCATCAACCCGCGCATCATCACCTGCTCGGTCACCGGCTATGGCCCGAAAGGCGAACTCTCTGGCGACCCGGGCTTCGACCCGATCATGCAGGCGCGCAGCGGCATGATGCGCGCGCAGGGCGGCGAGGATGAGCCCGTCTTCCACCAGATCGCGGTGAACGATACGGCCACGGCGATGATGGCAGCCTTCGCCATGCAGGCCGCGCTCCATGCGCGCGAACAGACCGGCCGCGGCCAGGAGGTGCATACCTCGCTCGCCGCTCAGAGCGTGCTGTTCCAGTCGGGCGAGCTAACCTGGTACGAAGGGCGCGAACCGGCCCCGGTGGGCGGCATCGACTTCATCGGCCCGGGCGCGTTGCGGCGGTTCTATGCGTGCGCGGACGGCTGGATCGCCCTCGCCGTCTCCCGCGGGGAGGAGTTCCAGCAGCTCGCGCTGGCCCTCGACCACCCCGAGTGGGCGGGCCGCATGACGGCGGAGCAGGCGCTCGCGGCCCCGGCCGCGGGGGAACTCGCGGACCTCATCGGCGGGGCGTTCGCCGCGCTGCCGCTCGCCGGGGCACTCGACCGCATGGCCACACGCGGCGTCCCGGCAGCGCCCGCGCTCGCACCCACGGAGCTGTTCGCCGACCCCTGGTTGCTCGAGAACGGCATGTTCCGGACCGTCGCCGACCGGAACTTCGGGACGGTGACGTGCGTGCGCGCATACGCCGATTGGAGCCGTTCGGAGGCCGGATTCGCGTTCGGCGCGCCCGCCCTTGGGGAGCACTCGCGGGAGGTGCTCGCCCGCTTCGGCGTGGACGACGCGGGCGCCGACGCCCTCATCGCCGCCGGGGTGGTCGCCGCGAGCTGAGAGAAACGAGAAAAGAGGAACGAGAAAAGGGGTTCGAGGCTCGAGGCTCGAGGTTCGAGGCGGGCCAACCCCGGGCGAAGACGCTCCCCGATGGGGTTGATCCCCGGGGAACCGGGTACCGGGTACTGGGAACTCCGCTAGCGCGTGCGGGCGCACCTGCTACCATGAACTGCCGTCGGCGGGGTATAGCTCAGCCTGGTAGAGTGCTTCGTTCGGGACGAAGAGGCCACAGGTTCAAATCCTGTTACCCCGACCACCACCAAGTTCCCAGTCCCCTGTTTCCAGTTCCCAGGGGTCGGCCCCGTTACCACCAGAGGACGTCATCGAGCGGGTCTTCGTGGGCGTCGATGGCCGGGTCCGCGTCGCCGGCGGTCCAGAGGTCGGTCCCCAGGTACTTCCAGCCCGCGTCCGCGAAGATCATGACGATGTTGCCGCGCTTCAGGCGGCTGGCGGCGCGCATGGCGGCGTGCAGCACCGCCCCCGAGCTGATCCCCCCGAAGAGCCCCTCCGCCAGCATTGCCCGGCGCGCGTGCGAGAAGGCGTGACGGTTGCCGACGATGATCTTGCCGTCGAGCACGTCCTCATCGAGCACGGGCGGGATGAAGCCGTCCTCCAGCGATTTCAGCCCCTGGACGTGAACGCCCAACCGCGGTTCGACTCCGAAGACGTGGCACGCCGGGTTCTGCTCCTTCAGCCGCCGGCCCACACCCGTGATCGTGCCGCCGGTGCCCATTCCCGCGACGAAGACATCGACGCTGCCCACGTCGGCGAGGATCTCGGCGCCGGTGGTGTCGTAGTGCGCGGCCACGTTCTCATCGCTGAAGAACTGGTTCAGCAGGAACGCGCCCTCCCGTTCGGCGATGGCCTGGGCGACTTCGATGGCGGTCTTGATGCCGGCCTGCCGGGGCACGCGCCGGATGCGCGCGCCGTGCACGCTGAGCAACGCCTCGATCTCCGGGTAGACGCTCTCGGGCACGCAGACATCGACGGGGTGGCCGAGCAGCCGCCCGAACATCGCGAGGGAGACGCCCGTGTTCCCGGTCGAGGCTTCGACGATGCGCTGGCCTGGTGCGAGCGCGCCGCTCGATTTCGCCGCGCGCAGGATGCGAAGGACGATGCGGTCCTTGATGCTGCCGGTCGGGTTCTGGCCCTCGAGCTTGGCGAAGAGGCGCACGCCCGGCTCGGGCGAGAGGCTCTTGAGCTCAACCAGGGGTGTGTTGCCGACGAGCGCGGCGACGTTCGCGAAGGGTTCGGGCATCCGGCCAGTCTACGGGCAGCGGCCCCACACCACGACGGCCCGCGGCCGTGGCACCGCCGGCCGGGGGGCGAATTCACGGCCGGATGGCACCGTTACGGGGCTCGCCGCGCGCGCGTACAATCCCGGGCCATGCTCGACCCCCTCGCAACCGATGACGACATCCTCCAGTACGCCGCCGCGCTCGCGCGGACGCAGCCGGGAGGCACGCTCGCGACCATCCACGCGGAATTCGCGACCCCCTACCAGACCTATGTTCTGTTTCACCTGCGGGCAAACGGGCAGGTGATCTTCGCGAGCTCGGGGCAGCCGCAGCACCAGCGAAACATCGCCTCGACGCCCGAGGTTTCGTTCCTCATCGATAACCGCGACATAATGGCGCACGACTGGCAGTCCTTCGACCGCGTGGTGATCGAGGGGCGCGCGCGGCACGTGCCGCAGGAGGGGGCGGATTTCGTGCCGCTGGCGGAGGAGCTCACCGCCAAAGACGCGTCGTCCTCGTACTTCATCCGCGAAGGGCACCTGTACCTTGTTGAACCGCGCCGCCTGATCCTGATGAAGGGGCTGGAGCCGCACCGGCACGTGGTGGATTTCGAGGGGTAACGGCGCCGTTGCGGCCACTTTCGGGGCGGCCAGGAATCCGCGCGAACCCGTAAAACGCTTGTAAACTGTCTTCGCGTTGAGCCGAAGTAGAGGGATGGTGCCTTGCCCGCACCAACGGGCGCTCCTATCTTGCCTGAAAAGGGGAGCCCATTCCCCCCGAGAGTGAGGCATCCATGAAGCGACAACTGGCCGGCGCGGCCATCGCCGCCGCCGCCATGCTGGCCCTTCCCTCCGCCGCGCTGGCGCAGGGCGTGCCCCCCGGGCCCCCGGCCACGATCTATGGATCGATTTCCGGCGCCTCGGCCGGGCAGGGCGTCATCGCCATCGTCATCAACGGCAATACCTCCACCGTCTGCGGCGCTGGCAGCGTCGTCAGCGATAGTGGATCGACGGTCTTCGTGGTCGATGTCGTGTCCGATTCGCAGCGCGCGGGCTGCGGCGCCAACGGCCGCACCATCCGCTTCTACGTCACGCCCACGAGCCCGACGACGGGCGGCCGCCTGGCGAACGAGTCCGCCACCTGGACGGGCGCGGGCCCGAAGCAGCAGGCGCTGACGCTCGGCGCCGCGCTGAGCATCGTCAAGCCGATCCCGTTCGTCGCATCCGACGGCACGGGCTGATCCGCACCACGGGCAACGCCCGGCAGGAGGGACGCGTGTCGAGTCGCAGCGTGCGCAAGGGTGCGCCCGCCGCGCTCGCGGCGTCCCTTTTCGTTGCCTCCGCGATTGGCCTCTCCGCGGCTCGCGCGCAGGACCCGCCCCTCCCGGCCTTCGCCTATCGCTACGGACGCGTCGCCGCGGCACCCGGGGTGGACCTGCAGCCGGCCACCGGCCACGTCGTCGCCATCGTGCGGGGGCGGGGTTGCGGCGAAGGCATCACGCTGGCGGCGCCACCGGGTTCGGGCGAGGACACGGGCCACACCGTCTACACCGTCCAGGCCGAATCCGACGCCATCGACCCCGGCTGCGGCATCCCCGGCGAGCCCATCACCCTCTGGTTCCCCACCGCCCGCCGCATGGCCGACGCCCTCGGCCCCTGGTTCAGCGGCAGCGCCCGCATGGACGCGATAGCAGCGCGCGACATGCCATATGGCTCCGTGCTGCCCTCAGTCGCGAGCGACTAGAAGAGAAAAGAGAAAAGAGGAAGGAGAAAAGGCGTGGCCCGGCGCCACCGGCCGCGGTATTCCGCGCGCCCTTATCTCTTTCCTCCTTTCTCTTTAGCCTGTCACCACGTTCCAGGGGCGAATGCGGAAGCGGGGGACGAGGCCGTTCTCCATGTAGGGGTCGGCGGCGATGAAGGCGCTGATGGCGTCCGTGGAATCGCACTGGAAGACGAAGACGGCGCCGTCGAGGGGGTCCGTCATCGCGCCGGCCATCTTCAGCAGCCCGCGTTCGTGGTAAGCGTTCACCAGCTCGAGGTGCGCCGGCCGGAAGGGGTCGCGCTTCGTGAGCATGTCATCGACGTAGTCGTAGAAGAGCAGGTAGTGCATCCCCGCAGGATACGGGAGGCGGCGCCTCATTCCTCATTCCTCATTCCTCCTTGCGTGGCGAAGGGCCTGGGCCTATATTGTTGACAGACTTACTCGACTTTCTTCGGCTCACCCGGGCGCCCCGTCCGCGAGTCCCTGGAAGTCCCCGGGATTGCTTCCGTGCGTGTCTCCACTCGCAGCGACTACGGCCTTCGCGCCCTGATTGAGCTGGCCGGCCACTACGGCCAGGGGCCGCTGCAGTCGTCCGAGATCGCGCTCCGGCGGCACATCCCCGAGCAGTACCTGGACCAGCTCCTCACGACGCTGCGCAAGGCGGGGTTCATCCGCTCCCTGCGCGGGCCCGCGGGCGGGCACGAACTCATTCGCGACCCGGCGACGGTGCGCGTGCGCGAGGTGATTGAATCGCTGGAGGGGAGCCTCGCGCCCGTGGCCTGGCTCGATGAGCCCGCCGAGAGCACGGACCACCCCCACCAGTGCGGCCAGCGCGAAATCTGGGAGCGCATCCGCGAGGCCACCTGCTCCATCCTCGACGCCTACACCGTCGCCGACCTGCTCGAACGCGAACCGAACGCCGTCACCGGGAGGTACTCGATATGACCGCCGGTACCGGCGCGCGGCCCCTGGTCGCGGATTCGGTAATCGAGCTCATCGGCGCGACGCCCCTCGTGCGGCTGCATCGCGTGGTGCCGGCGGGCGGGGCGACCATCCTCGGCAAGCTCGAAAACCTCAACCCCGGCGGCTCCGTGAAGGACCGCATCGCCCTCGGCATGATCGAGGACGCCGAACGCCGCGGCACGCTTTCGCCCGGCGCGACGATCGTCGAACCGACCTCGGGGAACACGGGCATCGGACTCGCGCTGGTGGCGGCCGTGAAGGGCTACCGGCTGGTGCTGACGATGCCCGAGGACATGTCGGTGGAGCGCCGCCGCCTCTTCGAACGGTACGGTGCCGAGCTCGTGCTCACGCCCGCGATCGAGGGGATGACGGGCGCCGTCTTCGCCGCCCAGGAGATCGTGAAGAAGACTCCGGGCGCGTTCATGCCCCAGCAGTTCGAGAACGCCGCCAACCCGGAGGTCCACTACCGCACCACGGGCCGCGAAATCCTCGAGGCCACGGGCGGGCGGGTCGATGCCTTCGTCGCGGGCGTGGGCACGGGCGGCACCATCACCGGCGTCGGCCGCCTGCTGCGCGAGGAGGTTGGCCCCCAGGTCCACATCGCCGCCGTCGAACCGGCGCGTTCGCCCGTGCTCAGCGGCGGGCGGGCGGGGATGCACGCCATCCAGGGCATCGGCGCGAGCTTCGTGCCCGGCGTCCTCGACCGCGACATCTACAACGAAGTGATCCGCATCGAGGACAAGGAAGCGCTCGCCATGGCGCGGCGGCTGGCGCGCGAGGAGGGGCTCCTGCTGGGGATCTCGGCCGCCGCCAACGTCATCGCCGCAGGCAAGGTCGCCGCGAAGCTCGGCCCCGGCAAAACGGCGGTGACGATGCTTTGCGATACTGGGGAGCGGTATCTTAGCGTGAATCTGTGACGCCCCGTCCGGGGAGCCGCGCGGACCTGTTCCGCCGCTGCCTGCCCCCGGCGCCAGCATCGTGCCGCCCGCCCGCGGAATTCGAAGGAGGCCCGCACCAATGTCCGTGAACGTGTATATCCCCACTCCTTTTCGCCACCTCGTCGGCAATCGCGCGAACGTGAAGGCCGAGGGCGGCACCGTCCGCGAAGTGCTCGGCAACCTCGATGCCCAGTTCCCCGGTTTCAACGACCAGCTCCTCGATGGCACTGGCCGCCTCGCCCGCCACATCAATGTCTATGTGAACCAGGTCGAAATCGAGAACCTGCAGGGCGAAGCCACCCCCGTGAAGAGCGGCGACGAAGTGGCCATGATCCCCGCCCTCGCCGGTGGCGCCGGTGCCGTCATGACCCCGGAGATGGTCGACCGCTACAGCCGCCACCTGATCATGCCGCAGGTGGGCAGCGCCGGGCAGCGCAAGATCATCGAGTCGAGCGCGCTCATCATCGGCGCGGGCGGCCTGGGGTCGCCGGTGGCGCTCTATCTCGCGCTCGCGGGCATCGGCAAGATCGGCATCGTCGATTTCGATGTCGTCGACCGTTCGAACCTGCAGCGCCAGATCCTGCACGTCACCGACAGCGTCGGTATCCCGAAGGTGGAATCGGCGAAGCAGCGCCTGAACGCGCACAACCCCAACGTCGAAGTGGTCACGCACGAAGAGCCGATTACGAGCGACAACGCCTTCCGCATCATCGAGCAGTACGACTACGTCATTAACGGCGCCGACAACTTCGCGACGCGCTACCTGGTGAACGACGCGGCCTACCTGCTGAAGAAGCCGCTCATCGATGGCTCGATCCTGATGTTCGATGGGCAGGCCACGACGTACATCCCCGGGAAGGGCTGCTATCGCTGCCTCTACCCCGCGCCGCCACCGCCGGGCATGGTGCCGAGCTGCGCCGAGGCCGGCGTGCTGGGGGCGATGTGCGCCACCATCGGCAGCATCCAGGCGACCGAGGTGCTCAAGCTCATCCTCGAAGTCGGCGAGCCGCTGGTGAACCGCCTCCTGCTCTACGATGCTCTCTCGCTCGAGTTCCGCATCGTGAAGGTGCGGCGCGACCCGAACTGCCCGCTCTGCGGCGACAACCCGACGATCCACGAGCTGATCGACTACGAACAGTTCTGCGGCGCGCCCATCCCGCACCGCGAAGCGCCGTTCGGCGGCTGATTCCGACAACCAACGCCCGGGCCGGTTCCATCGGAGCCGGCCCTTCCCCGGCGCCACCATCGCCGGCACGACACACGGGGGACACAATTCGTGAGTAACGCACCAACCATCACCGTCCGCGTGACGGCCGTGCTCCAGCAGGTGACGGGCGGCAAGAAGGCCGTCCAGGCCACCGGCGCCACCGTCGGCGCCGTGCTCGACGACATCGATAGCCACCATCCCGGCTTCAAGGGCCGCCTCTACGGCGAAGACGGCAAGCTCCACCGCTTCGTCAACGTCTACCTGAACGACGAGGACATCCGCTATATGGGCGGCGTCGATGCGGCGCTCAAGGCCGGCGATGTGCTCGATATCCTCCCCGCGCTCGCCGGCGGCGCCCGCTAGCGCGGCAGGAGGCGGCCCATGGCGCTCTACTCCTCGGTCATCGACCTCATCGGCAACACGCCGCTCGTGGAGTTGCGGTCGTTCGCGCCGCGGCCCGATGTGCACCTCTACGCCAAGCTCGAAGGGCAGAACCCCACGGGCTCGGTGAAGGACCGCATCGCGAAGTACATGATCGAGGCCGCCGAGAAGCGCGGCGAACTCACCCCCGGCGCCACCATCCTCGAACCGACCTCCGGGAACACGGGCATCGGCCTCGCCATGATCGGCCGCGTCAAGGGCTATCGCGTCATCTGCGTCATGCCCGAAAACGTCAGCGCCGAGCGCACCCAGCTGCTCAAGGCGTTCGGCGCCGACATCATCTACACGCCCGGGGACCTCGGTTCGAACGGCGCCATCGCCCACGCCAAGGAAGTCGTCGCCGCGAACCCCGGCAAGTACTACTTCCCCTACCAGTACGGCAACGAAGCGAACCCGCGCGCCCACTACGAGACGACCGGTCCAGAGATCCTGCGCGACCTGCCGCAAACGACCGTGTTCGTGGCGGGCCTGGGCACGGGCGGTACGCTCACGGGCACGGGCCGCTACCTGAAGGACCAGAAGCCCGCGATCAAGGTCATCGCGGCCGCGCCGCACCCCGGCGACGCCGTGCAGGGGCTGCGCGCTCTCGAGGACGGCTTCATCCCGCCCGTGCTCGATGAGTCCGTGCTCGATGGCAAGATCGTGGTCGATAGCGCCTCCAGCTTCGCCATGTCGAAGGAGCTGACGCAGCGCGAGGGGCTTTTCGTGGGCGTGAGCTGCGGCTCCGTGGTGCGCGCCGCTATCAAAGTCGCGGAACGCCTGCCCGGCGAGCAGCACATCGTCTGCCTCCTCGCGGATGGCGGCTGGAAGTACCTCAGTTCCAACCTCTGGACCACGGACTGGGACGACGAACCCGAGGACGTGCAAAGCAAGATCTGGTGGTAGCCCCCCGGTGAGCGGCTGGGGCGCGCTCCTCGGGCGGTTCGCCGCCGGGCCGGCGCTGGTGCGAAGCGCGTGGGAGGAATCGCCCCCCGCCATGCGCGCGACGCCGGGCGCGGAGGGCTGGAGCGCGAACGACGCCGTCATCCACATCGCCGATGCCGAGCTCGTGCGCGCCTACCGCATCCGCATCATGTGCGCCGGCGACGCCCGCATCGATGCCTTCGACGAAGACGCCTGGCGCACGGCCCTGGCCTATCGCGATGGCGATCCCGCGCTCGCGCTCGTGCTGTACGAAGCAGTGACGGCGTCGACGGTCGACCTGCTGCGCCGCCTGGGCGAGCCCGCCGGTTCGCGTTCGGCCCCGCACCCGGAGTTCGGCGACATCACCATCGCGACGCTCGTCGAGCGCGGCATCGAACACGCCGCCGCTCACGCCGCCCAGGTGCGCGAGCTCACGGGAGGCTAAGGCACCCGCGGGCTCGGCGTCGCGCTGCCACCGGCCGCCGGCGACGGCGAGGGGCACGGCGTAGGCGTGGCCGTGGGTGTCCGCGATGCCGCGGCCGTGGCGCTGGTGGTCGCGGCCGCCGTGGCCGCAGGGGTGTCGTCGCAGACCGTGCCGCGGGGCACGCCGCCGCCGCTGACCCCGCCGCTCGAAGCGACGGCCGTGCGCACCTCGACGGTGGCCGGGTTGCCCTCGTTGCTCTCGGCGCCGGTGGGCGTGTCGCCGTCATCGCAGGCGGCGAACGCGACCGTCATCAGGACCAGGAACGCGGCCAGCATGCCCGCCCGGAATGCCGTGCCCATGAGTGAAATCATCGCTGTCTCCCGTTCCCCGGGCGGGGAGGCTCTGGTTCCACCGTACGAAGGGCGCACCGCGCGGGCGGGCAACAGCGCGACGGGTGTTCGTTGCGGGCGCGTATGGGGTGCGGGCGTCCCCCGGTAATTCGCGCGGTGGGCGGCGAAATGGTACCCTCGCGGTTCGCGCCGGAGTGCGCCCCGCGTTTCGCGGGGAATCCCATCGCCCGGTGAATGGAGACCCATGCGGGAATACGAACTGACGGTGGTCTATGACCTCGCCGTCGCCGAGAGCGGGGGCGCCGACGCCTCCGTCGCGCACCTCACCACCGCCGTCGAAGCGCGCGGCGGGAACGTCATCCGCGTCGACCACTGGGGCCGCCGCCGCATGGCCTACCCGATTGGCCGCGCCATCGATGCCGACTACGTCGTTTCCCGGGTGAACCTGGACCCGGCGGCCGTCGAGCCGCTGGAGGCGCACCTCAAGATCGACGAGAAGGTGTATCGCCACCTGATCGTTCGCGCCGATGAGCTGCCGCCTCCGCCGCAGCCGCGCGAACCGCGCCGCCCGCAGGGTGAGGCCGCCCCCGCGACAGCTCCTGTCGCGGCCGCGCCCGAAACTGCCCCCGCGCCGGCAGCCGTCGAGACACCCGAAGCGCCCGCGGCACCCGCGGAACCCGAAGCGGTCGAAACGGAAGCCCCGGCAGCACCTTCGGCCGAGGGCGACGCTCCCTCAGCCTGAACCGAGGAGGCATTCCATTGGCGAGCCTGAACAAGGTCATGCTCATCGGCAACGCCGGCAAGGACGCGGAACTCCGCTACCTCGCCAGCGGCATGGCGAAGGCTGAGTTCAGCCTGGCCGTCAATGGACGCCGCCGTGGTCAATCCGGCGACTGGGAAGAACAGACCGAGTGGTTCAACATCGTGATGTTCGCTGAAACCGCCGAGCGCGTGAGCCAGTACATCACGAAGGGCAAATCGGTCTACGTCGAAGGCCGCCTCCAGACGCGCTTCTGGGACGACGACCAGGGCGCGCGCCATTACCGCACCGAAGTCATCGTAAACACGCTCCAGCTTCTCGGCGGGCGTGGCGGCGATGAAGGCGGGGCCGGCGGTGGTGGCGGCTGGGGCGATGGCGAATCGAGCTTCGCCGGCCGCCGTGGTGGCGGTGGCCAGGCCGGCGGCGGTGGCGCCCGCAGCAGCTACGGCGGCGGCGCCCGCGGCGGCGGTGCTCCCGGCGCCGGTGGCGGCGGTGGCGGAGGCTATCCCAGCGACCCCGACGACCTGCCCTTCGAATAGCAGGCCGCACCCGCCGCGCACGCGGCATACACCCCGGCGCGCACACCGCGCGCACACCCATCGGGAAGGAACTCAACCATGTCCAACGAAGAACGATCCCCTCGCGAAGACCGGCCCGAGCGCCCGGAACGTCCCGAAGGCGGCGCGCCCTCGGGTGACCGGCCGGCGCGCCCGCCGCGCCGCTTCGGCGGCCGCCGCAAGGTCTGCCGCTTCTGCGCCGACCACATCCCCGGCGTCGATTACAAGGAAGTCGGCCGCCTGCGCATGTACATCAGCGAGCGCGGCAAGATCGAACCGCGCCGCAAGACGGGCGCCTGCCTCAAGCACCAGCGCCTGATCGCGACGGCGGTAAAGCGCGCGCGGCATCTCGCGCTCCTGCCTTACACGCTGGAGCACGTGCGCGTCACGGGCGTTTTCCCCACCCGCGGCTAATATCTTCCTGAGCACCAAAGGGGGGCGGCCACGCCCCCCGGGACGGTTACGACATGGCACGCCGAATTGAACGCACGACCGGGCTCCCCCGCCCGCGGCCGAAAGAGCGGCGCGGGAGCGCTCCCACCTTCGCCGGCATCACCTGGACCGACCGCCGCCGCGACCTCGGTATCCTCGGGGCCGCCCTCTTCCTCGCGCTTCTCGTCGGCGGCATGCTGCTCTACCAGTTCTACGACAACACCGTCCTCCAGCCGCGTTCCACCGTGCTCAAGGTCGGCGACCAGAAGTTCTCGCTGAGCTACTACACCGACCGCCTCCTCCCGTTCATCCAGGAGAACCAGCAGTCGAACACCTCGACTGCGTTGCTTGAGGAAGCGCTCCTCGCCAAGCTCGAGGAGGAAGGGCTGACCATCCTCGTGGGCCGCGATAACGGCATCCAGGTCACGAACGAGGAGATCACCGCCGCCATCGCCGCCGAGTTCGGCGTGCCCCCGGGCGGCAGCGGCAGCCAGTTCGATTCGCTCTATCGCGACCGCCTCAAGTCCACCGGCATGTCCGATTCGCACTACCGCCGCATGACCGAGGCCTCCGAGGTGAGCAAGCGCCTCCGCGAGAAGATCAAGACCGACCTCGGCAACAGCGGCGAGCAGGTGACCATGCGCGTCGTGCTCCAGGACTCGCAGGCCAACGCGGACAAGATCCTGGCCCGCGCGAAGGCCGGCGATGACTTCGGCACCCTCGCCCAGACCGAATCGCTCGACCTCACGACGCGGCAGGAGGACGGCCTCCTCCCGCGCGAGTCCCCCGAACTCCTGCCCGAGGCCGTGAAGGCCGCCATCGCGGGCAAGAACCCGGGCGACATCGTCGGGCCCGTGCAGGTCGAAGCGAACTGGTGGGTCATCCGCGTCGAAAAGCGCGAGACCGCCGACTACAGCGTCTCCCAGAAGGACCAGCTTTCGCAGGCCCGGTTCGATGCGGCGATCAAGGCCAAGCGCGCCCAGGTCCACATCGACCGCAGCCTCGATGCCGGCGACCTGAAATGGGCCGAGAAGCACGTCAGCTGATGGGCGCGAAGGAAGAGATCGGCGTCGGCCTCATCGGCCTCGGTGTCGTCGGCGGGGGGGTCGCCAACGCCCTCCTCGAACGGCGTGACTACTTCGCCCGGCAGGTGGGTGCGCCGCTGGTGGTGCGCCGCGCCGCCGTGCGCGACCTCTCCAAGCCGCGCAGCGTCGAACTGCCGGCCGGCGTCCTCACGAACGACGTGCGGCAGGTGCTCGAAGACCCGGCGATCGACATCGTCGTCGAGGTCATCGGCGGCGAAGAGCCCGCGGGCGGCTTCATCCGCGCGGCGCTGGCGGCGGGCAAGCACGTCGTCACCGCGAACAAGGAGCTCATCGCGAAGGCCGGGCCGGAGCTGCTGGCCGATGCCCACGCGCGCGGCCTCGACATCCTCTTCGAAGCGAGCGTGGGCGGCGGCATTCCGCTGATCGCGCCGCTGCGCCGCGACCTGCTGGCGAACCGCATCGATTCCATTCGCGCGATCATCAATGGCACCACTAACTACATCCTCACGAGCATGGCGCGCGAAGGCGCCGCCGCCGAGGCGCTCAGCAGCCAGGGCATCGAACCACCCGCGCGCGGCGGCTACCGCGAGGCGCTCGCCGCTGCCCAGGAGCTTGGCTACGCCGAACCCGACCCGACGAACGACGTCGAGGGGTTCGATGCCGCCTACAAGCTCGCGATCATGGCGAGCCTGGGCTTCCGCACCCGCGTGCGCCCGTCCGATATCGCGATCGAGGGCATCACGAAGCTCACCCCGCAGGACTTCCGCTACGCCTCCGAGCTGGGGTACGTGATCAAGCTGCTCGCCATCGCCGAGCGTCGCGGCGGGGGCATCCTCGCGCGCGTCGCGCCCGCCTTCCTGCCCCAGTCCGAGCCGCTCGCGAAGGTCGATGGCGTCTACAACGGCGTCCAGATCAATGGCGACCTCACCGGCACGGTCCTCTTCATGGGGCGCGGCGCCGGCGCCGAACCGACCTCCTCCGCCGTCGTCGCCGACCTGCTCGACCTGGCACACTCACTCGTGGCGGGCGCGCGCGAACGGAAATACTGGGGCCCCGAAGGCGACACCCCCGTGCTCGAGCTCGAGCAGCTGGAAACGCGTTACTACCTGCGCGTGACCGTCAGCGATTCGCCCGGCGTGCTCGCCCAGATCGCGCGCGCGCTCGGCGACCACGGTGTCAGCATCGCGGCGGTGAACCAGAAAGAGGCGGACGCCGGCGCTCGCACGGCCGAGCTCGTGATCATGACCCACCGCGCCCGCGAAGGGGCGATGCGCGCGGCCTGCGCCGAGATCGCGGCCTTGCCCGTCGTGCAGGCGGTGAGCAGCTTCCTCCGCGTGGAGGGCTGACGTGGCCGGCGAGCAGCAGGTCCAGGCCATCGGCGAAATCCTCACCTGGCTCGAACAGCAGCTGCGTGAGGCCCGCGACGACCAGGCCCGCGATGCCGCCTACCTCGAGCAGCTTCGGCGCGAGGTCTACGAACTCTCCGACGCCGTCGAAAAGAACGAGCGCTCTGTCCGCGAAATCGACCCCAAGCTCCTCCCCTTCAAGGGCCTCCCCGAGAAAATCCGCTCGCTCGACGAATCGACCGAGCACCTTCGCTACCAGATCTCGTCGAACAAGGCGGAGATCGACAACGCCGTCCGCCTCCTGCGCGCGGAAGCGGAATCGGACCGGATGGAGCGCGGCGAAGCGTTCAAGCGCATCGAGGCCGCCACTTCGCAGCTGGGCCTGCTCACCGCCGACATTTCGCAGCTCCAGGCACAGACGTCGCAGGTCGCGCAGGTCGCCCAATCAATCCTCGAACGCCAGCGCGAAGTCGAGGCCCGCGTCGAGCAGTTCGGCCTTCGCCTCGATCGTTCGATCGAAGTCCACAAGGACCTGGAAGAGCGCGTTCGCCACTCCGTCTTCGCCGACCAGGACGAGCGTTTCGATGTCGTCTTCGAACGGCTGCAGGTGGTCGGCGAAATGGTGAAGCGCAACGAGGAGATGATTCGCGCGGCCACCCGCGAGCAAACGCTGCGCGAGGAAGTGCTCGAACAGATCGCCGTCTGGCGCGATGAGCACACGCGCATCGATGGGCGCATCGCGCTGCTGGAGGAGGCGACGGACAAGCTCGTCGGCCAGCTCGACAAGATGCACGGCGAGATCGCGCTCCTCGAAGGGCGCCATTCGGGCCTCGGCGAACGCGTGGCCGGCATTCGCGGCGATATCGCGGAAGTCGTGGACCACGTGCGCGAGGAGTTCGCCAAGTACAACACGATGATGGAAAAGCAGCGGCGGAAGCAGATCCAGGTCCTGGAGCAGGAGCTGCGCGAGATGAAATTCCACGCTTTCCGCCCGCCGGAGGAACCATGACCACCCCGCCGCCGCCGCGAGGCGTGCTCCACCGCTGGGGCAGCGTCCTGCCGATCGGCCCCGAAACGCCGCGCATCAGCCTCGGCGAAGGCGATACGCCGCTCGTGCGCTCGGCCCACCTCGAACGGCTCGCGGGGCTCGATGAGCTCTGGTTCAAGCTCGAAATGTGCAACCCCACGGGCAGCTTCAAGGACCGCGGCATGGTCGTCGCGGTCGCGAAAGCCGTCGAAGGCGGCGCGAAGGCGATCATGTGCGCGAGCACCGGCAACACCAGCGCCAGCGCCGCCGCCTACGCCGCCCACTGCGGCATCGAAAGCTTCGTGCTTGTCCCCGGCGGGAAGGTGGCGGCGGGCAAGCTCGCGCAGGCCATCGCCTTCGGCACGAAGATCATCGAAGTCGACGGCAACTTCGATGAAGCGCTCACGGCCGCGCGCGCGCTCACCGATCGCCACCCCATCGCGCTCGTGAACTCCGTGAACCCGCACCGCATCCAGGGCCAGAAGACGGCCGCGTACGAAGTCTGCGAAGCGCTCGGCGACGCGCCGGACATCCTCGCCATCCCCGTCGGCAACGCGGGCAACATCACGGCCTACTGGAAGGGCTTCGGCGAATGCGCCGAGACGGGCCGCGCGACGCTCCACCCCAGGATGTACGGGTTCCAGGCCGCGGGCGCCGCGCCGCTCGTGAGCGGCCACCCCGTGGAGCACCCGGAGACCGTCGCGAGCGCCATCCGCATCGGCAACCCCGCGAGCTGGACGGGCGCCACCTCCGCCCGCGACGAGAGCGGCGGGCTCATCGAAGCCGTCACCGACGACGAGATCCTCGAGGCCTACCGGCTGCTCGCGAGCAAAGAAGGGCTCTTCTGCGAACCCGCGAGCGCGGCGAGCGTGGCGGGCCTGCTGAAGCTGGCACGCGCCGGGCGCATCGCCGGCGGCCGCGCCGTCGCCATCCTCACGGGCAACGGCCTTAAGGACCCGGACACCGCCGTCCGCACCTACACCGCCGACGTCACCAAAGCCGCCGCCACTCTCGAAGGCGTCGAACGCGCCCTGGGCCTGTAGAGAGAAAAGAGACAAGAGGAAAGAGAAGCGGGCGTGCGTCAGGCGAAGGCGAAAAGGGCGTCGAGCGCTGGGCGGCCGCTGCTAAAGATGGACGCGAATGGTCGCGAAGTCCGCCGGGCGTTCCGGGGGCGCGGGTTGGGTCGCGAACAACTACATGGGGGCGTCGGGGCTTCGACCTACGATGATGTCCTCGCCGGGGACCGAATCCGGAACATGGAACCGCAATTGGAGTTCTCCGCGCGCGTCGTAGGATTCTTCCGGAGCGATGCCCCTCAACCCCTGCGCGATCCGTGTGAGTGGGTTGCGGCGCGTTTGCGTGGCCGCCGCGTCCGAATCTTCGAATGCGGTCGCGGGTTCGGGATTCGCAACATCGCCCCGCAGACGAAGCGGGCCGAGGATGAAAAGGAGGCGCGAAAGATGGCCCCCAGGCCGTTCTGACGTCTCATGCACGCGGCCCCACACCATCAGGCCTCTGGCCCGGGAGAGCGGCTCGAAGGATGCGGGCGTGACCTCGCGCCACGCCGCAAGTTCTCCGTAACGGCGACCGCTCGGCCGTCCGAGAATCGTATCAGCGAGGCTGATGAGAGCCAGCAACAGTACGAGTAACGCCGGCGGGGCCCACCAGCCTGCGGCGGACTCCTCCCATTGCTGCTGCCCCGGTGGTCTCTTGAGTGTGATGGTCCTGGGTTCGGCGACGGCGTCGAACGGCGCTCCGTCTTCCCGGATTGCATGAATCTGCGCGGAGATCTCGAGTTCGACCGCGTCAAGCCAGTCATCGGGCACCAGGACTTCGACCGTCGCCGTGCCGTCCGGCCCGCCCAGCGTGAACTGTTGGAGTACCTGGCAGGAGTCGCCCGTGCAGCCTTGCCGCCGAACCATCACCTCACCACTGATGGGCGAGGTGGGATCGAACCACCGGGCAAGTCGATACGGGGCATCCTGGATATCAGTGTTGCCGAGGGTAATCTCAAGCGGCAGTGGTCCGGTTTCGTAGATGCGGACGGGGTACGAAATCAGCGGCCTAAAGCGGCCAACACTGCCGGTTCCGTGCCGGGACACCGATAGGGCGGGATCGCCAGGCATCCGGACGGTGAGGGCAACCTCGCCGAGTGCGAGCACCCGTGATTCCAGCCGGAGTTCGCCCCGCAGGCGGTACTCCCCGGGAACATCAACGACCAGCGCAGGTGAGAACGTATAGCGGGATGCGTCGCTGGCCCCTTCTCCCGTCATGTCTCGTCGCAGCACCTCCTTGCCGTCTTTCAGCACGACCGCCGAGATTGTGAGACCTGATGCACGCTGTGGGACGATGGTCAGGGCGGCTCCCCCGCGAATGACCTGCGCCGTTAGCCGGAATTCCTCCTTAGCCAGCGGCCGCGATGGAGCCGTCTGGAATGCCAACTCGGCAGGTGTCTTCATGACTTGGACATTGAGCGAGGCCGCTGGATCGTCAGACTCGACTCTCCAGTCGCCGGCCGCGGGGAACGGCACCATCCAAATCCAGCGGCTGCCAGACTTGATGAACGTGGTGTCGCCGGGCGGGGGGCCCCCACCGGGTGCGCTCAGGCGGATTGTCGTCTTCGAACCCGCTGTCGAAACGCTGAAGCGCGCCTCCAACAGTCCGCCCTCGACGGTACAGCGGTTGGTGGGCGTCGTGCGGCCGGGCTGCGAAGCGCAAAGGTCGGAGAACGTTGTCGTACTCGGCCTTGAGGCGGCGTCATCAATAAAGTCAGCAATGCGTCCTGGATCGGGCGTGACACGAGTGCGATCGCACGCACGCTCGGCGCACTTCGTGATGAGCTGCCAGTAGCGCTCAACGGTTGGCCACCACGCATTTGATGCGTCGAGCGCCACAACGTGAAGCTCGACAGGTTGCGTGGCCGTCAGCTTGCTCCACAGCGATTCCAGTCCACACATGTACTGATGCCCATCTGACCCGGCGAGACTGGAGCAGTCGGCAGGGTCAGACCGGGAGAAGGGATACTCGGCCGTGCCGCGCGAAGGAGCGCCATCGGTGACGAGGATGACGACCTTGCGACGGCCCGTCCCCGGGGGCGCCACAGGGACCTTCGATCGCTCCGCAGCTGGTATGTCGCACTGGACACCGGTGGGAAGCGTGCCACCCGAAACGGTGAGCCACGCCAGGCAGAGGGGACTGCGGAACTCCGTCGCTCCAAGGTTCAGGGGCTTAAGGGCATCGACGACTCGAGTGGAGGTTGCAGGGTTCATCTGCGTCAGAGGCACCGTGAGGATAGGTGTCGCCGACGAGCCACCGCCAAAGTCGACCACCGCCATACGAACGTCGGAGGTGGCTCCATATTGTCCCAGTACTCCCGCGAGTTCTCGGACGGCCGTGACGCGGTCGTTGTTTGGGTCGCTGGCGGTGCTACCAAGCGCCCCGCTCATGCTTCCAGATTGGTCGATCACCGCAACGACATCGACTGGCGGAATGGCCGGCAGCGGGTCCTCGGCGCCGGCAGGGGCGGGCCGGCTCCCGGCCGCGAGTATGATCGTCGCCAGGACCAGGGCGACAAACCGGCTTCGCCTCACCGGAGTGTCTTGGTGACGGACCGGTCAAAGAGGATGGTCCCGAGGGTTCGCCAGTCGTTCGCCAGCGAGTCCTCCATCCCGTCGGCGTCCTTCTCCAACTCAGACCGCATCGCCTCGAACAGCTGCTGGATCTCCTGCGGTCTGCTCGCGACCGCCCAGTACGCGTCGCGCAGAGCCTGTTGGACGGTGGGGATGGTCCCCTGCTGATGCAGGAGCGGCCATCGCCCGGCGTCGAGCGTTTGGCCGGCACCAACGAATTCGGTTAACATCCCGGCGGCAATAGCGACTCCGCGATAGCTGAGGAGATCTGCGAGAGCGTCGAACTCGCAAAGCCGCCGCCGCGAAGCGCCCGCGGGGTCTTGAAAGCCTGCCCCAACCGGTGCCTGGACCAGCAGCGGCACCCGCACCGAATCGATGAGGATCTCGGTGCGGGTAGCGGGCGCCTGCCCTTGTGTGTTGAGCCATCCGCGAACACGAGCGATGTAGTAAAGCTCGAGGAAGCTGGGCCCCGGCACCCGCGGGTCGCAACCGCGCAGCCGCTGCACCACGAGCCGGTGGAGGGGGCGGTTCGTGTGCCCCGCCGTTTCGATGAACGCGGCTGTGGCGAGTTCAGGCACCACTTGAAACGAGAAGTTCGCAGCATTGAAAACCTGGGGCAGGCCGGACGGATCCAATTCGGCAGGCGCCATCCCGAGACCGTAATACGCCGCCTGCATCTGCTGGTATTCAGCGAGCTTCTCCGGGTCTCCAGCGCCCCAGACTTCGATGAGCGCGAATCCCTCGCCCACCGAAGGCACGGTCAACACTTGATTCCCGGCGGCCAGCCCGGCACGGAGCCGAGCAAGGTTCGCGGGTTGGATCGACGGGGGCGGGTTCTGCACGATGGGAGTGAGGGCGGCCGCCAGCGCCGGTGAACCTGCGGCCAGCACAGAGAAGTCAGGAGCGCCAGCGCCAGGGAAGCTGGCCGAAGGGCCCCGCGCGATCGCCTGGGCACCGAGCCTGTCCAGGAGTTGCGGGAGCTGTTGTTGAGCGTTCGGGACGCTCAGGAAGTCTGGCTCGAGCACGCCCGCCTCCTGCACGATGGTCCGCGCCCGGGCCTCGAATGCATCGAGAAAGCGGCCCGTCGCCAGCGCGGATTCGCCCAGGTCGGCCGCGGTGCCGACCACGGAGACCTGCTCCGCCGGAAGCTCAAGGGTTACTACCGGTCCGCTGGCTCGCGACACGCGAAAGGCGGCTGCCTTTCGCAACTGGTCCAGGAGCTCGGGCAGCTGGACGTTTGGTATGGGCTGATCACGTCCCACCTCTGCCACGACGCAATTGGGCGCCACATTCTGCGCCGCGACTTTGCTCTGTTCGGTATCGGCCAGGTTCACCACCATGTCCGTCGCCGTAATCAAAGCATCTTCTAGAGCCTGCACCCGTGAGGTGGGCTCGTTTGCGGCGGTATTTGCGAGTTCGGCGTAGAGGGTCGTGCGTGCGAACTGCCAGGCGAACTCGGCACGCTTCGCGAACAAGAGTTCCTGGTACGCTTCCCGTAGGCGGTTAAAGGCCTGTGTGCGAACGTTGGGGAGCGAAGGGCCGCTCTGCCTGGCGCGAGGCCGCGTGAAAAACAGGGCCAGTCCACCCAACACTGCGAAGCCAACCAACCCCGCGAACCAGTTCACGAACAGGTAACCCGCCGCCCCGGCGATCAGACCCAAGAATGCGCATCCCGCGTAACGGACAATGCTGTCCCACCGCGACCGCCTGGACGCCGCCGGTCCCGCGACCGGGTTCATCGCTTGCTTAGCTTCCTGCAGCGCGGCTTCCGCTGCCGGGACCGAGAGGATGGGTGCCGCCGTGCTGTCATTCGCCTGGAGGCCCGCATCCCAGGTCCGCTGAAAGAATGTCCTCGCCTCTGCCAGCTGCTCACCCCACCGCTTAACGACGGAGCCGGCGTTTGACAGCGGCCCGGGTGCGTTCAATAGCGACTCAACCCGCTCCCGCATCCACCCGTCCGTGGCCTCCAGTTCTTCGAGACCGCGCGATCGCACGACCAACTCCTGCGCCGAGGAGAGGTCCTTCAGCCGTTGGTCCAGATCGGTGACCATTCCCGCCACCGCGTTGTTCCAGTCCGCGGCGGGTGCGACGAGTGTGGCTTGCGTCGGGCTGGCGAAGCTGATGTTGTTGGTCGTATCCAGCGCCGTGACGAAGTCCCGGAACTGCTTGCGGCTGACTGTCGTGCCGCCGGTCGCGCCCCCCACGTGCGCGAAGACCTGGCTGTGGACTGACCGGACAAATGCCGCGAACGGGTAATTCAGCTGCGCGGCGTGGTAGGAATACTGGGCGTCCGAGGGGTACGAAGCACTCGTATCCTGTGCGACCCGGTTCCTCAACGTCTGCTCAAGTACCTGGCCGGCCAGTCGGTAGGCGACTTCTAGCCGCCGGTATTCGACCGATACGTAGCCCGGGACCAGAGCGAGAGGGGCGTTGCCCATCACAGGGCTCGCTGCTACCCGATCGGACAGGGTCGGATCCGACAGCGCGCCGAGACTCCTCGCCGTTTCTTCGAAGATGGCAGTGGCGCGCGCGTCCGCGTCACTCACCTCGCGGCGCCCGAACCAGAAAACGCCATCAAAGAGCGGGTAATTCGTCAGCGGAGCGCCTTCAGGGAGGGGCTGGGCGCTGCCCTTCCAGTACGTCAATGGTGGTTGCAGCCCGATCTTTCGCTCGCCGGGGCGGGCAAACGGCTCTGGTTTCTTGCTCAAGAGGGCGACCTCGCGGAAGACCCCGAACGTCCCCGCCTTGCCCTTGCTGCGGGTGACCTGGTCGGCCGCATTCCAGGAGTTTTCGAAGGCTGATGCGAGCGCGATGATCCCGTAGATGCGAACGTTTGTCATTGCTGCCGTTTCATGCCGCAGCCACAGAGCAAGCGGCGTGAGGAATCCGGAACCAGTTCCCCCTGCGGCGCTTCCCACGATCAGGATATGTACCGGTCCGCCCCCGTTCGCGATTGGCTGCACAATCCTCCGAACCCGCTCCACAACGTTTCCCTGGGGGCCACCTGCGGCGAGCGCTTGCGCGGCGGGAAGCCCGATGGCACGCAGGGTCCAAAGGCCCGCGCCGGCGACGAGGACCGGCCTCGAAAGGTCCCGAGCAGCGCTCAAAAGGACCGAATCTTCGGGTGTGCGGCTTCCCGTTCCAAGCTCTTTCGCCAGGTCGTCTCCGTTCCAACTGGAAATGGTGGCACGGACATCCTGGATATAGTTGATTGGTGGGTGCATGAGAGCCGGGCCCAGCGCGAACGCACCGCTCAGGTCCTCGCTAGCATCGACATCGAACGCGATGAACGGCGCTTGTGCCCATCCGTAGCTCGCGCTCCAACCTCGCTGCAGTTCGGCAACGTACTTCCCCGTGCCGCCCAAAAACAATGCTATTACCTGTGCCAAATGCCCACCGCCCTTACCGAGATTCCCCGAGGGGTGCGGAGCGTAATGGAATGGACGACGAGTCGCAACTCTTCGCAGTTTCGTGAGAGATGCGTGGCAATTGGGGGACACTGCAGGGTGTTCCCTCTTCCACGGCCGATGCGCGACGAGTCATGCTGGAGCGAAACACGGCGGAGAATGTCGATGAGTCCCTGTGAACTGCACCTGTGGGTCGCGACCACTGTCGGTGCGCGCTACTACACCGTTGGCCGCTGCGCTCGTTGCCAGGCCGAACGCTGCCTTCCTCTGGATGAGTTCGTGGAAGTCGGCGCTGGTGCCCTCGTGGCGCTGCCTCCGTCCAGGCTTCCCTCGATCGCGGCGTAGAGTCCCACAAGTCAGACGGCCAGTTTCGCTGCCTGGGCCCGTGCGGCGATCATCATCGGGAGCCGCGGAAGATCGGGCACTGTCGGCCGGGGTCTTTCTCTTTCCTCCTTCCTCCTTCCTCTTCCTCACCCCCTTCTCCGCGCGGCGGCGCTGGCGAGGGCGAGGGAGGCGGCGGAGAAGGCGGCCATGAACGCGAGCGAGCGGAAGAGGTGCGTGCCGGGGAGGTCCGTCACCGTCGCGCGCATGGCGTCGGCGGCGTAGGTGGGCGGGAGTACGAGGGCGGCCTGCCGCAACAGCCACGGGAGCTGCTCGCGCGGCATCAGCACCGGCGCGAAGAACAGTACGTAGAAGATGATCAGCTGGGTGAGCGCGTTCGTCAGCTGCTGGTGCGGCGAGACGATCGCCATGGCCACGCCCAAGCCCGCGAGCGAAAGCACCGCCAGCGGCACCGCCGCGAGCAGCCACGGGCTCGCATCGAGTCCGAAGCCGTAGTGCCACGCCCCCAGCAGGAGTGCGAACAGTACCGCCGGCAGCGAAAGCAGCGCCACGAACGTCACCTGGGCTAACAGGTACGCCTCGCGGTGGATGGGCAGCGTGAAGAAGTAGTCGAGGCGGCCCTCCGCCTTCGCCTGCGAAAGGCCCTGCGGTAGCCCGACGAGCCCGATCGTCACGATCATCTGCGTCGCCGCCCCGGTCGTGAGGAAGAGCGCGGTTTCGCGGCTGATGTCCGGCACCAGGTACCCGAATCCGAGCACCAGCCCGAAGGCGAAGGCGATGTTCACCATGCTCAGGAACCAGGTCTGTTCGCGGTACATCCGCACCGTCAGCGAAAACATGTCGGCGAACTGGCGGGCGAAGGTCATGCCGCGCTCCCGGCCGCTTCGCCGCTGACGGAGGCGGCGTAGATGTCGTCGAGCGTCGGCGGCGCGATGCTGAAATCGAGGATGGAGCGCTCTTCGCGCAGACCCTGGATCCAGGCGCTCACGGCCGCCAGGTCGCGATGGTCGAGGAGGTAGCTGCCCGGGTTCGCGGGATCGGCGCGCAGCGCGGGGTGCGGCGTGATCGCGCTCGTGGCTGTGATCTCCACGCGCAGGTGATCCGAAACGAGCGTGCGCAGTGCCGCCGGCGTGCCTTCGCGGACGATCCGGCCCTGGTCGATGATGGCGAAGCGGGCGATGACGCGTTCGGCCTCGGCGAGGTTGTGCGTGACGAGGAGGACGCTGGCGCCCTCGCGCGCGAGCTCGGCGATCGAACTCCAGAGGAGCGCGCGCCGCACGGGGTCGATGTCGTTCGTGGGCTCATCGAGCACGAGCATGCGCGACCCGCCGACGACGGTACAGGCGAAGCCGGCGAGCCGCCGCACGCCCCCGGAAGCGGCCGCGAGCGAGGTCGTGCGGAAGTCGCCGAGGTCGAGCCGTTCGATCCAGTGTTCGGTCGCGCGGCGGGCTTCGGCGCCCGGGAGGCCGCGCAGCTTCGCGATGCCGTGAATCAGCTCATCGACGTGCACCTGGTCCATGAGGAACTGCCCCTGGGGGAGGAAGCCGATGGCCTGCCGGGCATAGCCGGGGTTGGCCACGATGTCGCGGCCGTTGAGGCGGATTCCACCGGAGGTGGGCCGCAGCAGCCCGAGCACCTGCCGCACGAGCGTCGTCTTGCCCGCGCCGTTCGGGCCCAGCAGGCCGTAGACTTCGCCCGGCTCGACCGCGAGGGTGATGCCGTCGTTCGCGAGCGTCCCGCCGCGGTAGCGTTTGACCAGCCGGTCGACTTCGAGGACAGGCACGAGTCCCTCCGTTCGTGCCCGAGTGTGACAGCGGAGGTGGCGCGCGAATGTGGTGTGGTTCACACTCCCGTTCGCCGGTCGCGGGTTGTCAGGGCACTGGTACGAAGGTGACCGGCCCCCATTGGCGTGGTCGCGCTGCCGCCGCCGTGCACGTTCGGGGCGTCGCCGCCGGAGGGGTTGCCCGGGGCGCGGCCGCCCGGGTACATGCCGCGCAGTCGCACCTCGCCGGCCACGACTTCGAACACGAGCGCCTTGTACGAGCCCGGTCCCGTCGTTGCCGCGAACGCGACCACGAACCGTTCGCACTTCGGCGCGTTCGCCGCGCAGCCGGCGGAGATGACACCCGAGACGTTCGCGTTCAGCCGCGAAAGGTCGCCGGTGAACGTGCGCGCGTCGCCGATGGTGCCGGACTGGTCCATGAAGTAGCCGGGCATGGGCTCGGAGAGCGATTCGAGCAGCGTCAGTGCCCGCCCGCGGACGACGGCATCGAGCCAGCGCACTAACGGTGCCAGGTCCGCGGGCGAGGCGACTGCCGGCGGCGCGCCCACGGCCACGGGCGTCACGGGCACCGCGGGCGAAGGCTCGACCGAAATCGCGATCGTGGAGGGCTGGCCCGCGTTCGCGCACGTTGGCGGCGCGGCGGCGTTGCTGCGGCTGCCGGATTGGGCCACGGCGTCGTACATCACCCAGATGGCGGCCTCGCCTGGGGCGCCGCACCAGTTTCCCCAGCGCGTCGTGATGGTCGCGGAGTCGGTGCCCGCCGGCAGTTCGAGGGCCGCGGTGGTCTCCACCAGGCGCGCCGCCGTCGGGCCGCCCGCGCCGGCGACGGCGAAGGCGGCCATCGTGCGGCGCAGTTCGCAGGTCGCGGGCTTGGTCATCCGCTGCACGAAGACCACCGCCCCCGCGACGTTCGTTGTCGTACCGCTGAAGGTCAGGTCGCCGTCCACGCAGGCGGAACCGTACGGCCGGGGTGTCGGCGAAGGTGTCGGCGTCGGGGTGTTGTACGACGTGAGCGGCGGGTCGGGCTCGACACGGGTGGTGATTTCGAGCCGCGTGGGCGAACCGCGATCGATGCATGGCGGGGGTGCGAACGGCACGGAGCCGGCCCCGCCCGAGCCGGGCTCGCCCGTGCGCGTGGTCAGGAGCAGGAACGCGGCTTCCGCGGGCGTGGGTTCGCACCAGTTCGACCACCGCACCGATTGCACCAGGCGCGTCGTGCCGGCGGGCGCGCCGAAGGCGGCGTTCGCGGTCGCGAGCGGCTGGCTCGACATCATCGCGGGGGGCGCGAGGGCACCATCGAACGCACGAACCTCGAGCGCGCCGGAGTATTCGCAATCGATGCGCTTGGTGATCGGCTGTTCGAACGTGACCGCACTCCCCGAGCGGGTGGCGGATGGCTGCTCATTCGTGAACTCGCCGGGGACGCAGGCGCGCGCGGCCGGGGCGGGTGGCGTCGGCGTCAGGACCATGGAGTCGTAGGAGGCCGGCCCGGGGGGTGCATCGCCGCCGGTGGTGATGGCGACGGCCAGGAGCGCGACGCCCGCGGTGCCCGTCGCGGTGGCCGCGCCGATGCCCGCGACGCGCGCCGGGATGCTCGCGGGGATGGCGGCGCGCAGGGCCCGGCCAAGGCGCGCGCGGGGACGGTTCCAATCGTGCCAGGCTTCGACGGCCTCTTCGCGGGATTCGACTTCGAGGCGGAGGAAGATCTCGCGCACGTGCCATTTCGCGCCATCGAGCGTGATGCCGAGCGCATCGGCGATCTCCGGGTTGGTGCGCCCGGCGGCCATGAGGGCGATGACTTCGCGCTGCCGGGGCGTCAGCTCACCCGGCGCGCCGCGGCGGTAGTGGCTTGGACGGGTGGCTGACCCCGGCATGCCCCGAAGGGTATCCCGCCCCGCGCGCGAAATCCCTACCCTATGACCTGCATTGCAGGAAGTGCTGAGTGCTGAGTCCTGAGTGCTGAGTCGGCAACCCCGTCGCGAGAAGCCCCCCCGTGGGGTTGCCCCCAAGCCTCGAGCCTCGAACCTCGAGCCTCGAGCCCCTTTTCTCCTTCCTCATTTCTCTTTTCTCTCCCCCGCGTACACTGCGCCGCGGGGGGGATATGAGAGACATCCGCGAACTTGCCGAGCAACTCTGGACGGGCGCGATTACGACGCAGGAGGCGCACCCCGTCGCCGCCGACTTCCGCGACGGCCAGGAGATCGCGGACGGCGTCCTTTATTACAAGGGCATCGCGAGCGTGAACACGATCGATACCGGCGACGGGCTCGTGATGCTCGATACGGGCGCGGTGAACGACACGAACCAGCTGCATCGCGTCGTGCGGGCGTGGCGCGCGGATACGCCCCTCGCGGCGGCGGTCTTTTCGCACCACCACGTCGACCACATCTTCGGCGTCGGGCCGTTCGAACGGGAGGCACGCGAGCGGGGGCAGCGCGCGCCGCTGTTGTACGGCCACGAGGCCATCCCCTGGCACTTCGACCGCTACAAGAAGACGCTGGGCTGGAATACGGCCATCAACACGCGCCAGTTCGCCATCCCCATGGAGCGCTTTCGCTGGCAGGACCAGTACCGCTACCCGGACGTGACCTACGAGAAGCGGCTCACCTTCCGCACCGGCGACTGCACCTTCGAGCTGTACCACACGCGCGGCGAGACCGAGGACGGCACCTGGACGTGGCTCCCCGAGCGCAAGATCCTCCACCCCGGGGACCTCTTCATCTGGGCCGTGCCGAACGCGGGCAACCCGCAGAAGGTGCAGCGCTTCGCGGGCGAATGGGCGGCCGGGCTGCGCCAGATGGCCGCGCTCGGCGCCGAGACCATGCTCCCCGGCCACGGCTTCCCCATTTTCGGCGCGGATCGCATCCGCCAGGCGCTGACCGATTCGGCCGAGCTGCTGGAGAGCATCGAAGGGCAGGTGCTCGCGCTCATGAACCAGGGCGCGACGCTCGACACCGTGCTCCATTCGGTCGAATACCCCGCGCACCTGCTCGAACGGCCCTACCTCCAGCCCGTGTACGACGACCCGCAGTTCCTCGTTCGCAACGTCTGGCGGCTGTACGGCGGCTGGTGGGATGGCGAGCCCGACAACCTCCTGCCGGCGCCGCGTGCCGAGCAGGCGCGCGAATGGGTGGCGCTCGCTGGCGGGCTCGATGCCGTGATGGCGCGCGCGTCCGCGCTGCTCGCGGAGGGGAACCTGCGCCTCGCCTGCCACCTCGCCGAGTTCGCGGTCCTGGCCGAACCGGGGTCGAAGGCGGCGCATGAGCTGCGGTCCGAGGCGTTCGGGCGGCGGGCGAAGCTGGAGCCGTCGTCGATGGCGCGGAACATCCTCAATCACGCCGCGCTTTCGAGCGCGCAGGGGGTGCGCGACCTCGCGAGCGAGTACGTGCGCCGCGGCTGAGCGGCCGCGCCACGGCCTGTCGCACGAACTTCACCGCGCGCGCGGGCTCCAGCCTCTTCCCTCTCCCGCGCGAGGTGCGTACCGTGGCCGGGATGACTGGCATCGTTGGCGTGATCGAGGCGGGCGAGGCGGAGCCCGAGGGACGGCTGGCGCGACGCAAGGCGCGCACGCGGGCCGCCATCCTCGGCGCCGCCAGCGCGCTCTTCCGCGACCAGGGGTTCGAACAGACCTCGATCCAGCAGGTCGCGGAGGCCGCCGACACCGGCGTCGGCACCGTCTACGGCTACTTCGCTTCGAAGGAAGAGGTGCTGCGCGCCGTCCTCGAGGAGCATTCCGCCGAGGCGGTGGCGCGCTACGAGGCCGCCGTCACGGCCGATACCGGCCCCCTCGAGCGGCTCTGCATCGCGCTGCGCACCCTGGGCGAATACGTCGCGGAGCACCGCACGGTCCTCGCTTCGGGCTTCCTGCGCGGCGTCGCCACCGGCCCGGACCCGGAATCGGGGCGCTGGGTGGAGAAGAGCATCACGCACTTCATCCGCGAAGGGATGGCGCTGGGTGAAATTCGCGCCGTTCTGCCGGAGACGGCGGCGCGCATGCTCGTCGGCACGGTGATGCTGACGGCGCTGGAGATCGGCCCCTGGCGCGACGGCGAAGCGAACCTGGACGGCGTCGTCGAGACCGCGCGGGCGATGCTCCGGGCCTGAGGCGCGCGACCCGGCTCACGCGACTTCGACCACCTGCGTCCCCACGAACTCGGATTCAAACTCCGGCGGGCCCTCCTCGAGGAGCATCTCGATGACTTCCTTCAGGTTCGCCCGGAGCTCGTCCACGGTTTCGCCCTGGCTGTGCGCGCCCGGGAATCCCGGCACCCAGCCGACGTAGATGCCGCTCTCGCGGTCTCGTTCGATCACCGCCGTGAACGTTCGCCGTTCCATCGTCATTGGCCGTCCTCCGCGGCGGTCGCCGTCGCGTTCTCAGGGTAGCACCGGGGCCCGAGGCCGTGGCCTACCAGGCGTCGATGGCGGCGCGCTTCTTCCCCGCGCGCGGCTCCGGTGGCCGGATGCTCGCGAGCAGGTTCGCCATCCAGTGGCGCGTGTCCGCCGGGTCGATCGCGTCGTCCACGCCGAACACGGCGGCGTTGTTGAGCGCTTTGCCGCGTTCGTAGGCGCGCGCCACCATCTCCTCGTACTTCGTGCGGCGCGCCACGGGGTCCTCGATGGCCGCGAGCTCGTCGCGGTAGCCCAGCTTCACCGACCCCTCCAGCCCCATGCCCCCGAATTCGCCCGTCGGCCACGAAACCGAGAAGTACGGCGTGCGGTACGAGCCGCCCGCCATCGCGATCGCGCCCAGCCCGTACGCCTTGCGGATGACGACCGTGAAGAACGGCGTCGAGAGGTTCGCGCCGATGACGAACATGCGGCTCGAATGGCGCACCAGCGCGGTCTTCTCGATCTCCGGCCCGACCATGATCCCGGGGGTGTCGCAGAGGAAGAGGATGGGGATATCGAAGGCGTCGCAGAGCTGCATGAAGCGCGCGCCCTTGTCCGCCGCGTCCGAATCGATGGCGCCGCCAAGATGCATGGGGTTGTTGGCGATGATGCCCACGGGCCGCCCTTCGATGCGGATGAAGCTCGTCACCATGCCGTGCCCGAAGCCGCGCCGCAGTTCGAGCACCGAACCCGTGTCCGCGAGCGTCTCGATGACCTGCCGGATGTCGTACACGCGCAGGCGGTTTTCGGGCACGATCTGGCGCATGCGCCGCTGGTCGGCGGCTTCCCAGGTGCGCGTGCGGCCCTGGAAATACCCCAGGTATTTCTTGGCCACCGTCACCGCCTCGGCTTCGTCCTTCACGAGGATGTCGACCACGCCGTTCGGCACCTGGATGGACATCGGGCCGATCTCCTCGGGGGCGAAGATGCCCAGCCCGCCGCCTTCGATCATGGCCGGGCCGCCCATGCCCAGGTTCGAACCCTCCGTCGCGATGACGACATCGCAGCAGCCCAGGAGCGAGGCGTTGCCGGCGAAGCAGCGCCCGGAGGTGATGCCCACCATCGGCACCAGGCCGCTGAGCTGGGCGAAACGCGCGAAGGTGCGCGTGCCGCCGCCGCCCTCGGTATCGCCGGGGCGTCCCCCGCCACCCTCCGCGAAGAGCACCAATGGCATGCGCGCGTTCTGCGCGACATCGATGAGCCGGTCGGTCTTGCTGTGGTTGCGCGCGCCCTGGGTGCCCGCGAACACCGTGTAGTCGTACGACATCACCGCGCAGCGCGAGGCGGGCTCATCGAAGAGGTCGCCGTTGATCGCTCCGACGCCCGTGATCATGCCGTCGGCCGGGCTCTTCGCGATGAGCTCCTCCTTCGACCGGCGCGCGGCCTGCGCCGCCAGCACCAGCGGCCCGTATTCGACCCATGTGCCCGGGTCGACGAGGCCGTCGACGTTCTCGCGGGCGGTGCGCTGCTTCGTCTTGCGGCGGCGCGCGACGGCCTCGGGGCGCGCTTCATCCAGCGTCAGGCGGTGTCGCTCCAGCACCTCCGCGAGGTCCGGGCGGATGGCATCGAGGTCGATCGCCTCCTCCACGAAGGCGTCGCCCCCCTCGATTTCCGCTTCCTCTATATGGACGAGCGGCGAGCCTTCGAAGACGGCGTCGCCGGGGGCCACGGCGATGTGGCGAACGTGGCCGCTCACGGGCGCGGTGATGACGTGCTCCATCTTCATGGACTCCATCACCAGCACCTGCTGCCCTTTGCGGACGAGGTCGCCATCGGCCACGGCGATGGTCACGATCGTGCCCTGCAGCGGCGCCTCGAGGACGGATTCGCCCGCCGCGGGTGCGACATCGACTGTCGTATTTCGCGCGCTTTCGGCCGCCGCTTTGCCGTGCGCGAGAACGGCCAGGGGGTCGAACGTATCGACCTTCGCGCCGGCGAGGCCGCTGCGCTGCGCTGCCGCCGCGGGGGCTTCGGCGAAGAGCCGCGGGTGGGCGCCATGCTCGCTGAAGATCTCGGCGGCGTGCTCATCGATGAAGTGCGTGTGGATGCGGTCCTCGACGAATTCGGGGTGGCGCAGCAGCCCCTGGAGGAACGGGATGTTCGTCGCGAAGCCTTCGACCCGGAACTCGCAGAGCGCGCGGTAGGCCCGCGCCGCCACCTCCTCCATGCGCGCCGAGGGCGAGGCCACGATGACTTTCGCGAGCAGCGAATCGTAGAGCGGGCTCGTCGTGTACCCGGCGTAGCCCATCGTGTCGACGCGGATGCCCCTGCCGGTGGGCGGGTCGAAGGCGGTGAGGGTGCCGCCCGTCGGGCGCGTGGCGCCATCGGCGGCGATGGTTTCCATGTTCACGCGAAGCTGGATGGCGGCGCCGCGCGGCGCGGGGATGTCGGCCTGCGTGAGACCCAGGCTCGCGAGCGTCTCCCCGGCGGCGATACGCAGCTGCGCCACCACCAGGTCGATGCCCGTCACCTCCTCCGTCACCGTGTGCTCGACCTGGAGGCGGGCGTTCGCCTCGATGAACGCGAAGCGCTGCGCCGTCCCCGGCACGGGGTGTGATTCGACCAGGAATTCGAACGTGCCCAGGCTCTCGTAGGCGGCCTCCGTCGCCATGCGCACGGCGGCATCGGCGAGGCGCGCGCGCGTCTCCGGCGAAAGGCCCGGGCTGGGTGCGATTTCGACGAGCTTCTGATGGCGGCGCTGGATGGTGCATTCGCGTTCGCCCAGCTGGCTGACGGCGCCGGTAGCATCGCCGATGACCTGGACCTCGACGTGCCGCGCGTTCGGGAAGCGCTCCTCGACGTAGACATCCGGGTTGCCGAAGGCGGCCTTCGCCTCTGACTGGCAGCGCGCGTAGAGGGAATCGAGGTCGGCCTCGCGCTCGACGATGCGCATGCCGCGCCCGCCACCGCCGGCGATCGCTTTGATCACCATGTGCCGGCCTTCGAGCGACCGGAAGAACGCGCGCGCTTCGTCGAGCGTCACGGGGGCGAAGGCGCCGGGGAGGACGGGCACGCCGAGCCGCTGCGCGAGGTCGCGGGCGCGGGCCTTGTCGCCGAAGAGCTCGAGGTGCGCGGCGCGGGGGCCCACGAAGGTCAGGCCGGCTTCGGTGCAGGCGCGGGCGAAGGCAGCGTTCTCGCTGAGGAAGCCATAGCCCGGGTGTACGAAGTCGCAGCCGGATTCGACGGCCGCGGCCACGACCTGCGCGATATCGAGGTAGGCGGCGGCGCCGCGGCCCTTGAGCGGGAGGGCCGCATCGGCGCGGAGGACGTGCAGCGAACGCGCGTCGTCCTCGGCGTAGACGGCGACGGAGCGCATGCCGAGCTCGGCCGCGGCGCGCGCAATGCGGATGGCGATCTCGCCGCGATTGGCGATGAGCAGCGATGGAACGGGCACCCGGGACCTCCGCCGGCGGGAGCCGGGGAGGAAGTATGGCGCGGCCGGCGCGGTCGATCGATACGCCCCGAATGCGGCCGATGCGAAAGGCCCGGCGATCCTCCCTTTACCTCCGCCGACGGCGCCGGGCCGTGTGTTATCGAAGGGGGTCCGGATGCGATGAATATGTAATGCAGGGGTCCGTCAAAAGGCGGAGAAACATGACGACGGGTGGTATTTCGCGTGCCGCAAAAGGCCCGTTTGGGACCTAAAGTGCCCATCCGGGAGGGGGTCCGGACACCGCCGGATCACCGTCGCTCCACCAGTTCAGGTGGGGATTATTGTCGAATGTAGATTCGTGAGCCGGGTCACAGTGGAGGGCGGGTGACTGTGAGGTGCTCAACGATCGGGGTCCCCAGTGCGTTGTTTTGCAACCTGCACGTAAAAAACTGGTTGACGCGGGTGGCCGCGCAGTTGCATCCTTCTTCGTGTCGCGACGTAAAGTCGTGGTTGACCTGGAAGAAAAGCACAGACGAACCCGTCGCGGGCGCAACCGCGAACGGGGGGACGCCGGGAGAGCGGTGTGGCAACCGTACCGATGACCAGGGCCTGACACCCGGATCGTCGGCGGTAAGGGAGGTCCTCACCATTGGGGACACCCCTGAAATTTCTCTCTCCCATGGCGGCCCGGGCAGCGGAGAGACCCGGGATCGTGAGCCAAGCTTCGCGCGGGCCCCACGAAGGCAGCGCCCCCGGCGCCAGGCGGCGCCCCATGGTGCGAAAGCACAGGGAGAGAACTCAGTCATGATGCGCAAGATCTTTGGTGGCGCGATGGCCTTCTCGGTCGTCGGTGCCGTCCTCCTCGGCGGCGTGCTCGCGTGGCAGGCTTCCGACAGCGTGAGCAGCAGCAACGCCGTCGGTATCGGCGGGCTTGATGCCACGATCAGCACGGCCCCCGGCGCCCCCGCCGGCGTCCTGCTTGGCCCCAACGGCAACACCGTCAAGGTCGCCCTTCTCGACCTCGCGAACACCGGCACCTTCCGCCTCGGCTTCGCCAAGGACGGCCAGGGCAACTCGATCAGCGGCCGCGTCCTCATCGACAGCGTGCAGCCGGTTGGCCTGCCGGACGAGACGACCTGCGGCTCGCAGAACTTCTCGGGCGTGACGGTCTTCCATGCGGCCGATGCCAACACCGTCCTCAATCGCGTCGGCGACAACGGCGCGAACCTTGCCGGCGCACTCGCCGTCAACATGAGCGTCGCCGCGAACGCGCCGGACTCCTGCCAGGCCGACGTTGTGAGCTGGACCGCCATCGTCCAGATGGTGACCCTCGGCAACTAGTCGCAACCTCGCGACATCGCAAGGGGGGCTCCTTCATGAGCCCCCCTTGTCTCAACCGCCAGTCAACCGAACGGTCCTTAACTTCGAACCACCGAGCGGAACGCCCCGGGCCATGAGCGGCCCGCCGGCCGAGAGATGGACATTCGCATGAACCGACTTTCCTGGGGACTGCTGCGCGGCCTTGTTTCGACCGCCTTCGGCATCGTCTTCGGGCTCGCGCTCGGGACGTGCATCGTTGCCATCCTCGCCACCCGCTTCTTCGATTTCTCCATCCTCACGGTGCAATCCGACTCCATGAAACCGGCCCTCGAGCGCGGCGACATCGTCGTCACGCGGCCCATCGCCGGCAAGGATGTCGAGCCGGGCACCGTCCTCTACTTCAAGGAACCGACCACCGGCCTGCCGTTTGTGCACCGCGTCGCCGCCGTTCATCGCACCATCACCGAGATTCGCGACGGCAAGACGAACGAGATGGTCGGCGAGATCGTCCGGTACAACTTCGTGACGAAGGGCGATGCCGCGATCCTCGCCGACGGCGCCGAGATCGGCGTCGACAACGTTCGCGGCGAGGCGTGGTTCTACGTTCCCAACGCCGGCATCCTCTCGGGCGACCTTCCGCTGCAGTGGGCGCTCCTGGGCTTCGCCGCGATCACCGGCGCGGCCTGGGTCGGCTGGGAGTTCTATAGCCGCCACACGCGTGCAGAAAAGGCCCGCCGTGCCCGCCGCGCAGCCGCTCGTGCGCGCCGGGGCAAGCCGCCGGCCGCCTCCGAGGCGCCGAAGCCGCCCTCGACGCCCGCGCAGGCCATCGCCCGCTTCGGGCGCGGCGTGGCCGTCGCCGCCGCCGCGTTCAGCATCACGACCGGGCGTGCCGGCGCTGCTCACGGGCACCGCCTGGCGACGGCGTTCCGGGGCCGCACGAAGGCAGCCGCCGGGCGCACGCGCGCTCTCAATGCCCGCGCCCTGAGCCTGCGTGTGCCGCGCGGCGCGACGCTCGTCTTCCTGCTGCCCGCGCTCATCTGGGTGGGTGCGGTGTCGGTCATCCTCACGCGCGGCGCCGCCGCCAGCCCGAACGACCGC
>JAXLWZ010000010.1:0-140420 GCA_046328225.1 Dehalococcoidia bacterium | reverse complement strand
GCTGGCGGCGAAGGGCGTGCCGTTCGACGGTCCGCCACATCGCATCTTCACCCACGCCGACGGGACGGAGGAGTGGATGACGTTCTTCCGCGACCCCGACGGGAACATGCTGGCGTTGGCGGCGATGGTGAACCCATAGGGCTCAGGCCGCGGGCGGCGATGCCCCGAAGGTGGCGACGAGAGCGCGGGCGCAGGCGTGGCAGATGCCGTGACTGATCTCGCGCGTGCCGGGGTGGATGACCTTCGTGCACCAGGCGCAGACGGACGTTGGGAGATTGGTGCTGACGCTGACGATCCGGAGCTGTGAGACGGGCATGGGTGACCTCCGACCCTGAGCATGGGCCCGCAAAATGCGAGGAGGCACCGATTCCCCTGTGCATTGCCTGAGAAGCGTGAACCGAGGGTAACGACTCGCCATAAACTTGTGGTAGCATGAACTCACGTTGTTTGTGACGGACTCGTGGCGGTCCACTACCCCGTTCGGCCGTGCTCTACCGGCCTTCCGTTCGTCGTCTTTGCGCCCATCGCCGTCCGTCGGACCCGCCTCCTGGCAGCGCCAGCCGCAAGGCCGAGCGCGCCCTCCCGGCGGGGCAGCGAGACACCCCGCGAAAGGAACCACCCAACCCTGATTCTGTCTCTCTTCCGGCGAAAGAAGCCGCAGGACATCGTCATCGACTTCACGGAGGCGCCCGAGGGCGGCCGTGAGCCATTCCCGGAGGCGTTCGAAGTCCGGCCCTCGACGGGCAGCTTCGCAGCGTCCATCGCCACGCTGCCGCCCGGAGTGCAGGCCTCGAACGGCGAGGAAGACCACGACGGCGGGCCTTCGCGGCGAAAGCGGAGCCGCCGCAGCCGCCGCGGCGGAACCGCGACGGGCGAAGCCGCCACCCCGGCCGGCCTCGCCGGACTCCCCGGGGCGAAGGCCCCGCTCTCGGAGACGTTCCGGCGCCTGGGCGTCGATGAAACCGGCCTGAACGCCATCGCCGCGCTCGGGTTTACCGAGTCCACGCCGATCCAGTCCGAGGCGCTCCCGCTGCTGCTCGAGGGCGAGGACCTGGTCGGGCTGGCACAGACGGGCACCGGCAAGACACTCGCGTTCGGGCTCCCGATGGCACGGACCATCGATCCCGCCGACCGGGCCGTGCAGGCGCTCGTGCTGGTGCCGACGCGGGAACTGGCGAACCAGGTGCGCGAGGTCATGGAGCATCTCGGCCGTTTCTACGGCTTCGAAACCATCGGCCTCGTGGGCGGCAAGCGGCTCACGGGCGATTTCACGGCGCTGGAGCGCGGCGCGCAGGTGGTGGTCGGGACGCCCGGCCGGGTGATTGATCACATCAAGCGCGGGACGCTACGGCTGGAGGGCATCCGCTTCGCCGTGCTGGACGAAGCGGACCAGATGCTGGACATCGGCTTCGCGCGGGACATCGACTACATCCTGCGGGTGACGCCGAAGCAGCGGCAGACGGCGCTGTTCAGCGCGACGATGCCGGAGAGCATCGGGCGGCTCGTGTATCGCTACATGCGGAAGGCGCAGCGGGTGGCGTGCGCCCCCGAGCAGCGCACCGCCGAGGGCGTGACCCAGTACTTCGCCGAGGTGGCGGAACGCGACAAGTTCTTCGCGCTGCGGCACCTGTACGAAACGATGGACCTCGGGCGCTCGCTCATCTTCCGGCGGACGAAGATCGGCGTGGACCGCCTGACGGCGCAGCTGCAGGATTGCGGCGTGCCGGCGCGGGCTATCCACGGCGACCTCCGCCAGGGCGAGCGCGACCGGGTGATGGCCGACTTCCGGAGCGGGCGGTTGGAGTTCCTGATCGCGACGAACGTGGCGGCGCGGGGGCTCGACATCCCGGATATCGAGCACGTCATCAATTATGACGTGCCGCAGAACCCCGAGGAGTACATCCACCGCATCGGCCGCACGGCGCGCGCGGGCAAGCGGGGCACGGCGGTCACCTTCGTGAGCGAATGGGAACTGGCCGACTGGGACAAGATCGTGGCGGAGGTCGGCGACGTGGACCTCGAACGGCTCAAGCTGCCGGCGCGCTGGGAGTAGTTCCGCCAACCGGCGAAATGCAGACGGCCCCGCGAAATCGCGGGGCCGTTTCGTTTGCCCGGCACGGGGCAGGTGTCAGGCGAAGCTGAGGTCGCGCTCGCTATCGCTGCGGGTGAGGGCGGCGCGCATCCCGACGGCGGCCTCGAGGTCGCGGCGGGCGGCGACGAGGTTGTTGTGGGTGGGCGTGACCTCGTCGAGTTCGTGCGCGTAAAGGAAGAGGGGGCGCATGGGGGCGCCGCCGTTCACCGGATCGGTCTCGGAGGCAGCGATGAACTGGCGGATGCGTGCCCAGAGCTCGACGTGCTCGGGGGTGAGGTCCCACTCGGCGAGGGTGACGACGCGGTGGGGCTTTTCGAAGTAGTTCTGGCGGTGGATGTGGCAGATGAACTCCGAGAGCTTGCGCTTGTGGTTCGGGGTGCGCGCTCGCCGGGGTACGCGGGAGGTCTCGAAATCGCGCCAGACGGTGATGAGCATGCTCGTTCTCCTTCGTTCGCTTACGACTGGCCGTGCCAGGTGAAGTGATAGGACCCATCGCCGCCGGGCCCGGCCGATTGCCATGCGAACCACGGGCCGAGGAGGGCGGCGTAGTTGCTGCGGACGCCATCGCGCCGTTCGAGCAGGTAGGTGGTGCCGGTGGCCGCATCGAAGTAGCCGGGCGCGCCGCCGTAGGCCGCGGCGGGGGCCCAGCTGAAGCGCCCGCCCGACGCGGTCATGCCCCAGCCTTCGTTCGTGGCGAATACGGAGCGGGCGCCGGTCTGGAGGTCGAGCAGCCGCTTCGTGGTGAGGCCGTCATCCCAGGCGAGGTAGCGGCCGGTGGCATCGAGGGCGGCCTGGAAGGGGGCGCCATCGACGGGAATTTCGCGGGATGCGCCGCCGGCTTCGCGGACGATGAACCGCTGGCCCGCGGCATCGACACGGAGCCAGGCCACGCGGCCACCACCAGCGGCAATGGTGTCGATATCGCCGGCAGCGAGGGTGACGGTGTCCACCGTGGCCCGTTGGCCGGTCGCGAGGTCGTATGTGCGAAGTTCGCGCGCCGGCGCGGCGGCGGTGCCCGTGTACTGGATCCAGGCCACCCGGGTGCCATCGATGACGGCACGGGGGGCGAAGCCGAACGGCAGCCCGGGCCGGATATCGCCCGCGGTGTCGAGGTCGCCTTCGTCGTGGGCGATGGTGCGCGATTCGCCGGTGGCGGCGTTCCGGACGAGCAGTTCCCAATCGGGGAAGGGGAGCGAGAGGCCCGTCCGGACGGTGGCGAGCCAATCGCCGGAGGCAGCCATAACGATGTCCTGCCGGCCCGCGACACCGGTCCAGAGCGGCCGGGTTTCGCCGGTGGCCGGGTCCCAGAGTGCGAACGTCTGCGCGGCACCCGTTTCGCCGCCGCCGATGGCGAGGACGATGCCGCCCGTCACGGCCGCCACCGGGGTTTGCGGTTCCCCGGCCGCGTTCTCCAGCGGAAGGCGTGGGCCGGGCGTGTCCATGGCGATGGTCGCGACGGTGGCGTCCGCGGCGTTCGTGGGCGTGGGCGTGCCTGCGCCGCCGGCGCCATCGCCGCAGCCGGCGAGGAGCACCGTCACGACGGCGCCGGCGGCGAGGAGCCGCTTACCAGACCAGGCCATGCCAGCCTCCGATGGCACTCCAGTGGGTCTCCCAATCGACGTCCTGGAAGCGGTCGTAGGGGAGTCGCTTGTCGTGATAGACCTGCCCGACCTGGACGACCTGGCGGCCGTTCTGCATGTAGTGGCCATACACGGTGTCCCAGTGGGCGTAGGTGACGCCGGGCCAGAAGCCGGCGGGGTAGTAGGTGCGGTTCGAATAGAGGACGTTCTCGGCGACTGGATAGGAGCGGTCGGTATCGAACTTGATGGCGGCGAGCGCCTGCTCTTTCGTGAGGGTGCCGCCTTCGAGGCCGGGCCCCGCCGACTGGACGTACCACTTCGTGCCGCGCCAGCTGTTGAGGGTGAAGGGCATGTATTTTTCGCCCCAGTACGTCTGGCGGTTCTTCGCGGTCGCGAGCCAGAAGTTGCCGGCGAACATCTCCTGGTCGGTCTCGGGGACGCCGGTGAGCTGGTCGCGGACACCCTCCTTGTTCGGTGTCTTCGAGGTCGCGGGGCCGAGGAAGCGGAGGATGGACATGGCAGTGGCGGGGCCGCAGTAGTTGGAGTTGATCTGCTCGTAGGGCCAGAAGAACTTCTGGATGCTCGCGTTGACGCGCGCGGAGGGATCATCGAGGCGGACGACGGCGCGCGGCTGCTCGCCGGTGAGCGCGCGCAGCCAGGCTTCGTAGGCATCGACGGTGGCCTTGGAGCCCTTGCCCTCGAGGTAGGCGGAGTAGGAGAGGGCGGCATTCATCTTCGCCGTCGCGATGGCGCGGTCGATGGTCGGGGAACAGGGCTCGGCGGCGACGCCGGACTGCTTCGGCGCCTCGGCGGCCTTGTCGGCGGGGTCGCAGCCGGGCTGGGCGAGGATGGCCGGCGCGGCGTGGGCGGCACCGGGGAGCACGCCGGCGATGGCGCTCGCGCCGGCGAGGAGCACGGCGGCGAGCAGCAGGGTTCGAAGCATGAGGCCTCCGTGCGGGGCAGCGCGCGGCACACGGAGGGTTCCGCGCCCCCGCTGTTTGCCGTTCTGTAATGCCCCGGGGCACTGCGTAGATGGGTTGGATACTTCGTACCATGCCGGGCGGCCGCTTCCAACTGCCCTTTATTAACCCTGGGAGGACGCGGGCGAGAACGCTCGCGGGCTGGTATTTCGAATCCGGAGGGGCTGATGCGGCCAGGCGCCGTTCCCGGCGGCTGGTCACGGGTTTGCCGGTGAGCGCCTCATGGCAAACCCGAATGCCCCGGCGATGTAGAGGGCGCGGAGGCGAATAGCTGCCGGGCGAGCGATAGGGAGAGAGAGGTACCTCGCGGCCGTCAGTTGTATACAATCTACTTTGTACACAGGAGGCTGCGATGGATTACAAATCCGACGTCCCGAACTTCTTTCGCGATACGTTTCCCTACTCTTTGCCGCCGCTGGTCCACCTCGAGGACGAGCCGGTGCCGCTCGCGCGCCCGGAGCGGATCTGGATCACGGACACGACCTTCCGGGACGGCCAGCAGAGCCGCGCGCCGTACGCGGTGGGCGAAATCGTGCGGCTGTTCGAGCTGCTCGCGCGGCTGGGCGGGCCGAACGGGATGATCCGGCAGTCCGAGTTCTTCCTCTACACGCGCAAGGACCGCGAGGCGGTGGAGCGCTGCCAGGAGCTCGCGCTGCCATTCCCGGAAGTGACCGGCTGGATCCGGGCGACGATGGCGGACTACGCGCTCGTCCGGGCGGCGGGGCTGCGCGAGACGGGCATCCTCTGCTCGATCTCGGACTACCACATCTTCAAGAAGCTCGGTTCGACGCGGGAGAAGGTGATCGCGGGGTACCTGGAGGTGGTCGATGCGGCACTGGCGGACGGCGTCGTGCCCCGGGTGCACATCGAGGACAGCACGCGGGCGGACATCCCCGGGGTGGTGGTGCCGTTCGTTCGCGAACTGATGGAACGCGGGCGGCAGGCCGGCATCCAGGTGAAGCTGCGCTACCCGGACACGATGGGCGTGGGCATCGCCGACCCGCACGCGGCGCTCCCGCGGGGCATTCCACGGCTGTCGCAGGCGTTGCGCGCGGCGGGGGTGCCATCGGAGGCGCTGGAATACCACGGCCAGAACGACCTGGCGGCGATCGTGCCGAACGCGGTGGCGGCCTGGCTGTATGGCACGAGCGCGAACAACGGCACGCTGCTGGGCATCGGCGAACGGAGCGGGAACACGCCGATCGAGGCGCTGGTGTTCTGGCTCGTGGGGCTCACCGGGGAGACGCACGGGATGGACCTGGCGGCGATCACGGAGATCGCCGATTACTACCGCGCCATCGGCGAGACCGTGGACCAGCGGCTGCCGTTCGTGGGCGACAACTTCAACGTAACGCGGGCCGGCATCCACGCCGACGGGATGATCAAGGACGAGGAGATCTACAACCCCTTCGACACGACGCGGCTGCTGAACCGGCCACCGGGGGTAGCGATCACGGACAAGAGCGGCGCCGCGGGGCTGCTGATGTGGATGCAGAAGCACCGGCCGGCGCAGGCGGCAGGGCTGGACAAGCGCGACCCGCGCATCCTGCGGGTGCTCGACCTGGTGATGCGCGAATACGACGACGGGCGAGTCATCGCCATCGCCGATGAAGAGGTGCACGGGATGATTGATGAGGCCTTCGCTCCGGCGGGCGTGGCCTGAGTCGCGCGGACGGGGTGACCTCGCGGCCACCCCGTCGTGCCCGGTCCCCGGCGCCGTGCGCGTCGCGGCGTCACCACCCCACCACTACCGCTTCGCGGCCGCGACGGCACGGCCACCGGGAACCGAAGCCTGCGTGCGCGGACCGGAGGGGGATCCGGTTCGCCCGAGTTTTGAACTCGCCCGCGACGCTTGCTCGGAGTTTGGGGGCGTGGGGTCACGCCTCCGGGATCGAGCATCGGGCAACGGGGTCGCCGGGAGAGCGGCCGGTTGGGCCATTTCTCGCAGCCTTTTGTTGCCAATCACGGGACCACGTGGCCCCACTGCGAGATTTCGCTGGCAGTGAGCGTACCGGCGGGGACAAAAGGAAAGGGCCGGCGTGTGCCGGCCCTTTCGGGTGTCCTGGTTCGCGATGGTTGGCGGCTACTTCTTCGTGAGGAAGGCGTGGACGAAGCCGCCGGCGGCGATGATGAGCAGGACGACCGCGCCGATGTAGCACACCGTGGAGGCGAGGGCGGCCTTTTCGCCGAAGATGCTGAAGCCGTAGCTGGTGAGCAGGAGGCCGCGCAGGGTCTCGCCCGTCTGCATGGTGCTGCGGAGCGCCGTTGCGGAATCGAGCTGCTTCTGGAGCTTGGTGGCTTCGTCGTTGTTATTCGCGGCCTTGGCGGCGGCGATCTTCGCGGAGAGGTCGGTGCGGACGTTGCCGAGGGTGGCGTAGGTCTGGCCTTCCCAGCCCATGCTCTGGCCATCGACCTTGGTGAGGGCGGCGGTGCGGGCCATGTGCATACCGATGTAGTAGTTGCCGTAGCACTCCGCCATCTTGCCGGTGACCATGTCCTTACCGGCGTACTCCTCAAGGCACTTGGAGCCTTCTTTCCACTCGGTGATCTTCTTGAACTCCGCGTTGGCGGGGTTCTCTTCGTCCTTCTTCAGTTCTTCAGCGGTAGCGAACTTGATTTTTTGTTCGCCGAGCTGTTCCTTGACGTAGTCATCGGCGAATGAGGCCTGGTCGGCCAGCACAAATCCGAGGACTACCATGAGCACTGCGATGACCGCAGCACCACCGGCAAATAGGATGTCCAAAGAGCGCCTGGACATGGATGAGATTCCCTCCTCAGGAAAACCTTACTTGCGGAATGATGACGGGCCATTCGGTGCACCGGAGGGGCCAAACGGGCCCGGGTTTCGCTACCGGAAGTCGCCGTAACTTGTTCGCCGGGCAACAACCAGCATGAGGTTAAGACCACCCCGTTCGTTCCTAAAACGCAGATTGCTACAGCAATAGGGAATACCCCTAATTCCCGGTGGCCGCGATCCGCGATAGTGCCGGGTTGTCGTGCATAGCGAACCATGGCGCGAGCGTGCAAGGCGGTCCATCGAAACGGCATCAACGGCGCACCAACGGGCGTGCCGGGTTTTGGCGCTCTCTCGGACGAAATCCCTGTTTGGCCGGCCTGGGAGCGGCACCATGGGGGGCGTGACAATTGCCCCGCGGCTAGGATGAACCCTCGCATCCGCGCCTTCGCGGACCGGAGGTACCGATGACCGCTCCCACCCCCAGGCGCACTGCCCGCGACCTGGTCGACGCTGCCCGCAGGCTGACCGCGGAGTTCGCGAGCCGGGCCGCCGGCCACGATCGCGACGCGTCGTTTCCTTTCGAGAACTTCGACGCCCTCCGTGGCGCGGGGCTGCTCAACCTGACCGTCCCGCCCGAGTTCGGGGGCGAAGGCGCCGGGCTGGAAACGGCGGCGCACGTGCTCGAAGCGGTCGGTGCGGGCGACCCGTCGACGGCGCTGGTGCTTTCGATGCAGTACGTCTACCACGCGCTGGAAGGCATGCGGCGGCAGTGGCCGGCGGGGGTGTACGAAGCGGTCGCGCGGGAATCGGTGGCGGGCGTCGCGCTGATGAACGCGCTGCGCGTGGAGCCGGAACTGGGCACCCCGGCGCGGGGCGGCATGCCCGCGACGGTGGCCACGCGGACGGCGAAGGGCTGGCGGCTTACCGGTCACAAGATCTACGCGACGGGGAGCCCGATCCTGCGGTACTTCCTCGTCTTCGCGCGGACGGACGAGGAGACGCCGCGCACGGGCCACTTCCTCGTGTCATCGGATACGGCGGGGCTGCGCATCGAGAAGACGTGGAATCACATGGGCCTGCGCGCGAGCGGGAGCGACGACCTCATCCTCGAAGGCGCGGAGGTGCCGGCGGAGTACGGGCTCGACCTGAAGACGCCGCAGGAGTGGCAACAGCAGCAGGACCAGCAATCGAGCGCGTGGAACACGGTGATCATCGCGGCGATGTACCACGGGGTGGCCACGGCGGCGCGCGACTGGCTCGTGAAGTACCTCCACGACCGGGTGCCCTCCAACCTCGGGGCGTCGCTGGCGACGCTGCCGCGGCACCAGGCGGCGGTGGGGGAGATCCAGGTGCTGCTATACACGAACGCGCAGCTCATCCACGGGCTCGCGCGGGCGGCCGACGCGGGCGAGGGCAACCTGCAGGGCGGGGTGGTGAAGCACGCGGCGACGCAGAACGCGATCCGGGCGGTGGAAATCGCGCTGGAGCTGGTCGGGAACCCGGGGCTATCGCGGAACAACCCGCTGGAACGGCATTACCGCGATGTGCTCTGCGGGCGAATCCACACGCCGCAATCGGACATGGTGTTGCTGAACGCGGGGAAGGCCGCGCTCGGGGTGAGGTGAGAGGTGAGGGATGAGGGATGAGGAATGAGGAGTGACCGGTGGGGCGGCGTGGGCCGCCCCACCGGGGGAATCAGGCGATGATGCCGCGGGCGCGGAGGCTGGCGATCTCGTCGGCGGAATAGCCCGCGAGGGTGGCGAGGTCGTCGGTATCGCGACCGAGCGGCGGCGACGAACCCTGGGCTTCGAGCGGCGTGCCGGACATGCGCACGAGCGGCGCCACCTGGCGCTGCGGGCCGGTGATGTCGTGCTCGAGTTCGACGATCATGCCGTTGGCCTGGGCCTGGTCGTTGTCGAGCATGTCCTCGGGGAAGTTGAGCGGGCCGCAGGGAACGCCGTTCGCCTCGAAGCGCGCGAGCCAGTGCTCGGTGGTCTGTTCGCGAACTTTGGCCTCGACTTCGGCGACGCGGGCACGCGCATTGGCGAGCCATGTGGGATCGAGCGGGTTGAAGGCGGGATCGGCGATGCCGAGGAAGTCGGTATCGAGGGCGGCGCGCACCTTCGTCCAGAGGGACGGGGAGAGCGCGCCGATGACAACGGCGCCGTCGCGCGTCTGGTAGGGGCGGTAGTAGATATTGGCCGAGCGAAGCTGCGCGGCGGGGCTGTAGGCGGCAAGCAGCTCGGGGTAGGTGGCGCCGGCGGCCTGGAGACCGTGCACGCGGTCCATGCGGGCGTGCACCATCGCGTCCGCGACGGGGAGATCGAACACGAGGTTGTTCTGGAAGCCGAGCGCGGTCTGGAGGAGGCTGGTCTCGATGAGCTGGCCTTCGCCCGTGCGCTGGCGATGGAAGAGCGCCGCGCACACGGACCAGGCGATGACGAGGCCGGTGCCGTAGTCGGCGAGGGCGGTGGAGGAGATGGCCTCGGGGGCGCCGGTTTCGCGGTTGTACTTGCCTTCGCCGATCATGAGGCCGGAGACGGCCTGGGCGACGATGTCGTAGCCGGGGCGTGCGGCCCACGGGCCCTTGCGGCCGAAGGCGGTGTTATCGACGTAGATGAGGTCAGGGCGGAGCGCCTTGAGGGTCTCGTAGTCGATGCCGAGGCGGCCGGCGACGTCCGGGCGGTAGTTGATGACGACGACATCGACGTGCGGCATGAGGCGGTAGACGACCTGCTGCGCCTCTGGATTCTGGAGGGCGAGGACGAGCGAACGCTTGCCGCGATTGAGGGTCTGGAACCACTTGGATTCGCCGGGGATGAACTGGCTGAACTGGCGCCAGGGCTCGCCCTCGGGCGGTTCGACCTTGATGACGTCGGCGCCCATATCGGCCAGGTTCTGGCAGCCGAACGGGCCGGCGATGATCTGCGTGAATTCGAGAACCCTGATTCCGGTGAGTGGTCCGGATGCCATGGTGAATCCCCCTCGGCCGCGGGCATGGGCTCGGGCAGGCAGAGGCCCGGCGGCATATGTATGCACGATGGGGCGGGCGGCGTCCAGAGCGGAAGGGCCGTGCTTTAGCGCGCGGCCTCGGCGATGCCGCCGCCGTTGCGCGTGAGGGCGTGGGCGGGGAGTTCGAGCGTGAGCGGCGTGCAGGGGTTTCGCAGGCCGGGGCTCACGCCGAGGACGACGATCTCGGCGCGCACGCGGGCGCGGGTGATATCGAGCACGCCCATGCAGCCCAGCCGGGTCGAAAGGTGATGCGGGAGGATGGGGCTGCCGGAGTTGATGAGGAGGGTGTCCTCGCGGAATTCGAGCCGTTCGACGTGCGTATCGCCGCCGATGAGGATGTCGACGGCTTCGCCATCGAGCGAGGATCGGAGGAGCTCGGCGATGGGGCGGGATTCGGGACGCAGCTCGTGGGCCATGCCGATGCGCCAGCCTTCGATATCGAGGAGCTGCTTGCGGGCCATGCTCGGATGGTCGAAGAGGTCGTTGTTGCCTTCGGACACGAGGACGTCGGCGAACTGGGAGCACCAGTCGAGGACGGACGGGGCGGTGACATCGCCGCCGTGGAGGATGAGATCGACCCCGCGGAGGCAATCGGCGACCTGGGGGCCGAGTTCATCGAGGGAGCGAACGAGGGAGGGAAGGTGGGTGTCGGTGATGAGCCCGATTCGCACGAGCGCACGCTATACTCGCGCGGTTGCGTGGACAAGCCCCGGGCGGCCGGCCGGACCGTGGCGGGGGCGCGCGTTCACACCACCTTCGCGCACCAGGATTGGGCGCGGCCGACTAGGAGGGTTCATTCATGGCTCAGACCCGGCAGGCTGCCATTGGTGGCATCCACGAGTACCCGTTGCGAGTCGCCCCTGGCGTTTCGGCGATGCAGATCAAGGCGGCTTCGCTCAAAGCCGCGCTGGACGATGCGGGGCTGAAGTGGTCGGACGTGGACGGGCTCTACGACGCGGGTGATGGCGAAGGCGGCGGCGGCCTCGGGCTGGCCGCGTACCTCGGCCTCAAGCCGCGCGTCATCGATACGACCCAGGTGGGCGGCTCCTCGTACGAATTCCATGCGGCGCACGCGCTGCGGGATATCGCGGCGGGGCGGGTGAAGGTCGCGGTGACCACGTACGGGTCGACGGCGGCCTCGAGCCGCATCGCCATCGGCACGGGCGGGCGCGGCGGCGGCGGCTCGTGGCAGGCGAACATGGAAGGCCCGTACGGCTCCACGCTCATCAGCAACTACGCGATGGTGAAGCAGCGGCACATGTTCCAGTACGGGACGACGAACGAGCAGCTCGCGCAGATCTCGGTGGCGACGCGCAAGCACGCGATGCGCAATCCCGAGGCCGTGAAGGCGATGCAGGACCTGCAGTTCGTGGGCGTGAACGAGATCACGGTCGAGAACGTACTGGAATCGCGGATGGTCGCGAGCCCGCTGCGGCTGCTGGAATGCTGCATGGTCTCGGATGGCGGCGGCGCGGCCGTGTTCGTGGCGCCGGAAATCGCGCGGGACCTGAAGAAGAAGCCGGTCTGGATCATCGGGTCCGGGGAGGCGACGAAGTACCGCGAGAACGGCGGCGACATCACCACCAGCGCCGGCGCGCAGAGCGGCCCGGCGGCGTTCGCGCAGGCGGGCGTATCGCCGAGCGAGATCGACATCGCGATGATTTATGACTCGTTCACGATCACCGTGGCGACCTGCCTGGAGGACCTCGGCTTCTGCAAGAAGGGCGAAGTCGGGCAGTTCATCGGCGACGGCCACCTCGCCTTCGACCAGCCGGGGCTGACGATCAACACGGACGGCGGCGGGCTTTCGTCGAACCACCCGGGCATGCGGGGGCTCTTCCTGCTGCTGGAGGCGACGCGCCAGCTGCGCGGCGAATCCACCTCGCAGGTCAACGGCGCGAAGCTCGCGGTCGCGCATGGCAACGGCGGCCTGCTGGGCGGGACGCACACGGGCGGGACGGTCGTCCTGGCCGCCGACTAGAAGGAGAGGAACGAAGCGATGGCAAATCGTCCGCAACCGCACTTCCCCGAGCCAGATACGAAGCCCTTCTGGGATGGAGCGAAGGAAGGGGAGCTGCGCTACCAGGTATGCCCTTCGTGCAACGCGGTGAACTTCACGCCGACGGCGCACTGCCAGAAGTGTGGGGGCCGTGACCTCGCGTGGAAGGTATCGAAGGGCGAGGGCACGGTGTACACGTACTCCGTGGTCATGCAGAACCGCATCCCGGGCTTCCAGGAGCTGGGGGCGTACGCGGTGGCCTACGTGGACCTCGACGAGGGGTTCCGCATGCTCACGAACGTGATGGTCGATGGCAACCCGCTGGAGCTGGTGAAGATCGGCCAGCGTGTGCGCGTGGATTTCGAAAAGCAGGACTCGGGGGAGTACCCGATCCCGGTATTCCGGCCGATCTGACGCGATTCGCGCGTTCGAAATCAATGGAAGGGGCCCGCGCGGGCCCCTTTCCGTTGCCCTGCCGGGAGCGCCGCCGGGGCGATTGTTGAATCGTTTCACTGTGGGTATAGTCGCGGGCTGCGGCGCGCGCGAAACGGGCGGTTCGGCGCGCACTTTGCGAAGAAGGAGTGCCGTTATGCCGGAAGCCGTGGAAACGCTCGTGACGGAGGACATGCACCAACAGAAGGGGGTGTGGGGCGAGGCGCGCTCGTCGTACCCGATTTCGGAATCGGACATCCGGAAGTGGGCGATCGGGGTGTACTGGCCGGAGACGCCGCCGCGCCTGTACTGGGACGAGGAGTACGCGAAGGGCACGCGCTTCGGCGGGATCGTCGCGCCGGAGGACTTCAACCCGTTCGCGTGGGCGGTGCCGAAGGGCGAATTCCGGGCCGCGGGCGCGCTCCCGGGGCAGACGCCGGCGAAGGGCCAGAACATCCTCAACGGCGGGCAGGTCGACACCTACGGTGTGCGCATGCGCCCGGGCGACGTGATCACCGCGCGGTCGCGGCTTTCGCACTGGGAAGAGCGGATCGGCCGCAACGGGCTGACGCTGTACGTCTTCAACGAAACGGAGTGGCGCAACCAGAAGGGCGAACTGGTGAAGACGCGCATCTCGACGGGCATCCGGTATTAGGGGGCAAGCGATGACGACGTATTTCGAGCAGGTGAACGTGGGCGACGAGGTCCCGGTCTTCGAACGGAAGACGGACTTCATGAGCTGGAACCGGTACGCGGCGATCAACGAGGAATTCGTCTATGTGCATATGGACGACGCCGCGGGCAAGGCGGCGGGCCAGGGCGCGGCGTTCGGCATGGGCAACCTTCGCTGGGCGTACATCCTGAACGCGCTCCGCAGCTGGGTTGGCGAAGAGGGCGAGGTGAAGGAGTTGGGGATGCAGTTCCGGGCGATCAACCACAAGGACGACATCCTCACCACGTACGCGAAGGTGGTGGACAAGAACGCCGACGGGAACCTCGTGCGTCTCGAAGTGGACGTGCGAAACCAGAAGGGCGAGAAGACCTCGCCCGGGCACGCGGTGGTCTCGCTGCCTTCGCGCCGGTAGTATGCGCGCGGCTTCGCGACCGTGGGTCGCGGGGCCGGGTGGAAGGGGCGGCGCGGTGGCGCGGCCATACGCATTCCCATCGTCCGCACGGGGCGGTGGACCACGAACGCGAAACGGAGAGAAACATGGCAGGAAGGCTTGAAGGGCAGGTCGCGATCGTCACGGGGGCGGGCCGCGGCATCGGGCGCGGTGAGGCGCTGCTGCTCGCGGCGGAAGGCGCGCGGGTGATCGTCAACGACCTCGGCGGGTCCCCCGGCGGGCAGGGCGCGGATTCGAGCCCGGCCGAGGAGGTCGTGGCCGAAATCAAGAAGGCGGGCGGCGAAGCCATCGCCAACTTCGACTCGGTCGCTTCGATGGAAGCGGGCGAGAAGATGGTGCGGCAGGCGCTCGACACCTGGGGGCGGCTCGACATCGTGGTGAACAACGCCGGCATCCTCCGGGACCGGATGGTGTTCAACATGTCCGAAGAGGAATGGGATGACGTCATCGCCATCCACCTCAAGGGGCACTTCACGATCACGAAGCCGGCGAGCATCCTCTTCCGGCAGCAGCGCAGCGGCCGTCTCATTGGCACGGGTTCGAGCTCGGGCCTGGGCAACATGGGGCAGGCGAACTACGCGGCGGCGAAGGAAGGCATCGCGGGGCTGTTCCGCACGCTCGCTCGTGACCTCGGCCGCTACGGCGCGACGGCGAACTACATCCGCCCGGCGGCGGCGACGCGGCTGACGATGTCGCCGGAGATGGAGCAGGCGCGGGCGAAGTCGGCGGCGGCGGGCGTGACGCGCCAGGGCGGCGGACTCACGGATCGCGGTCCCGAGAAGATCGCTCCGCTGGTGGTGTGGCTCTGCACCGCGGCGGCGGCGAACGTGAACGGGCAGGACTTCGGCGTTGGGGGCAACTCGATCAGCCTCTACTCGCAGCCGGTGCCGGTGAACACGATCACGAAGGACGGCGGCTGGACGCTGGACGCGCTGGACGAGGTGTTCCCGCAGACGATCGGCCGCGGGCTGGTGAACCCGCAGCCGCCGCAGCCACCGAAGGCGTAGGCAGCGGCGTACAAACGATGGCCCCGGTCCCGCTTCGGCGGGCCGGGGCCGTTTCGCGCCCGGACGAATATCGCACGCAGAGAACGCGCGGCGGTGCGCCGGGCGTTATGCGCCGGGGGGTGAGTGCGGACAGGGGATGAGGGGGAGTGGGTGCCCGCGAGGAGCTGGCGGGCGGGAAGGCTGGCGACCCCGAGCGGATTCGAACCGCCGATCTCCACCTTGACAGGGTGGCATGTTAGGCCGCTACACCACGGGGCCGCGCGGTACGTCCTACCTCTCGGATACTAGCCGGGGGCATCGGCACGGGCAAGTTCGGGTGGGCCGACCGCTCGCCCGGGGACGCCGCCGCAAGTAAACACCGAAGGCGCCGCGGCGGGCCGGCGCGCTTCGCGGCTAAGCGCGGGCGACGGTAGACTGAATGCCCGTGTCTACTGCACTTACCGCCGCCGTATCCGTCGACGAGCTGAAGGACATCGCGAAGCGGGTCCGGGGCCACATCGTGCGCATGGTCCATGCCGCGCAGAGTGGCCATCCCGGTGGATCGCTCTCGGCGGTGGAGCTTGGCGTTTCGCTGTTCTGGAACCACCTGCGCTGTGACCCGGCGAACCCGGCCTGGCCCGCGCGCGACCGTTTCCTGCTTTCGAAGGGCCATGCGACGCCGTTCTATTACAGCGTGCTGGCCGAGCGCGGCTTCTTCAGCACGGAACTCCTGGCCGGGTTCCGGCAGTTGGGGACGCCGCTGCAGGGGCACCCTTCGATGAACGCGGCGCCGGGGATCGAGATGAGCGGCGGTTCGCTCGGCCAGGGCCTTTCGTTCGCGATCGGCCACGCGCTGGCGGGGCGGCTCGACAACCTGGACTTCCGCTGCTTCGTGCTCATGGGCGATGGCGAGCTCAACGAGGGCCAGTGCTGGGAGGCCGCGATGGCGGTCCCGCACTTCGGGCTTGGCGACCGTGTGATCGCGATGGTGGACCGCAACGGCATCCAGAACGACGGCTTCGCGGATTCGATCATGAAGACGCACCCGGCGGAGATGTTCCAGGGATTCGGGTGGAAGGTAATCGAGTGCGACGGCCACGACATGGGGGCGGTGGACCAGGCGCTGAGTGAGGCCGAGCGTCCGGACGACCGGCCGCGCTGCATCGTCGCGCACACGGTGAAGGGGAAGGGCGTCAGCTTCATGGAAAACAACCCCGGGTTCCACGGCAAGGCGCCGACGGCGGAGCAATTGCAGCAGGCGCTGGCCGAGATCGAGGCCGGGCTGTGAGCGAGCCTGTCTCGGCGGCGACGCGTGAAGCCTACCCGGCGGGCCTTCTCCAACTGGTCGATGACGGCGTGGATCGTCGCGATCGACGCGGACCTTTCGGTCTCGACGATGGGATACCAGTTCGGGGAGAAGCACCCGAACCGCTGGCAGAACGGTCGGGGTGGCGGAGCAGAACATGGTCGGGATCGCGGCCGGGTTCGCGGCGGCGGGGAAGACGGCCTTCATCGCGAGCTTCGCGTCGTTCCTGCCCGGGCGCTGCTTCGACCAGATCCGCACGTCCGTGGCGCAGCCCAAAGGCGGGCTGAACGTGAAGCTGGTGGCCAGCCACGGCGGCGTCACGGTGGGCAGATGGCATGAGCGCACAGGCGATCGAGGACTTGGCGCTGATGACGGCGCTCATCCCGTTCGACGTCATCGTGCCGGCGGACTTCGAAGAAGCGAAGCAGGCGGTGGTGGCGGCCGGGAAGACGGGCGAGGCCGGCGTACGTACGCACCGGACGGCCGAAGGTGCCGGGGCTGTACACGCCCAGTATGGGTTCGAAATCGGGAAGGCGAGCATGCTGCGGGCGAGGGCGACGTGACGCTCATCGCGTGCGGCGTGCTCGTGAGCGTGGCGCTGAAGGCGGCGGAGCTGCTCGCGAACGAGAGCATCGGCGCGCGCGTGCTGAACATGGCCACGATCAAGCCGATCGACCGCGAGGCCGTGATCGCGGCGGCGCGGGAGACGGGCGCGATCGTGACGGCGGAAGAGCATCAGACCCACGGCGGCCTTGGCACGGCGGTGGCGCGCGTGCTGGTGGAGACGACGCCGGCGCCGATCGAGTTCGTTGGTGTCGACCGGTATGGAACGAGCGGGAAGTGGGACCAGCTCCTGGACTACTTCGAACTGACGCCGGCACGCCTGGCACAGGCCGCAAAAGACGCGGTCGCGCGCAAGCGGTAAGCGCCGGCCGGCGAGAGGGTACGGAAGGGGGCTTCGCTGGAGCCCCTGTTATCATGCCCTGCGGGCCGGCGGTCAGTCGAGCGGCGGCGACGCTTCCAGGGCGGCGATTTCACTGGCGGGGGCGAAGCCGCTGACTTCGAGGGTGGCTTCGAAGGAGGCGATGGCGACTTCGATCTGGGAATCGTCGGGGACCTTCGTGGTGGCCGCACGGAGGGCGATGTTGGGGATGAACATCGCATGCACGATGGGGTTTTCGCCGAAGCGCGCGCCGAATCGGAGAATCTCATAGCTGATGCCGGCGACGAACGGAATCAGCACGATGCGGGACGCGAAGCGGACGATGAGGCCCTTATCGACGAGGACATCGAAGACGAAGAAGGTGAGGAACGCGATCACGACCACGACGAAGAGGAAGCTCGTGCCGCAGCGGGTGTGCTCCTTGGGGAAGGGGCGGACGGCGGCCACGGTGAGGGGCTTGCCGGCCTCGTAGGCGTGGATGGTCATGTGTTCGGCGCCGTGATACTGGAAGACGCGCCGGATATCGGGCATGAGGCCAATGAGCGCGATGTAGGCGACGAAGAACGCGAGGCGGAGGACGCCTTCGACGGCGACGATGACGACGCGGCTGGCATCGACGGTGTGGAGGAGCGCGGACACGAGGATTGGCGCGAGGACGAAAATGCCGATGACGAACGCCATGGCGAGGACCATGGAGCCCCAGAACACGGTGGCGGGGAACTCGGCCTCTTCGCCGTCGTCACCGTTGACCTCTTCGAAGGCGATCCGGGAGGAGTAGGTAAGGGCGCGCATGCCGAGCTGCATGGTCTCGGCGAGGACGATGATGCCGCGGAGCAGGGGGATGCGGCGGAGGCGGCCGGTGTAGATGGAGCTGAGGGGCTCGGCGTGCCTGACGATGTGGCCGCGGGGGTGGCGGACGGCGACCGCCATGTGCTCGGGGCCGCGGATCATGACTCCTTCGAGGACAGCCTGGCCGCCGTAATAGACGTTGGCCGGGCCCTGGGGCGCCTTGTTCATGGTCCCTCGCAGAACGCACGAGGGGCGCCGGAGCGCCCCTCGCAGGTGTGTCGGGTGGCGGTTGGCGCTGCCCGCTAGCGAGCGCGGCTGAAGCGGCGATTGAACCGCTCGACGCGCCCGGCGGTATCGACGATGCGCTGCTCGCCCGTGTAGAAGGGGTGGCAGGCGTTGCAGACGTCGAGGTGCATAGCGGTCTGCCGCGTGGAGCGGGTGTGGATTTCGTTTCCGCAGCTGCACCGGATGGTGGCGTCGGCGTAGTTGGGGTGGATGTTGGCTTTCACCGGGGTTCCTTCCTGATTCAGGCGGTGGCCGCGGCCGCCACCTGGGGGGCGTAGACGCTGACCTTCTTGCGCCGTCCCTTGGCGAACGGCTCGAACTTCACCTGCCCATCGATGAGGGCGAAGATGGTGTAATCGCGGCCCAGGCCGACGTTGTTGCCGGGATGGAAGCGGGTGCCCTTCTGGCGGATGATGATCGCGCCGGGCTGGACGGCCTCGCCATCGAACTTCTTGACGCCGAGCCGCTGGCTCTGGCTGTCGCGGCCATTCTTGGAGCTGCTAACGCCCTTCTTATGTGCCATCGCGTTATCCCTTCGAGATCGACTCGACCACCAGCCGGGTCACGTACTGGCGATGGCCGAAAGTCCGGCGGTAGCGGACCTTGTTCTTGTATTTCATGAACCGGATCTTGGGTGCGCGGCCGTGCTGGGCGATGCGCGCCTTGAGGGAGGCACCTTCCACCACGGGCGTCCCGACGGTGACATCGGCGCCATCGAGGAGCATGAGCACCTCGTAGGAGACGGTGTCGCCGAGGTCGCCATCGACCCGGCCCACTTCAAATTCCTGCCCCTCGACGAGGCGCAACTGACGCCCGTCGGCGCGAACGATCGCTTCCATTTCGAATCTCCAGACAGTCCGTGGACAGTCTATCAGTCTAGGGGTGGGCCGCCGGTTGGGTCAACGAACGGCGGCCGGGGTCCCCTGTGGTGCTGCTGGCGGGGGAACCTAGGAGCCGCCATCCAGGCGTGCCTGGTTGCCGCCTTCCCATGCGAGGCCACCGGGCTTGGGTTCGAAGCTCGGGCGGCGGGGCGTGTCCTCGGTTGGGCGCGGCGGGGCTGGCGGCTCGGGCGCGCGGGGCTCGCCGGGGGGCGGCCACGGCTCGCTCGGGTCGCTATTGAGGAGCTTCGTCAGGGTCTCGCCCTCGAGGGTTTCGACCTCAAGGAGGACGGCCGCGAGCTTATCGAGAACGGCTCGGTGCTCGCGCAGGATGTTGCGCGCGCGTTCCTGGGCTTCCTCGATGAGGCGGCGGACTTCGTCGTCGATTTCCTCGGCGATCTTCTCGCTGTAGTTACGGGTCTCGGCGATTTCGCGGCCGAGGAAGACCATCTCCTCGGTCTTGCCGAAGGTGCGGGGCCCGAGGCGCTCGCTCATGCCCCAACGGGTGACCATGGCGCGGGCGATGCGGGTGACCTGCTCGATGTCGTTCGATGGGCCAGTGGAGGCTTCGCCGAAGATGAGCTCCTCGGCGGCGTGCCCACCGAGCGCGGTGCAGAGCTGGTCGCGGAACATGCTGCGAGTGCGGTAGTGCGATTCCTCGTCGGGGAGGAAGCGGGTGTAGCCGCCGGCCATGCCGCGGGAGACGATCGTGACCTTGTGGGGCGGGTCGTGGTGCTCCATGAAGTGGGCGACGACGGTGTGGCCGCCTTCGTGGTAGGCGGTGAGGCGCTTCTCGTGCGGGGTCATGACGCGGCTCTTGCGCTCGGGGCCGGCGATGACGCGGTCCACGGCCTCCTCGAACTCGGTCATGGTGATGATCTTCTTGTTGCGGCGGGCAGCGAGGATGGCGGCCTCGTTGACGAGGTTGGCCAGGTCGGCACCGCTGAAGCCCGGGGTGGACTTGGCGAGCACGGGCACGCGCACGTCCTCACCGATGGGCTTGCCCTTGGTGTGGACGGCGAGGATGGCTTCGCGGCCCTTCACGTCGGGGGCATCGAGGATGACCTTGCGGTCGAAACGGCCCGGGCGAAGGAGGGCGGGGTCGAGGATGTCGGGGCGGTTCGTGGCGGCGATGACGATGACGTTCGTGCCGGTATCGAACCCGTCCATCTCGACGAGGATCTGGTTCAGGGTCTGCTCGCGCTCGTCGTGCGAACCGCCGAGACCGGCGCCGCGCTGGCGGCCGACGGCATCGATTTCATCGACGAAGACGATGCAGGGGGCGTTCTTCTTGGCCTGGTCGAAGAGGTCGCGGACGCGGCTGGCGCCGACGCCCACGAACATCTCGACGAATTCGGAACCGGAGATGCTGAAGAAAGGCACGCCCGCTTCGCCGGCGACGGCACGGGAGAGGAGCGTCTTACCGGTGCCCGGAGGGCCGACGAGGAGGACGCCCTTGGGAATGCGCGCGCCGAGGGCGGCGAACTTTTCGGGGTACTTGAGGAACTCGACGACTTCGGCGAGCTCTTCCTTGGCTTCATCGACACCGGCGACATCGGCGAAGGTGACGGTGACCTTCGAACCCGTGAAGAGGCGGGCGCGGCTCTTGCCGAAGCTCATCGCCTGCGAATTCGAGCCCTGGGCCTGGCGCATGATCAGCAGCAGGAAGAGGCCGAACAGGAGAAAGGGCAGGAGATTGAGGAGGAGGCCGAGCCATGGCCCGAACCCGGAGTTGTCCTTGAACTCGAGGTCGACGGCGGCGCCATTGGGGGCACCCGTGCGGCTGAGGGCGATGTTCTGTTCGGCGAGGAACTGCGCGACATCGGTGTTCTCAGCGACCTTCGACGTCTTGATGACGTTCTTGCCGTCCTGCTTTTCGCTGTAGGTGATGGTGAGGTCGCGGCCGTTGACCTCGATCTTTTCGATCTGGCCGGCCTTTGCGTCCTGGACGACCTGACCGAAGGCAACCTTCTGGTGTTCATCGCCGCCATTAAAGAAGGCGAAGACGACCGCGATGACCGCAACGAGGATGAGCAGGTAGATAAAGCTGTTGCGAAGCCAGCGAGAGTACAATGAGCCACTCCGGTGAGCGGTGGGGTAAACCGCGCCTATCGCGAGTATAGCAGACCTTCCGGGGCCTCCCGGGGAGGGGGAAAGGGCTTCTATACACCACGAGCGGCAGCGTTGACGGCCCGCCTGCCTTCCATCTTGAGCGAAACGGCGGGCTCGGCGCCATAAGGGAACTTACCCACCCTTCTCCCGCCGGGCGGCGGGGCCCCTGCTAGGATGACGCCATGGAGAACGGCGGTGACAGCGGGGCCGGCCAAACGCAGGGGGACGTCGCCCTCCTCGTGGACTGGGAGAATCTCAAGTTCAGCCTCGCGCAGCGGGAACGGCGGCCGAGCGTGACGGCGCTGCGCAACGCGGCGGAGCGCTTCGGGCGCATCGTCTACGCGCGAGCCTATGCCGACTGGCAGGACCCGGTGCATTCGGGCGACCCGGCGAGCCTCTACATGGCGGGGCTGGAGCCGGTGTACGTGCTCACGCGGCGGTACTCGGAATCGACCGGCGAGGTGCGGATCAAGAACTCGGTGGACGTGAAGCTAGCGGCGGACTGCATCGAGGCGAGCCACCAATTCCCCCATATCTCCACCTACATCATCGTCTCGGGCGACCACGGCTTCCTGCACATCGTCAACACGCTGCGGCCGCACGGGAAACGGGTGGTGGTGATCGGCGTTTCGTGGACGACGGCGGCGGCGCTCACGGACCAGGCGGACGTCGTCCTCTATTACGACCTCGATGTCGAACGGACGCTGGACGAGACGGCGCCGGTGACAGCGCAGCCGGAGAAGACGCGGAAGGTATCTCCCGGGATCGCGCAGGCGGCGGAGACGGCGATGGCGCACATCCGGGCCTCGGCGGGCGGAGCGACGGCACCAGAATTTGACCAGCGCCGGGTCGCGGACATCCTCGAGGTGGTGATGGAGGTCACGCGGGAGTACCGGGGTTCGCAACGTGACCTGTCGGTGTCGCTGCTGGGGCAGGAGCTGCAAAAGCGGCTGCCGGCGGTGGACTTCCTGCGGCTGGTGAAAGGTCGGACGAGCTCGTTCGTGCAGGGGTTGGCCGCGCACCGGGACATCAAGCTGGTCTCGCGCGGGTTCGTCGACTGGATTTATCTGCCGGACGAGCCGGAGAACGTGATCTCGGCGGCGGCGCCACCACCGACGGAACAGGCGCGGTACGACTACGGTGGGCTGGTGTTTTCGGACCTGAGCCCGCAGCAGCAAGAGGACCTGATCGTGGCGATCAACGACGAGCGGAACAAACCGGGGACGGACTACCTGACGTTCAACCGCATCCGGGACGTGGTGATGCGGGTGGCGAACCGGGATGAGTATTCGGCGAAGAACCTGGTCAACAACATGGTGAGCATCACGGTGCTGAAGAATGAGGGGGAGCGGCGCGGGTATGCGCCCAACGCGTGCTCGTTTTCGACGTTCCGGCTGGATTTGCAGCACCCGGATGTGCGGCGCGCGTTGCGTCTCGGCTGAACCATCAAGCGGCGAGTATTTCGGTTCCGCGACAGGTGCGCGCGGTGGCGGCAACCGGCGCTCTGCGGGCGATGCCGGGGCGCTAGGATGATGGGGTATGGCGGCAGTACCCCGGGGCGCATCGCATGGCGCGCGGCCACTTGGCAAGACGGCCGGCGTTTTCCTTCTCTACCTGGTCGAGCTGGGGGTGTTCCTCACGCTGTTCGTGGGGTACTTCCTGCTGCGCGGGCTGCCGACCGACCGGCCGGCGCTCGCGACGGCGAACGCGCTGGATATCGTGGCGTTCGAACGGGCGCTCGGGGTGTTCAAGGAAGCGGCATGGCAGCGGGCGGCGATTGAGCACGATGCGCTCACGAAGGCTGCCGACTTCACGTATTTGAACCTGCACCTGCCGCTGCTGGCGGTCCTGGGGTTCGCGTTCTTCCATAGGAGCGTGCGGAAGTACCGGGTGCTGCGGAACGCGCTGCTGCTTTCGGCGCTAGTGGGCGTGCCGTTCTACATCCTCTATCCGGTGACGCCGCCGCGGCTGCTGGTGGAATCGGGGGTGGTCCTGGGCTTTCGCGACACGCTGGAGGGGCTGCGGGGTTCGAAGCCGGGCGCGATGACGAACTGGTACGCGGCGGTGCCTTCGTACCATTTCGGCTGGATTTTGCTGGCGACGGTGGGAGTGTGGTGGAGCTGGCGATCGCCGTGGCTGCGAGCGGGCGCGGTCGTGTTCCTGGCGTGGATGTGGTACGCGATCGTGGTCACGGCGAACCACTACTTCCTCGACATGGTGATCGGGGGCGCGATCGTGATGGCCTGCCTGGGGATTTCGCTGGCGTGGGAGCGGTGGACCGAGCGGCACGAGCGGTTCGTCCGGCGGGCGTTCGTGCACGCCGGGGAGATGCGGCTGCCGTTCTGACGTGCTTCCGGCGAGCATGGAAAAGGGGGCCGTTGCCGGCCCCCTTCGTGTGTTCCGAACTCGAGTGCTAGATGCGCTCGATGATCGTGCTGATGCCCATGCCGGCACCGATGCACTGGGTGGCGAGGCCGTAGCGGCCGCCGCTGCGGCGCAGCTCGTGGGCGACGGTGAGGACGAGGCGGGCGCCGGTGGCGCCGAGCGGGTGGCCGATGGCGATCGAGCCGCCGTTCACGTTCACGCGGTCCAGCGGGATGCCAAGGTCGCGGCAGGACGGGATGACCTGGGCGGCGAAGGCTTCGTTGAACTCAACGCGGTCGATCTGGTCGGCGGTGATGCCGGCGTGGCGCAGGGCCTTCTTCGTCGAAGGGATCGGGCCAAGGCCCATGACCTGCGGCTTGATGCCGGCGATGCCGAAGCCGACGAGGCGGGCGAGGGGCTCAAGGCCGAGCTCGAGGGCCTTCTTCTCGCTCATGATGAGGGCGGCGCTGACGCCGTCGTTGGTCGGGCAGGCGTTGCCGGCGGTGATGCGAAGCTCGCTGCCGGTGGGGCTGACGATGCCCTTGACGGCCGGGAGGGCGCCGAGGGTTTCGACGTTGGTGCCGGGGCGGATGCACTCATCGCGCTCGAAGAGGATGGTCTTGCCGCGCTCGGCCTCGACCCAGTTGCCTTCGGCATCGAAGACGGGCTCTTCGACTTCGAGGGGGATGATCTCGTCCTTGTAGATGCCCCGCTCGTAGGCGGCGACGGCCTTGCGGTGGCTGTCGGCGGAGAAGGCGTCCATCTCCTCGCGGGAGAGGCCGTAGACCTCGGCGACGTTCTGGGCCGTCTGGGTCATGGAGAGGACGGGGGAGTAGTCGAGGATTTCATCCTGGAAGGGGACGCTGAAGTCCTCGAAGTGGTTGTAGGCCATGTTGCGCTGGAGCGGGGTCTGCTCGAGGCGGCGCTTGTTGAATTCGGTGATGCGGGTGGTGGCGCGGGCGCCGCCGCCACCGCCGAGCTGGCGGCCCATGCGCTCGATGCCGAGGGCGATGCCGCACTCGGTGGCGCCGACCATGATGGACTGGGCAATGCGGTGGAGGGTCTCCATGGAGGAGCCGCACTGGCGATTGGTGTCCATGGCGGAGACTTCGGAGGGGAGGCCTGCGAGGCGCGCAACGGTGTCGGCGCCAATGCCGGCGAGTTCGCCGGCGCCGCCGACGTTCCCCATCGCGATGTCCTCGATCATCTCGGCGCGAACCTTGGGGTTGCGGTCGAGAAGTGCCCGAACGACGCTCGCGCCGGCCTCATCGAGGCGGGTGGCGACGAGCTTGCCGCGGCCGCCGCGGCCGAAGGCCGAGCGAGCCCCATCAACGATGACGGCGTTCTGCAGTTCCAATGATGTTCCTTCTGGCGGTGTTCCATACCCGCCGGTACGTGATCGCCGGTCATGATAGTCCTCCGGCGGTGCAAAGCGAATCCCCTACGAGAAATCCTCGCGAAACATCCACTTCTCGCGCTCGTCACATGCCGGGCGGGGGCGGGTTCAGGTGCGCCGGGCGTTGCGTTCGGCTTCGTCCATGGCCTCGGCGAGGTGCATGACGCGCGCATCGATGCCGGCTTCGCGGACGGCGGCCTCGTACTGCATCTGGCAGCCGGGGTTCGCGGTCACGACGACATCGGGTGCGAAATCCCGGAAGGCATCGGCTTTGCGGGTGCGAAGTGCGGCGGACATGCCGGGCTCGACGAGGCTGTAGATGCCAGCGGCGCCGCAGCAAAGGTCGGCGCCGGGGGTTTCGACCAGGGAACAGCCGTCGATGGCGCGCAGGAGTTCGCGCGGCTGCTCGCGGATGCGCTGGGCGTGCGCGAGGTGGCATGCGTCCTGGTAGGCGACGCGCGCGGGGAGGTGTCCGGCGACGGGCGCATCGAGGGCGGCGACGAACTCGGAGAAGTCCTGCACGCGGGCGGCGAAGGCGGCAGCACGCTCGGCATAGCGCGGGTCGGCGTGCAGGAGCTGGCCGTATTCCTTCATGGCGGCACCGCAGCCCGCGGAGTTCACGACGATGGGAGCATCGCCGGGGAGGGCGTCGATGTTGCGCCGGGCGAGGTCGCGGGCGAAGGCGAGGTCGCCGTCGTGGGCATGGAGGGCGCCGCAGCAGCCCTGGCCTTCGCTGGCGAGGGCACGAACGCCGCGGCGGGCGAGCACGCTGGCGGTGGCGCGATGGACGCCGCCGAAGAGTTCGCCCATGACGCAGCCGGTGAAGAGCACGGCCTCGGTGGAGGCGCCGCCGGGCACGGGCAGCGAATCACCCGCGCGCAGCGGGCGGCCGGGATGCCGGGGAAGCTGCGCCTCCATCGCGGCCAGGCGCGAGGGCAGCCATCGCACGCCGGACTTGCGGAGGGCGCGCCGCGGCAGGGAACCGGCCCACCAACGCGCGGGGGCGACCACCGCCGCGAGCACGCGCGGGCGGGCGACGACGTTGCGAAGGAGGAATCGCCGGATGCGTCTCGGCGCCGCGTCTTTCGCGGGGGCGGCCGCGACCTGTGCTTTGACGTGCTCGATGATGCGGCCGTAGGCGACGCCACTGGGGCAGACGGCTTCGCAGGCGCGGCACTGGAGACAGAGGTCCCAGTGCGATTGCACGGCCGCGGTCAGGGGAATGACCTCCTCGTCCACGGCGCGCGCGAGGGCGATGCGGCCGCGGGGCGATTCGGCTTCGAGGCCGGTGACCGCGAAGGTCGGGCAGGCGTTGATGCAGAGGCCGCAGTGGACGCAGCGGGAGAGGTCCGCGCTGGAGGGTGCGTCGGCGGGAAGGGGCCAGGGGCTAGATGCCACCGATGAACCTCCCGGCGCTGAAGCGGCCTTCGGGGTCGTAGGCATCCTTCGTGCGGCGCATGAGGTCGAACGAGGGAGGCGGTTCGCCCCAGGCATCCAGGCCGCCACGGAAGGTATGGGGCATGCGCTCGACGAGCACGGAACCGCCTTCGCCGCGAACCTGCGTGCGGAGCGCCTCGACGGCCGGGGCGACGGTGCGCAGCGGCGGAAGATCGGACGCGGACCAGGCCGCGCGGATCGAGCCAACCATCGGGCGGGCGACCATCGCTGTTGGGTTGTGCTCACGCAGCGACGCGAGCAGGCCCTCCGCATGGGAAGGGAGCGCGGCGATGCGGATGGCGAAGGCGGTATCCGGGCCCGCGCCGAGGTCCCGGGCGGATTCGTACAGGCCGGCTGGAGCGGGCTTCCAATGGAGGGATGGCGTCGCGCGGATGGCGGCATCGGCGGCGAGGGCGTGCACACGCAGGAGCGCCGTCGTGTGGCCCCCGGCTTCGATGACGTCGAGGAGCTCGGGGCGAATGTCGGCGGCGGCGAGGGTCGCGGCGAGCGCGGCGGGGGAGTCCCCGGCGAGGTCCGCGGTGAGGTCGACGGTATCGGGGCGGGGGAGGACGCGAAGGGCGACGCTGGTGATGATGCCCAGGGTGCCGAAGGAGCCGCACCAGAGCCGCATCATGTCGTAGCCCGTGACGTTCTTCACGACGCGGCCGCCGGCGCGGACGAGTTCGCCATCGGCGCGGAGGATGGTCATGCCGATGACGGCGTCGCGGGGGAGGCCGTAGCGGCTGCGAAGGGGGCCACCGGCGCCCGCCGCGACGACGCCGCCGATGGTGGCCGAAGGCGCGAGCGGCGGGTCCAGCGGGAGGAATTGGCCCGAGGGCCGGAGAGCGGCGTCAATTTCGGCGAGCGTCGTGCCGGCGGGGGCGACGAGGGTGAGATCGTCGGACTGGTGGTCGAGTTCGCCACGGAGGGCCTGGCGGAGGTCGAGCAGGGCGAACGGCCGCGCGGGAGCGTCGCCCAGGTCGAGCGCGGTGCGGCCGCCGGAGGGCACGAACGTCAGCCGGTCGGGGGCCGTGACGAGCGCGCGCAGCTCGTCGAGCGACCGCGGGACGAGGACGGACTCGGGAGCATGGCCGGAGACGAGGACGCTTTCGACATCAGACATAGGCGTCGGGCCCGGCGGCGCGGAGGGCGTGTTCCTGGTGTGCCATTTCGCCGCAGCCGGTGCCGGCGGGCAGGAGCTTGCAGGGGTTGAAGTCGCCTTCGTTGCCGAAGACGGCGCGGATGCGGCCCATGTGTTCGAGGTCGAGTTCGGAGTAGAGCCAGGGCATGAAGCGCTGCTTTTCGTAGCCGATGCCGTGTTCGCCGCTAAGCGAGCCGCCGGCATCGACGCAGGCGCGCATGATCTCGGCCCCGGCGGCGAGCACGCGGTCCTTCGCGCCGGGCACGCGCTCATCGAAGAGGATGAGCGGGTGGAGGTTGCCGTCGCCGGCGTGGAAGACGTTCGCGCACTGGAGGCCGTGCGCATCGCTGATGGCCGAGACGCTCGCCATCACCTCGACGAGCTTCGAGCGGGGGACGACGCCATCGAGGATGTAGTAATTGGGGGCGATCCAGCCGAGCGCGCCGATGGCGCCTTTGCGGCCCTTCCAGAGCAGTTCGCGTTCGCCGGCCGAGCGGGCCTCGCGGACTTCGGTGGCGCCGCGTTCAAGGCATTCGGCGCGGGCGCGCGAAGCCTGCGGACCGACGACTTCGGGGAGGCCATCGAGTTCGAGCAGGAGGACGGCGCCGGCGTCGGCGGGATAGCCGCAGCGGAGGCCGGCCTCGGCGGCCTGGAGGGTCAGGCGGTCCATCATCTCCATGGCGGCGGGAATCATGCCGGCGGCGATGATGGCGGAGACGGTGGCGCTCGCCTCCTGCACGGTATCGAAGATGGCGAGCAGGGTGACGACGCTCGCGGGCAGGGGCAGGAGGCGGCACACGACTTTCGTGACGATGCCGAGGGTGCCTTCGCTGCCGATGAAGGCACCGCGGAGGTCGTAGCCGAAGGCATCGGGCACGCGCCCGCCGAGCCAGGTGATATCGCCCGCGGCCGTGACCACTTCGAGCCCGAGCACGTGATTCTGGGTGACGCCGAGCGCGAGGCAGTGGGGGCCGCCGGCGTTTTCGGCGACGTTGCCGCCAATGGTGCAGGCCTTCTGGCTGCTCGGGTCCGGCGCATAGAAGAGGCCGTGGGCGGCGGCCGCCTCGGAGAGCTGGATGTTCGGGAGGCCCGGCTCGACGACGGCGATGCGGTTCACGGGGTCGATTTCAAGGATGCGGCGCATGCGGCTGGTGCCGATGACGACGCCTCGCCGCGTGGGGACGGAGCCCCCCGAGAGGCCGGTGCCGGCGCCGCGCGGGGTGACGGGCATCCCGAGTCCGTTGCAGAGGCGCACGACGGCGGCGGTTTCGGAGACATCAGCGGGGAAGACGACGGCGTACGGCTGCCTGCGCTCGATCGTGCCGTCGTATTCGTAGACGAGCAGGTCTTCGCGGCGCCAGACGACGTTCGGGGCGCCGCAAATGGCGGCGAGACGGGTGACGAGCTCGCGGCGGGTGGTCATTCGCCGGGCTCCGCGCGGCAGTCGCGGCAGAGGCCGAAGATCGCGAAGTGATGGAGATCTGGTTCGAAGCCGAACTCGGTATCGATGCGGCTGCTGAGGCAGGCGAGGTAGGAATGGTCGAGGAGCTGGACTTCGCCGCAGCTCGAACAGATGAGGTGGTGGTGCGGCTCCTCCGGCGCCCATTCGAAGAGGACGTCGCCCGCGCCCATATCGGTGGCGGTGGCGAGCTTCATGCGCTTGAGGACGTCGAGCGTGCGGTACACGGTGCTGACATCGACGAAGGGGTAGACGTCGCGGACCTGGGCGGCGATCTGGGCCGCGCTGAGGTGGCCCTGCGCATGGCGGAGCACGCGCACGATCATGAGCCGCTGGGGGGTCATCTTATGTCCCGCGCGCCGGAGCAGGTCGGCGGCCTCGTCCTCGCAAGTCATCCGGGTGTAAGTCTACACGTCCGCCCCACGAGGGGGCGCGTCAGCCGAGGTCGTGGCCGCGTTCCTTCAGTTCTCCTTCGACGTCGGAGGTGGCGGATTCGAAGACGTCGCCGGCTTCCTCGGAGAGCTTCTGGAATTCGCCGCGGAGGCGGTGGAGGTCGTCGTCCGAGAGATCTTCGAGGCGGACGAGCGTGGTGCGGGCGCCCTGGGTGCCGCGCAGGAGCTCATCGAGCTTGAGGTTCATGGCGAGGGTGTCGCGGTTCTGGGTGTTTTGGACCAGGAAGACCATGAGGAAGGTGACGATGGTCGTGCCCGTGTTGATGACGAGCTGCCAGTTCGAGGAGAAGCGGAAGACGGGGCCGAGGGCGGCCCAGGCAACGACCACCAACACGGCGCCGACGAAGGCCCACGGGCTTCCCAACCACTCGGAGGCGATCAGCGCGAAGTGGCGAAAGAGCCCGCCGCCGCCCGTGTGAGTGGCGGTGGCAGGCTCGGAGCCGGCAGTGTGGAGCACGTGGATCCGCTGGCCGAACTCGCGCAAGGTCAATGCCGGTGACCCCGGAACTGGACGCCGCCCATGACGAGGCTGGCGAGCAGGGCCACGAGGGCGACGACGAGGAACACCTTCGCGACGTAGAAGCCGAGGCCCCCGAAGAGGAGGACAAGGAGCAGTAGAAGAAGCAGCAGTGGCAACACTGGCGGGACCTCCGCGTGGGATGGCTCGAAGGTACGGCCGTTGGCGGGTCAGGGTCCTTTTTCGCACGGGCCTGTAGCTTGCGAGCGAATCGCAGCTCGAGCCGGGTCAGCAGGTCCAGTAGCGAATGAGGCCGTCGTGGCCGGAGCACGCGAGTTCGTGACTGCCGAGCTGGGCGGCGATCATCACGGTCGCGAGGACGGCCAGGAGCAGGACGGCGTACCCCGTGCCCCCGCTGCGCAGCCAGCGGCCAAGTGCGAACCCGGCGATAAGCGCCGCGGCGAGCAGGCCCAGGTGGAGCCACAGGTAGACGAGGTCGCGCTCGTCGTGCGTGTGACGGCCGTGGGGGTTGGAGTATTCGATGGCAAAGCGCATGGCGCCGAGATAGGCCGCGCTGAGCACCAGGGCGACGATGGCCGCGGCCAGGAGGTGCACCCACGGAGGGCGTGGGTTCGTTCGCACGGGATGCGTGTTCGCGGCCATCGCGCGCGATTGAAGCAGCGGCCGCGAGCGGCGGCAAGGGGTGCGGGCATCGCCTGTGGCGGCGTTCCTCGCCTCGGAGACGTGCAGCTACGTCTTCGCGAGCGCCGTTTACATGGATGGCGGCGCGCGCCGGGCCACTCCCTGACCTACAGCGGCAGCGAAGGCTGCGATTCCTCAGGGGAGTCTTCGCCGTGTGTGCGGCGGCGCTTTCGGCCGGTTTCGGGCGGGAGGATGACGTAGGTCCCGTTGCCGACGCCGATGACGACGCCGTCGGGGTCGAAGAGCTCGACGGCGCAGTGGCTGAGCGTGCGGCCGCGGCGGAGGACGCGAGCGCGGGCGCGGATGGTCGCGCCCTGCAACGGCCGGAGCCAGCGGAACTCGGCCTGCGCGGTGATGACGCGCTCATCGGGGCGAGCGACCGTGCCGAGTGCGCCACCCATGGCCGAATCGGCGAGGAAGAGCCAGGCCCCGCCGTGGACGATGCCGTAGAGGTTGAGGGTGCGGGGAGAGACGTCGAAGGTGATCTCGGCCCAGCCTTCGCCGGCGGCGGTGAAGCGGTAGCCGAGGTCGCGGAAGAGCGGCACGGCCTCCATCGCAAGCAGCGCAGGGAACTGATCGACGCTCTCGGGCACGCCAACCCCGCTTTCGGGCGCGATTCTACAGATTCAGCGCAGGGGCGTGCGGGTGCTTCAGCTCCCGGCGAAGGGCGGCGCGGGCGGCATGGTAGCCGCACATGCCGTGCACCCCACCGCCGGGGGGCGTCGAAGCGGAGCAGAGGTACACGCCCGGGATGGCCGTCCGATACGGGTTCCAGCGCGGGGCCGGGCGAAAGAGAAGCTGGAGGCCGTTCGAGGCACCGCCGCCGATATCACCGCCGACATCGTTCGCGTTGTAGCGCTCGTAGTCCGGCGCACCCATGACGGAGCGCGCGAGCACGAGGTCCCGCCAGCCGGGGGCGAAGCGGTCGAACTGGCGCTCGATGCGTTCGGTCATATCGATGGTGGAGCCGTTGGGGACGTGGCAGTAGGCCCAGAGGGTGTGCTGGCCGGCGGGAGCGCGCGTGGGGTCGGCGACGCTCTGCTGGGCGGCGAGGACGTACGGACGGTCCGGGTGGCGGCCACGGCCGACCTCGTGCTCGGCGGCGGCGATCTCCTCGAAGGTGCCGCCGACGTGGATGGTGCCGGCGCGGCGGGCGGCTTCGTTCGTCCACGGCATCGGGCCGGAGAGGGCGTAATCGACCTTGAAGACGCCGGGACCGTAGCGATAGCCCTCGAGCTGGCGCCGGTAGATGCCACGAAGGCGATCGCCGGCGATGCCGAGCAGCTGCCTCGGGGTGACATCCAGGACGTAGGCGCGGGCGGGTGGGAGGTCGGCCAGCGAACGGACTTCGCGGCCGCACTCGATCGTGCCGCCGTGGGAGCGAAGGCAGGCGGCGAGGGCATCGACGATGGCCTGCGAACCACCCCTGGCCACGGGCCACCCGCCGGAGTGCCCGGATGCGGCGAGCACGAGACCGAATGAGGCCGTCTGGAACGAATCGAGCGGGACCATGGCGTGGGCGCATTGCCCGGCGAAGAGCGCGCGCGCCTCATCGGTTTCGAAGCGGCCGGCGACCCATGTCGCGGGCTGCATCGCCGCGAAGCCGAAGCGCGCCATCGCGAGCGGGTGGCGCGGCACGCGGAGGATGGGCCCGAGGATATCGGGGACGAGCGCGGGCCAGTCGCGGGAAAGGGGGGCGATGAGGCCGCGGTACGCCCGGGCATCGGCGCCGAGGCCGCGAGCGGTCTCCTCGAGGTTCGCGACCATCACACCGGCGCGGCCGCCGTCCAGCGGGTGTGCGAGCAGGACCTCCGGGTGGGCCCATTCGAGCCCGAAACGCCCCAGGCCGAAGGCGCGAAAGACGGGCGAGGCAACGCCAAAGGGGTGTATGGCGGAACAGACGTCGTGGTGGAAGCCGGGGAGCGTGACCTCCGCCGTCCGGGAGCCGCCGCCGATACGGTCCTTCGCCTCGAGCACGAGCACGGAGCGGCCGGCGCGGGCGATGGTGATGGCCGCCGCGAGGCCGTTGGGACCGCTGCCCACGACGACGGCATCCCAGCGAGGGCTCACGAGCGCCCACTCCACACGCGATAGAGGTGCCCGGGGACGGCTCGCAGACGGGCGGCGGTCGTTCGCAGCCCGGCGTTGTGGCGGACGTTCCCGGCGTTGCGCCAGGCGAACTCGCGGCTCACACGGCGGCGGCGAATGGTGACGGGCTCGCGTTCGCCGAAGCGCGCGGCGAGAGCGGTGAGCGTGCGCTGCCAGAAGCGGTCTTCGCCGCGATTGCCGCCGAGCCAGAGGCCGAGCTGGTAAAGCGGGTCGCTGGGCCGGACACGCATCTCGATTCGCGCCTCGGTGCCGGGATCGGCCTTGAGCGTGCGGAAGCGGATCCAGCCCGCGAACATGTGCCCCTCCGGCGTGCGAAGGGTGAATTCGGTGGGACTGGCGGCATCGACGGCAACGCCGGTGGAGACGGCGCCGCCCGCGGGCCCTTCGAGCTCGACGCCGGCGAGCTCTCCGGGGCGGAGGCCGCGCGCGGGCGCGGTGAAGCGGGAGCCTTCGGGCCAGAAGTTGCCGAACTCGGCCTTCCAGGTGCGCATGACCTCGGAGGGGCTCGGTTGGCGACGGAGATGCACCGAGAAGCGCTTGTCCCAGGTTTCGCCGAAGCCATCGGCCAGGGACTGGATACGGCGGCCGGCGACGTTCTGGCCCCGGGCGGGTCATTCGGGAGAAGCCGCCCGGGAGGCGCGGCGCCGGGAGCGGGTTCGCGGTGCATGGAGGCATTGTCGCGCGCGAGGGTGGGGGCGGGCGTTTCAGCGCTCTCGCAAGCGGGGCAGACTAGCCGAGGGCGGCGCGAAGGGCAGCTGCGGCGGCGCGGACACGAACGGGGGCGGTGCCGCCGGGGATATCGCGCGCGGCGAGGGCGGCATCGACATCGAGGGCGAGGATGTCGCGGTCGAAGAGCGGGCTCGCGGCGGCGTAGACCTCGAAGGGGAGCGCGTTGAGTTCGCAGCCGCGCTGTTCGCAGGCACGGACGAGGCCGCCAACGACTTCGTGGGCCTGCCGGAAGGGCATGCCCTTCTTAACCAGGTAATCGGCGACGTCGGTGGCGAGGGAGAAGTTCTCGCCGGCGGCCTGGCGCATGCGCGGGAGCTGGAAGGCGAGGGCGGGCACCATGGCGGCGAAGATGCGCAGCGTCGGCAGCACGACGGCGGCGGCGTTGAGCACGGTCGCCTTGTCTTCCTGGAGGTCGCGGTTATAGGCGAGGGGCTGGCCCTTGAGGTTCACGAGCATGTTCATAAGCTCGCCGTAGACGCGGCCGGTGCGGCCCCGAGCGAGCTCGGCGACGTCGGCGTTCTTCTTCTGGGGCATCATGCTCGAACCGGTGGCGAAGGCGTCGGGAAGCTTCACGAAGCCGAACTCGGCGCTCGCCCAGAGGACGACTTCCTCGGCGAGGCGCGAGATGTGCATCTGCGTGATGGCGCAGGCGGCGAGGAATTCGGCGATAAAGTCGCGGTCGGCGGTGGCGTCGAGGCTGTTGCGGGAGACGCCATCGAAGGCGAGCTCGCGGGCGACCATCTCGCGGTCCAGGGGGTAGGGCGAACCGGCGAGCGCGCCGGAGCCGAGGGGCAGGATGTTCAGGCGGCGGCGGCAATCGGCGAAGCGGGCACGGTCGCGAAGCAGCATCTCCCCATAGGCGAGCAGGTGGTGGCCGAGCGTGATCGGCTGGGCTCGCTGGACGTGGGTGTAGCCGGGCATGGGGTCGGCGGCATGGCGCTCGCCGAGGTCCGCGAGCACGGCGATGAATTTGCCCGCGGCATCGACGGCTTCGTCGCAGTACTGGCGAACGAGCAGGCGATTGAGCAGCGAGACCTGGTCGTTGCGAGAGCGAGCGGTGTGGAGACGGCCGGCGGCGTCGCCGATTTTCTCGCGGAGGAGGGCCTCGACGTGGGTGTGGATGTCCTCAAGCTCGGGGCGCCAGGTGACCTTTTGCGCGCGAAAATCGGCCAGTACTTCGGCGAGGCCGGCGACGATCGCATCGGCGTCCTCGGCGGGGATGATGCCGGCCTTGCCGAGCATGCGCGCGTGCGCCACCGAGCCGGCGATGTCGTGCTCGTAGAGGTCGCGGTCGACGCCGGCGGTGTAGTCACGGGTGAGTTCGTCCATGCCGGCTTCGAAGCGGCCGCCCCAGGTGCGCTGCGGGCTGGTCATCGGGCGGCCTCCTGGAGGTCGGGCTCGGCGAGGAGTTCGCCGAGTTCGGTGAAGGTGTATTCGGGGCGAACGCCGGTGGCATCGGGCGGGCTCTTGCGCCAGGCCGCGGCGATGCCCATGCGCTGCGCGCCGGCGACATCCTCGGCGAGGGAGTTGCCGACCATCAGCGTCCGGGCGGGCTCGACGCGAAGGTGTTCGAGGGCGAATTCGAAGATCGCCGGGTGCGGCTTGAGGAATCCGACCTCGACGGAGACGGCTTCGACGTCCCAGCCGATATCGAGGCCGGCATCGCGCAGGTCCGCCCGGAAGCGCTCACCACCGAAGGCGCGGTTGGTGACGGCGCCGAGCAGGAAGCCACGCTTGCGGAGGGCGAGGAGGACCTCGCGGGCGTCTTCGAAGGGAGCCTTGCCGCCTTCGATGCCGGAGATGTAGGTCGATTCGAGGAGCCAGCCGGCCTGTTCGCGCGAGAGGTCGAGGCCGATGGCATGGAGGGCGGCACGGGAGACTTCGCCGTAGTCGGGTTCGATGAGATCGGTGGCGCGAGCGCGGCGCATGGCGTCTTCCATCGCGGTCCAGGCGGTGCGGGCCACGGTGGCCGGGTCTTCGTGCTGGATGGCGAGTTCGGCGAGAGCGGCGGCGGCGCGCTCGGCGGCGAGGCGGCGAAACTCGGCGGGCGGCGGAGCCGACCGGGAGTGCCAGAGGGTGTCGCCGATATCGAAGAGGATTGCGCGAAACGGCATGGCAATCGGCGAGGGCCGGGGCGCCAGGGGGCCTGCCGGTCCGGTCGCGAAGGGCAATGATCGCACGGGGCGCATATGCGGACAACCGAGAAGGGGAGCGGGTGGAAACCCGTAGCGAACGAACGACTCGGGCCTGAAACAATCCGAAGACACCGTGGCCCTACAATGGGAGACAGTATGCGACTTCACGCCACCCGGACGCTCCTCGTCGAGCCCGCCCTTCCGCCCGCGCTGGAGGCGTTGCGGCGCCTCGCGCACAACCTGCACTGGACGTGGCACACCGATGCCGCGCAGCTGTTCGAACGCATGGGACGCGACCGCTGGGAGGCCAGCGGTCACAACCCCGTGCGCATGCTGCAGGTCGCGACGCAGCCCGAATTGGCCGAACTGGCCCAGGACGACGGCTTCCTCCTGCATCTGAACCGAGTGACGGAGGCGTTCGACGCCTACATGGCGCGGCCCTCGCAGGTGACCATCCCGGGAGCAGGCGACAAGGCGGTGGTGGCGTACTTCTCGCTGGAGTTCGCGCTCACGGAGAGCCTGCCGAACTACTCCGGGGGCCTCGGCGTGCTGGCTGGCGATCACCTGAAGTCGGCGAGTGACCTGGGGCTGCCGCTGGTGGGCGTGGGGTTGCTCTACCGCGAAGGGTACTTCCAGCAGGCGCTCGCGCCGGACGGCTGGCAGCGCGAGGAGTACACGGAGATCGACATCGCGAGCCAGCCGGTGCACCCCGTGAACGACGGGGACGGGGACCAGATCACGGTCGCCATCCCGTTCGACGGCCGCGATGTCGTGGCGGCGGTGTGGCGCATCGACGTCGGGCGAACGCCGCTGTACGTGCTCGATACGGACGTCGAAGCGAATTCGCCGATCGACCGGAAGATCACGTCGCGGCTGTACGGCGGCGATATCGAGACGCGGATCCAGCAGGAGATGATCCTGGGGATTGGTGGTGTGCGCGCGCTCCACGCGATCGGGCTGCACCCCGTGGCCTGCCACATGAACGAAGGGCACAGCGCGCTGCTGGGGGCCGACCGCATCCGCATGGTGATGGAGGAAGGCGGCAACACCTTCGATGAGGCGCTGCTGCCCGTTTCGGCGGCGACGGTGTTCACGACGCATACGGCCGTGGCCGCGGGCATCGACCTCTTCCCGCCGGAGCTCGTGCGGCGCCATCTCGGGCGGTATTACTACTCGCTCGGCATCGATGACCGGCGCTTCCTCGGGCTGGGGCGCATCAACCCGGACGACGACCACGAGCCGTTTTCGATGGCGCTCCTGGGGCTGCGGCTGAGCGGCTACCGGAACGGGGTTTCACGCCTGCACCGCACGGTGAGCCGGAACCTGTGGGAGTCGGCGTGGCCGCAGCTGCCGACGGAGCAGATTCCCATCGATTCGATCACGAACGGCGTGCACCTGCCGACCTGGGTCTCGCATGCGATGGCCGACCTGTTCGACCGGTACGTGGGACGCGGGTGGCGGGACGACCCGGTGCGCCCGGAAGAGTGGCAGGGCGTGCGCGAAATCCCCGCCGGGGAACTCTGGGACACGCATGAGAGCCAGCGCCATCGCCTGGTGATCCGCGCGCGGAACCAGCACCGCGAAAGCGCGGCCCGGCGCGGGCTCGCGGCCGAGGACCGCACGACGGGGCAGGTGCTCGATATCCAGGCGCTGACGATCGGGTTCGCGCGGCGCTTCGCCGGGTATAAGCGGGCGACGCTGCTCTTCCGCGACCCGGAGCGGCTGGCGCGCATCGTGAACGCGGCGGACCGGCCCGTGCAGTTCATCTTCGCGGGCAAGGCGCACCCCCGGGACGAGCCGGCGAAGCAGCTGATTCGCGAGGTCGTGCGCTATTCGCGCATGCCGGAGTTCCGGGACCGGCTGGTGATCCTCGAGCGGTACGACGTGGAGCTCGCGCGGGCGCTGGTGCAGGGCTGCGACATCTGGCTGAACACGCCCTTGCGCCCCCTCGAGGCGAGCGGCACGAGCGGCATGAAGGCGGTCGCGAACGGCGCGCTGCACATGAGCGTGATGGACGGCTGGTGGGCGGAGGCGGCGCGGCCGGATGCGGGCTGGTCCATCGGGCGGGACCGTATCGAGGATGACCCGGAGGTGCAGGACGCCTTCGACAGCGAGTCGATCTACGACCTGCTGGAGAACGAGATCGTGCCGCTGTTCTACGAACGGGACGAGGAGGGCGTGCCGCGGGAGTGGGTCGCGCGCATGAAGAATTCGATCGCGAATTACGCGCCGGTGTTTTCGACGCACCGGATGGTGAGCGAATACGCGGCGACGGCGTACGCGCCGGCGGCGGCGAGCTGGGAGCGGCTGCGGTCGGAGCATGGGGACACGGCGCGGGAGCTTCAGGCGTGGCTCGCCCGCGTTCGGCGCGACTGGGATAGCATGAAGATCTGCGCGGTGGATGATGACGGGAAGGATGGCGGACGCGCGGACGCGCCGCTGACGGTGACCGTCCAGATCCACCCTGGAGCACTCCGGCCCGACGACCTCGATGTCGATGTGGTGTTCGGAGGGGCCGGGCCGACGAGCGACCTGCAGGTGGTGAGCGATGCGGGCGCGACACTGAAGGACATCGCGGAGGACGGCATCTGCCGGTTCGAGGCGGTGTTCCCGCCAACGGTTGCGGGTCGCGCGGGATACGCGATCCGCGTACTCCCGGGCCACCCCGCCCTTCACAACCCGTTCGACCTCGGCCTCGTTCACTGGGGCTGAAGCAAAGGAGTTGACGGTGCGCTCTGGCAACGTCTGTTTCGTCCTCCATACGCACCTGCCGTACTGCCGTCTCGCGGGGCGGTGGCCACACGGCGAGGAGTGGTTCCACGAAGCCATGCTCGAGTGCTACCTGCCGCTCGTGCGGGCATTCCGGCGGCTCGCGAGCCAGGTCGATGGGTCCCTTGGGGTGACGATCAATGTCACGCCGATCCTCGCCGAGCAGATGCGCGACGCGGTGATGATCGACCACTTCCGCGAGTACCTGGCGGACCGCATCGAGCGCGCCGAGGGCGACGTCGTGCGCTTCGCGGGGGCTTCGGCGAACCGGGCGGCGACCGCGCTCTTCCATCGCGACCGGTATCACGCCATCCGCGCCTTCTTCGAGGACGAGATCCAGGGCGACCTGGTAGGTGCGCTGCGCGCACTTGAGGACAGTGGGCACATCGAGGTGGCAACCTGCGCGGCGACGCATGGGTACCTGCCTCTGCTGGACGACCCGGCGGCGGTTCGCTTCCAGGTGCGGACGGGGGTCGAATCGCACATCCGCAACTTCGGGCGGGCGCCGCGTTCGTTCTGGCTCCCGGAATGCGCCTATGAGCCGGGGCTTGAGGAGTACCTGGAGGAGGCCGGGATCAGGGTCTTCTTCGTCGAGACGCACCTCGTCGAGGGCGGGCGGGCGCGCGGCAAGGCGCTGGGTGAAGTGGTCGGGCTATACCCGGAGCTGCGGGTGCCCGCGGCGCCACCGGTGGAGCTCCCCGTGACGAGCGGGACGACCTTCCGGGCATACCACGTGGGCCATTCGAACGTGAGCGCGATCGCGCGGAACGAACGGACGGGGCTGCAGGTGTGGTCGGCGAGTCACGGCTACCCGGGTGAGGCGCGCTACCGCGAATTCCACAAGAAGGAAGGCACGAGCGGGCTGCACTACTGGCGCGTGACCGGCCCGGAGGTGGACCTCGGGGAGAAGGAAGAGTACGACCCGCGAGCGGCGGCCGAGTCCGTGAGCTGGCATGCCGACCACTTCCGGGACCTCATCCGCTACGAGCTGGACGCCTTCCGCGGCGGCGCGGGAGAGGACGGCATCGTGCTCGCGTCGTACGACACGGAGCTATTCGGCCACTGGTGGCTTGAGGGCGTTGACTGGCTGGAGGGGGTCATCCGGCGGCTGGCGACGGACCCGGCGTTCCGGCTGGTGACCGCGGGTGAATTCGTGACGAAGGAGCCGCCAAAGCACGCCATCGATCTCCCCGAAGGTTCGTGGGGGAACGGCGGCGACCACCGCACGTGGCTGAACGATGGGACCGCGTGGACGTGGCCGGAGATCCAGAACCGTCAGCGGCGCGCCCACCGGCTGCTGGCCGAGGACACGGCGGCGGCACGCCAGCTCGGGCGGGAGCTGCTGCTGCTGCAGTCGTCCGACTGGCAGTTCCTGATGACGACCGGGCAGGCGCACGACTACGCGGTCGAGCGGTTCTGGTCGCACGCGGAGCGCTTCGACCGGCTGGCGGACGCGATCGAGGGTGGCTACCCGGCGCTGGACGAGCAGGTCGAGGAGCTGTTTGAACTGGACAACCCGTTCCCGGGGATCGATCCGCTCCTCTACCGGGACAGCCCGGCGGCGACGGGTGCGCGAGCGTGACTGCCTGGGCCCAGCTTCTGCACTTCTACCAGCCGCCGACGCAGGCGCACGAGATCGTGCAGCGCATCGCGAACGAGTCGTACCGGCCGTTGCTGAAGGTGCTGCTCGCGCATCCGAAGGCGCGCGTGGCGATCAACATGAACGCGGTCCTGACGGAGATGCTCGTGGACCACGGGCTCGGGGACGTTGTGGACGGGCTGCGGCTGCTCGGCGAACGGGGCCAGGTGGAGTTCGTGGGAAGCGGGCAGTACCACCCCATCCTGCCCCTCATCCCGGAGGCGGAACGGGAGCGTTCGATCACCGGGAATGCGCGGGTGAACCGGCGGCTGCTCGGCGAATCGTATTCGCCCCGGGGGTTTTTCCCGCCGGAGATGTGCTACAGCGCGGAGATCCTGCCCGAAGTGGCGGCCGCGCGGCACGAGTGGCTGGTGCTGAGCGGGGTCGCGTGCCCCTCGGACTGGCCGATCGACCATGTCTATCGCGTGCCGGTCGACGGGCACTTCCTGCATGTCCTGTTCCGCGACGATGTCCGGAGCAATCGCATCTCGTTCCGGGAGACGGACCCGGGGCGGTTCGTGGAGGACCTTTCGCGGGTGGGCGGCGGACGGGACGCCTACGTGCTGACGGCGATGGACGCGGAGACCTACGGGCACCACATCAAGGGGTGGGAGCAGGAGTTCCTCGCGGCGACGTACCAGTTGATCGAGTCGCCACACCGGCCCCGGCACGTGGAGCGGCACACGTCGGTGGTGGAGATGTGCCTGCCGAGCGAGCTTATCGGGCGGTTCCCGGATGGTCCGGTGGTGGAGCCGTTCCCGTCGTCGTGGAGCACGACCCGGGACGACATCGCTGCGATGAATCCGTATCCACTGTGGCATGCGCCGGGGAACCAGGTGCACGACACGCAGTGGGAATATGTGCAGCACTGCATCGATGTCCTGGCCGTGGCGCAGCGCTATGCGGCGGGCGGCGAGGCGGCGAAGTTCGCGGGGTGGGCCGCCGAGAAGCTGGAACCGGCGCTGCACAGTTGCCAGTTCTGGTGGGCAAGCAAGCGGCCGATGTGGGACGTGCCGATGGTCTACAAGGGGTTCGTCCTGCTGGAGGAAGTGCTGATGTACTCCGCCCACGCGGTCTCCGTTGGCGACGCCTCCGAGCGGGTGAAGCGCGAGGTGCGGTGGCGAGTGGCGGCGGCCGGCGCCGCGCGGGACCGGCTCGAGCGGTACCTCTTCCTGGAGCACTAGCCGTTGAAGATCCTGTTTGCATCGGCGGAAGTTGACCCGTTTGCGAAGGTTGGCGGCCTGGCGGATGTCGCCGCTTCGCTGCCCGCGCGGCTGCGGGAGATGGGCCACGACGTCCGGGTCGTCACACCCTGCCACGCGAGCTCGCGGGCGGCGTTCGAATCGGCGGTGCTGCGGCGGCCGCTATCGGTGCCGCTGCCGGGAGCGCCGCGGCCGGCGGAGGTGGCGACGGTGCAGGGGACAGGCGGCGTCCCCGTCGACCTCGTGCTCGACGGGCATTACTTCGGGCGCGAACGGGTGTATGGCGAGGCGGACGACCTGCTTCGGTACCAGTTCTTCTGCCGGAGCGTCGTGGCGATGCTGACGCAGGAGCCGTGGATTCCGGACATCCTGCACCTGAACGACTGGCACACGGCGCCGCTCTCGTACGCGCTGCGGAACCTGGCCTGGGGAAACCCGGTACTGCGCGGCATCGCCTCGGTGTTCACGATTCACAACCTGCGCTACCGCGGCCCGGACGAGCTGAACGACTTCCTTTCGCAGGCGATCTTCTATAGCGACGCGATCACGACGGTGAGCCCGAGCTACGCGCGGGAGATCCTCACGAAAGACTATGGCGAGGGGCTCGACCCGCTGTTGCAGCTTCGGTCTGACAGCCTCGGGGGCATCCTCAACGGGCTGAACTACGAGTCATACAACCCGCGCGACGACCCGCACATTCGGACGCACTTCGACCTCACCTGTCTCGAGGAGCGGGAGCACAACCGCCGGGCGCTGCGCGAGGAGCTGGGGCTGCCGGAATGCGAAGGGCCGATCGCGGCGATGGTGACGCGGCTGACGGAGCAGAAGGGCGTGGACCTCGTGCTTGGCGCGATCCCGGACTTCGTGCGTGCCGATGCGCAGCTGGTAGTGCTGGGAACGGGCGACGCGTGGCTCGAGGCCGAGCTGCGGCGGCACCAGGAGGAACACCCGGAGAATGTGCACCTCGCGGCGCGATTCGATGAAGGGCTCGCGCGGCGGATGTACGCGGGGTCGGACCTGTTTCCTCATGCCGTCGCGATTCGAGCCGTGCGGACTCGGGCAGCTGATCGCGATGCGATATGGATCGGTGCCGGTGGGCCGGCGAACGGGCGGACTGGGGACACCATCCTCGATGTGCACGAGCACCCGGACGCAGCCACGGGGTTCCTCTTCGACGAGTTCAGTGAGCATGCGTTCGCCGGCGCGTTCGACCAGGCGGTGCGGACGTTCCGCGAGCCGGAGGCGTTCACGCGGCTGCAGGTCAACGGATGAGCCGGGACTATTCGTGGCGGGCTTCGGCGACGCACTACCTCGACACGTACCGGACGGGGTTGCGTTCGCGCGGTATCGTCCCACCGGAGTAGCGCCGGGTTGCACGCGGCGGGCCGCTCGGGGAGGCTGCCGGGATGACGCTTCACATCGCCGGACTCGGGCCGGGCTCGGCATCGCTGCTGACGGTGGCGACGAGGGAGCTGCTCGCGGGCGGGCTGCCGGTGCTGCTGCGCACGGCGCACCACCCGACCGTGGCGGAGCTGGACCCCGGCGGCACCGGGCCGTGCGACGACATCTACCAGCGCGGGTTGAGCTTCGACGAGGCGTACGCAGGCGGTGGTGGAACGCGTAGTCGCGTTCGCGGAAGCGGGCGATGGCGTGTACGCGGTGCCGGGACATCCTCATGGCGGAGGCCGACGGTCGCGCGCGTGCCTGTGCGCTCGCGAAGGAGCGCGGCATCGCGGTGAAGCTCTACCCGGGGGTGAGCTTCGCGGACGTGGCGGCCATCGCACTGGGCGTGGACTTCGAACGCGTGCAGCTCTGCGACGCGCTCGCCCTGCGCATCGACGCGCAGAGGCCGGCGCTCATCAGCCAGGTGTTCGACCGCGACGCGGCGGCGGCGCTGAAGCTGGAGTTGCTCGACATCTACCCGGCGGACCACACGGTGACGGTATTGTGGCGCGCTGTGCAGCGCGGATGAGCGGGTGGAGACGGTGCATCTGGCCGAGCTCGACCGGCGGCCCGAGCTACCTGGACAGCGTGTTCGTGCCGGCGATCGCGGCGGAGGACGATGTGCGGCGATTCGATGGGCTGCAGGCGATCGTGGCTCGCCTGCACGCGCCGGGCGGCTGCCCGTGGGACCGCGAGCAAACGCATGCGTCGCTCCGCCAACACCTGCTGGAGGAGTGCTACGAGACGCTGGACGCCATCGACGCGGGGACCCCGCGCGGCTGACCGAAGAGCTTGGCGACGTGCTGCTGCAGGTGCTGATGCACGCCGAGGTGGGCCAGCGGGAGGGCACCTTCGGGCTCGCGGACGTGGTGGAGCACATCGGCCGGAAGCTCGTACGGCGGCACCCGCACGTCTTCGGCGACACGACGGCGGCCTCCGCGGAGGAGGTGGCGCTGAAGTGGGACGCGCTCAAACAGCAGGAAAAGCCGCGCTCGTCGATCCTCGAGGGGATCCCGGCCGCGATGCCGGCACTGGCGGAATCACAGTCGATCCAGGGCGCGCGCGGCGCATCGGGTTCGATTGGCCGGACATCGAGGGGCCGCTGGAGAAGCTTTCGGAGGAGCTGCACGAGTTCGCGCGCGCGGAGGCGGGCGACGGCGACCGCGAAGATGAGTTCGGCGACATCCTCTTCGTGTTGGCGAACATCGCGCAGCGGCTGGGGCTCGATGCGGAGCAGGCGCTGCGGGGCGCGAACGCGAAGTTCCGGCGGCGCTTCGGGCTGGTCGAGGAGCTGGCGCGCGAACGGGCGGTGGACCTTCGCGACCTGGACCTCGCCGGGCTGGACGCGCTCTGGGATGAGGCGAAGGCAAGGCTGGCGGGGACGCCGCCCGCGGGGTGAGGGGGCGCTCACCAGTTGTAAGCGATACCCTCCCCTGTACGCTCCGAATCACACACACGCACACCGGAGGGACCCATGCCTGCCGCCGAATCCGTCATCACGCTCGAACGCTTCGCCACAGGGAAGACCCGGCAGCAGTACATCGAGAGCGGGATCCGCAACCGCGATCTTTTCGAGGACAACTACAACGGGCTGGCCGTGAACGCGGACCAGAAGGCGCGCCTGCAGGCCCTCGTCGCGAAGGGCCTGGACCACGTCGTCGTGATCGGGGAGGACTGGTGCCCCGATGTGTACCGCGGCACGGGTGTCGCGCAGCGCATCGCCGAGGCGGCGGGCATCGAGCTGCGGTTCTTCGAGCGGGACCAGAACAAGGACATGATCCAGGAGTACCTGAAGGACGGGCAGTTCGAGTCGATCCCGGTGTTCGTCTTTTATGACAAGAACCACCGCGAGCTGGCGCACTTCATCGAGCGGCCGGCGCTGGCGAACGAGCAGATCCACGTGACGCGCGACATCATCGGGAACGTGAGCCCCGAGGCACTGGCGGCGAAGCTCGGGCATGAGCCTTCGGAAGAGGAGATCGCGCAGGCGCGCGCCGAATCACGCGCCCGCTACATGGAATGGCAGAAGACGAGCGACACGTGGGCGGGGTGGCGTGTCGCGACCGTCGATGAGGTGATCGGCAAGCTGGAGGCGGCCACCGCCTAGAACTGGTTGAAGAGCTGCCAGCCGATCAGGGTCGAGAGCCCCTGGCCGAAGGTGGCAAGCGCACCGGCGCACACGACCGCGATCAGGGCGAGGATGAGGCCATATTCGGCCAGTCCTTGCCCTGTTTCGTTCTGCCCCGGCATCGGCCGGCGGGTGGTCATCCATGCCTGCCAACGCTGCTTCATCACGTCTGCTCCTCTGCCCGTTTTACCGTGCGATTACACTGTCTTTGCATTCGACAGCATGAGGCCGGAAGCACCGCCCGGGCAGGATGCACCGGCGTAGCGAACGGGTGACGAATTACAGAGCCCGGGTGTATTCGCCCAGCGGCTCCGCATAGTCAGTGATTACGGTCGTCGTCCCGAGTGAGAAGAGGGCCGCGAGGAGCGTGCGGGTGGCTTCGGCGCCCTCGTCACGGATTGTCCACGCGGCCAGCTCGACACCGTGGTATCCAAGCTCAATGCCGAGGTCGAATCCCAGCGCGTGCATGTGCAGGAGCGTGCGGTAATCGACCATCCACTCGCTCGCGGGGAGGAGGCCGAGCAGGTCCTCGACGCGGAGGCGAGGTAGGTGCGGGCATCGACGCGCGGAAGATGGGCGAGGGGGCGTCGTCCCAGAGGCCGTGGAGGCCGCGCCGCGAGGGGCCGACGCCGTCGCCGGGGTCCCAGCGTTCGAGCGCGTGCCACTGGAGCGTCGGGTCCAGTGGCGACGCGGAAGCCACGGGCGTGGAGCCCGCGCAGGTTCCAGTGCGCCTCGGGAGCCGATGAGGACGCGGTCGCGGATGGGTTCCATGGCGTTCGCGAGCCGCTGTTCGCGCTCGGGGCTCATCGCGCGCATGAGCTTGAGGTCGACCTCGAGGAGGGTCTCGCCGTGACGGATGACGTCGACAACCTCCTCGAACAGGGGAGGGTGGTGCCGAAGCGGTTCGAACGGATGCGGCGGGTGGCGGCGGTATCGTGCGTCGAAACGGCGCCTTCGCCGTCGGTGGCCGTATCGAACCAGCTGTCGTGGAACACGAGCATGCCGTCATCGGCGAGGAAGCGGACGTCGACTTCGAGCCGCGGAACCGCAGCGGCGACGCACTCGGCGACGGCTTCGAGCGAGTTCGGGGCGTGGCGGCCGGTGAGGGTGGCTTCGTGGCAGCAGAACACGCGGCGATGGCCGGCGATGGTGGGGGCGAGGCCGGTCGGCATGGAGGGAGTGTAGCGGGTGCGGTGCAGGCTCAGGCCCTCAGAGCGGGCGTTTGCCGGGAATGCCGGGACGGCGCGGGTACTTCGCGGGCACTTCGCCGCACTTCGCCAGGCGGACGACGGTGACGGCTTCGTTCACCTCGGGCCGCATGCGGTCGCGGCCGGCGACGGTGCAGCCGAGCTCGTGGAAGGCGTGGTCCGCGGCGGCGATCTCGTCATCGACGCGGGAGCCCTTGGGAAGGGCGATGGTGGCGCCCGGCGCGGCGAGCGGCGCGGTGTACTCAATCAGCTCGCGAAGCTCGGCGACGGCGCGCGCGACGACGAGGGCGTTCGCGCCGCGAAGCGGGCCACGGCCGGCTTCCTCGGCGCGGACGGCGTGGACGGTCACATTCTTGAGCCCCATGGCGGCGGCCATCTCCGCGAGCAGGCGGGCGCGCTTCTGCAGGGGTTCGACCAGGCGCACGGGGACTTCGGGCAGGACCGCGGCGATCACGAGGCCGGGATAGCCGCCGCCGCTGCCGACATCGCAGATGGGGCCATCGAAGGCGCCGGCCACGCGGAGCAGTTCCAGGGACTCCGCGTACTGGCGGCGGATGGCATCACCCGGGGACACGGCGGTGACGCGCACGCGCTCTTCGGCGGCTTCGACGAGCGAAAGGTGGAGACGGAGCAGGGGGAGCCAGCGTTCGGGCAGGGGGAACGCGGGAAAAAGGCCGGGGAGGGCGTCCCAGGGGAGAAGAGACGCAGGCTCAAGCGGAAAATCCGGCTCGCGGGGAGGCATATCCACGGGATCGATGATACCCTCGACTTATGGCAGATGATTTCGATCCACCAGCAACCAACCTCACGCTCGCGGAGGCGCTGGACCAATACCTCACCTCCCTCAAGAACGAGCAACGCCGGACGCAAGAGCAATACATCCGCCATTTCGTGAAGAGCACCGGCGAAGAGAAGGTGCTCACCTACCTCACGGGCAGCCGCGTCGAGCTTTACGCGGAGCGGGAGATCAAGTCTTCGGACCCGAACGCGCAGGAGCGGGTGCAGGCGCTGAAGTCCTGGTTCCAGTTCCTGAAAAAGCGCGAGTACACGGGATCGAACTACGGGATTCACATTCGCGTGCGGAAGGTCGCGGGCCGATCGGTGGCGACGGCGAATCGCGGTGGCACGCGCACGGAAGAGCCGCCGGTGGAGATGACGGCGGAGGGCATCGACCAGCTGAAGGTGGACGTCACGCGGCTGCGCGATGAGCGCGAGGAGACAGTGCACGCGGTCGAGGTCGCGCGCGCGGATGGGGACCTGCGGGAGAACGCGCCCTATCACGCGGCCCGCGAACGGCTGGCGTTCATCGACAGCAAGCTGAAGTCGCTCGAAGAGACGCTGAAGCGCGCGGTGGTGGTGGAGCGAACCGCCGGGGACGAGCGTTCGGTGGTGGGTTCGACCGTTTCGGTGACCCGCGCGGACAACGGATCGTCGCAGACGTACCAGCTGGTGGGTGCGCGCGAAGCCGACGCGCGGCAGAACCGCATCAGCGTGGAATCGCCGGTGGGCCGCCAACTGCTGGGGCGCGTAGCGGGCGAAACGGTCGCGGTGGAACTGCCGAACGGCAACTCGATCGAGTACCGCATCGACGATGTGAAGCACGCGTAGCGGCATTCCCCGGACGGGCGTGCTCGCGGAATCGGTTGACACAGGCCGGACACGCGACGGGGCGGAACGAGGTGGCCATGCCCGCTGACCCCGGCAGCGAATCGCGCGTGACCATCGAGGCGCAGGCGCCGATCGCGAGCGGACAACCCGGCTTCGAGTACCACGCCGAGAGCCACGCGGGCGAGGTGCGCGCTTCGAACCAGGATTTCGCGCTCGCCGGGGGAGTGCCCGGGCACCCGGGCTGGACGCTGCTTGTGGTCGCGGACGGCGTCGGAGGGCAGGCGCGGGGCGAGTGGGCGAGCCGGGTGGCGACGGAGACCCTGGCGGCGCACGTTGCAAACGCATTGGACCCGGCGGACCCGGGCATGAGCCTCACCGGTGGGATCGCGGCGGCGAACGAGGCGGTCTTCGCGGGCGGAGGCGAGGACGCGGGCGGGCGCCCGGCTACGACCATGGTGTGCGCGCTCGTGCGAGAGGGCCGCGCCTGGTGGGCGAACGTCGGCGACAGCCGCGTCTACCTGGTGCGTGGTGGCACGGCGGAGCAGCTCTCGGCGGACCATTCGTGGGTGGCGGAACAGGTACGGGCGGGGCGGCTGACCGAGGACGAGGCGGCCAAGAGCAGTCAGCGCAACATCATCACGCGCAGCATCGGCTTCGAACGCGAAGTGCGCGCCGACGGTGGCGAGATCAGGCTACGTCCCGGCGATCGGCTGCTGTTATGTAGCGACGGCGTTCACGGCGTCGTTTCGCGCGCGGAGCTGGCGCGCATCGCATGCGAGGGGACCGCACGGGGCGCGGCCGCGGCACTGGTCGCGGCAGCGAGAGTCCAGGGAGCACCGGACAACGCCACGGCCGTCGTGGGCTGCTGGAGTGCAGTCGCTTCGGCTACGGATGACATGGCCCCGGCGGCAACGGTGTCGCGGCGCGGTCGGAGGGCGTTTTTGCTTGGGGCCGCCGTCGTCGTGGTCGCCGCCGCGGTCGTCCTGGCGCGGTCGCTCTGAGGCGGGGTCCCGCGCGCCGCGGTCATGGGCCCGGGCGGGGGCCGAGAAGGTCCCAGCGGTTGCCGGCGACATCGAGGAAGACGGCGAAGCGGCCATAGGGCTCGTCGCGCGGCTCGGTCACGAACGAGACGCCGGCCGCGCGGAGGCGATCGTATTCGGCCTGGAAGTCATCGACGCGGAGGAACATGCCGACGCGGCCGGCGAACTGCGCGCCGACGGTAGCGCGTTGCGCATCGCCGTCGGCGCGCGCGAGGAGGATGGCGGTCTGGCCGCCCCGGGGGCGGACGACCACCCAGCGCTTGGGCCGCCCTTCGTTCGTGAGCGACGGGGAGTCTTCGAGCAGTTCGAAGCCGAGGACGCTGGTGAAGAAGGCGATGGCTTCGTCGTAGTCGGGCACGATGAGGGCGACCTGTTCGAGGAAGGCCATGACTACCCCTCGTAGAACGCGGCGGCGGCCGATTCGAGCGCGCGGCGTTCGGATTCGGACATGGGTTCGAAGGCGCGGACGGTGGCGGCGTTTTCGAACACGCGGGAAGGGTAGCGCGCGCCGGGGATGGCGACGGAGACGGCGGGATTCGAGAGGACGTAGCGGAGCAGGTTCGCGGGCGTGAGGATGCCGGCGGCGCCGCGTTCGATGGTCTGGCGCATGATGCTGGTGCGGCCGGAGCCACCCACGGGACGCATGGCGATGACGCCCACGCCGCGTTCGCCGGCGAGCTCGATGAGGGGCGCCGAATCGGGGTAGAAGGCGGAGTATTCGAGCATGATGGTGGCGAACTCGCCGGAGAGGATGGCCTCGCGGGCGATATCGAGGGTGTGGGTCGAGATGCCGATGTGGCCGACCAGGCCGCGATAGCGCGCGACCTGCAGCCCTTCGAGCGCGCCGCCTTCGGCCATGGCCGCCTCCCAATCGGCGGGGGTGCGCACGTCGTGGAGCTGGTAGAGCGCGATCGCGGGCACGCCCATCGCGCGGAGTGAGCGGTCGACATCCCACTGAGCGCCGCTGGCCGTGCGGGCGAAGGTGTTGCTGGCGAGGACGAGGCCGTCGTGGCCCCGCTCGCGCAGCACCTCGCCGATGAGGAACTCGCTCCCGGCGTAGTCGCGGGCGGTGTCGATGAAGCGGATGCCCGCGTCGAGGGCGGCCGTGATGGTGACGACGCGCTCCGTCGACGTGGGCGTATCCATGGCGCCGAGGCCGAGCTCGGGGACATCGATACCCGTAGAGCCGAGAGGGCGCGTGCGGATCGGGGCCATCTCGCCATGGTAGCGGAGGAGCTGGCGCGTTACCGGCCGGCGGCGGCGAGAGCGGCAAGCGCACGTAGCGTGACCCATTTGTTGGGCCTGCCCTTCGGCCCCACGTCGATCCAGGTCTTGCCGGCGTAGTCGTATTCGAGCTTCCACGTGCCGTCCGGGGCGCGCTTGTTCACGACGGCGTCGATGGCGTTCGCCAGGCGCGGGTCGCGGCCCTGGCCGAGGGCAGCCACGACTTCGACGATTTCGAGGATGTCGGAGATGTAGAAGACGGGGAAGCCGAACTTCCACCAGTTGCCGCTGGGTTTCGCGCTGTAGCCCGAGGGGTACGCGGCGGTTGCCGGGTCGGTAGCGAGCAGGAATTCGAGCCCCTGGTCGATGGCGGCGCGAGCGGCGGGCGTGCGTTCGGACTCGGGCCAGGCGGCGAGCGCGCGCATGACCTTGATCGCGCCCCAGGCGCAGGGCAGGCCGTCGTTGGAACCGCAGGCGAAGCCGGGCCCGCATTTGCCGGCGTAGTAGCGAACGGGAGCGTCGCGCTCGGTGCGGGGGGCAATGCCATCGCCGGTGACGCTGCGGGCGAGCCAATCGAGCGGGAGCGCGAGGCGGTCCGCGGTCACGCCGAGCGCGAGCAGGGCCCAGCAGAGGTTCCCCTGGAGGCAATCGACGGTGCCGGAGGGCGCGCCGTTGCCGCTGAACTGCCCGCCCGGAGCCATCGCGTGCTCGAGGAGGTAGTCGCACGCGCGGGCGATGCGCTCGTCTTCCGTGATATGCGCCCCGAGTTGGGCGAGGAGGACGGCCGACCAGACGGTCGAGCGGTACTTCGGGTTGTAGCCCGGGCCGGCGGCGGCCCAGTAGCCCGGGCCCCCCATGGCGTCGAGGACGGTGGCGATGGGGCCGTGCTCGTGGGCGGCGCGGCGGGCGGCGGCGAGGTCGCTGGCGCTGGTGCCGGGCACGAGGTCGCGCAGGGCGAGGTAGCGCACGCCGGGGTCCGCCGGTTCGAGGAGCCAATCGAGCACGGAGGGAGTGGCCGTCACGGGTCGAATCGTACGCCTGTTCGTGTGGGCGGCGCCCGGCATCGGACCCGGATGCGGCGGCCGCTCGGGTTAGAGGTCGCGGGCCATGCGCCACTCCATGAGCGACGGGGTGTGGTCGAGGGGCGTGCGAATGCCTGTATCGGTGAAGCCCGCGCGCTCGTAGAGGCTGATGGCGGCGTCGTTGATTTCGGTGACATCGAGTTCGAGCCTGCGCGCGCCGTGGGAGCGGGCCCACTCCACGACCGTGTCGAGGAGCGCGGTGGCGACGCCCCGGCCTCGCGCCTCGGGGGCAACGAACATGCCCACGAGCATCGCGGTGCCGGGCTCGGGGTCATCGTCGAGGCCGGTGGCGATGCCGAGCCAGGTCCCGGCGTCCTCGGCGACGAAGGTGGCGCGGACGCCTTCGAGGCCCTCGGCACGCGCACGCCAGGCATCATCCGGGAAGGCTGCTTCGCCCTCGTAGGTGGAGCCGAAGGCGGAGGGGGCGTCACGGAGGCCACGAAGGCGGAGTTCGCGGAGGGCGGGCCACTCCTCCGGGCGGACGCGGCGGACGATGACGGGCATGGTCAGCCTGCGGCGGCGCGCTCGATGAGCTTCACGAGCACGTCATAGGTGGCGAAGGCGTCGGGGAGGGCACCGTGCTCGCCCATGCGACCGATGCCCAACCGGTCGGCGACGTGGCCGAGGTTGAAACGATCGACGTGGCCGGTATCGCGGAGGAGTTTGCGAGCGATGGGTTGGACATCGAGGGCGACGGGCGCGAACGGCCACGGCGCGGCGACGCGGCGGAGCGATTCGACGAGAAAGGCCATGTCCTGCCCGATGCCCCAGCCGGTGATGAGCGAGCCGGCGCCCATGGCGGCGAATCGGGCGATGGCATCCTCGAGTTCGAGGGCGTCGCGCCAGGCGCGGGCGTTGTAGCCCACGACCTTGAGGGCGCCGGGGATGGCGTTGCCGATGTGTTTGGGCTTCACGCGGGAGCCCCAGGACTCCTCTTCGGGGAGACCGGGCTTGAGGGAGACGCGCACGGCGCCGATATCGAGCACTTCGTGCATCTGGGCGTTGGAACCGCTCATTTCGAGATCGACGACGAGCAGGGATGTGATGCCTTCGAAGTGAGCGGCGATGCCGACTTCGGGGGTGAGCCTGCCATCGGGTTCGAGCACGCGGAGCCCACCCGCGAGCAGGGGGTAATGCGCTTCCATCGCGGACCATTAAACAGGCAACGATAGGCATCGCGCGACCGTGCGGCGGACGTACGCGCTGGTAAGGTGGTGGGCACGTACTTCGCCACCGAGGGGGATGCCATGGCCACGACGATGCCCGCACTCGACACCGAAGCCCCGGATTTCGAACTGCACGACCACATGGGCGCGACCGTGCGGCTCGCGGACCTGCGGGGGAGGTGGGTGGTGCTGTACTTCTACCCGAAGGACGACACGCCGGGCTGCACGACCGAGGCCTGCGGCTTCCGCGACAACTGGAGCGCGCTGGCGGATGCAGGTGCGGTGGTACTGGGGGTGAGCCCGGACACGGCGGCCTCGCACCAGAAATTCGCGGCGAAGTACGAGCTGCCGTTCCCGTTGCTCGTGGACACGCCGAACCACGACACGGCGCGCGCATACGGCGCCTGGGGCATGAAGAAGAACTACGGCAAGGAGTACGAGGGGCTCATCCGGAGCACGTTCGTCATCAACCCGCAGGGGCGCATCGCGAAGGTGTGGGCGAAGGTGACGACGGCGGGGCACGCCGAGAAGGTGCTGGAGTGGCTGCTCGCGAACCGGGCGTGACCGGGGCGAGTAAGCGGGGCAGCCGCTAGGATCGCGGGAGCAGCCTTCGCCCCACGAGGAGACACGCCATGCCCAACGCGCACACCTGGGAGGGCCGCGAAGCGTGCGGCCACGCCGACGGCGTCCTGCCGCACGCGCTGCCCGGCGACCGTGCGGTCTGGCCGAGGGACCGGGTCGCGGACTTCCAGCATATGAAGCTGGAGGTACGGCTGGATGTGCCGGCGAAGTCACTCGTAGGGAAGGCGACGCACACGATCACCCCGCTGAACGACGGCCTTCGCCACGTGGAGCTCGACGGGATCGAGCTGACCATCGAGGGCGTCACCGTGGATTCGAAGCCGGCGAAGTACCAGTACGACGGCGCGCGCATCCGGGTCGACCTCGGGAAGGGACGCAACCGCGGGGAGCTGGTCGAGGTGGGCATCGCCTACCGGTGCACGCCGCGCATCGGGCTGTACTTCATCGCGCCGGACGAGGGGTACCCGGAGAAGCCGCTGCAGGTGTGGTCGCAGGGGCAGGATGAGGACAACCGCCACTGGTTCCCGTGCTTCGATTTCCCGAGCGACAAGCTGACGACGGAGATGGTGGCGACGGTGCCGGGTTCGTGGTTCGCGCTTTCGAACGGGCGGCTGGTGAGCGAGGCGGCGAACGCGGACGGCACGCGCACCTTCCACTGGAGCCAGGAGCGACCGCATTCGACCTACCTGGTGACGCTGGCGGCGGGCGAGCTCACGCGGATCGACGCGAGCCGTGAGGACCTCGTGATCGACTATTTCGTGGAGCCGGACGCGCGGGCGGACGGCGAGCGGACATTCGCGAACACGCCGGAGATGATCGCGCTGTTCGAGCAGATCGCGGGCGTGCCGTTCCCGTGGGCGAAGTACAGCCAGGTGGTGGTGCGCGACTTCGTGTTCGGCGGCATGGAGAACACGAGCGCGACGACGATGACGCAGAACATCCTCGTCGATGAGAAGGCGGCGAAGGACTTCACGTCGGACGACCTGGTGTCGCACGAGCTCGCGCACATGTGGTGGGGCGACCTGCTGACGTGTCGCGACTGGTCGCACGGGTGGCTGAACGAGAGCTTCGCGACCTACCTGGAGTGCCTCTGGGACGAGCAGAAGCACGGGATCGACGAATACCGGCAGGGGATCATCACCAACACGAACCTGTACCTGGGCGAGCGGTACCGGCGGCCGATCGTGACGAACGTGTTCAACGCGCCCGTGGACATCTTCGACCGGCACCTCTACGAGAAGGGGTCGGTGGTGCTGCACGGGCTGCGCGGGCTGCTGGGCGACGACGGGTTCTTCCGCGCGATCCAGCGTTATGTCCGGGATAACCGGGAGCGCAGCGTGATCACGCACGACCTGGCGGTGGCGGTCGAGGCCGAGACGGGCCGCAACGTCGAGTGGTATTTCGACCAGTGGGTGTACAAGCCCGGGCACCCGTGCTTCAAGGTGTCGTGGAGCTGGGACGAGGACGCGAAGCTCGCGACCGTCTCGGTGAAGCAGACGCAGAAAACGGACGACGGCACGCCGGTGTTCCGCGCGCCGGTGACGATCGACTTCCGGACAGGCCGCGGCAGGCCGGTGCCGTTCCGCGTGGAGGTGGTGGACCGCGAGCACACGTTCGTCTTCCCGATGGCGGCGAAGCCGGACCTCTGCCGCTTCGACCCGGGGAACTTCGTGCTGAAGGAGATCGAGTTCGAGAAGTCGGTCGGGGAGTTGCGGCTGCAGCTTCGCGACGACGACGACATCGCGGGACGGCAGCAGGCGGCGAAGTCGCTCGGGAAGAAGGGTGGCGCGGAAGCGATCGCGGCGCTGGAAGGCGCGGTGCAGTCGGACCGCTACTGGGGCGTGCAGGCCGCGGCGGCGAAGGCGCTGGGGGAGATTCGAACGGCGGCAGCCCGCGACGCGCTGCTGAGCTGCCTGAAGGTTCGCAACCTGAAGGCCCGGCGCGCGGTGGTGGCGGCACTGGGCGAATTCCGGGGCGACCAGGCGGTATTCGATGCGATCGCGCCGCTCGCGCGCACCAGCCCGTCGTGGTTCGTGGAATCGGAGGCGAACCGGAGCCTTGGCAAGCTGCGGCTGCCGGGGTCGTTTGATGCGATCGTGGCGAACGTCGACCGGCGGTCGTTTCGCGAAATCGTGCGGCAGGGATGCATCGACGGGCTGGTGGAACTGCGCGACGAACGTGGCATCGACGTGATCGCGCGGTGCGCGGCGTATGGCGCTCCGTGGCAGGCGCGCGCGGTCGCGACGGGGGCGCTCGCCCGGCTGGCGGTGTTCCACGAGGGCCGAAAGAAGGCCACGGGCGACATCCTGGCGGAGCTGCTGCGCGACCCGGACTTTCGCGTGCGAATCGCGGCGAGCACGGCGCTGAAGACGCTCGGCGACGCGTCGTTCGCGGACGAGGTTTCGGCGATGGCGAGCCGCGAACTCGATGGGCGCGCGGTCCGCATGGGGCGCGAGAACGCCGCGGCGCTGCGCAAGGGTGCCAGCATGAGCGAGGAAGTGAAGTCGCTGCGGGACGAGTTCGAGAAGCTGCGCGATGAGAACGCGAAGCTGCGCGACCGGCTCGAACGGATCGAAGCGCGGCCATAGGCCGGCGGGAGGGCGGGCCGGGACGCGAGTTTCGCCTGTCCTCTTTCCTCTTCTCGCTCGCCTCTATACCTTTCGGCCATGCCCGATTACATCCTCGCCATCGACCAGGGGACGACGTCGTCGCGTGCGCTCGTGGTGGACCGCGACGGCGCGGTCCGCGGGGTGGGGCAGGAGCAGTTTCCGCAGTACTTCCCGCGGCCCGGCTGGGTGGAGCATGACCCGGGCGAGATCTGGGCTTCGACGGAGCAGGCGATCGGGGCGGCGCTGGCCGCGGCGGGCGTCGCGGCGCGCGACCTCGCCGCCATCGGCATCACGAACCAGCGCGAGACCGTGATCGCATGGGAGCGCGCGACGGGACGGCCGGTGGCGCCGGCGATCGTGTGGCAGGACCGCCGGACATCGGGCGAATGCGAGGCGCTGCGGGGAGCGGGCCACGAAGCGCGGATCGCGCACCTCACGGGGTTGACGCTCGACCCGTACTTTTCAGGGACGAAGGTGCGCTGGCTGCTGCAGAGCGTGCCCGGCCTGCGGTCTCGCGCGGAGAGCGGCGAGATCGCCGTAGGGACCGTGGATAGCTGGCTGGTCTGGAAGCTCACGGGCGGGGCGCGGCATGTCACGGACTACACGAACGCGAGCCGCACGCTCCTCTTCAACATCCTCCGGGGGCGCTGGGACGACGAGCTGCTGACGCTGTTCGATGTGCCGCGGGCGGTGTTGCCGTCGGTGCTGCCTTCGGGCGGGCGCTTCGGGGTGACGGCCCCGGACGTGCTCGGGGCGCCGGTGCCGATTCTTGCGGTGGCGGGTGACCAGCAATCGGCACTGTTCGGGCAGGCGTGCCTGTGGCCCGGGCAGGCCAAGAACACGTATGGGACGGGGTGCTTCCTGCTCGCGAACGCGGGGCGCCAGCCGGTGACGTCGGCGAACCGGCTGCTGGTCTCAATGGGGGCGGGCGCCGGGAAGGCCGGGCCCGAGTACGTCCTCGAGGGGAGCGTGTTCGTCGCGGGGGCGCTCATCCAGTGGCTGTGCGATGGGCTGCGGCTGTTCGAGAACCAGGCCGAGGTCGAGGCGCTGGCCGCGACCGTGCCGGACGCGCACGGCGTGACCATCGTCCCCGCGCTGACGGGGCTCGGGGCGCCGCACTGGGACCCGGAGGCGCGCGGGGCGATCCTCGGGCTCACGCGAGGAACGTCGCGGGCGCACATCGCGCGGGCGGCGCTGGAGGCGATTGCGCTTTCGAGCGCGGAGCTGGCGCTGGCCATGAACGGCGACCTGCCGCAACCGATTTCGGAACTCCGCGTCGATGGCGGCGCTTCGCGGAATGACCTGCTGATGCAGATGCAGGCGGACGCGCTCGGGGTGCCCGTGATTCGCCCTCGCAACGTGGAGACGACGGCGATGGGCGCGGCGTACCTGGCGGGGATCGCGGCGGGTATCTGGGCGAGCGCCGAGGAGGTGGCGGAGCACTGGCAGACGGACCGGGTGTTCGAACCGAACCTCTCGGAGGGGGACCGCCTGGAGATCATGGCGAACTGGCGCGAATCGGTGGGCCGGGTGCTCACGCGGAGCGAAGGATGACGCTGGCCGAGCTGGCGGGCGGGCCGCCGCTCGATGCCGCGATCGTGGGCGGGGGCATCAATGGCACGGCGATCGCGCTGGACCTCGCGCGTCGCGGCCTCAACGTCGCGCTCTTCGAACAGGACGATTTCGGCTTCGGGACGACGTGGCGTTCGACGCGGCTGATTCACGGGGGATTGCGGTACCTGGAGCATGGCGACGTGCGGCTCGTGTTCGAATCGCTGCGGGAGCGTGCGTGGCTGCTGAAGGCGCGGCCGTACCTGGTGCGGCCGCAGCGCTTCATCCTGCCCGTGCTGCCGTGGACGCGGCGGCCCGCATGGCAGCTGCGCGCCGGGCTGACGCTGTACGACATGCTCTCGCTGTACCGGGGCGTGCCGTCGCACCGGGGGCTTGGCCGGGACGCGGCGAGGGCGGCATTGCCGCCGCTGACGGACGAAGCGAGCGGTGCATTCGCGTTCTACGACGCGCGCATCCAGAGCCCGGAGCGCCTCGCGCTGGAGATGGCGATGGAGGCGCGGCGCCTCGGCGCGACGGTGCTCAATCACGCGACCGTGCACGGCATCGAAGTGGCCGGCGGACGGGTGAAAGCCGTGGAGGTCGAGTCCGGCGCCGAGCGTCTTTCGATTCCCGCGAACCTCGTGATCAACGCCGCGGGACCATGGGTCGATGCGGTGAACCGGCTCACGAGCGAGCGGGCGCCGGAGCTACTGGGCGTGACGCGAGGTTCGCACATCGTGGTGGAGACGCCGGAGCCGTTCCCGCACGACGCGGTCTTCTCGTTCGCGAAATCCGATGGGCGGGTGTTCTTCGCGGTGCCGCAGGGACGGCTGTTGCTGGTGGGGACGACCGACGACCGGTACGACGGGCCACCCGGCGATGTGCAGCCAACCGCTGACGACGTCGCCTACCTGCTCGATGAGGCGAACCGCGTGCTGCCCGGCGTGGGCATCCGGCGCGAGCACGTGCGGTATGCCTTCGCGGGGCTGCGACCGTTGTTGCGCGTGGCGGGCGGGCCGGAGGCGGCCATCAGCCGGCGCCACGACGTCGTTGACCATGCGAAACGGGGTGGGCCGGAGGGGTTGCTCAGCGTGATCGGGGGGAAATTGAGCACGTTCCGGCCGCTCGCGGGCGAGGTGGCGAAGCGCGTGGGCCGCGGGCAGGCGGCGGAGGGTCCGTTCCTGCCGCGGGCGCATCACTGGCGGGTGGCTCTGCGAGAGAGCGGCCTGCCGCACGATTCGCGCCAGCACCTGCGCATCTATGGGGATGCGGTGGAGGATGTGCTGCGACGAGGGCGGGAGGAGCTGTGCCCGCATGCCCCGGCCGTGGAAGGCGAGGTGCTGCACGCGGCGGAAATGGAGATGGGTGCGACGCTTTCGGACATCCTCATGCGGCGGACGGGGATTGCGTGGGCGAGCTGCCGCGGGCTGTGCTGTCACCATCGCGCGGCGGAGTTGGCGGCTTCGGTGCACGGCTGGAGCGATGCGCGGCGGTACGCCGAGATCGGCGCTTTCGAAGCCGACGTAGCGCGAAATCTCCCCACTGTGGAAAGCTTATGAGTGGGGGTGGCGATGGCGGCGCGGTTGGTGGTTGAAGAGGCGATCCGGACGGCGGCGGAGCTCATCGCGCGGAGCCGGCACGTGGCGGCGCTGGTGGGCGCGGGGCTTTCGGCGGAGAGCGGTATCCCGACGTTTCGCGGCGAAGACGGCGTGTGGACGAAGTTCGGGGAGCCGACGTTCGACGGCTGGGAGCTCTTCAACCACGACCCGAAGGCGTGGTGGGAGGCGTCGCTGGAGAACGCGGCGCAGTACAGCGACTTCGCGCGTTCGCTGGATGCGGCACAGCCGAACGCGGGGCATTACGCGCTCGCTGAGCTGGAGCAGCACGGGCACCTCGCGCACGTGATCACGCAGAACATCGACGACCTCCACCGGCGGGCGGGCAGCCGGCACATCACGGAGATTCACGGCAATCGCTACCTGGTGCGCTGCATGACCTGTGGCGGTCGCGACCGGCTGAGCACGATTTCGCTGGCGCGCATCCCGCCGCTGTGCCACGAATGCGGCGGGTACCTGAAGAACGACACGGTGATGTTCGGGGAGCCGATCCCGGAGGACGCGCTGCGGGAGTGCTACCGGCAGGCCGCGATCGCGGACCTGTTCCTCGTGATCGGCACGTCCGCGGTGGTGTACCCGGCGGCGGACTTTCCGATCATGGCGAAGCGGCACGGGGCGGCGCTCATCGAAATCAACCCCGACGAGACGGCGCTGACGGATATCGCCGACGTGGTCGTGCGGGCGAAGGCGGGCGATGCGCTGCCGGCGATCGTCGAGCAGTTGCACGCGCGCGGTCTGTAGGCGTTCGGCGATCATCTTTCCAGTTCGTTGCCCAAAGAAACCCGAGCGTCGTGCAGAATACGCCGATGTTGGACTCGCGCAGGGAGTCGCACGAGCGACCCGCCGATGCCGCCGGCGAACCGGGGCGGGATGACCCTGCTCCCGATCGCGTGCACACCGCGATCCTTGAGGCGATACCGGACCTGGTGGTGTGCGTGCGGCGCGATGGCACGCACTGGTGGCCGATGTCGCGGCGTTGGAGTGCCGACACCCCCGGCACGCGGCTGGCGGACCCGGGCTCGAACCTGCTGGTGTTGCGTTGCGTGACGGACGCGTTGGATTCGGGGCAGGCGCGAAGCGTGGAAGTGCGGGGCGGGGACGATGCGCGACGGTGGTCGGTAGAGGTGCGGGTGGTGCCGCTTTCGAACGATGAGGCGGTGTGCATTGTCCGCGACCGGCCGGCTGGCGAGGGCGAGGCCGGGCCGGTCGCACAGCCGGGGACGGATCCCGGCGCGAGCGCGGGCGGCCGGCGCTATGGGTTGACCCAGCGCGAGATCGCCGTCCTGCGGCACATCGCGAACGGTCTCGCCGACAAGGAGATTGCGGAGCGGATGGGGCTGAGCGTGCACACGGCGCGGAAACACGTGGCGAACATCCTCGCGAAGATGCACGCGCCTTCGCGCACGGCGGCGGCGTTGCGGGCCGAACGCGAGGGTCTCCTGGAGTGCGCCTGAGCCGTTCGCGCAGGGGCGCTTAGCCCGAGGTACGGCGGAGCGTGGCGGCACCGAGCGCCAGCGCCAGCGCCGTGACGGCCGCGAGCACGGCCACATCGAACCCGAGACCGCCGCCCAGGGAGTCGCCGCGGGCGACACGGGTGAGGGCGTCGTAGGCGTAGGTCATGGGCATCGCGTTGGAGGCGGCTTCGAGGGCGGGCAGCATCCGTTCGCGCGGGCCGAGGAGACCACAGAGCAGGAACTGCGGCAGCAGGAACGCGGGCAGGAACTGGACAGCCTGGAACTCCGTGGAAGCGAAGGCGCTGAGGAGCAGACCCATGGCCATGCCGAGGACGGCGTTCAGGACGGCGAGCAGGACGACAGCCCATGCCGGGCCACCGGTTTCGAGCCCCAGGAGGCCGAACGCCACGGCGGCGGCAAGCGTGGCCTGGATGGCGGCTAGCAGCCCGAAGGCGATGGCGTATCCGACGAGCAGGTCCAGCTTCGCCATGGGCATCGTGAGCAGCCGTTCGAGGGTGCCGCTGGTGCGTTCGCGGAGCATCGCCACGGAGGTCACGAGGAACATGGAGGTCATCGGGAAGACGCCCAACAGCGGCGGCCCGAGCCGCTGGAAGATCGGGTCCTGGTCCCAGAAGACGAACTTCACGAGCGCCTGCAGGAGGATGGGCACGCCCCAGAGGAGCGCGAGCGTGCGGCGGTCGTTGCGAAGCTGATGGAGCACGCGGGCGGCGGTGGCGAAGGTGACGCGGGCATTCACGATGCGGCCTCCGTGGCATGGGAACGGACGAGGGCGAGGAAGGCGCGCTCGATGTCGGGGGCGCCGGTGCTGGCGAGGATGCCCGTGGGCGTGTCCTCAGCCAGGATGCGGCCTTCGCGCATGAGTACGAGGCGGTCGCAGCGTGCGGCTTCGTCCATCACGTGGCTGGAGACGAGGAGCGTGGCGCCGCCGGCGGCGAGATCGTGGAAGGTGCCCCAGAGGGATTCACGGAGGACCGGGTCCAGGCCGACGGTGGGCTCATCGAGCACGAGGACCTCGGGCTGATTGAGGAGCGCGGTGGCGAGCGAGACACGCGCGCGCTGGCCACCGGAGAGGTTGCGCGCGAGCTGGTGTTCGGCGCCTCCGAGGCCAACGGTCGCGATGGCGTCCTCGGCGGCGCCGGCGGGTGCGCCGAGCACGCGCGCGAAGTAGCGGAGGTTCTCGATGACGGAGAGGTCTTCGTAGACCGCCGGGGCCTGGGTCACGTAGCCGACGCGCGAGCGAAGGGCGGGAGAGCCGGCCCGCTGGCCCAGCACGCGAACCTCGCCCGAGGTGATGCGCTGCACGCCCACGACGGCACGCATCAGGGTCGTCTTGCCGCAGCCGCTGGGGCCGAGGAGGCCGGTAATCATGCCGGGGGGGACTTCGAGCGTGATGCCGTGCAGCACCGGCCGCCCGCCGCGGGCGACGTGGAGGTCGCGGATGGAGATGACGGCTTCGTTCATGCGGGAGCCTCCGGGGCTGCATCGAAGTACTGCTGAAGGCCGGCGCCAAGGAGCGGAATGAGGCCCGCGAGGGGGGCATCGGCGAGTGGGCCGACGCGGGCGATGTGCCGCGCGAAGAGCACGCCCATGAGGTGCGACATGGCTAGGGAGGCCGCGAGCATGGCGTTCGGCCCCTCCAGCGCGGCGGCGATGGGCGCGAGGACGGCCTCGGTCAGGAATTCGCGCAGGCGTGCGGCGGACGCTTCGTCCGAGACCGCGGAGCGCATGAGGCCGATGAGGACTTCGCCCGAACCCGGCGCCTCCCACGCGGAGAGGGCCGCGCGAGCGAGGGCGATGCCACGTTCTCGCGCGGGGGCGGCGAGCGCGGCCGCGACGACATCGCCGGGGTCGAACGGGAGGTCCATCGCGGCGGCGAAGAGCCCGCGTTTGTTGCCGAAATAGTGGAGGACGAGGGCAGGATCGACGGCGGCGGCGGCGGCGATGCCGCGGATCGTGGCGCCGGCGTAGGAGCGTTCGAAGAAGGCGGCGCGGGCGGCGGCGAGGATGGCCTCGCGGGTGGAGGTGGCGCCGGGGCGGCGGCCGCCGCGGGGGGCGGTAGAACTCACCATGCGTTGAATTCTACGCGCGTTGAATGGCCGTTCGCAAGCCCTCAGGCGGCGGTTGAGGCGTGCCGATGATCCCGGTATGCGTGTGCTCGTCGCCGGCGGCGCCGGTTTCATCGGATCCCATCTCTGCGAACGGTTGTTGCGCGAGGGGCACGAGGTGGTGTGCCTGGACAACTTCGTGACGGGCCGGCGGGTGAACATCGACCACCTGGCCGACTGGCCTTCGTTTGCGCTCGTGGAGCACGACATCATCGAGGGCGCGCCGGACATCGAGGCGGTGGAACGCGTGTACCACCTCGCGAGCCCGGCGAGCCCGCCCGGTTACCAGCGCCACCCGGTGGAGACGATGCGGGTGAACAGCGAAGGCTCGCGCCACCTGCTGGATCTTGCGACGCGGGACGGCGCGAGCTACCTCTACGCGAGCACGTCGGAGGCCTATGGGGACCCGCTGGAGCACCCGCAGCGCGAGAGCTATCGCGGCAACGTGAGCAGCACCGGCCCGCGCTCGATGTACGACGAAGCGAAGCGGTACGGCGAGGCGCTCGCCATGGCCTACGTGCGCGCCCACGGGACGGACGCGCGCATCGTCCGCATCTTCAATACCTATGGCCCGCGGTCGGACCCGCACGACGGGCGGCTGGTGCCGAACTTCATCGTGCAAGCGCTTCGCGACGAGGCGATGACGGTGTACGGCGACGGGCAGCAGACGCGGTCGCTCTGCTACGTTTCGGACCTCGTGGAGGGGCTCGTGCGGGCGATGGAGTGCCCGGGGGCGAAGGGCGAGGTGACGAACCTCGGCAACCCGGACGAGCACACCGTGCTGGAGTTCGCGCTCATCATCCGGGAGCTGGCGGGTTCGACGGCGGCCATCACCTACACGGAGCCGGCGGTCGGGGACGACCCGCAGCGGCGGCGGCCGGACATCACGAAGGCGCGCGCGCTGCTGGGCTGGGAGCCCCGGGTGGCGCTGCGCGAGGGGTTGGCGCGCACGATCGCGGCGTTCCGGGACGAGCTGAACAACGGAGACATCGCATGCGCGTCGTAGTGACGGGCGGCGCGGGCTTCATCGGGAAGCATCTCGTGGCGGCGCTGGTGGCGCGCGGCGACGACGTGGTCGTGCTGGACAACCTGCGGCGCGCGACGCGCGAGGCCGTGCACCCCGGCGCGGAGTTCATCGAGGGCGACATCCGCGACCCGGAGACGGTGGCGCGGGCCTTCGCCGGCGCGGCGCGCGTGTTCCACCTGGCGGCGCAGTCGAACGTGATGGGCGCGCTCAGCGATGCGCGGTATTCGTTCACGACGAACGTGGCGGGCACCTTCAACGTGCTCGAAGCGGCCACCGCGGCCGGGGTCGAGCGCGTGGTGTTTTCGTCATCGCGCGAGGTCTATGGCGAACCGGGCTCGGTCCCGGTGCGTGAGGATGCGCCGCTGCTGGCGAAGAACCCGTACGGGGCGAGCAAGCTCGCGGGCGAGGCATACTGCCGCACGTGGCATCACACGGGCGCGATCGAGGTGAACATCCTGCGGTTCGCGAACGTGTACGGGCCGGGCGATACGGGCCGCGTCATCCCACTCTGGCTCGAACGCGCGGCGGCCGGCCTTCCACTCGATGTATTCGGCGGCGAGCAGGTGATCGATTTCGTGCCCGTGGATATGGCGGTGACGGCGCTTCTTGCGGCCGCCGAGCGAGACCTCGACGGACCCGTGAACGTCGGAAGCGGGCAGGGGACGACGCTGCTCGCGCTGGCGGACCGCGTGCGGGCGCTGTACCCCGGATGCCCTTCGGTCGACATCCGGCCGGCGCGGTCGGCGGAGGTGGTGCGATTCGTCGCGGACGTGGGCCGCATGCGCGCGGTGCTGGGGATCGAGCCGCCGGACGACCCGCTCGCGGGGCTGGCGGAACTGGCCGGGAAGCAGGCCAACGCGGCCTAAGGCGGGGTTCCGCAATGCGATCGTACGCGTGTTTCCCGATGCGCCGTTTCGGTCGGCGGAGGCACGCTCTGTTGCATGACCGCCATTGCGTCTCCCGTCCGTGACCAGTACGAAGCCTTCCCCTATCCGCCGCGAGACCCGGGCCGGGAGCTGGAGCAGCTCCATACGACCCTGATCGGGCAGCTCGCGCTGGCGAACCATGCGCTCGCCGGTGGGCGCTGGGCAATCGGCCCGGGCTTCCACGTGCTGGACGCGGGCTGCGGCACGGGCGACAACGCCATCTTCCTGGCCGAGCAGCTTCGGGGGACGGGCGCGACGGTCACCGGGGTGGACCTCTCGGAGCATTCGCTCGCGATTGCGGCGGCGCGGGCACGGGCGCGCGGCCTCGAGATCGACTTCCACCACGCGCGCATCGAAGAGACGCCGGCGCTGGGGCTCGGCCCGTTCGACTACATCGTGTCGGCGGGCGTGCTGCACCATCTGCCGGACCCGGCGGTGGGGCTGGCGGCCCTACGGTCGCTCCTGACGCCCGGCGGCGGCATGGGGCTGATGGTGTACGGGCAGTACGGCCGGACGGCGATCTACCAGCTCCAGGAGCTCCTGCGGATCATCGCGCCGCCATCGCTGCCGGCGGAGGCGCGCATCGCGATCGCACGGCGGACAGTAGCCGAGCTTCGCAATGAGCACTGGGCGGCGTTCGGCCGGGACACGTTCGCGGGCGAAATCGAACTTCACGGGGACGCCGGGCTGTACGATGTGCTGCTGCATTCGACGGACCGCGCGTACACCGTGCCCCAGATTCACGAATGGCTGGCGAGCGGCGGGATGCGGCTCGCGCGGTTCATCATGCCGGCGCTCTATGAGCCGTCGCTGTATTCGGCGTCGCTGGACACGAGCGGGATGGATGTCGCGGCGCGGCAGGCGGCGGCGGAGCTGCTCCATGGGCGCATGCAGAAGCACTCGTTCTTCGCGGCGAAGGCCGAGACACCGGCCGTGGACGCGCCGCCGTGGCACGACCTGGGCGCCATCCCCGCGTGGCTCCGCTTCGACCACGACGGCCTCATTCGCCGCCAGCTGGCGGAGCGCCCGGAACTGCACCTGGTGTACGAAGGGTTCGAGCTGCGGCTCACGCTCGATCCGTTCCGGCGGGCGCTGCTGAGGAGCATCGACGGGCAGCGCACGCTCGGGGAGATCCTGGTCGAGATGGCGGGGCGGTATCCGAAGACGACGGTCGAGGAGCGCGTGCGGAAGTGGAACGAGGCCTACGCCGCGCTGGAGCAGTTCAACCTGCTCGGGATGCGGGCCGGCGGGCGGACCGGATGCCCTTGAGCCGCGCCGGCGAATAGAGCAGCGGTTCGTAGCGTTCGGGGCGCGGAAGGCCAAGCTCGGCGGCGGGCATGCCGGCGGGCGGCGGCGCACCCCGGCCGGCCAGCCAGCGCGCTCCAGCGATGACCTGCGACGGTGTGTAAGCATGCAGCAGGAAGACGATCGCGCCATACCCGAGGGTGCCCGCGATACCGGTGAGGAAGAAGCCCAGCGGCCGCGTGAGCAGCATCGCCGCGGTGGCGAAGAGCGCGCCCGCGGAGAGCCGCGCATAGAGGGCGAAGGCGGCGCGGTCCATGATGCCGCGCGGCATGTAGTAGAAGGCGACGAGCATCATGCCGCCTTCGACCGCGAGCAGGCTGGCTGCGGCGCCCAGGGCTGCGCTCGCGAAGGCGTGGTCGAACAGCGGGATGAGCACGAGCCCCACGGCCACTTTCGCCACCAGGGCAACGAGCACGACGACGGTCCAGACGCGCTGACGGTCGACGGCGATGAGGATGCGATGGGCGACCATGTTCACGCTCGTGGGCACGAGACTGAGGGCGAGCAGGACGACAACGGGGCCGCTATCGGCGAAGCCGCGGCCGATGAGCCAGACCAGGCCCTCGTCGCCCACCCCCACGGTCATGACGGCGACGGGGAGGGTGATGCCGATGACGAGCGCGAGGGTCGCACGGGCGAGGCGCGCGGTATCGGCGGCGCCGTCGCGGTAGGTCGCGGCCATTCGCGGGAAGACGACGGTGGTGACGATCGTCGGGGCGAAAAGGAGCGTGCCGAAGATGCGGCTGGGAGCCGTATAGATGCCGACGGCGGTTTCGCCCGAGAGAAGCGAGAGCAGGAGGGTGTCGACGGCGAGGTACACGACGACGAAGACGCTCGTGGTGGAGAAGGGCAGGCTCGCGACGACCAGGTAGCGGGCCTGGGCGATGGAAAAGGTCCACGGCTTGAACGGCAGCACGCGGTGCATGAGCCGGATGGCGGGGACCGTGACCAGCACGGCGGAGGCGATCGAGAGCAGCAGGTAGGCGCCGAAGCCCAGGTCGAGCACGATGATGGCGGCGGTGCCGGCGAGGAAGAGGAGCTTGTTGGTGGCGTCCCAGATGGCCTGGTGGCGCATCACCTCGGCGCCCTGGAGTGCCGCGAACCCAAGGAGCGTGAGCAGGTTGAGGGGGACGATGCCGCAGTTCACGAGGATGGCCCACTGGGTCATGGGCGCATAGCCGAGTGCCTGCCCGGCGGCGATGGAGATAGCGGCGGCCGCCAGCCCGAGCATCACGTTCAGCCAGATGGCGGTGCCGAGCATGCGGCTCGCGGCCTCGTGGTCGCGGGCGATGTCCTTCGTAACCAGCGTGGCGATGCCCAGGCCGGCCACGGTCGATGCCAGGTTCGAAAACGAGAGCGAGATGCCGAGGGCGCCCATGTGGCTCGGGCCCAGGTAGCGGGGAAGGAGCGCGAGGGTGAGGGCGGTCAGGGTCCACGTGATGGTCTGGCCGGCGAACATGGCGATGGCGTTCTGGCGCAGCGAATGGCGCTCAAGGGTAGTACGCGGCGGCGGCGCCATGCGGGCGCCACGGAGGGGAGTCGCACGGGCCATACCGGGAGTAACGGGCGAAAGGAAAGGTTGACGCAGGTCCGAATCCACGGGGACCGGCACGGCAGCACAGCCGGGGGCTGGTTGTCACGCCACGGTCACCGTCCCGACACCGGTCCAACGGGCGGTCAATCGGTGGTGCACTCCCGGGTGGTACCAATGCGGTGTGCATGCCGTGGCAAACCGGAGACTGAGGCGCGGCGCCTTCGCGGTGGCGATGACGCTGGTCGCCGTCGCGATTTTCGCGTGGCTGGTGCGTCCCGAAGGCAGGCCGGGTCTGGCGCCGGTGCCCCCGGGGCTCTCCTCGACACTGGAGCTTGGCATGGCATCGGGGCCGGGAAGTGCGGCGGCGATGCGCGAGACGGCGCCGTTCGCCTACCGCTACCAGTACCTCGCGGGGAGCGTGACCGACGGCTGGATGTCGTGGGAGCCGAACGGCGAGTTCGTGAGCTCGTACATCCGGGAGTCGCGGGCGGCGGGGATGACGCCGGTCTTCAGCTACTACGTGCTGCAGCAATCGGTAACCGGTGACGGCAGCGAGCAGGCGAGGTTGGAACGCGGCCTGAAGGACCCCGTCCTCGTCGCGCGCTATCTCGAGGGGCTCACGCTCTTCTTCGAACGTGCGGCGTCGGCCGGCGGCCCGGTCGTCCTGCACCTGGAGCCGGACCTCTGGGGTTTCGCGCACCAGGCGGCGAACAGCGACGACGCGGGCCACGTGCCGGTGGCGATGCCCGCGACGGCGGGGCAGCCGGGCACGCTCGCGGGGCTGGCGCGCGAAATCGTGGCGATGCGTGACCGGACGGCGCCGAACGTGCTCATCGCGTACAGCCTCAGCAACTGGGGCACCGGGCACGATTTCACCTATGGCCACTTCACCGACGCCGAGGTGCGCGTATTCGCGGAGAGTGAAGCGGCGTTCTACCGATCGATGGGGGCGCGGTTCGACCTCTTCTTCGGGGAATTCTCGGACCGGGACGCGGGGTACAAGCAGGCCGTCGATGGCGACCACGGCGCTTCATGGTGGGACGAGACGGACTTCCGCCAGCACGCGGCCTTCATCGGGACATTCGGGCGGGCGACGGGCCTGCGCGCGATGCTCTGGCAGATCCCGTTCGGCAACACGCTCATGGCGGCGATGGACAACACGCGCGGCCACTACCAGGACAACCGCGTGGAGTGGCTCCTGGGAGCGGGAAGCGAGGCGCACCTGCGGGCGTACACGGAGGCGGGCGTCATCGCCTTGCTGTTCGGGCGCGGGGCCGACGGCGCGACGGACGCACGCGACGCGCAGCGCGACGGCATCACGAACACGCGCACCACGGACGCCGCCGCCATCCCCTCCTACAGCGCCGACGACGACGGCGGCTACTTCCGCGCGCGCGCGGCGGCATACTACGCGGCGTTGGTGCGGGTGCCCTGAGGGCGGCGGTTACGCCGGCCGCAAAACGTCGATGACCGACTGCAGCGTGGAGGCGACGAAGCCGCGATCGAGGTGATCGTGGTGCGGCTGGTTGCGATAGGTACGAATACAGCCATAGCACGAGGAATCGGCCCCGCAGGTACAACGGCCAACGACGTTTAGCGCCTCGACGAACACGTCGGCAAAGGAAGAAAACACTTCCCGGGCAAGACCGGCGCCGCCCGGGACGTTGTCGTAGAGCACGAAGACGGTCTCTGAGCCATCGATGTAGTAGGTGGTTTCGAGGTCTTCGCGGCGCAGTTGCAGGGCACGTGCGGCCCCCTCGGCGAGGACCGTGACCACCGCGACGCGAGACGCCGCACGCTGGGCGGGATCCTCCCCGGGAGCAACGAAGCCGGGCATTCCGAACTCGACGATGTCCGTCTGGAACGTGTGACCGAGCGTGACCTGCTCCAGGCGGCCATTGCAGGGGCGGCGGAGTTCGGGGTGAGCATGTGGTCGCGGCCACTTCTCTCCCCGGACGGGCGTCACCATGGCGAACCCACACCGTTCGCACAGCGCGAAGCCACGCCGGCGGGCGTCGTTGACGACGGCCAGGCTGCCGTTTCGCGATACCCTCCCAGTCAGCAGCGTCTCGCCGTTTGAGGCAGCGAGCATTACCCGGAGGCCCTGGGCGCCTTCTGAGAGCCCGGCGAACAGGACTTCCGAACTGTGGAGCCGGGGCGGCCGCTCATCGCCCAACGCTCGTTTGTCGGGCTCATCGGCGACGAAGCCGAACACGGGGTCGACCAGCGGGAAGTCACGGCGAATGTCGCCGCCGCAGAGGGAACAGCGCCTGTCCGCGGCGTTGAAGTCGATGCGATGGCAGTTGTCGCAGCGCCCGTACTCGCGCTTCGGAAGCGCCTTGTTGGGCAGGAGCCGGAGACCGGTGGACATCCAGAGCCGCTTGGCTGCGACTACCCCGGCGCCTGGAGCGTATTCTGAGATAGCGACGCGAAGGTCCCGGTCGAGTTCGAGCTGGGTGGCTTCGGCCGCGGTGAGATGCTGGGTCTTGAGTTCCACAACATCAACGGGAAAGCCGTACTTGGGCATCACGTTGCGGCTCGCGAGGAAGCCCAGCAGGTATTGGTCGCGAATGGTGCTGAGCACTCGTTTGAAGTACCCGGCCTGTCCGAACTCCTGCGCCTGAGATGCTTCGTCCATGAGGCCCTTGTAGGTGCGCTGGTCCTGAGCGATATCGGCCTCGGCGCGAGCAAGTGGTGAGTCTTCGGCCAGCAACGCCTTCGCCCACGCCCAGTTAGCCACCCCGAGGGCACCATGGAGCGCCGCAGGCACCACGCGGAGGAGCTCAGCCTGCAGTGCACTGTCTTCCGAGGCGAGCCAGACTCGGAATCGCGCGAGAGCCTCGCCATCCCCATCGAGAAAGAACCTCCCCGTCGTCTTCCATGCCTCATCGCCCGGCGGCAGAACCTCACGGAAGAATCGCGAGAGGGCCACGGAATGCACATGTCGGCGGACGATGGGCGCATTCGGACCCGGCACACGCGGCACCGGTACGTTGCCTGAAACCAGTTGCTCGGCGGTTCGGAACATGTGCTGGTCATGCGGACGAAGCTGGGCGTAGGAGAGGACAAAGGCGACAGATTCTCGCCGCCGGCCGGCACGGCCGGCGCGCTGGACGTAATTGGCGGCTGACGGCGGGATGTTCCGAAGGAAGACGGTCTGCAAGTCGCCCACATCGACGCCGAGCTCAAAGGTGGTGGAACAGCTGAGAATGTTCACATCACCGTCGAGGAAGCGCTGCTGGATGAGGGCGGCCTGGGCCGCATTCCACTGGGCGGTGTGCTCTTCGACCACCATGCGACCGGCTCCAGGCGCCTCGTAGAGCCCGCGGTAATGATCGTCGGGGTCGGGTTGTTGGGGTTTCAGCGTGCCTTCGCAGCGCATCGTGGGGCAGACGCCGCGGACGGCTCCGCCCGCCCAGAGCCCGCAGTGGCTGCAGCGCAGGAGGCTCGCCGGATTTGCCCATTCCCAGTACGCGTAATTGGCCTGGTACCGCACGCCAGCGGCGCCTTCATGCGTCGCGACCACGTAGTCGGCGAGCTTGGCCCGTGGCGTGACCAGACCCTTCCAGATGAACCGCAGCAGAGCATTCGCATAAGCCCGCTGCCCTTTGCGGTCGGCATAGCCGTTCCGCGCGAGGATGCGTGCAAGGTAGTCGGAGCGACGGTTCTCGCTGGCCTCCCGCGCCGGGACCCAGGAGGAAATGCCATGCTTCGGCGATGAATGGTCCTCGCAGACGAACAGCAGGCGGTTGCGGGGGGCGAAGAGCGGCCAGGCCGCTTCGACCCCTTCCGGGAACGAGACGACCTGGGAGTCCACCAGCGTCCCGAGCAACGTTTGAATGACCTGCCAGGCCTCGTCATCGTCGAGTTTCCAGGGCTCGGCGCGCATCTCCGCAGGGGCCTTCCACTCCCGGGGCCGGACGAGCTGTCTCAGGGTGAGTGCAACGCCATCCAGCGATTGCCTGCGATCGACACTGCTGAGCTCCCAGAGGAGCCAGCTCCGGGCGCGAGCCAGCTGGGCATATGCCGACTCACGTTCATCGAAGTGGCCTTCGACGTCTGCGAGCTTGCGCAGCGCGGACGCGACGTCTTCGAGGCGGACCGGGCCTCCCGCGGCGGCCCAGGTCTGCCGAAGTGCGCGCAGGACCAGGCGTCGGCGGTCAATCGCTCCGTAGGTTCGTTCCAGGTACGAAGCGAAGAACGCCGCGTCCTGACGGCTGTCGGCGAAGGAGATGAACTTCCCGGCGTCGCCATCGGGACTGGCGGGCAGATTGTCGTACAAGGTCGAGGCGAGCACGGCGGGCGGCGCGTCGGATCCGAGGCGTAGCCGGCGCGGGCCACTCGTTGAGGACGGCACGCCGCAATTGACGCATCGGATGGATTGACCTGTCGTCGTGGTCGGCGCCATGCGGAAGTGTTTCCAAGCTTCTGAGGGGCACGCACAGCCCGGGCTGGCATCGCCGAGCTGCCAGCAGTAGGTACAAGCGACGAGCTCTACGGCATCGCCGCTCGCCGTCTGGTCTCCGTCGTTGATCTCATCGTCGTCGTCGGCGGAACCGAACTCGCCCGGGATGGGGGCGAAATACCGGACGGAAGACGGGCTGCCATCCGGTTGGGTGTCATCCAATCCGTCCGCTCTTTCGAGGCGGGCCCGGGGAGCCTGGCCGCGGACGTACCACTGGTTGCACCGGCGGCATGTGGCCAACTCGGCCATGGGCGCATCTTCGCCACAGTCGGGACAGTGCCGATCCGAGACGAGCGAGATGCGGGGAAGGTGACTGGGCCCGTGCGGGCGCAGGCAGATGGACGGTCCTTCGATCGCCCTAACGAACGTGTGGTAGCGGGCTGAAAGGATGGGGTGGTCCTCGCCTGGCCGGCGGTGAGTCGCGAGGGCATCGACCAGTGCGGTCGTCAGCGAGACGGCGCCGGGCTGGCCCGGGAAGATCTCGCGGGCGAGATCCTCGGCACGGCGAGGGCGGTCGGCGATTCCCCGCAAAAGGGCCTGTGCGCCCGGGATCGCGAGCAGCTTCTCGGAGCGTGTGGTTGCGTCGCCCTCGGCGAGCGCATCGGCGAGGGTCATCGAGGCATCGGGAGGAGGCAGCTCCAGGCGAAGGCGTTCGGCGCCGAGTACGTCCCGCCTTGAGGGATCACCCGGGACGTACTCGAAGATGCTGCCAAACAGGTTTGACGCGAACGTCGCGACCTGCGGGAAACTGCCCTCCCCGCTGCCAAGCGTGGCCGATGTGCCGATGAACCGGACATCGGACGGCGCCCGGCCAACACGGTCGAGCAGCCGGCGCATGAGCATGCCCAGTTCGAGGGCGAGGGCCCCGTCGTAGGAGTGGACCTCGTCGAGCACGACGAATTGCCAGCCGCGGCCGTCGTGTTCGAACAGCGGCCGGTCGCCGGGCCGCATGAGGAGGTACTCGAGCATGGCATAATTGGTGAGAAGGATGTGGGGTGGCGTTCGCTGCATCTCGTCGCGGGAAATGAGCTCGTTGGGCCGGGCGGGGGGCAGGCGGAGGTCGCGGCGGGCGGCCTCGGCCCGGGCGTGGGTATCCTTGGTCTCGCTCGTGTAGCGGCCAAATGTAATCTCGGGGCAGTCCGCGAGAAGCTCGCGCAGGCGCTTGAGCTGGTCATTCGCGAGTGCGTTCATGGGGTAGAGGAGAAGTGCGCGGACGCCGGGGCCGAGCGTTCCGGCTTCCTGTTCGCGGAGTAGAGCGTCGATGACGGGAATGAGGAAGGCCTCCGTCTTGCCGCTGCCCGTGCCGGTGGCGACCACGAGGTTCCGGCCGCGCCCAACGACGTGCTCGGCCGCCTTCGACTGGTGCGCGTAGAGGGGACGGTCAATGGGCAGGCCGTGCTCCATGCGCCGCTGGAGCCAGCTCTGGGAGAGGGTGCCCTGCGCGACCATGTCTCGAATGGAGGGGCCGGGCCGGAAGGGCGGCGACGATTCCAGGATAGGCCCGGCGACAAGCGGCACATTCTCGCCGAGGCGGGTCCACTCGTTGCGTATCGCTTCGTTGATTGCGGGATCGTTGGTGCGCATCACCGAGCGCAGATAACGGCCGTAGGCCGCCTCGATGGCATCCCGGGTGGCGATGGGGTCAAGACGGGTCATGAGCGGAACCTCGAAGCTACGATCAGCTCTGCCAGGCAGAGGTCATGTGCGTGGAGTTCAGGAAATGCGCCGCGAAGCTCAAGGAGTGGCGCGCGGACGCGTGTTGGGGGCAGGATACCGCGGGCCACGAGGCGGTCCTCCAGCGCCCAGGCGAGGGACATCGCCGGGAAGAGGCCATAGCCGGTGCGCGCGCCAGGGAAGGTTCGCACGGCGCAGAAGTCGTACCGGAGCTTCGGCTTTATGGCTTCGTTGGCGTCATCGTAGGGGCCGCGGAGTGCGTCGACGATGGATAGAAGGTCGCCGGCGAGGGCGCGAGCGGGGCCACCTCCACCCTGTAGCGAGTTGAACGTCAGGGCCTTGCAGGCCTCCCAGCCACCGTTAGTGAGCAACATGGCATCGGGCTCGGTGTGTTGGCGGAAGAGCGCGTCCCCGGGGCCGCTCAGGCTGCTAAGATGCCCGGCGATTGAGCCATGATCCTTCACCGGGATGTCGCCGGCGGCGACGCCGAGGTAGTCGCGGCAGCGATCGCGTGCACGTTCTTCATCAAGCGAAAAGTCGAACGCGGCGCCCAGTGGCGGCCAGAGCGACCACAGGCCGGTCCGGAGGGCGTCGGAAACGTGGGCGCGAACCCGCCAGGCGCTTCGCCATCTCGGGATGCCCAGCATTCTCACAAACGTCAGGAGGCGTTCGCTCCGGGGGGCCTCGACAAGCGCGGCCAGCAGGGGAGTGACGTCGATGTCGGCCTTGCCGAGGGCGTCTCCGACGGCGTGCCACGAGGCTTCGGTCCACGTGTCGGGCAGCTCTTTGCTGAGGACCGTGCAGAAAATCTCCACCAGACGGCGGGCGTGGACGGGATCGCTCGCCAGCCTGGCGACGTCCTCCATGGCCTTCGATTGGTTCGGCTGCGCCAGCGCCCGCTCAAGGAGGCCCTCCACGCTGTGTGGGAGCGATCGAAGGTACTGGTCGAGGTCGCCATCGCCGATGGTGAGGCCGCGGGTGTAGAGCTGTGCGCTCCCAAGCCAATCGTCCTCCGACCAAATGGCGAACCGAAACCGGCCTGGCCACTCGGACATGCCCGGGAAGCGAGCCTCCCACCGGTCGCCCACGCGAACGGCCGGTGCGGGTTCGATCTGCTCCCAGGGGGCCCACTGGCTGTCGAGGCGAATGGTGAGGTTCTCGCGGACGTGTTCTTGATGCCAGGTGAAGATAAGTTCGTCGCCTTCGAGGCGAGGCGTGAGACCCGAGACGCGCGGCGGCTTGAATGTGGCGGCGACGAGGCTGCGGACCGGTTCGGTGCCGGACCGCGCAAGCTCGAGGCGGAATTGGAACAGCGCCGCCGTGCTCGCGGCGAGTGTGTCGGCAAATCGTGCCGGGCTGACTCTTGCCGGGGAGGTTCGGGCGATCTCCTCCTGCTGCGATGGGGCCCGTGCTCCGGACTCCCAGAGCGTCAGCGAGAGCCGAGCGCCGCGCGGCGCTTCCACCTCCAGCGTCCAATCTCCTCTGAGGAGCTCCTTGACCGGCCGCGTGAGTTTCTTCTGGTAGTCCCGTTGCGCATTTCCACGCCAGCGCCAACGCACGGTCGGAAGCACAACCACCGCCGAGACTTCGCGGCCACTGCGGGGATCACGAACGTTGAACGGGATGCGCCCGTTGCGATTGCGGTCTTCAAGTACCCAGAGGGTGCCGTCTCGCTCCGCGCGGTCCTTCTGTTCAAGCACCTCAAGGCTGGCGTCAACTTCGACCATGACGGCGCGGGGAGCTGCCGCCGCCCCCGCGATGGCAACTTCCCGGGGGACCTCCAGTGTCATTCGCGGAAGGAGGTGGAGGGTCGATTGGAAGCCCTGGCCGAGGGGGCCCGCGACTTCGAGCTCCCAGCGGCCCACGTCTTCGCGCGGGATGAGTTCCTGGAGCGGGACGCGCCAGTGCTTTTGCTCCGGGTCGAACACGGCGCCGAGTTCACGGGGTGACCGGGCAGCCTGTTCGCCAGTCACGTTCCGAACCGCGATCTGCCAGTTCCTTAGCAGGCTGTCATCACCGTCCGTGCCCGGGATGAGGACCTCCGGGAGTTGGTCTTCGAAGGCGAGCACGCCCTCCTCGACGGGTGCCAGGTAATCCGGGATACCGGGGGCGGAGAGGCGGGCCCGGGCGGGTTCGCGTACCAGTTCGAACTCGCTGTCACCGACCCGCAACCAGCTGCCGCCTTCGACGCCCACGCATTCGGCCACGACCCGCCCCCAGGCGCCGTGCAGTTCCCGTGGAGGTTGGATTGACACCAGCTCGCCGTCGGTGCTGATGGGAGCAGCAGCGTCGCGGAGCAGGTACCAGTCATCGCCCTCGAGGAATCCGCCGCCCGACCGCGCGCGCAGCGTGGCGGTTGAGAAGAAAAGCGCGGGGCGCGCGACACTGAGGGCGGGAAGGCTCCATGCCGCGGCAGTTCCTCCGTCGGGGGTTACGAGGTCAACCTGGAGGGCGGCGAAGCTGCCGGTAAGCTCATGCTCGGTCTTCGTGCCAAGCCGCTGCCAGAGCGGCAACGTGGCCGGGTATTGGGCCGGCCGGACGCCGGGGGCATTCACGCGCCAGGTCAGCGGGCCGACAGCGGGATCCTGATGCGGGAGTTCGAGAACCACTCGCCAGAGACCGGGGTCGAAGGTGAGGGCCGGGACTTTGTATCGGCGACGGGCAGCCTCGCGCAGCACGGCGGGCGCGCGTTCGGCGACCGGGCGCGCCAGGACCCATTCCTTGATCGCATCGCGCAGCCAGGGTGGCAGGCCGTAGCCACTGTCGGCGCGCTGTTCGGCGATGTGCCGGGCGAACGCGAGGCATCGGTCGAGGACGTCGCGGGCGGCCGGACCTCCGTAGACGATGAACCTGCGCAGCGAGCGAGGCATGCGCTCATCCGCTGGTCGGCGGGCGAGGTTCTGCTGAATCTCATCCCCGGTCGAGCCTGCGCCTTCGGGAGTGGTGACCGCTGGCCAGAGGACGTATTCCATCAAACGCGGTACGAGGAGACGCGGGACGAGCGCGTGCGCGAGGACGCGCGTCCGGTATCGCATTGCGCTCTCGCTTCGAACGAGATACTCGAAGTCCGGGAGCTGTTTGCTCCTCAGGTATTTGACATACCAGGAACCGAGTTCCTTCTCCTGGTCTTCGTTCAGGGCGAGCGCGTCCGCCACGTGGGGCCAGAGGGTGATCCCGTCGGATTGGCGCGCGGCGATCTCCGTGATGACGGCGGCCAGCATGCTCGGATAATCACCCGGATCCTGGCGTCGCCGTACGAGATCGCGGATTTCCTGGACTGCCTGCTTGAACTCGTCGTCCGTGAGCTGGATCTCGCCGATGAGCTGAACGTGTTTGATGCGCTCCGCGAGTGCCTGGTTCAGTTCCTTTGCACCGCCCACAATCCGCCCTCCATAGCGCCGAGGATCCTACGCGGGGGATTCTGAGATCACAATCGCGACAACTCCTGTCGCGATGATCTGGCGGGGGCGGCGGTTACCCGGTTGTTCCTTTCGTTTCCTGGCGGTCACCGAATGGTGGACGGAGCTGCAACCATGCCTCAATCCGCCCTCCACGATTGCGGCCGACTATCAACCTATGACAACGCTTCTGCCTCGCCCGTCGAGCGTGCCCTCCACCGCAGTGGGGCCGGACCCGGTGCGCGTGGGGGTCCTTGGCTATGGCTACTGGGGCCCGAACCTCGCGCGCAACATCGCCCAGCACAGCGAGACGACGCTGGCCGCCATCGCCGACCTCAGCACGAAACGGCTCATGGCCGCAAGGGCGAACCACCCGGCGACCTACCTGACCACGGACGCGAACGAGGTCCTGCGGGACCCGGCGATCGACGCCGTGGTGGTGGCGACGCCGCCCGAAACGCATCACGACCTGGTCGTTCGCGCGCTGGAGTCGGGGAAGCACGTGCTGGTGGAAAAGCCGCTGGCGACGAGCGTCGCGGATGCGGAGGAGATGGTGGAGCTGGCGCGCCGCTGCGGCCGCACGCTCGCGGTCGACCACACGTTCCTCTTCACGGGAGCGGTGAAGCGGATGAAGCGCTACTTCGAGTCGGGCGAGGTTGGCGATGTCTACTACTACGACTCGACGCGCATCAATCTTGGCTTGTTCCAGCACGAAACGAACGTGATCTGGGACCTGGCACCGCACGACATCTCGATCATGCTGCACCTCATCGACATCCCGATCCGGAGCGTTTCGGCGTTCGGGGCGCGGCATGTGGATACGAACGTGGAGAACATCGCGTACATCACGATCCAGTTCGAGCCGCCCTTGCTGGCGCACTTCCATGTGAACTGGCTGGCACCGACAAAGGTGCGCCGGACGATCATCGGCGGCAGCAAGAAGATGCTGGTGTACGACGACGCGGAAATCGACGAGAAGCTGAAGGTGTACGACTCGGGTGCGCGATTGTGCGCTTCGCAGGAGGACATCTACCGCAGCCTGGTCGAGTACCGCACGGGCGACGTGGTGGCACCGCGGCTGGACAAGATGGAGGCGCTCGCGGCGGAGACGGCGCACTTCGCGCGCGTGGTCCGGGGTGAGGAGCTGCCAGTTTCGGGGGGCGAGCTCGGGCTGCGGGTGGTTCGCATCATCGAGGCCGCGCAGGAATCGCTCCGGCGCGGCGGATACCCGGTGGAGGTGGCGGCATGAAGGTCCCGTTTGTCGATATGAGCCGGCTGCACGCGCCGACGCGTGACGCGCTCATCGAGGCGTTCGCGCGGGTGGTGGATTCGGGCGCGTTCGTGCAGGGACACGAAGTGGAGTCGTTCGAACGGGAGTTCGCGGCGGCGTATGGCGTGCCCCACGCGTTGGCCGTCAACAGCGGCACGGCGGCGCTGCACCTGGCGCTCCAGGCGTGCGGCGTAGGCCATGGCGACGAAGTGATCACGGTCGCGAACACGTTCATCGCGACGGCGGAGGCGATCTCGCTCGCAGGCGCGACGCCGGTGTTCGCGGAAATCGTCGAGGGCGGCCACGTGATCGACCCGGCGGACGTGGAGCGCCGAATTACGCCGCGGACGCGGGCGATCATCGCGGTGCACCTGTATGGGGAAGTGGCGGATATGCCAGCGCTGCGGGCGATCGCGACGCGGCACGGGCTGAAGCTGATCGAGGATGCCTGCCAGGCCCATGGCGCGATGCTAAGCGGCGGGTTCGCGGGGACGCTTTCGGACGCAGGCTGCCTGAGCTTCTACCCGACGAAAAACGTCGGCACCGTGGGCGAAGGCGGTATGGTCCTGACGAACGACGCCGCCATCGCCGAGCGGGTGGCGAGCCTTCGGAATCACGGGCAGGCGGCGCGCCACGTCCACGTCGAACCGGGCTACAACTACCGGATGTCGGAATTGCAGGCGGCCGCGCTGCGCGTGCTGGCGCCGCACCTCGCCGAATGGAACGCGGCACGCATCGCGGCGGCGGGCTGGTATGCGAAGGGGCTCACGGGACTGGGACTGCAGGCGCCGGAGCCGCTGGGCGAACGGCACGTGTTCCATCTCTATGTCGTCCGGCACCCGGAACGGGAGGCGCTGGCGCGATACCTGGGCGAGTGCGGCATCGCGACGGCGGTGCACTACCCGACGCCCATCCACCTGCAGCCGGCGTACGCCGCGAACGGTGCGGGGGCTGGCTCGCTGCCGCGCACGGAGGCGGCCGTGCGCGAGATTCTTTCGCTGCCGATGCACCCCTCGATTACGAAGGACGAGGTCGATGCGGTGTGCAGCGCGATTCGCGCGTTCGTGGAAGGCCGCGCGGCGGCAGGAAGGACGGTGGCGGCATGAACATCCTCCAGGGCAGCCGGGTTCTGATTACGGGTGGCGCGGGTCTCGTGGGCTCGCACATCGCGGACCGCCTCGTGGCGGAGGATGTGGCCGAGGTCGTCGTGCTCGACAACTTCGTGCGCGGACGGCACGAGAACCTGGACGCGGCGCGGGCGGGGCTGCGCAAGCTCACGGTCGTCGAGGGGGACATCACGGACCCGGCGACGGTGGCACGGGCGATGGCCGGTATGGATTATGTCTGGCACCAGGCGGCGCTGCGCATCACGCAGTGCGCCGAGATGCCGCGGCTGGCCGTCGATAGCCTCATCGGCGGGACGTTCAACGTGCTCGAGGCGGCGGTCAACGCGGGCGTGCGGAAGGTCGTCGCGGCGTCGAGCGCGAGCGTGTATGGGGAGCCTTCGTACGTGCCGATGGACGAGGCGCACCCGTTCAACAACCGCACGCTCTACGGCGCGGCGAAGGTTGCGGACGAACAGATCCTGCGCGCGTTCAACGACATGTACGGGCTGCCGTATGTGGCGCTGCGCTACTTCAACATCTATGGGCCGCGGATGGACGCTTACGGGGTGTACACGGAAGTGATGATCCGCTGGCTGCAGCGGCTGGAGAACCACCAGGCGCCGATCATCTTCGGCGATGGCATGCAGACGATGGACTTCGTGTACGTCGGCGACGTGGCGGAAGCGAACGTGCGGGCGATGAAGTCGGACACCTCGGACGACGTGTTCAATGTCGCGACGGGTGTGGAGACGAGCCTGCGGCACCTCTGCCGGCTGCTGTGCGACGCGGCGGGCCACGCAGCGATGGAGCCGGTATTCGAGCCCGTTCGGAAGGTGAACCCGGTGACGCGGCGGCTGGCGGCGACGGAGCACGCGCGCGAGGGGATCGGCTTCGTGGCGGAGACGACGCTGGAAGACGGACTGCGGGACCTGGCGCTCTGGCACCGGAGCCTCGGCCGCGAACTGGTGGGCGCGCGATGATCCCGATTACGAAGCCGTGCGTGGGCGAGGAAGAAGCGCGCGCCGCGGCGGAGGCCGTGCTCTCGGGGTGGCTTTCGCAGGGCCAGCGCGTGCAGGCCTTCGAGAACGCGGTCGCGGAGTACGTGGGCGCAAAGCACGCTATCGCGACCAGCAACTGCACGACGGCGCTGCACCTGGCGCTGCTGGCGGCCGGCGTGGGCCCGGGCGACGAGGTCATTTGCCCGTCGTTCAGCTTCATCGCGACGGCGAACGCGGTCGTGCATGCGGGAGCGACACCGGTGTTCGTGGACATCGACCGGCGGACGTACAACATCGACCCGGCGCTGATTGAGGCCGCGATCACGCCGCGCACGAAGGCCATCATCCCGGTGGACCAGATCGGGCTCGCGGCGGACATCCCGGCCGTGGCGGCGATCGCGCGAAAGCATGGCCTGCGAGTGGTCGAGGATGCCGCGCCCTCGCTCGGGGCAACCGCGGGCGAAGGGCGCGTGGGCGCGCTAAGCGACTTCACCTGCTTCAGCTTCCACCCGCGCAAGAGCATCACGAGCGGCGAAGGCGGGATGATCACGACGAACGACGACCGGGCGGCCGAGTACCTGCGCTGCGTGCGGTCGCACGGGGCGTCGTCGAGCGACCTCGCGCGGCACACCTCGGGGACGACGGACATCGAGGAGTACCGCGAGCTTGGCTACAACTACCGGATGACAGACATCCAGGGCGCGGTGGGCACGGTGCAGATGGGCCGCCTGGAAGGGATTCTCGACGCGCGGGGAACGCTCGCCCGCCGGTATGACGCGCTGCTCGCGGGCGACCCGCGTTTGGAGACGCCGTTCGTGCCCGAGGGGTACCGGCACACGTACCAGTCGTACTGCGTGCGGCTCAACGGGCAGGACCGGGCGGCGATCATGGCGTCGCTGGCGGCGAAGGGATCGCGAGCCGCCGGGGCGTGATGGCGATTCACCTGGAGCCGTGGTACCGCGAACGCTGGCCGGACGTGTCGCTCCCGGAGACGGAGGCGGCGACGGCGAACACGCTTCTGCTGCCGTTGTACCCGGGCATGACAGAGGCGGAACAGGACGAGGTAATCGATGCCCTCCGCGCGGCCCTTGCTTAGCACGGCGAAGCGCACGGCGCGGCGCGCGGGCATCACCCGGGCGCGGGTGGCGGCGGCGCGCATGCTGCGAACGGAACGCGATCGCGCCCGGGAAAAGCATCGCGTGCGCGCGCGCATCCTCTGCTACCACTCGGTGGGAACGCCGGAATGGGGGATCAACGACGTCGCGCCGGGGCGATTCGAACGGCAGCTGCGGCTGGCGCTGGATGAGGGCTGGCGGTTCGTGCCGGCGACGGCGATCGCCGATGGCTCGGCCGGGCCGGGCACGCTCGCGATCACCTTCGATGATGGCGTTTCGACAGTCCTGACTAAGGCGGCCCCCATCCTGCAGGAGCTCGACATCCCATTCGCGGTGTTCCGTCGAGCGAGTGGCGGACGGCCGCCACGACTTCGGCGAGGGGACAATCCTGGGCTGGCGCGAGATCGAGACGCTCGCGGCGATGGGGGCGGACATCGGGAGCCATTCGCTGAGTCACCCGAACTTTCGCAACCTGGACGGTGACGCCGCGCTGGAGCAGCTGGCGCGGTCGCGGGAGGTGATCGCGGCGCGCACGGGTATCGACGCGCGCACGTTTGCGATCCCCTTCGGACAATCGGGAAACTGGACGGAGGCGGCGCAGCAGGCGGCGCGCGCGGCCGGATACACGGCGGTCTACGCGCAGGCGGAGGAGACACGCTTCCCGGGGACGGTGCCGCGCACATTCGTGACGCGCTTCGACGGCGACCGGGTGTTTCGCGCGGCGCTGGGCGGGGCGTTCGACCGCTGGGAGGAATGGTTCTGATGCCGGCGCCAGCGATCGCGGTCGTGATCCCGACGCGGAACCGGGCGGAGTTCCTGCGGGACGCGCTGGCGGCCCTTCGCCGGCAGACGCTCGCGGACTTCGAAGTGTTCGTGATGGACCAGAGCGATAGCGAGGCCAGCCGCGACCTCACGGCGGCGTTCGGCGACGAGCGGTTCCACTACCGGCGGATGCCGCGGCCCGGCGGGTGCCCGGCGCGGAACTATGGTGCCGCGCTCGCAAGCGCCGAGCTGGTGGCGTTCCTGGACGACGACAGCGAGCCGGCGCCGGACTGGCTGACGTCGATCGTGGGGCACTTCGAGCGTGACGCGGAGCTCGGGTTTGTCTTTGGGAACCTGCGGGCGCCATCGTTCGACCCGGCGCTGGGCGAAATCCCGGAGTGCCTGGCGGGCGACCTGGTGCGCCGCGGCGACGGCGTGCGGACGCTCATGCGGCACTGCTCGGGCGGGTGCATGGCCGCGCGGAAGACGCTCCTGCGGCGCATTGGCGGCTTCGATGAGCTGCTCGGCCCGGCGAACCCGGGTGTGCGCGCGAACGACGTCTCGATGGCGTACAAGGTGCACCGCAGCGGCGCGAAGTGGCTGGCGGCGGCGGATGTCGAAGTGATCCACACGCACGGGTTCCGGCCGCACGCGGGCATGGACGCCATCCACGCATCCTCGATGCATGGGTCCGGGGTGTTCTGGGGCCGGCGGCTTCGCCAGGGCGATTGGCGGGCGGTGGGCCACTTCGCCATCGCCGAGGCGGGCCTGTTGCGGCGGCCGCTGGGGCACATCGCGCGCGGGCAGAAGCCCCGGGGCGTGAAGCCGGCGTGGCGGCACCTCAAGGGATTCCTGGATGGGCTGCGGCTTGCGGCCGATGTTGGGCAGGTGACGGGCGCGGTCTTCCGCCGGATGGAAGCGACCGGGCAGCTCGACCCTGTGCCCCCCGCCGCCGGGACGGCACCGCCCGCGACGCCATTCGTTCGTTCGTAGGTCGCGCGCCCTGGGGGACGGCATTCAGGCGAGGCTGTTGCGCTTCGCGAGCGGGTCCCGGGCGGGGTCGCGATGCCTTTCGTACTCCATGGCGGCGGCGACGGTCGTGCCTTCGAGGTGCTCGATGACGGCCGTCAGGGTTTGAGCGCGACGACCAGGAGCTTGTGGCAGAGGCCTGCGGCGACGGGGTTCGAGGAAATGACGTGCGTCCAGCCGGTGGCTCGGCCGCGCAGCTCGGGCACGAGGTAGTAGCCGAGACAGCGTTCGACTTCGAGCGCCGAGCCCACCGTCTTGAGCAGCGAGCGGCGGCTGAGAAGGCGAACGTGGGTATCGTCGCGGGCGTTCCAGACGGTGCCATCGCGGACGTAGCGGGCGATGCCCTTCCAGGACTCGAGCGAATAACGGTTCGGGGTCGAAAGCAGCACGTGCCCGCCGGGCTTCGTGACGCGTGCGATCTCGCGGAGGAGCGCGCCGGCGTTCCAGGCGTCGAAGTGCTCGATGATCTCGAAGGCGACGGTGACGTCGGCACAGGCATCGGCGAACGGAAGGCGGAGGGCGTCGCCGCGGACGGCGGAACGGCCCGCGGCGTGGGCGGCGCGGCATTCGCCCGCGCTCATGTCGTGGGTGACGAGGCGCGTGCCCAGGGCGGCGGCGACCATCGCGGAGTAACCGCCATCGCCGGCCGCGACATCGAGGGTGAGGCCACCGGGGACGTTCGGAATATCCTTGAGGGCGCCCGCGACGAGGCGGGCGCGGCCATCGAGCCAGCGTGCGTAGCTGTTTCCGGCGGATTCCTGGATGGTCATCCTGTGCCCTCCGGGCGCGCCACGAGGGAGTGCCCCGGGCGGGGATTGGCTGGTCCATCGGCGCGCAATCGCGGCGGGGTGGGCGCGCCGTGCAATGCGTACAGCTCCAAAAGGTCGTCGGCGACGCGGGCGACGGAGAAGTGCCGGCGAACGTGCGCGGCGGCGGCGGCACCGAGGCGCGCGCGCAGGCCGGCGTTCGTGACGAGCATCGCCAGGGACGCGGCGAGCGACTCCGGGTTGCGGGGCTCCGCGCCGAGGCCGGTCTCGCCGGGGATGACGGCCTCCTCGGGGCCGCAGAAGGTGATGACGGGGGGCAGGCCGCGGCCCATGGCCTCGAGGAGCGCGATGGACATCGAGCCCGCGGGGACGGCGAGGGCGAACACGTCCATGGCGTCGAGGTAGGGCGCGGGGTTCGGCTGGTTGCCGGCGAAGTGGACGTGCGCGGCGATGCCGAGCTCGGCGGCGCGCGCTTCGAGCTCGCCGCGCAGGGGACCATCGCCCACGAGGAGGAGGTCGCAGGGGGCCTGAGCACGGACGATGGCGAACGCGGGCAGCAGGTCGAGGAGGCCTTTGCCTTCGGCGAGCCGGACGAGGCTGCCGATGACGGTGGCTTCCGGGTCGATCCCGAGGCTGGCGCGGACACGCTCGCGGCCGGCGGTGCGCTCGGCGTCCGGCGTGTCGTCGAGGGGGACGCCGTTGAGAATGGCGGCGAAGCTGCCGCAGCGGACGCCGAGGCGCTCCCGGCGGAGGCGTGCGTTGCGCCGCGAAACGGCCACGAGCGTGTGCCCGAGGTGGTCCATCGCGAAGCGCGCGGCGTGCGCCGGGCGCGTGGGTGCTTCGACGGGGACATCGTGCTCCGTGACGACGACGGTGGCGCGGGTGGCCGCGCGGGCGAGGGCGACGAAGCCGAGGCCGCCGGTCGCGCCGCCGGTGTGGAGGTGCACGGCGTCGGGGTGGAGGGTGCGAAGGGTGCGGCCGAGGCGTGCCAGGCGTGGAAGCTGCTGGCGCCGGCCGCCACGGGCGTCGGTATCGAGGCGGAGGACGGCGGCACCGGCGGCGGTCACGCGCGCGGCCACGCCGTCGAACAGCGGCGCTTCGGGCACGAAGACGGTGGTGGTGATGCCACGGCGGACGTATTCGGCGGCGAGGTCGATGACGTGGGTCTCCATGCCGCCGACGGCGGTGGACTGGAGCGCGAGGACGACACGGCGGATGGGCCTCTGGCGGCTCATGCGTGCACCTCGCGGAGGCTGCGCGGAAGGCGATGGCGGGCGGCCTGCTCGAGAATCAGCTCGACCAGGACCTGGTCGTTGCGGACGCCATCGAAGCGTTCCTCGGCGACGCGGCGGGCCCGGGCGCCCATTTCGGGGAGGATGTAGCGGTTGGCCAACGCGGCGGCGAGGGCATCGGCGAGCGCGCCGGCCTCGGGGCGGACCAGCCAGCCGGTTTCGCCGGGCTCGACGATATCGCGGGCGCCACCGACGTCTCCGACGATGACGGGGAGGCCGCTGGCCATGGCCTCGACGCTGACGTGGCCGAAGCATTCGGCGCGGGTGGGCATGACGAAGAGATCGGCTTCCTGGTAGAGGCGCACGAGCTCAGGGGAGTTCGGTTCGCAGCGGTGGACGGTGACGCCGGGGGTTCCGGGTACATCCTCGCGCGTGACGACGTCGAGCACGCAATCGCGGGCGAAGCGTTCGCGCATGACCTGGAGGAGGATGTGGCCGCCCTTGCGCGCGAAATCGCCGCCCACGAAGAGGAGCTTGAGTGGCCCTTCGTGGACGCGGCGCGGAAGCGGCTTCCAGAGCGAAAGATCGACCCCGGGGTGGAGGACGCGAATGCGGTGGTCCTCGACGCCGACGCGGCGGAGGCCATCGGCGGCCCAGTTCGAGATCGGGGTGAAGAGCGAGACCTGCGAGAAGAGCGCGCGCTCGGAGAGTTCCGAGAGCTTCCGGCGGGGGCCGCGGCGCGGTTCGCGATTGAAATACAGGGGCGCCATGGACTCCTGCTGCTCGAAGCTCCAATCGGTTTCGAGGACGACGGGGCGCTTGAGCGGACCGGCCTGGGCCCAGAGGTAGGGCACGACGAGTTCGCCGCAGCTCGTCCAGATGACATCGGGGCGTGGGATGGAGGCGAAGGAGCGCGCTTCGACGACCGCCCGGGCGCGGCCGCGAAAGCCGCGAGGGGCGGGCAGCCGCTCGATGAGGCCGCCGTCGTGCCAGCCGGTGACCTGGCGGTAGACCGGGTCGATGCGGCCATCGGCGCGGGTGTGGGCCTCGATGTTGAGCTGACGCGTCTTCCAGCCGGCGTAGGTGGAGCCGAGGAAGAGAACTCGTGGGCGATTACGTCTAGTCATGCTTATTTTACGTTCGCCTTACCGTCTTTTGCGGATCGAGGGGTCCCGGTTCGGCACTCTTAACCACCGTAGGGAACGGCGGACGCCGCGCGGTTGAGCGCATGTGTTGAGGTGGTTGGTCCGCCACCCGATCTCCTCTTTTTCATCTGGCCGTGACAACCGGGGAGCACCAGCCGGGGATAGGGACTCCCCCCACTTCGCCTCGCCTTCGTGACCGTCGAAGGGAGAGGTAGCGGTCCTGCGTGGGCCGTGGACGTGGGGAGCTCGCTGTGAAACGCATTGGTCTGTTCGTTGCCGCAACCATCCTTGCCGCCTTCGCGGCATCGCTGTTCATGGTGCCCGGGCATGGGCCGAAGGGCGCCGAGGCGGCGGTGCCGGCGGGGTCGACCGTGCCCTACCAGGGCGGCGCGTGGAATCTGCATGGGGCCAACATGGCCTGGTACAACTGGGCCTGCGACTTCGGTTGCGGCGCGAAGGGCGGCGTTTCGAGCACGAGCGGGGCGATGGGACCGCGGCTCGCGCAGGCGCAGCAGGCCGGCCTCCGCAACGTCCGCTGGTGGATGTTCGAGGGTGACGCCTGGCAGGTGACGCGTGACGCTTCGGGCGCGCCTTCGGGGATCAACCCCGCGGTCTACACCGACCTCGACGCGGCGCTTGCGCTCGCCCGGCAGTACGACCTGTATTACACGCTGGTGCTGTTTAACTTCCCGGGCGACATCCCGCAGGGGTGGGTGAACGACCCTGCCCAGCGCCAGAAGCTGGCCGACGTTCTGGCTCCGCTGTTCGCGCGCTATGCGAACGAGCCGCGCATCTTCTCGTGGGAAGTATTTAACGAACCGGAATGGGACATGTGGAACGGGAAGGTGAATTCGGCGAACACGCAGGCGACGGTCCGGGGGATCGTGAACGCGGTGCACGCCAATTCGAGCAAATACGTGACGGTCGGGTCGGCGATGCTGGACGGCCTGACGTTCTGGACGGGCATGGGCCTCGATTACTACCAGGCGCACTGGTACGACTACATGCAGCCGGGCGACTGGAACATGCCGGCCCGTGATTACGCTTCGGTGAAGGCGCAGTACGGCATCGATGGGCCGCTGGTGGTTGGCGAGTTCTTCTCGGGGACCGGGCAGGCGGCGGTGGACCGCTGGGAGAACTTCTACACGCGCGGCTATGCCGGTTCGTGGGCCTGGTCGCTCTTCCCGGAGAAGACGGCGGACAAGATGGCGATCGACTTCGCCGCGGCCTCAACCTTCACGCAGAAGCATGCGAGCGTCGTCGGCCCGCGCAACGGTGGCGGCGGGAGCCTGCCGCAACTGCCGCCGACGGCGACGCCGACTTCGAACCCGACGGAGACGCTGCCGACGCGGGCGCCGACGCTCCCGCCGGCGGTGAACACGCCCGCCGCGCAGCCGACCAACCCGCCCGCGCAGCCAACCAACCCGCCCGCGCAGCCGACGAACCCGCCGGCGCAGCCTCCGGCTTCGACGACCAGCTGGGTGACGGTGGCGAACGCCTCGCCTTCGGCCCTGGCGGCGCGGCAGCAGGTGACGGCGAACGTCTCGGTGACGGCGCCGAAGGCCGGGAACTACCTCGTGGACGTGGAGTTCTACAACCCGGCGGGCGAGAAGGTGTACCAGAAGTGGTATGACGGCCAGGCGTTCACGGCCGGGCAGGCGCGCACCTTCGCCGTGAACTGGACGCCGCCGGCGAACGCCGCGAAGGGCGAGTGGGTGGTGAAGATCGGCGTCTTCACGCCGGGCTGGAACCAGTTGGTGGTGTGGGACAACGAGACCGGCGGCGCATTCACGCTCCGCTAAGGCATCAATTCAGACCCTTCTCCAGTGCGAACGACCCGGGTGCGCCGCCCGGGTCGTTCGGCGTTGGCGAGGATCGCGGTCAGGGGTCCAGGTCTTCGGCGAGGAGCGCGTCGCGGGAGCCGAGCGAGGCGCCGAATTGGCGTAGCTCGCGGCCGAAGCGGGTGGTGCGTTCGGCGACACCGGCCATCTGCGTGCACGCCGGGGTGACCTTCACCCAGAGCCGCCGCCGGGGGACATAGAAGGTGATGCCGAGGCCGACCGTCGCGAGGGCGACGGCGACCCAGATGAAGAGGTCGCCGGGGTCGCGGCGGACGGAGACGCCGGAGGCTTCGATGCGCTCTCCGAAGGTGTAGGTGTAGCCGGTGCCGGGTTCGACGGCCGTGCGGCGGGTGAGGACCGTGGAGTCTTCGCCGAGGCCGGTGACGAACAGATAGGGCTCGCCGGAGCGGGTGGAGAGCATCTGGACGGTGGCGGCGCCGTCGATGGCGCCGGGCATGTCGTTGATGCGAACGGCGGGGATGGAGCGCGGGCCTTCGTACGTGACCGTGTAGGCGCCGGCGCCGGTGGGTGAGCCGCGCTGCAGCGTCCGCGGCGCGCCATCGTCGCCCGAGACGACGACGCGCAGGTCGTCGCCGGCGGCGCGCCACGAGACCCCGAGGGTTGCGATGTCGTCCGCGGCGGCGCCGGCGGCGCGCGGGAAGGCAAGGGCGGCGATGGCGACATCGTCCTCGGGGCCGGCCGAGGCACCCGTGTTCGTGCCCATCTGGGGCAGCTCCTGTTCGAAGAGCACAACTCCCGCGGCGTCGGTGACCTTGAGCAGGGGCACGGCGGTGGTCCGGTTTTCGAAATCGAGGACGTCGTCGAAGACGGTGCGGCCGGTGGCGTCGGTGATGCGCAGGCGCGCGAGGTCGTTGAAGAAGGCGGCCTGGTGGACGCGATAGCCGAAGGCGCTGCAGGGGTCGTTGACGGTGGTGGTGCAGGTCTTCGTTTCGTCGCCGCGGCGGACCTGGATGACGCTGCGATAGTCGACGACATTGCCTTCGGCATCGATGCCGCGATGGCTATCGAGGACGCTGATGAACATCTGGCCGGGGCCCGGCGTATCGAAGACGCGGGCGGCGGGGGTGTTTTCGGCGATGACGAGGGTCTTGTCGAAGCCCGCCAGGCGGGTGAGGAGGCCGCCGACGAGGAGGAGGAGCAGGGCCAGGTGGCTGGCAAAGGTGCCGTACTGGCTCCAGGAGAATCGTTCGGCGAAGAGGTAGGTGGCGTCGCCGGCGGCGCGGGTGCGTTCGACGCGGTAGCGGCGCCGGCGGAGGGCCGCGGCGACGGCTTCGACGCCACCGGGGTGCGTGAAGCTGGCGCGGTGGTGGGCCGTTTCGAAATAGCGGTCGCCGACATCTTTGGCGGGCCGCCGGACGCTACGGATGGTGGGCCGCAGGCGGCTCACGGTGCAGACGGTGACGGCGATGATGATGAGGAACCAGAGGCCGTTGAACCAGGGTGTGTAGAAGACCTCGAACAGGCCGAGCCGGTCCATCGGGTTCGTGAGCGCGCCGAAGTCATCGCGGCGAAGTTCGAGCCAGGCCTGCTGGGCGGCGGGGTTACCGCGCATGGGGATGGGCATCTGGGGGATGACGACGCCGAGCATTCCGGCGATGCCCGCCAGGCCGACGAGGAAGAGCGCGAACTTCACGTTGCAGAGGAGCTGCCAGGTGAAACGCAGGGGGTCGAGGCCGCCGCCGCGCATCGCGGGGGTGATGGGTTCGCTGCGCGCCGTCATCGCAGGTACTCGCGCTCGATGGCGGTGAGCTGGTCGGCGGTGATGCGGCCCGGGTAGATGGCGCGGATGACGCCGGTGGGGTCGATGAGCATCGACACGGGGAGGCCGCCGCCGACGCGGTAGGCGTTGGAGACTTCGCCCCGGCGGTCGAGAACGAGGGGGTAGCTCAGGCCGAAATCCTCGGCGAAGGCGCGAGCGGTATGCGCGGGCTCCTGCTGGTTCACGCCGAGGACGACGGCGCGGCCGGCGGTGCGTTCGGAGAAGGACTGGAGGTCGGGGGCTTCGCCGCGGCAGGGACCGCACCAGCTGGCCCAGAAGTTGAGCAGCACCCAGCTGCCGCGATGCGCACTCAGCGTGGTGGCGCCTTCGCCGGTGACGTTGGCGAGGGTGAAATCGGGGGCAGCGCGGCCGGTATCGGCGGCGGGGGCCTTGCCGGTGAGATTCAGGGCATCGGCGAGGGGGATGATGCCGAAACCGTCGTCGGCGAGGCCGCCACCATCGCCGCGCAGTTCGAACCACCAGACGGCGACGCCGACGACGGCGATGAGCAGGGCGGCGAGGCCGAGGGTCGAACCGGCGCCGGAATACTCGCGCCGGCGCTGGGGGCGTTCATCGGGAATGGGGTGTTCGGCGTCCACCGTGAAAGAGGGTACCACCGGGCCGGGAATGGCCACTTGAGGGCGAGGTCAGGGACGGAGGCGGGCGCGCCAGGAGGGCGGGAAGCCGGAACGGAGGGCGAAGTGCTCGATCTCGCTCCAGGCGCCGGTGCGCTGGTCGGAGATTTCGCCGAGGACGTTGTATTCGACATCCTCGAGGGAGCGGCCGGCGGCGAGGAGGGCCTCGAAGTGGCTGGCCTCGGCGCTGGTGGCGGCGGTGAGGCGGCCGTGCGCGAGCCGGATCTCATCGGGAGGGATGAGGGCGGCGAGGCCATCGGCATGAGCACGGACGGCGCGCGCGACGGTCCGGAGCATGTCATCGCGGTGGACGGTGACGGCGGCGGCCGAATCGGCATCGAACTTCGCGCCGAGGGCGACCAGGGTGCGGAGGTAGGTGCTGACGGCCGCGGGCGCGGGCCCGTTGGTGACGGTGCTCATCCCCACCAGTATCAGGGATCGCGGGCCATGGGCGAAGGCCAACCGGCCCGGCGGGGAAGGGCGGTTGGACGTTGCCTTGAGGGCGGGGCGGACGGGTCCGGATTCTTGACATCCCCGGCGGGTGGGGCCTACGGTTTGGGCGACAATTCAAGATTGGCGATGATCGGGAAGAGTAGCCGGTCAGGCGAGCCTCCAGAGAGCCGGGGCAGGTGAGAGCCCGGCGGCGGCGCGACAGGTGAATGGACCCGGGAGCCCCGGCGGCGAACGGCTTCGGCCGAGTAGCTGTTGGCGGAGAGGGCACCGTTATCAGAGCCCGGGCGATCGCTTCGCGTGAGCGTGGCCGTCGTCTATCGAGTGCCTCGGCCTGTGCCGGGGAACAAAGGTGGCACCACGAGTACCCCTCGTCCTTTGAACAGGCGAGGGGCTTTTTGTTCCCCGCGAACAGGGGCAGTTCGCGGGGCCAGACCGCCCGTGAGGGTCCGCCGCCGAGACCGGCCCCAGAGGCCGCAAGGAGAGCACGCACATGGCCGACAAAAAGATCTTCCTGCCCGAATCGGAGATGCCGACGCACTGGTACAACATCGCGGCGGACCTCCGGAACCCGCCGCCGCCGCCGCTGCACCCGGCGACGCATGAGCCCATCGGCCCGGAGGCGCTCGCGCCGCTGTTCCCGATGGAGCTCATCAAGCAAGAGGTGAGCGCGGAGCGGTATATCCCCATCCCGGAGGAGGTGCGCGAGATCTACAAGGTCTGGCGGCCCTCGCCGCTGATCCGTGCGACGGCGCTGGAGAAGGCGCTGGGGACGCCGGCGAAGATCTACTACAAGTACGAAGGGGTGAGCCCGTCGGGTTCGCACAAGCCGAACACGGCGGTGCCGCAGGCGTACTACAACAAGCTCGAAGGCGTGAAGCGGATCGCGACGGAGACGGGTGCGGGCCAGTGGGGCTCGTCGCTGGCGTATGCCTGCCAGCAGTTCGGGATCGAGTCGAAGGTCTACATGGTGCGGGTGTCGTACGAGCAGAAGCCGTACCGCCGTTCGCTCATGCAGCTCTGGGGCGGCGCCGTCGTGCCCAGCCCAAGCTCGGACACGCAGGCGGGGCGCGACATCCTGGCGCAAGACCCGCAGAGCTCGGGCTCGCTGGGCATCGCGATTAGCGAGGCGGTCGAGGACGCGGCGATGCGCGAGGACACGAAGTACTCGCTCGGGTCGGTCCTGAACCATGTGCTCCTGCACCAGACGGTCATCGGGCAGGAAGCGATCAAGCAGATGGAGATGGCGGGCGACTACCCGGACGTGGTCGTGGGCTGCGCGGGCGGCGGTTCGAACGCGGCGGGGCTGATGTTCCCGTTCCTGAAGGACAAGCTGGCGGGCAAGACGACGACGCGTTTCCTGGCGGTGGAACCGGCTTCGTGCCCGAGCCTGACGAAGGGCCAGTACCGGTACGACTTCGGGGACGTGGCGGGGCTGACGCCGCTGATGAAGATGTACACCCTGGGCCACACGTTCATGCCGCCGGGGATCCACGCGGGCGGGCTTCGCTACCACGCGATGGCGCCGATGCTGTGCCACCTCTACGCGGAGGGGGACATCGAGGCGCGTTCGTACCCGCAGAACCCGTGTTTCGAGGCGGCGACGCTGTTCGCGCGGACGGAAGGGATTGTACCCGCGCCGGAGAGCTCGCACGCGATCCGGGGCGCCATCGACGAGGCGCTCGCCGCGAAGGAGGAGGGCCGCTCGCGGGTGATCCTCTTCAACCTCAGCGGACACGGCTTCCTCGACCTGTCGGCATACGACGACTACCTCGCCGGGCGGCTCATCGACGACCACTACCCGGAGGAGAAGGTCGCCGAGGCGATGAAGGAACTGCCGGTCATCTAGACCGGGCGGCCACTCACCCCAAACAGCCATGAAAGGGATGAAATGACCACCAACGCGACCGTCCTCGAAACCCGCCTGGGCGAGGTGCTTGAGGAGAAGTCTCTTCTCAAGCACCCGTTCTACCGGGCATGGACGCAGGGCACGCTCCCGAAAGAGCGCCTGCGGGAGTATGCGCGGCAGTACTTCCACTTCGAAGCAGCGTTCCCGCGCTTTCTGAGCGCGCTGCATTCGCGGGTGGAGGACCCGGGCGTGCGGCAGCTGATCCTCGCGAACCTGTGGGACGAGGAGTACGGCGCGCGGAACCATCGCGCGCTGTGGCTCGAGTTCGCGGAAGGGCTCGGCGTTCCCCGCGCCCAGGTCGAGGCATCGGCCCCGAACGAGACGACGGCCGCGTTGGTGGCTCATTTCGACACGATGTGCCGCGAGGGTGCGCCCGGTGACGCCCTCGCGACGCTCTACGCCTATGAGGGACAGGTGCCGGCGGTGGCACGCCAGAAGATCGCGGGGCTGAAGGCGTTTTACGGGCTGACGCCGGATGCGTACGAGTTCTTCACGGTTCATGAAACGGCCGACGTGGCGCATTCGGGGGCGGAGCTCGAAGCGATCGCGGCGCTCGCGGCGGATGGCGAATCGGCGGCGGCGGCGGTTTCGGTGGCGGCGGACCGGCTGCTGGCGTTCCTGGATGGGTGCTACGGCGACCTGGAGTGTGCGGATGGCTGAATTCGAGTACCAGAACGTTGAAGCGTGGCAGACGACGGTGCGGCTCACCGTGGCCGTCGGCCGGCTGAAGATCGGGTCGAACCTGAAGGCGTCGGCGGATGCGCAGGCGAAGGCGTTCGAACAGGCGGGCCTGGCCTGCGCGCTGATCGCGGAAGGTGCGGGCCGCGAGGGCGGGGCGCAGGTCGGGCTCTACCGTGACGCGCGCGGCGCGCTGGCGCAGAGCCGGTCGTGGCTGCACGTGCTCGCTTCGGTGACGAACGAGCAGGAGACGGTGTTCGCGAACGAGTTCGACCTGGCCGAGCAAGCCTCGCGGCAGCTGACGGCGATGTTGCGGGCGATCGACCGCGGCCCGGCGATGGGCGGCGGCCCGGGGACGCGGCCGCCGGCCGGGCGGCAGGCTCCGCCACCGCCGCCGCGCCCCGCGGGATCACGGCCCGGCCCCGGAGGGCCCCGATGACAGAACGAAAGCGAATCCTCACGGGTATCCGCCCGACCGGCTCGCTGCATCTCGGGCACTACGCTGGCGCGCTCGAGAACTGGGTGCGGCTGCAGCGGGACTACGAGTGCTCCTTCCTAATCGCGGACTACCAGGTCTCCGATTACGCGGACGACATCGCGCGGGTGCGCGCGGCCGTCTGGGAAGTGGCGCTCGACTGGCTCGCGGTGGGGTTGGACCCGGAGGGTTCGTCGTTCGTCATCGAAAGCCTGGTCCCGGAGCACACGGAACTGACGACGCTGCTCAGCTGGTTCCTGCCGCTGGGCATGCTCGAACGCAACCCGACGCTGAAGGCGGAGATGGCGGACATCGAGACGGGTGACGAGAAGAAGAAGGGCCGATCGGTGCCCATCGCCTTCTATACGTACCCGGTGATGCAGGTGGCAAACATCCTCATGCCGCGGGCGCACCTGGTGCCCGTGGGCGAGGACCAGCTGCCGCACATCGAGCTCACGCGGGAGACCGCGCGGCGCTTCAACCGCGAGTTCAAGCCGATCTTCCCCGAACCGGAGGCGCTCGTGGGGCGCGTACCGCGGCTCGTGGGGACCGACGGGAACGCGAAGATGAGCAAGTCGCGCGGGAACACCATCGACCTCAAGGACAGCGCGGACGCGGTGGCGAAGAAGATCCGGGGGATGTACGCGGGGCCGCCGCGCGGGCTGGATGAGCCGGGCAAGACGGCGGAGAACCCGATCTTCCTCTACCTCGAAGCGTTCGACCCCGAGCAGGACGAAGTCCGGAACATGGCCGAGCAGTACGAGCGCACGGGGGTGCCGAACAAGGTGCTCAAGGACCGCCTGACGTCGGTGCTGAATACGATGCTGGAGCCGTTCCGGGAACGGCGGGCGCACTACGAAGCGAACATGCCGCTCGTGCGGGAGGCGCTCGCGGCGGGCACGGCACGGTACCGGGCGAAGGCGCAGGAGACGATGGCGCTGGTGCGGGACGCGCTCGACCTGAATTACCTGGAGAAGCACTGATGCTGCGACCGACGCTGGAAGAGGTGAAGGCGATCGCGGCGAAGGGCGAGGGCAACCTCGTGCCCGTGTATCGCGAGGTGATCGCGGACCTGGAGACGCCGGTCTCGGCCTTCCTCAAGGTGCGCGAGGGGCCCTATTCGTTCCTGCTCGAATCTGTGGAGGGCGGCGAACGGCTGGCGCGCTATTCGTTCATCGGCACGCAGCCATACCGCGTGCTGCGCACGGGCCCGGGCGAGGAGTACGACGGCGACCCGCTCGTGCCGCTCGAGGAGGAGCTGAACCGCTTCAAGTCGGTGGCGGTGGAGGGCGTGCCGGCGTTCACGGGCGGTGCCATCGGGTACGTGGCGTACGACGCGGTGCGGCACTGGGAACCGCGCATGTCCCGCGAGCAGGCGGACGTGCTGGGCATCCCGGAATCGATGTTCTTCTTCTGCGATTGCCTGGTGGTGTTCGACCACCTGCGCCACACGATCAAGGTGATCGCGCACTGCCGGCTCGATGGGGACATCGACGCGAGCTACCACAACGCGGCGTTCCAGATCGACACGGTGGTGAAGCGGCTGGCCAACCCCCTGAAGCCGCCCATCGAGGAGGTGGGCGCGGTGCTGCGCGGTGGCGGCAAGGCCGCTTCGAACGTGGGCCGCGAAGGCTACGAGCTGATGGTGGAGAAGCTGAAGGAGCACATCGTCGCGGGGGACATCATCCAGGCGGTGCCTTCGCAGCGGCTCATGCGCCCGACGGCGGTGCACCCGTTCAACATCTACCGGCAGATGCGGATGGTGAACCCTTCGCCCTACATGTTCTACCTGGACATGGGCGAGTTCCAGATTGTCGGCGCCTCGCCGGAGCTGCTGGTGCGGGTGGAGGACGGCGTTATCACGAACCACCCGATCGCGGGCACGCGGCCCCGGGGCAAGACGCCCGAGGAGGACGACCGGCTGGCGGAGGAGCTGCTCGCGGACGAAAAGGAGCGGGCGGAACACATCATGCTCGTGGACCTCGGGCGGAACGACGTGGGACGGGTAGCGAAGCCGGGATCGGTGAAGGTCGAGAACCTGATGCACATCGAGCGGTATTCGCACGTCATGCACATCGTCTCGAACGTCTCGGGGGAATTGCGCGACGACCGGACGCGGTTCGATGCGGTGCGCTCGGTGTTCCCCGCGGGGACGCTTTCGGGTGCGCCGAAGGTACGGGCGATGGAGCTCATCGCGGAGATGGAGAAGGAGAAGCGCGGCGTGTACGGCGGGGCTGTGGGCTACGCCTCCTTCGCCGGCAGCCTCGACACGTGCATCGGCATTCGCACGATGGTGGTGAAGGACGGGATCGCGTATCTGCAGGCGGGCGGCGGCATCGTCTACGACAGCGACCCGGCGACGGAGTACCAGGAGACGGTGAACAAGCTGGCGGCGCCCATGCGGGCGATCGACCAGGCTGAGATCGCGGCTGCCGAGCATCCCTCGGGCAGCCTCGGGTACGGCTAGGCCGGCGGGTTCGGGACGAAAGGGCGCCATGACCGATCAGCCCCCCATTCACCTCGCGGCGATCGTCATCCGTGACGGCCGGTTCGCGCTGTTCCGTGCGAACGCCGAGGGCGCGTGGTCGCTGCCGGGCGGTGCGTTCGCGGCGGAGACCGAGGACGTGGACGCGGCGATGGACGCGATCCTCGCGGCGCACGGCGTGAACGCACCGGCGATCGAGGACGACTTCGTGCAGACGATGTACCTGCCACTCGAGGCCGGCGGGCATGCCCTGCTGAACATCTACGCACCGACCGAGTGGACGGGCGACCCGGCGCATCCCGAAGGCCACGAGCGCGGCTGGTTCGGCGTCGACGAGATCGAAAGCCTGCCGATGGAGGAGCGCGTGCGGCGGGCGATCTTCTCCGCGTTCGGCTGGGAGGACGAGACGGAGGAAGCGGATCTGATGCGTGCGCTCGCGGCGGGGATGGAGCCGTTCGGGGCGCTCCCGGCGCGGGCCGCGGACGACGACGCGGAGATCGAGTCGCTCCTCATGCTCGAGGCGCTGGAGTTCGGCGGCGGCGCGCCGGAAACCGGCGGCGAAAACGCGCAGCGGGAAGTGCCACGGGCAGAGGCGGCCGAAACGCGACATGAGGCGGGGATGGATGTCCTGCGGACAATCTCGGGGGGCGACCCTGAGCGGGCGGAGGCGGGCCTGCGCCGTTCGAGCCCGGAACTCGCGGGCGACATCATCGACTTCGCGCTGGGCGAGGTGTGGACCCACCCGGCACTCGACCGGCGGACGCGAAGCCTTCAGGTGGTTGCGATGTTGGCGGCGATGGGCGGCAAGCCCGGGCCGCTGCGTTCGCACATCAACGGGGCGCTGAACCATGGGGCGAGCCCGGCGCAGGTAGTCGAGACGCTGCGCATGGTGGCGGTGTACGCGGGCTTCCCGGCAGCGCTGGAGGCGTGGCCGGTGATGGAGGGCGTCTTCGCCGCGCGGGGGATAGCCCGCCCGGGGAGAGCGGAATGACGGCGGTGTTCTGGGACCTCGACGACACCCTGCTGGAAACGGCGCCGGCGCGAATGCGTGCGCTCGAGCACGCGTACCGCATATGCCTCGGCTCCACGATCGACCCGCTCGAGCTTTGGAGGTCCCACCGCGGGGGGAGCCTGGAGGCGCTGGGGGAGCAGCTGCTGGGGCGCGAGGGCGCGCGATTCGTGTCGGCGTACCGGGACTTCTACTTCGGCAATCCGCGCGAGCATCGGCCATTCGATGGGGTGCGCACGGTGCTTGAGGCGCTGGCGGATGCGGGCGTGCCGATGGCGGTGGTCACGGCGAAGATCTCATGGGGCGCAACCGAGGAGCTGGAGACGACGGGACTGTTGCGGTATTTCGGGGCCGTGATCGGCGCGGATGACGCCGAGCACCACAAGCCCGACCCGGCGCCGGTGTACGCGGCGATGGACCGCCTGTGCCTGACCAACGCCGCGGCGGTGGTGTTCGTAGGCGATAGCCCGGCCGACATGTTCGCGGCACGAAATGCGGGGGCGCTACCGGTGGGGGCGACGTGGGGCACGCTGGACGAAGGGCTGCTGAGGGATGCATCGCCGGCGCACCTGCTGCGCGACCCCCGTGAGCTGGTGCTGCTGCTGGCGCGCCTGGCGAGTGAGGGGGCGGCGTGACGCTCCAGAAGGAGGCGATGCATGTCGGCGTGCGGTTCTACCGGGTGGACGGCGTCGAAATGGTGCTGGTGCCCCTGATGGCGGAGGCCGCGCGCTTCACGCGGTCGGCGGGCGACGGGTACTTCCTGGTGGCGTTGATGGGGGAGCCGGGGACCGCGTATCCGCTGGACCTGAGGCACCCCGGTTCGTTCGAGCCCGAGTATTTGCTGGCGAAGTTCAAGCTCGACCGGCGGGGATACAGCTATTCGCCCGAGGAACTCGCGGCGGCGCTGCGGCAGGTGGCGGGAGACCTCGCCAACGAAAGGGTGGACTGATGACGACGCTGCTCATCGATAACTACGACAGCTTCACCTACAACCTCTACCAGTACCTGTGCGAGTTGGGCGCGGACGTGCGCGTCTTCCGCAACGACAAGGTGTCGCTGGGGGAGTGCATCGCGCTTCGGCCGGACCATGTGGTGATTTCGCCGGGGCCGGGGAACCCGGACGAGGCGGGCATTTCGCGCGACGTCATCCGGGAGTTCGCGGGGAAGGTGCCGGTGCTCGGGGTGTGCCTCGGACACCAGTGCATTTATGACGTGTACGGCGGGACGGTGGCCGGTGCGGGCGAGATCCGGCACGGGAAGACATCGCGCATCCACCACGACGGCAAGGGCGTGTTCGCGGGCATCCCCGAGGACTTCGTGGCGGTGCGCTACCATTCGCTCGCCGGGACCCCGGATACCCAGCCGCCGCCTCTGGAGGTGACCGCGACCTCGGAAAGCGGCGTGATCATGGGTGTGCGGCACAAGGAGCTGACGGTGGAGGGTGTGCAGTTCCACCCCGAATCGATCGCGACGGAGCACGGCAAAGAGCTGCTCAAGAACTTCCTCGACATGGAGGGCGGGCGATGGTGATCCAGGAGGCGATCCGCTCGCTCGTGGACGGTGGCGCCATCAGCGGCGAGGACGCGGCGGCGGCGCTCGAAGAGATCATGACCGGTGCGGCAACGCCGGCCCAGATCGGCGCCTTCCTGGCCGGGATGCGGATGCGCGGCGAGACGCCCGAGGTGGTGGCGGCGGGCCTCGACGTCACGGCGCGGCACGCCGAGCCGGTGGACGCAGCCGATGTGATGGACATCGTGGGCACGGGCGCGGACGGCTGGGACACGTTCAACGTCTCGACGGCGGCGGCGCTGGTAGTCGCGGGTGCGGGCGTGCGCGTGGCGAAGCACGGCAACCGGGCGGCCTCATCGAAGTGCGGGAGCGCGGATGTGCTGGAAGCGCTCGGGGCGAGCCTGGACCTCGATGGCGCGGGCGCGGCACGCGTGCTCGAAGGATGCGGCTTCGTGTTTCTCTTCGCGCAGCGGTTCCACCCGGCCTTCCGGCACGTGGGTGGACCTCGCCGGGAGATCGGCATCCGCACGATTTTCAATCTTCTGGGGCCACTTTCGAACCCGGCGCGGCCGTCGCGGATGCTGGTGGGCGTGGGCGCAAAGGCGTTCGGGCCGCTCATGGCCGAGGCGTTCCGGTTGCGCGGCATCGAGCACGCGCTCGTGGTGCACTCCGCCGAAGGCATGGACGAGATCAGCCCGGCCGGGGCCACGAGCGCCTGGCGGGTGGCCGGTGGCACGGTCGAAGAGCTGGAACTGACGCCGGCGGCGTTCGGGCTGCCCGTGCACGCGGTCGAGAGCGTGGTCGGTGGCGACCCGGCGGCGAACGCGGGTGCGATGCTCGCGCTGCTGGATGGCGCCGAAGGGCCGGTGACGGACTTCGTGGTAATGAACGCGGCGGCGGCGCTGCAGGTCGCGGGGAAGGCCGAGACGCTTGAGCAGGGCGTCGCGATCGCGCGGACGGCGATTGCCAGCGGGCGAGCGCGCGAGGTGCTGGACCGGTACGTGGCGCTGAGCCAGGAGTTCAAGGTTGTCCAGTAACGAAGCGGCGGCGCCGGGCGAAACGATCCTCGACCGGATCGTGGCGCAGCGGCGGCTCGACGTGCGCGCGGCGAAGGAGGCGGTGCCGTTTCCGGAGTTGCAGGGTCGGGTGCGGCAGGCACCCCCGGCGATCGACTTCGGGGCTCGGCTGCGGGCGGCGGCGCCGATGGCGCTCATGGCGGAGGTGAAGCGCGCTTCGCCGAGCAAGGGGGACATCGCGCCGGGGATTAACGCCGCACGGCAGGCGATGAAGTACGCGCGCGCGGGCGCGGCGGCGATTTCCGTGTTGACCGAGCCGACGTGGTTCAAGGGGACGCTGGACGATCTGCTGCAGGTGCGGCTGGCCGCCGGGCAGCTGGACAACCGGCCGGCGATCCTGCGGAAGGACTTCATCATCGACCCGTACCAGGTGCTGGAGGCGCGGGCGTACGGTGCGGACGCCGTCCTGCTGATCGTGGCCGCGCTCGACGATGCCAACCTGCGAGGGCTGCTGCAGTTTAGCCGCGAGTGCGGGATGGAGCCCCTCGTGGAGGTGAACAACGCCGCCGAGATGGCGCGCGCCATCGCCGCGGGGGCAACGGTGATCGGCGTGAACAACCGCGACCTGCGCAGTTTCACGGTGGACCTGGGGACGACGGACCGGCTGGCGGCGATGGTTCCCGGGGGGACGATCCTGGCGGCCCTGAGCGGGATCGCGACGCGCGCGGATGTGGAGCGGTTCGCCGCGGCGGGGGCAGCGGCGATCCTCGTGGGGGAGGCGTTGATGACGACGGAGGACCCGGCCGAAAAGGCGCGCGAGCTGCTCGGGCGATGATGGTTATCCAGTTCCACGGCGAGCCGGGAAGCGGCAAGACGACGGTCGCGAGGGCGCTCGCGGCACGGCTGCCGGCGATCCACCTCGACAAGGATGTGGTGATGAGCGCGATTGTGCGGACGCGCATCCCGCGGGAGGTGGCCGGGCCGGCGTCGTATGAAGCGCTGTGGGACCTCTGCCGGGCGATGCTGGAACAGGGGCATTCGGTAATCGTCGATAGCCCGGCGTACTGGCCGGTGATCGAGCAGCGCGGGCGGGGGATCGCGCGGGAGGCGCACGCCGGCTACGTGATGATCGAGACGCGCTGCGCGGACACCGACGAGATCGATCGGCGGCTGGCGACGCGGGAAGGGCTCATCACCAACCCGACGGCGCGGCAGGACTGGCTGGCGATCCCCGGGACGCGGGAGCCGCACCGCACGCGGCTTGTGCTGAATACGCTGCAGCCAGTGGAGGAGCTGGTGGACGAGGCCATCGCCTACATCCAGCAGGCACAGAAGGCGGCGGCTTCGTGACCATCATCAAAATCTGCGGGCTGCGCGACGCGGCGACGGCCGTCGAGACAGCCAAAGCCGGCGCGGACATGATCGGCCTGATGTTCGCGGAGTCGCGGCGGAAGGTGACGCCGCAGGAGTGCCACGACATCCTGGAGGCGGTGCGCGGGGAGCGCCACATGCCCGGGCCAGTGACCTTCGAAGCTCCCGAACGGGGCGATGTCCGTGGGCTTGGCTGGTATGGCGCCTGGAGCGAGGCGATCGAGACGGCGGCGGCACGGTGGCGGCCGCTCATCGTGGGCGTGTTCGCGAACCAGACGGTGAGCGAAGTGAACGACATCGCGGATGCGGCGGACCTCGACTTGGTGCAGCTTTCGGGGGGCGAGGACGCCGACTTCGTGCGCGCGGTCGAGCGGCCGGTGGTTCGCGCCGTGCACATGTTCCCCGAGACCGCGGCGGAGGACGTCTTCGATGCCGTCCGTGATGGGCTCGCGGCGGGGGTGCTGCTGGACACCGGTTCGAGCGCGGCGAAGGGCGGCACCGGGGAGCGCTTCGATTGGGGCGTCGCGGCGGAGGCGGCGCGGCGGCTGCCGTTCCTGCTCGCTGGTGGGCTCGCGCCGGAAAACGTCGCCGAGGCGGTCGCTCTGGTGGAGCCGTGGGGCGTGGACGTATCGAGCGGGGTCGAGACGGACGGAGTCAAGGATATCGAGAAGATCCGCGCCTTCATTCGCGCGGTACGGGGAGGACGAAATGGTCGCTGAGCCTCTATCGCCGCGCTTCGGCGAATTCGGCGGACGGTACATCCCGGAGACGCTGGTGGCGGCGCACGAGGAACTCGAGCGCGTGTACGCGGAAGCGCGCGAGGACCCCGAATTCCACCGCGAACTGGCCGACCTGTACGAGCACTATGTCGGGCGGCCAACGCCGCTGTACTTCGCCGAGCGGCTCACGAGGGAGTGCGGCGGGGCGCGCATCTGGCTCAAGCGCGAGGACCTCGCGCACACGGGCGCCCACAAGATCAACAACGCGCTGGGGCAGGCGCTGCTGGCGAAACGGCTGGGGAAGCCGCGGATCATCGCGGAGACCGGTGCAGGCCAGCACGGGGTCGCGACGGCCACGGTATGCGCGATGTTGAACCTTGAGTGCCACGTGTACATGGGCAGCGAGGACATCCGGCGGCAGTCGCTAAACGCGTTCCGGATGAAGATGCTCGGCGCGACACTCGTTTCGGTGGAGACGGGTTCGAAGACGCTGAAGGACGCGATCAACGCGGCCATGCGGGACTGGGTGACGAACGTGCGGACGACGCACTACATCATTGGTTCGGCGATCGGGCCGCACCCGTTCCCGACGATCGTGCGGGACTTCCAGTCGATCATCGGGCGGGAAGCGCGGGCGCAGATGCTGCAACAGGCTGGCAGGCTTCCGGATGCGGCGATCGCCTGCGTGGGTGGGGGGAGCAACGCCATCGGTCTCTTCCATCCGTTCATCGATGACGCGGTGCGGCTCATCGGTGTGGAGGCGGCGGGCGAGGGGGTTCGCAGCGGCCGCCACTCAGCGACCCTGGTGGCCGGGCGCCCGGGGGTGCTGCATGGCACGAAGACCTATCTCCTGCAGGACGAGGCCGGGCAGATCCTGGAGACGCACAGCATCTCCGCGGGGCTCGATTACCCGGGTGTCGGCCCGGAGCATTCGTGGCTGAAGACGAGCGAACGCGCCGAGTACGTGGCCGTCGACGACACGCAGGCGCTGGAGGGGTTCCAGGCGCTCACGCGGTCGGAGGGGATCATCCCCGCGCTGGAACCTTCGCACGCGATCTACCACGCGATGCAGGTGGCGCGAACGATGCGCCCGGACCAGGACCTCCTGATTGGGCTCAGCGGGCGCGGGGACAAGGACATGCATACCGTCGCCGCGGCGCTGGGAGTGGCGCTCTGACGGCCACGGCCGGGGGCGGCAGCGCCGGTGCGCTCCAACCTCGCCACTGGGGGCCCATGCCGGTGCTTATCGGCGGGTTGGTCGCATTGGGGCTGTATATCGGCACCACGCTGCTGTTCGCGTTCGTCGTCGCGACCACGAATCACTCATTCCGGGTCGATGACCGGGACGTGTTCGGGGCGGCTGGCGACATCGCGCGGTGGAGCGACGAACGTCTGCGGGCGGCGGCGGAGGGGCGGAACCTGCCTTCGCCACCGAGGGTGTGGGCCGACCTCATGAGCCTGCGCATCGGGCTGGCGACGACGATGGTGTACCAGGTGGGTCTCATCGCCATCGCTGGAATCGCGACGCGGCAGTCGGGACGCGAGCTGTTCACGTCGTTCGGGATGCGGCGCTATGAATGGACGGGCGTGTGGCGGCCGCTGGCGGCGCTATTCGTGGCATACGTGCTGGTCGTCGGATATGGGGCGGTGATGGAGCGGTTCGGGCCGGACATCCTGGTGCCGGAGAGCACGGTGCCCGGCGCGGTCGCGCGCGACAACCTGACGCTGGCGATGACCGGCGTGCTGGCGTGCGTGGCCGCGCCCCTGGCGGAGGAGAGCTTCTTCCGCGGATTCATGTTCACGGGGTTGCTGCGCTGGGGATTCTGGCCCGCGGCCGCGATCTCATCGTTCGCCTTCACGGTCGCGCACCTGGACCCGGGAAGCATCATCCCGTTCTTCTGGATCGGGATCATCATGGCGTACCTGTACCGGTCGCGGGGGACGCTGTGGGACAGCATCCTGTTCCACTTCATGTTCAATTTCACGAGCTTCCTCGTGCTCGTGGCGACGCGCTGAGGAAGGGTAGTATCGAAGCACCTGAGCCCCGCCCGTGCATCACCTCCCAAACGCCGCTTCCGAAGGAGCACCCATGACCAGTCGACTCCGTGAACGATTCCAGCAGGGCAAGGCCACGGGCCAGCCTCTCTTCATCGCCTACGTGACGGCCGGATACCCGGCACGCGAGGAGACGGTGCCGATCCTGCTGGAGATGGAAGCGGGCGGGGCGGACGTGATCGAGCTCGGGGTGCCGTTCTCGGACCCGCTGGCGGACGGGGCGACGATCCAACACGCGAACCATGTCGCGGTGAGCCAGCATGTGACGCTGCGGGATTGCTTCGGTTTCGTGCGGGAGGCGCGGGAGCGGGGACTGACGGTGCCCGTGCTGTTCATGGGGTACTACAACCCGATCCTCGCGCTGGGCGAAGGGCGCACGGTGGCGGAGGCCGCATCGGCCGGCGTTGACGGCTTCATCGTGGTGGACCTTCCGCCGGACGAGGCGGGCAGCTTCCTCGCGGAGTGCCGCGCGCGGGATCTTTCGTTCGTGCCGCTGCTGGCCCCGACGACCAGCGACGCGCGCATTCCGTTGCTGGTGGACGCGGCGGACGCCTTCATCTACATCGTCTCCGTGACGGGGACGACGGGCGGGACGAGTGTGGCGGTTGACGAACTGCCGGCGCTGCTGGCGCGGGTGCGGGCACGAACTGATCTGCCGCTGGCGGTGGGATTCGGGATCAGCCGGCGGGAGCATGTGGTGGCCGTGGGGAAGGTCGCGGAGGCGGCTATCGTGGGATCTGCTATCATCTCGGCCATTGACGCAGCGGGCTCGGAGAGCCCCGCACGGCGCGTCAGGGAGTATGTGGAGCATGTTACCGGCCGATAGCGGGCAGGTGGTTACGGCTCGGCGACGGGGCGCCGCGCGGATGCGCGCGAGCGGGACCGTGCCGGGCCGTTGCTATGGATGTCCGCCGGCCGGGGGATTTGGCAGCCGAGGCAGCTAGCCCCCAGGCATCCCTTTCCAATCCCGTGAGGAGTTACGCGCGCTATGCCAGTTCGTGGCGTCCGCGGTGCAACCACCGTGAGCAAGAACAGCAAGGAAGAGATCCTCTCGGCGACCCGCGAGCTGCTGGAAGCGGTGGTCGCGGCGAACGAGATCAATCCCGAGGACGTAGCCTCGGGGTGGTTCACGACGACACCGGATGTGAACGCGGAGTTCCCGGCGGTGGCGGCACGGCAGATGGGGTGGACGTTCGTTCCGCTGATGTGCAGCCACGAAATGAGCGTGCCGGGGAGCCTTCCCCTGTGCGTGCGCGTGCTTCTCCACGTGAATACCGAAACGAGTATCCATGACATCAGGCATGTCTATCTCAGGGAGGCACGGGCCCTTCGCCCGGACCTCAGCTCGAGCACGTACTCGACCGCCCGGTAGCACTCAAGGAGACCCCGTGATCATCGTTCTTTCGCCGGAGGCCACTCCGGAGGATATCGAGCGCATTGTCCGGCGCGTGGAGGAGACGGGTCATGCCGCTCACCTCAGCACGGGCAGCGAGCGCACTATCGTTGGCGTCATCGGACCGGACCTTCCCGTCCTCCAGGACATGTTCGAGACCATGACACATGCCGAATCCGTGCACCGTGTGACCAAGCCCTACAAGCTGGTGTCGCGCGATTTCCACCCGGCCGACTCCGTGATCGATGTCGGCCGGGGCGTGCGCATCGGCGGGCGGGAGCTCGCGGTGATGGCCGGCCCCTGTTCGATCGAGGACGAGGAACACGTCGTGGGGACGGCACACGCGGTGCGGGCGGCGGGCGCGAACATCCTGCGGGGTGGCGCGTTCAAGCCGCGGACGTCGCCGTACCTGTTCCGTGGGCACGGGCTTGATGCCCTTCGCTTCCTCGCGACCGCTGGCGAGGCCACGGGCATGCCGGTGATAACGGAGTGCATGGCGGTGGCCGATATCGATGCGGTGGCGCGCTATTCGGACATCATCCAGATCGGCGCGCGCAACATGCAGAACTACATCCTCCTGGATGAAGTGGGGAAGCTGCGGAAGCCGGTGCTGCTGAAGCGCGGGCTGAGCGGCCTGATCGAGGAGTGGCTGCTGGCGGCCGAGTACATCCTCGCCGCGGGCAACCCGAACGTGATCCTGTGCGAGCGGGGCATTCGCACGTTCGAGACGAGCTACCGGAACACATTCGACATCAACGCGATCCCGCTGGCGAAGGAGCTGAGCCACCTGCCCGTGATCGCCGACCCGAGCCATGGCACGGGGAAGCATCAGCTGGTGGCGCCGGTCTCGCGGGCGGCGATCGCGGCGGGCGCGGACGGGCTCCTGATCGAGGTTCACCCGCATCCTGAACGGGCCCTGAGCGACGGCGCGCAATCGTTGACGCACGAAGGGTTCGCCTCGATGATGGCCTCGGTCTCCGGTATCGCCGCCGCGGTCGGGCGGACGCTTGCCACACCGCTGGTGCCCGCGTGACGGGCCCGGCGAACCTCGCGAGGGGTTAGGGGGGCGTCTGCAGCGGCGGAATAGCGGAAACGGTCGTCAGACCCGGGCAGGTGCGTTCTCGCGGGGGGGCGTGGCCTACCAGATACCCATGCCCGAAATCACGCTGCCCGTGTTCCGCGGGCCGCTGGATCTGCTGCTGCATCTCATCGAACGTGACGACCTGGATGTCACGGCGGTTTCGCTCGTTGCGGTCACCGATCAGTACCTTGGCGCGATTCGAACTGGCGAGGGCTTCGATCCCGGGGCCCTCGCGGAGTTCGTTGCCATCGGGGCGAAGCTCATCTTCCTCAAGTCGCGCGCGCTCCTGCCCCTTCCACCGAAGCTGGCGGAGGACGCGGCGGAGGAGGACGACGTCGGGCAGGAACTGGTGGAGTTGCTGCTCGAATACCGGCGTTACACGGCGATCACGGACCTGCTGGAAGAGCGGCAGGACATGGGCGTGCGGGTATTTCCGCGGCTCGCGCCGCCACCACAGGCGCCGGAGGGCGATGGCCTGGGCGGCGTCACGGTGGATGCGCTGTTCAAGATCATGCAGCAGGTGCTGAAGCGAAGGCCGGACCCGCCAAAGGCCGTCATCCCGCGGGACACGCTGACCTTGAGCGGGCGCATCGCCGAGTTCCGGACGCGGTTGCTGCAGCGCGGGAAGTTCTCGTTCCGGGCGGCGATCATGGAGTGCCGCACGCGGCTCGACATCGTGATCTCGTTCATGGCCGTGCTGGAGCTGCTCAAGGCGGGCGAATGCGACGCACGGCAGTCCGACCACTGGGGCGACATCGAAGTGGTGGCGCTGGCGCCGGCGGCCGCGGCCGTCTAGCGAAGGCCCCCGGTTCGGGCGAGGATTCCCGGGTTTTCGCTGCCGTAGACTGACGGCCATGGCGGCAACGGACGTTGGAACGCTCCCGGCACACGCGCCACGGCGAGCACTGCTGGCGGCGCAGGGGCTGGTTTCACGGCCGCGAGCAAGGGATGCGAGCGCGGACGGGATGCTCGCGGCGATCGAGCGGATGCATGCGCTGCAGATCGACACCATCGGCGTGGTCGCGCGCAGCCCATATCTTGTGTTGTGGTCGCGCGTCGGGGAGTACGAGCCGGCCGCGCTCGACCGGCTGCTCGCCGAGCACCGCATCTTCGAGTACTGGTCCCACGCGGCGTGTTTTCTTTCGATGGCGGACTTCCCGTGGTACCGGTCGATCATGCTGCACGGGCGGCGGCGCCATCCCGGGCGAGAGCGGTGGGCGGCCTCGCACCGGGAGCTGATGGACGGGGTGATGGCGCGCGTGCGGGACGAAGGGCCGCTACGCTCGGCCGATTTCGCGCCGGCGGAGCCCCGGAAAGGCGCGGGGTGGTGGGACTGGAAGGACGAGAAGATCGCCCTCGAGCTCCTGTTCGACCGGGGGGACCTGGTGATCGCGCGGCGGGACCGCTTCCAGCGGGTGTATGACCTGCCCGGGCGGGTGATGCCGGGCTGGTCGGATGAGCAGGCACCGCCGGTGGAGATCGCGCGACGGGAACTGGTGCTGCGGGCAGTGCGGGCGCTGGGCATCGCACGGCCGGAATGGGTGCAGCGCTACCTGTACGCCACGGGGATCTCGGTCGCGGGAACGCGGGCGATGGTGCGGGAGCTGGCCGCTGAGGGCCGGCTGCTGACCTGCGCCGTCGAGGGCTGGAGCCAGCCCGGGTACGTCCACCCGGGGAACGCCGAGTTGGTCGCGAAGGCGGCAGAGCGCCCCCGGGCCGGCGGACGGACGGTGCTCCTCTCGCCCTTCGACCCCGTGACGTGGGACCGGGCGCGGGCGCTGGAGTTGTTCGGGTTCGACTACCGGATCGAGTGCTACACCCCGGCGCCGCAGCGGCGGTACGGGTACTTCACGCTGCCCATCCTCCACGGGGAGCGGCTTATCGGGCGGCTCGACCCGAAGGCCCACCGCGCGCTGGGCGTGTTCGAAGTGAAGGCGCTGCACTTGGAACCGGGGGTGAAGGTGACCGCGGGGCTCGTGGATAGCCTGCGCGAGATGCTCACGCGGACGGCGCGGTGGCACGGGACGCCCGAGGTCGTCGTGCGGCAGGCGAACGTGGCCGGTCTGGCGGATGCGCTGACGCCCTGACGGCGGCTATTCGAGGTGCGGTTCGGCGAGGGTGAAACGAAGAAGGAGCGCCAGCGCCGCGAACAGGGCGCCGAGCACGACGAAGCCCATCGCGAGCGAGGCGGCGGCGAACGCGGCGGCACTCATCGGGCCGGCCATGAAGGCGAGGGCCTGGGCGCTGCCCGCGAATCCGAAGGCGGTGCCGCGCCGCGCGCGGGGAACGTTCGAGGCGATGAGCGTGTTGCTCGCGGGGAGCATCGCGGCCTGCACGAGCGAGATGACGGTGAACCAGCCGATGAAGAGCCATTCACTGCCGGCCGCCGCGAGCAGCACATGGAACAGGGCCGACGCCAGGCAGCCGGCGACGAGCATGGTGCGGAACTGGCCGGCGCGGAGCCACCTTCGCCCCACGACGAGCACGCCGATGACGCTGCCGATGCCGCCGGCCGTGAAGGCGACGCCGACGAGCCCGGTGCTGTCCTCGCCGGCGATGTCCTTGAGGGCGATCGGCGTCGAGAGTCGCACGACCTGCGACATCGAAAACAGGACGAAGTAGAGGAATAGCACGAGCACGAACTGGGCGGTGATGATGCTGCGAATCGAGTGGTTCGCGCGCTCGACGGCGGCGGCGCGGGAACTCGCGAGCTCGGTGCGGTCGCGGGGGACGGTGAAGATGACGAGGGTGGCGGCAAGGGCCGGCATGAGGGCGGACGCCGCGATCGCGCCGCGCATGCCAAAGAGGATGGCCAGCCCGGCGCCGAGGGCGGGACCGACCGTGTTGCCGAGGTATTGGGCGCCGGTGACGAGCCCGAGACTGCCGCTGAGCTTGCTGTCTTCGACGGTCACGGAGGTGAGGGCGACGGCGGCCGGGATGAACCCGGAGAAGAGGCCCTGGCAGAGGAAGGCGATGGCCACGTGCCACGGTTCGGTGGCGAAGGCGGCGATGAGGGTCGTGCCGGTCGCGAAGTAGAGCGCGCGGATGAACATCAGCTTGCGGCCGACGCGGTCGGAGAGGATGCCCCAGAGGGGACCGCTGACCAGCCGCGCGAAGCCCTGGCCGGTGGTGGCGAGCGCGACCCAGAAGAGGGCGTTGGCATCGCTGGTGGCGCCGAGATGGAGCATGTAGAGCGGCAGGAACGGGATCCAGAAGTTCATCGAGAGGCTGGCGAGGCCGGCGCCGAGGGCGATCGAAAGCGTCGAGGCGCTGCCCGCGCGCTCAAGGATGCGGGCCACACGGTGTGGCGGAGCGGGTTCGACGGGTGCGACGGCGATAGCGGGCACACGCTACGCCCCCGGCGGCTTCCGTTCCCCCGCCGGCGCGACGGGTTGGCGTGGTTCAGAGCGATCGCGCCCGGGGGGTTGCGGGAAGCGGAAGGCCGTAGCAGGCTAGGGGGGTACCCTATTCGAGGCGGAGTCGATGACACCAGAAACGCGGAAGCAGGCGCTCCGGCGGATGAAGATCATCTCCGGGCAGCTGCAGGCGCTGGAGAAGCAGATCGAGGAGGACCGCTATTGCATGGACGTCCTCGACCTGTCGCTTTCGATTCAGAAGGCGCTGCGCAGCCTCGACGGGGTCGTGATTGAGGGGCACCTGCGGACCCACGTCGTCGAACAGATGAACGGCGGCGAGGTGGAGCGGGCGGTCTCGGAGCTGTTGCGGTTGTACCGCGTCCAGGGGCCTGTCGAAGGCGAAGCCATTCAGCATCACCCGCCACACGGCGGTTAAGGAGAACCCATATGTCTCAGACCATCGAACTCGCGATCACGGGCATGACCTGCGACCACTGCGTACGGGCGATTACGAACGCCGTGCAGGACGTCGAGGGCGTGACCTCGGCGAAGGTGGACCTGGCGTCGAACTCGGCGAAGGTCGAGGGGAGCGTCATCGACGTGAAGAAGATCCTCGAGGCGATCGAGGAAGAGGGCTACAGCGCGACCGTGCGATAGCGCGGCCGGGGGGCCGGGAGCGGACGGCCCCAAAACTCCCCTGGGAGGGGCAACTCATGGCGACTACCACCACCGAACCGGCGGTCATGCTGGATATCAAGGGGATGACGTGCGCGTCGTGCGTGCGGCGCGTCGAACGGGCGTTGAGCAAGGTCGAAGGCGTCGATACCGCGACGGTGAACTTCGCGGCGGAGACGGCGCGGGTGACGCTCGGCGCCGAGGTCCCGGTCGACCGGCTGGTGGCTGCGGTGGAGAAAGCCGGGTACGAGGCGGCGCCTTCGCGGCCGCGCGTCGAGGCGAAGGAAGGGCGGGAGGAGCATGCCCGCCGGACGCTGATGACGTTGCTCTTCGGCGCCGCGCTCGGGGTGCCGGCCATCATCCTCGCAATGGGGATGGATATCGCCGACCTGACGCCGTTCGGCGGGCACCGGCTCACGGGGTGGGTCATCCTCGCGCTGGCGGCGCCGGTGCAGTTCGGGCTCGGCTGGCGGTTCTACAAGGGCGCCTACACGAGCCTTCGCCACCTGAACCCGAACATGGACGTGCTGGTGGCGCTGGGCACCTCGGTGGCCTTCGCCTACAGCGTGTACGTGGTGCTCGCGAACCGGCACGAGCACATGTACTTCGACGTGAGCGCGGCCGTGCTCGTGTTTATCACGATGGGCAAGTACTTCGAGGAGAAGTCCAAGGGCGCGGCCTCGGAGGCGATTAGCTCGCTGCTCGGGTTGGCGGCGAAGTCGGCGACGGTGGTGCGCGACGGGGTGGAGGTCGAAATCCCGGCCGACCAGGTGCGCCGCGGCGAGATGCTCATGGTGCGGCCCGGGCAGCGCGTGCCCGTCGACGGCGTCGTTCGCGAGGGCCACAGCACGATCGATGAATCGATGATCACGGGCGAGTCGATCCCGGTGGAGCGCCGGCCCGGGGACCTCGTGCTCGGCGGCACGGTGAACCAGAACGGCGCGGTGCGGATCGAGGCGACGGCGGTCGGCGGCGACACGGCATTGCAGCGGCTCGCCAGGATGGTGGAAGAAGCCCAGGGATCGAAGGCGCCCATTCAGAAGCTGGTGGACCGGGTGGCGGCCGTGTTCGTGCCCGCGGTCATCGTGATCGCGCTGGGCGTGTTCCTGGGATGGGGACTCGCGTCGGGCAGCTGGACACACGCGATGGTGTACGCCGTGGCGGTGCTGGTGGTGGCGTGCCCCTGCGCGCTGGGGCTCGCGACGCCGACGGCGATCATGGTCGGCACGGGCATGGGCGCGGAACGGGGCGTGCTGATCAAGAACGCGGAAGTGCTCGAACGGATGCGCTCGCTCGACACCATCGTGCTCGACAAGACGGGGACGCTGACGGAAGGCCGGCCGCAGGTGACCGAGGTCGTGGCCATCGGACCACTGGCGGAGGATGCCGTGCTGGCCATCGCGGCGGCGGCGGAATCGGCGAGCGAGCACCCGCTGAGCCGCGCGATCGTGGACGCCGCGACGGACCGCACGCTCGCCTTGCCGCCGGCGTCTGAGTTCGAGGCGTTCACGGCGCGTGGGGTTCGCGCACTGGTCGATGGCCGCGAAGTGGTGGCCGGCAATCGGGCACTGCTGGATGAGCGAGGGATCGCGGTCGCGACGGCGGTGGCGACGCGCATCGAGGGGCTGGAGCTGGCCGGGCAGACGGTCATCGCGGTCGCGATCGATGGCGAAATCGCGGGGCTGTTCGCGATCGCGGACGCGGTGAAGCAGAACGCCGCGCGGGCCGTGGAAGCGCTCCGGCGGCTCGGCCTGCGGGTGATCATGATGACCGGCGACAACGAGCGGGCGGCGAAAGCGGTAGCGCTCGCGACGGGCATCGACGAGGTGCACGCGGGCGCGCGGCCGGAGCACAAGCTCGCGCTGGTGGAGCAGCTCAAGCGCGAGGGGCGCGCCGTGGCGATGGTGGGCGACGGCATCAACGACGCCCCGGCGCTCGCTGCGGCCGACATTGGCATCGCGATGAGCACGGGCGCGGACGTGGCGATCGAGGCCGGCGACATCACGCTCCTGCACGGGGACGTGGCGCGCATCGCGGAGGCGGTGATGCTCGGACGGTCGACGCTCGGGGCGATCCGCCAGAACCTGGTGTGGGCGTTCGGGTACAACGTGGTCGCGATCCCGATCGCGGCGGCGGGGCTGCTGAACCCGATCATCGCGGGCGCGGCGATGGCGTTCAGCTCGGTGAGCGTCATGGCGAATAGCCTGCGGCTGCGGACGAAGGCGCGGGCTATCGCGGAGTCGAGCGGCAACCGCTGGGGCGGCGCGCGCCAGGGCTTCGTCTCGGCGAATCGCGGGCCGTTGCTGGCGATGGGTTCGTCGGCGGTCGTGCTGCTGGCTCCGCTGTTCGTGTTCACGGGCATCGACCGGGGCTGGTTCTCGGGCGATGACGGCGGCGCAATCCGGGTGGACCTCGTGAACTGGGCGGTCGAGCCAGAGCAGACGACGGTGAAGGCGGGCGCGGTCACGTTCGAGGCAGTGCACCCGGCGGCCGACCACGGGCACGCGCATGGCGCCGGCCCCGGGCAGATTCACAACCTGAGCGTGCGCGCGCTCTCTGGCCCGCGTGCGGGGGAGACGGTCGCGGCGACGGGCTCGCTGGACATGGGCGAAAAGGAGCGGCTAAGCGTGACCCTCGAGCCGGGCGAGTACGAGCTTCGCTGCGACATCGTCGAGGACGTGAACGGCGAGGCGGTGAACCACTACGAAAAGGGCATGCACACGGTCATCCGCGTGGAATAGGGCGAAGGCTCTACCGGCGGGCGAACAGATGTGCGATAATGGGAACACGCCAGCGGTGACGCAGGCGCAAACATGTGGGGACGAAAGGATTCGACAGGGGGCTAGGTAGCCGGATAGCAGGCCGAGGTTGGGAGTCACCCTCGTTAATCAGGTTCCCAAAAAACAGCTGGCAATCGCCAACTCGCTCTCGCCGCTTAACTAGCGGCGACGTCCTCCTTGAGCCTCGGCCCGGTGGGCTTGGGGAAGGACGCTGCAATGCCGGGACGCCGCGAGAAGACGCCGATGCACCTCGCGAAAGATTTATCGGCTGGCCAGGTGACGTGGGGGCCACCACTGCAGTGACCTGGTAAGACCCAATCGGTGGAAAAGCCTGTAGGAGAATTCGGAGCTGAACCTTGCTGGACCGGGAGTTCGACTCTCCCGCGTCTCCACCAGGAACTCCACGAAGGGGCCGGCGCAATGCCGGCCCCTTTCGCGTGCCGCGCCCGGGAGGGCGGCACGCGCTAGGATGGCGAGGGACCGGGCGGGCCGGGCGGCCGCTGGCGTTCGCGCCAGAGGAAAGTCCGGACTCCGCCGGGCAGGGTGCCGGGTAACACCCGGGCGGCGAAAGCCGACGGACAGTGCAACAGAAACAAACCGCCCGCTTCGGCGGGTAAGGGTGAAATGGTGCGGTAAGAGCGCACCGGCGTCCCTGGCAACAGGGCGGCCGGGCAAACCCCACCCGGAGCAAGGCCGAATAGGGGAGGAGGGCGCCCGGCCCGTTATCACTCCCGGGTTGGCTGCTAGAGCGCCGTGGCGACGCGGCGTCGAGAGAGATGGCCGCCGCCCCGCAAGGGGTACAGAATCCGGCTTACAGGCTCGCCCGGTCCTTCGCCATCCCTTGCGCCGGCCGGAAACGCCGCGAATCGCGGCCGTTTGGGCGTCCCATGGGGTGCTTCGCTCCCGTACGATGGAACGGCATCACGAGGAGGAGCACGTCCATGGCTGTCACCGTCACCACCACCGGCGGGATCGAGGGCCGGTCGGTCACGAGCTACCTGGGCATCGTCGCGGGGGAGAGCATCCTCGGCGTGAACGTCTTCAAGGACATCACGGCGGGGTTCCGCAACATCGTCGGCGGCCGTTCGGGCAAGTACGAAGAGGAGCTGCGCAAAGGCCGCGACCTGGCGGTCGAGGAGATGGTGCAGCGGGCAGCGGAGATGGGCGCGGACGCCGTCGTCGGGGTGAAGGTCGACTACGAGACAGTGGGCGGCCAGATGCTGATGGTGACGGCGTGCGGCACGGCGGTGAAGCTGGCCTGAGGCTGGCGTCCGCGATCGTTACGTCACCGTGATGGCCCGCGACCACAGAACGGCGTAGGCTTTTCGCACCACCTTTACGCAGGGGAGGCCCGGTTTCTTGGCAACGAAAGTCGGCATCAACGGGTTCGGCCGCATCGGCCGTCAGGTTCTCAAGGCGATCACCGATCGCTATTCGGGGAAGCTCGAAGTCGTCGCAATCAACGACCTCGTGTCGATCGATACGAACGTCAATCTGCTGAAATACGACTCGAATTACGGCCGCTGGAATAAGGACATCCGGGCCGAGGGCGACTCGATCGTCGTCGATGGCCGGGCGATCAAGGTGTTCGCGGAGCGCGACCCGGGAGCGATCCCGTGGGGGAGCGCGGGCGTCGACATCGCCATCGAATCGACGGGCCTGTTCACGGACGCGACGAAGGCGGTCGCCCACAAGCGCGACTCGGTGAAGAAGGTGGTCATTTCGGCCCCGGCCAAGAACGAGGATGTGACCGTCGTACTGGGTGTGAACCCGGAGAAGTACGACCCGGCGAAGCATCATGTGATTTCGAACGCGAGCTGCACGACGAACGGGCTCGCGCCGGTGGTCAAGGTCCTCGTCGATAACCTCGGCGTGGAAAAGGGCCAGATGACAACCATCCATTCGTACACGAACAGCCAGCAGATCCTGGACAAGGCTGCGGGCAGCGATCCGCGCGAGATGCGGGCCGGTGCGATGAACATCGTCCCCACGTCGACGGGCGCGGCGAAGGCGCTGCGGCTGGTCATCCCGGAGATCGAAGGGAAGCTGGACGGTCTCGCCTATCGCGTGCCGACGCCGACGGTCTCGATCGTGGAGATCGTGGCGCTGACGAGCCGCGACACGACGAAGGAAGAGGTGAACCAGCTCCTCGCGGAGACGGCCGGCGAGAAGATGAAGGGCATCCTCGGCTTCACGACGGACCCGGTGGTTTCGATGGACATGAAGGGCGACGAGCGCTCGAGCATCGTCGATGGCCTTTCGACGAACGTCGTCGGCGGCAACCTGGTGAAGGTGGCGGCCTGGTACGACAACGAGTGGGGCTACGCCTGCCGGATCAGCGACCTCTGCTCGTTCCTGGTGGACAAGGGCCTCTAAGCACACCGGTCGAGTGCAATCATGGCGAAGCCGGGGCTCACACCCCGGCTTCGTGCTTTGTGGGGTGGAACGATGAGCGATGTGATCCTGCACCTCGCACCGGCCGAGCGCTGGCGGACATGGCCGGCGGGCGCGGCCTACCTCCCGGAGGCGTACGCGGCCGACGGGTTCGTGCACTGCACGGCGGGCGACGAGCTCATGCTCGCGGTCGCGAACCGGTTCTACGGCGAGGTGCCGGGGGACTTCGTGGCGCTGACGATCGACCCGGCGCGGCTGACGTCGGAACTCCGGTGGGAAGCGTCCGGGGACGACCTCGCACCGCTCTTCCCGCACGTCTACGGGCCGATCGATGCCGATGCGGTGCTGGCGGTGCGGCCGATGGTGCGAGCGGCGGGCGGGCGGTTCATCGGCTTCGGCAGCGATCAGTAGCCGGGCGGGCGGCGAAAACCTCCGAGGACCTCGCTGGCGGCGGCCGCGAACGCGAGCGTCGTGCGGTCCTCCAGATACGGGCCGATGACCTGCCACCCGGCGGGGAGCCCCGCGGAAGTGAGCCCCACGGGCATGGTCGTGGCAGGGAGCAGGGCAGCACCGGCGAGCGAGGGCCAGCAGAGCAGCTCCCGGTAGGGCCGGTCGACGCCATCGACGGGCAAGGTCCGGGTGCCGGAAAAGCCTTCCTGGGCGTGCGCGAAGGCGGTGGCGAACATCGACGGGGCGAGGAGAACGTCGTAGCGCTCGAAGAAGGTGGCCCACTGACGGCGCATGCGCTGGCGGGCTTCGTCGGCGGCGATCCAGGCGGCGTGCGCGGTCGCATCGCGGGTGTAGGGCGAGAGCGCGCCGGACAGCAGCGGCTGGTAGACCGCGAACGCCTCTTCGAAAGAGAACGGCGGGCGGGCTTCGGTATCGATGTGGGCGCCGGCGGCCGCGAGCTGCGAAACGGCGGATTCGAAGAGCGTGAGCATCGCCTTCTCCGAGGGGCAGAAGGGGTCATCGAGCCAGGCGGCGATGCGGAAGCCGGCGAGGTCGCGAGCGCGCGGCGGGGGGAGTTTGAGGCGCCAGCCCACCGTCTCGAGCTCGTCCGGCCCGGCGATGATGTCGAGCGCGAGTTCGAGGTCGGCGGCGGAGCGGGCGATGGGGCCGTTCACGTTCACATCGCGACGGTGGAGGGAGCCGGGGGCGCCGGGGATGTGCCCGCGTTCGGGGACGATGCCCCAGGACGGCTTGTGGCCGAAGACGCCGCAGCAGTGGGCGGGCACGCGGATGGAGCCGCCGATGTCGCTGCCCATCTCGAGCGGGCCGAGCCCGGCCGCCATCGCCGTGGCGCTCCCGCCGGAGGAGCCGCCAGGGACGCGCGACAGGTCCCACGGGTTGTTCGTGGTGCCGAAGAGGGCGTTGTAGGTCTGGTGGTCGAGCGTCTGCAGCGGCGTGTTCGTCTTTCCGAAGATGATGGCCCCGGCGGCGCGCAGGCGGGCGACGGCGAGGGCGTCGGCCGTGGGGACGTGCTCGGCGAGGGCGGGGTCGCCGCAGGTGGTGCGCATGCCAGCGGTCTCGAAGGAGTCCTTCACGGTCATGGGGAGGCCGTGCAGGGGACCGAGCCATTCGCCGCGGGCGGCCAGGTCGTCGGCACGGGCGGCCTCGGCGCGCGCGCGTTCGACATCGAGCGTGATGACGGCGTTGAGCCGGGGGTTGTGCTCCTCGATGCGGCGAAGGTAGAGGTCGAGCACCTCGCGGCTGGAGACATCCTTGCGGCGGAGCGCAGCGGCGATTTCGGTCGCGGTGGCGAACGCATCGATGGTCATGGTTTCCCCCTGTGCGGCGGGATGATACGCGGCATGGCACCGCGGACGGTGGATTCGGCGGATGCGCGTGAAAACGGACGCGGGCTGGACGGGTTCTGTAGGCTACTGTCATGGCTCGCACGACCGCGACGCAGCCGGGTGATTCGCCGCCGGGGAAGAGCCTGGTCGGGCTGTACCCGCCGCCGCTCGCGGGGCATGGGCTCGTGTTGCACCCGTGGAATGAAGCGCTGCTGGCGCAGGTCGCGGGTTGGGGGGCACGCGGCTTCCCCTACCACGCGTTCGACATGACGCAGCTGAACCAGCCATCGCGCGCGAAGGGCGTGCTCGCGCGCATGACGGAGAACGGCCCGCATCGGCACTTCGTCGCGGTGGAGGACGGCGTGGCCGTGGGCAGGGCGTCGGTGAACCTGCGGGATGAGGCCGGGCTGTACCTGTGGTCGGTGCACGTGCCGCCCGAGCACGACGGGCGGGGGGTGTGCCGGCGGATGCTCGCGACGTTGATGGAGTGGCTGGAGGAGGAATTCGCGGGCGGGCCGGACTTCATCCTGAGCACGAACACGTTCGCGACCCACGCGCACCGTGCGTACGGCGCCCTCGGGTTCGAGACCTTCGAGACGCGGTGGCACTACGACAAGGAGATCGCGGAGCAGCTCTGGCGGGTCGGCCCCGAGGAGCGGGAGCCGGTCTCGAAGCATGTGCGGTTCGCGAACGGGCGATGGGAGGTTCGCACGCATCTCATGCGGAGGCGCCACGGGGCGCCCATGAGCACCGGCCCGCGGCGCTGACGGTCGACCGGGCCGCGGGAGCGGGCGACACTGGGCGGCGATGGAAATCCGCCGCATCGCGATGGCCTACAACAACGTCTACGCGGTCGAGAGCGGCGGCGCACGGGTGCTCATCGATACCGGGCCGGACTACCGTGGGGCGCGCGAGCTGCTGCTGGAGGCGCTCGACGGCTGGCAGCCCGACCTCGTGGTCGCCACGCACGCGCACGTGGATCATGCCGGACTCGGGGCGTGGTGGCAGGCTCGCGGGGTGCCGGTGGCGCTGAGCGCGGACGACCGGACGCTCGCTTCGCATCCGCATTACGTCGAGCAGGACGAGCTGGCGGTCATGATCGACTGGGTCGAGGCGTCGGGCGCACCGGAGGCGATTCGGATAGAGGCGGTGGAAGGGCTCGAACGGCGGCGGGAGTGGGCCATGCGGGCGGCGACGGAGAAGGGCTACCCGGCTCCAGGTTCGCAGCCACGCTGGCCGACGGGTCTGCGGTACGAATCGTTCGCGGCGAGCCGAACGGTCGCCGATGGGGATACGGTCGCGCCGGGGCTGGAGGTCTTGCTCTGCCCGGGGCATACGCCGGGGAACCTGGTGCTCGCCGCCGGCGGGCACGGGGTGCTGTTCTCGGGCGACCAGCTCCTACCGGACATCACGCCGACACCGGCCATCCAGGCCGCGCCGGGGAACGTTGGGCGCTTTCGTTCGCTGCCGGCGTTCGCGGCGGCGCTGGAACGGCTCCGGGACCTGCACTTCGAACGCTGTCTGCCGGGGCACGGCGAGCCGTTCGAGGACGTGGACGCGGCGGTCGAAGCGAACCTGGCGGCGATCGAGGAGCGCACGGCGCGGGTGTTCGCGGAGTTGCGCGGCGCGGGCGAGTGCACCCTCTACGAGCTGTGCGAGCGACTCTACCCGCGGGCGCTGCGGCGGCGGTTCTGGCAGATCGCATCGACGGTGCAGGGGCACCTCGACTTGCTGGAGGCGCGCGGCGCGGCCCACGTCTCCGCGGGCCGCTACAGCGCGCTCGCGTAGATGCTGCTTACGCTCCGTCGGCGGGGCTGACGGGCCGTTCGGCGACGGCGGTGCGCCCGGCGCGGGCATCGACGTCGAGCAGCTCATCGAAGAGTTCGCGGTACTGGGTCATGGCGCGGCGCAGCTCTTCGGTGGTGGCTTCGCCCGCGCGGCTCCGTCCGGCGATTTCGTGCGCCGAACGGTAGTTGCGAACGAGGTCCGGGTGGTCGACCGAGAGGTCGGCGGCCTGCTGTTCGAAGTCGGTGAGGGGGTAGCCGCGGAGGGTCATGACTTCGCCGATGAGGCCGTCGGCGCGGACGACGGAATCGACCGGCTCATCGACGAACTTCGTCTGGGTGACGGTCCATTCGCGGCTGAAGCGGTTGGCGTCCTCGGGCGCGAGCGGGCGAATGTCGAAGGCGTGGACGCGCTTTTCGCGGCGGTCGATCTCGCGGCGTGCCTCGCGTTCGCTGCCGGTTTCGCCGACGAGGTCGTCGTATTCGGAGCCGTAGGTCGAGCGGTAGCGGCCGGTGCGTTGCCGGGACCGCCAGTAGGCGGCGACGGCGACGAGCGCGAGCGCCGCGACGGCGACGATAGCTATCCAGAGCCAGGTGTCCATGCGGCCAGCATGTGACAGAGGCACTTGCGGGAAGGTAACCCGCACGTCCCTCTCATGTCGCAGGCGCGACAGTGCGGCTCAGGGGAGGCGTTCCAGCTCCTCGAGGGTGATGCGGGCGACGCGGCGGCCATGCGCCTGGAGCGAGGCCAGGTCGCCGAGTGCCTGCGCGGCTTCGAGGCGGGCGAAGGTGTAGGGCTTCCCGGGGATGGCGAGGTCGCGCTCGGGGGTGTGGGTGACCTGGAGGAAGACGCCCTGGTTCGGGCCGCCCTTATGGAGCTGGCCGGTGGAGTGCAGGAAGCGGGGGCCGAAGCCGACGGTGGTGGCGACGCGGAAGCGGTAGCGCAGGCGCATGCGGACGGCCTGGAGGCGGGCGATGGTCTCGGCGTCGCGCGGGAGGTAGGCGAGGATGGCGATGTAGTCCATCGGGCGAACCAGTGCGAGGACATCGGCGCCGGAGGGTGTCGTAGGCGAAGCGGCGCCGCCGGCGAGGACGGCGTTGGTGGCGTCCTTGGCCTCCTGGACGTTGGGCTGGTCGAACGGCTGGATACCCATGGCGGCGCTGGCGACGGCCGTCGCGAACTCCCAGCGGAAGAACTCGGCGCCGAGCTGCCAGGGGCCCTCATAAGGCAGGCGAACGACGGGCTGACCGGCCGCTTCCAGCGCGGCGAGCCCGACATGGTCGCCGAGGGCGACGAAGAGGCGGTCGTTGCCATAGACGGCGGGCGCGCCCAGGTCCTCGCCTTCGATGAGCACGATGCCCTTGCCCTCCTTGCCGGTGGATTCGGCCACGAGCTGTTCGATCCAGTAGCCGAGGGAGCCCAGGCCGGGCGGGAGCACGAGGGTGAGCTTGTCGCGGCCGGAGAGGGCGGCTTCGCCCATGACCGCCCCGAGCCACGCGCCGGGGTTCTCGGGGAGCGGGCCGCGGCACGCTTCGGCCATGGCGATGGCGCCATCGAGCACGCGGTCGAGGTCGACGCCAACGAGCGCGGCAGGCACCAGGCCGAAGAGGGAGAGGGCCGAATAGCGGCCGCCGATGTCGCTCGGGTTGAGGAAGATGCGGCGGGCGCCGCGTTCGCGGCCGAGGGCTTCGAGGGCGCTGCCCGGGTCGGTGACGATGGCGTACTGGCGGCCATCGGGGCACTTCCCGAAGAAGTAGTCGAACTGGGAGCGGGTTTCGATGGTGCCGCCGGATTTGCTGGAGACGACGAAGAGGGTGCGCGCGAGGTCGATGCGCGCTTCGAGGGCGGCGATTTGGGCCGGGTCGGTGGAATCGAGGACGTGCAGGTCGAGGGCGCCGGGGGCGACGCCGAAGGTTTCGCGGAAGACCTCGGGGGCGAGGCTGGAGCCGCCCATGCCGAGGACGACGGCGTCGGTGAAGCCATCGGCGGCGGCCTCGCGGGCGAGCTCGCGGAGGCCGGCGACTTCGGCCTTCATGGCCTCGGCGACGGTGAGCCAGCCAAGGCGGTCGGTGATCTCGGTGGGATCGGGCTTCCAGAGGGTGTGGTCCTTCGCCCAGGTGCGGTCGACGGCGCCATCGCGGTCGAGGGCGTCCATGCGAAGGGCGTGGCCGGTCGCGAGCCCGCCGAGGGACGCATGGCCGGGCGTGGTGACGCGGGCCGTCTCCAGCACGTCGCCGACGCGTGTGAGGAGGCGATCGAAGTCCTTCTGGAAGGCGGCCAGACCCTCGACGAGGAGGCGATCCGTCACGGCGTCGAGGTCGATGCCGGCGGCAGCGAGGGCATCGAGCTTCGTTTCGGCATCGGCGAGGGCGGCGGAATCGATGGTGACGCGCGCGTCGAGGTGGTCCTGGGCCGCGCGAAGCGTGGCCTCGGGGAGCGTGTTCACGGTGTGCGGAGCGACGAGCTCTTCGACGTAGAGGATGTCGGAGTAGGCGGGGTTCTTCGTGCCCGTGGAGGCCCAGAGCGGGCGCTGGACGCGGGCGCCGGCGGCGGCCAGCCGCTCCCAGCGGGGGCCGGAGAAGATGCGCTGGAAGCGGCCGTAGGCGCGGCGGGCGTTCGCGACGGCGATCGTCCCGCGCAGCGGTGAATCCGCCGGCAATTGGGCATCGACGGCCGTATCGACGCGGGACACGAAGAAGGAGGCGACGCTGGCGACTCGCGAGAGATCGAGGCCGCGGGCATGGCGTGCTTCGAGGCCACGGAGGTACCCCTCGGCGACCTGCTCGTAGGCGCCGACGGCGAAGAGGAGGGTGACGTTGACGTTGACGCCTTCGGCAATGAGCGCTTCGAGGGCCTCGATGCCGGCGGGTGTGCCGGGCACCTTGATCATGACGTTGGGGCGGCCCACGAGCTCGCTGAGGCGGCGCGCCTCGGCGATGGTGGCGTCGCGGTCGTGTTCGATGCCGGGCGGCACTTCGAGCGAAACGAAGCCGTCCTGGCCATCCATGGATTCATAGACGGGGGTGAGGGCGTCGCAAGCGAGGCGGATGTCGTCGGCGGCGAAGTCCACGAAAGCGGCGTAGGGCTCGGCGATGCCACGGAGCGCGGCGGAACGGATGGCGGCGTTGTAGTCATCCGAGCCGGAGAGGGCTTTTTCGAAGATGGTGGGGTTCGACGTCATGCCGACGATGTCGCCGGCGGCGATCATGCGGGCGAGTTCGCCGGAGGTGATGAGGCCGCGGCTGATGTAGTCGAGCCAGGTGCTCTGGCCGAGTTGGAGCAGGCGCCGGGTAGCGGAGCTGGCGGGCGCGGTCATGGGTGCCTCCGTGCGGGTTCGAGGGCTGATGGTGTCATGATGCACTGTCGCGTGGGTTCGGGGGTGCGCGCGGTTAGCCGGTGCAGGTGGTGCCGCCGCTGCAGGGCTCGGGCTCGCCATGTTCGCCGTTGCCGTTTCCACGGGCGCTGCAGATGCCCTGGGGGATGCAGGCTTCATCGGTGACGCGGTCGACCTGGGCGAGGACTTCGGCTTCGCTTTCGGAGCCGTAGCTGATCAGGACCTGCGAGAGGGCGGCGATGTTCAGGCCGGCGACGCCGTCGACTTTCGTGCCGTTGACGTAGAACTTGAAGGTTTCGGTGGGGGTGACGCGGAGGATTTCGCCCGAGGGGAGCTTGAGCGTGGTCTGCTCCGGCTTCGCCAGGAGTGTCGGGTCGGTGAGTTCGAACCCGAGGGAGCGAAGGAACTCGTCCCATGTCGTGCCTTCGCGGTGGACGTGGACGACGGTGTAGCGGGGCTTGTGAATGTGGACGTTCGGGCTGAGCTGGTGCTCTTCGGTGGAGAGGTACTTCGGGTCGCTGAAATCGACCTGCTTGCCGCGGATGAAAAGGGCCCAGTCGGCGTGTTCGTGGATGGGCTGGCGAAGGTCGTTGGCATCGACGACGCTGACGGTGCGCGGCTGGTTGGGGGTATCGCCGCCGCGCGTGGCGAGGATGCTGCCGGCGACGGCGAGCGCGCCGACGAGGAAGATGCCGGGGATGGCCCACGTGCGGAAGCCGCGGGTAGTCAGAGGTGTCACGGTTCGCCTCGCAATGCCGCCGGTGGGCCGCCGCGGGCGGGTTCGCCCGGGAATGCGATAGCGAATCGCGGGGCGGGCGCGCGGTGGCGGGAGAGGGCGGTGCTCCATATAGTAGTGGCAAGTTTCACAATCGTGAGGACAGCCCATGCAGGCTGAACCGTCCATGCAGGAACTGCGCGAGCTTGTCGCGGAGTTTCGACCGAATCGTGGCCACGTGATGCCGGCGCTGCACAAGGTGCAGGACCGGTACGGGTACATCCCGCGGGTGGCGATGGATGTCATCGCGCGGCAGCTGAGCACGACGCCGGCCCTCATCTACGGGGCGGCGACGTTCTACACGGACTTCCGCCTGCACCCGCGGCCAGAGACGGAGATCTCGTGGTGCAGCGGGCCGGCCTGCCGCCTCAAGGGCGGGGACCGCATCCGTGAGGCGATCCAGCAGACGCTGGAGCTTCCGCTGGGCGGCGAGAGCGAGGACGGCCGCTACGGGTTGCACATCGGCCAATGCAACGGCACCTGCACGGAATCACCGCAGGTGTGGGTGAACGAGAAGGTCGTGGGCAACCTCACGGTTTCGAAGGCGATCCGGCTGGCGCGCGACGTGAAGGGAGAGGCGGAATGAACGCGGCTCTCCAGGGGATGATCGACGAAGCGAAGCGCTCATGGGCGGAGCAGCGCGCTTCGGGGCGTGAGCAGATCACGGTGAGCATCGACACCTCCTCGATCGCGCGGGGCGCGGAGGAGACGCTGGCGGCGATTCGTGCGCAGGCGGCGGCGCTGAACCTCAAGGTCGATCTTCGCATCACGGGAACGTGGGGCATGAACTGGCTGGAGCCGACGGTGACGGTTCGCAGCGCCGCGGGCACGCGCACCGTGCTCTACGGCAACGTGACGGCCGACCGCGTGCCCGAGTTCTTGCAGACGACGGTCGTCGAGGGGCGGGACCTCACGGAGCTGGCGATCGGCGTGGTGGACGGGAACGCCACGGCGGAGGTGCCGCTGCTTTCGGAGCACCAGTTCATGCGCGGGCAGGTTCGCCGGCTGATGGCGAACATGGGGACGATCGACCCGGAGAGCATCGAGGAGTACCTCGCGCACGACGGCTACGCGGGCTTCGGCAAGGCGCTGGAGATGGACGCCGAGGCGATCGTGAAGCACATGCTCGATAGCGGCCTGGGTGGGCGCGCGGGCGGCGGCTTCCCGGCGGGGCGCAAGTGGGACTTCCTGCGGACGGCGACGGCCGACCCGCGCTACCTGGTGTGCAACGCCGACGAGGGCGACCCGGGGGCGTGGGTGAACCGCGTGGTCATGGAAGCGGACCCGCACCTGGTGGTGGAGGGGATGATGATCGCGGCGCGGGCGGGGCACGCGCGCGAGGGCTACATCTACATCCGGTATGAGTATCCGCTCGCGATCGCGCGGATGCAGAAGGCGATCGACCAGGCGTACGCGAAGGGGCTGCTGGGGACGAACATCCTCGGCACGGGCTGGGATTTCGACCTCATCGTGCACCGGGGCGCGGGCGCCTATGTCTGTGGCGAGGAGACGGGGCTGATCAACTCGATCGACGGCTACCGGGGCATGCCACGCATCAAGCCGCCGTTCCCGGCGCAGGCGGGGCTCTGGAACAAGCCGACGAACGTGAACAACGTCGAGTCGTACGCGAACGCGCCCATGATCATGCGCAACGGCGCCGAGTGGTGGGCGAACGTGAGCAATGAAAAGGAGAAGGGGACGAAGATGTTCACCTTCTCCGGGCACGTGAACTGGCCGGGCTGCGTTGAAGTGCCATTCGGGCCGACGATCCGCCAGTGCCTGGAGCAGTGGGCGGGCGGCATGCTCGAAGGTTCGCGCTGCAAGGGCTTCCAGCCGGGTGGGCCGCTTTCGGGCGTGGTGACCGCCAACCTGGACCTGACGCTGACGCTGGACCCGTACCGGGGCATGGGCATGTTCCTCGGGGGCGGGGGCATCGTCTTCTTCGACGAATCGACGTGCATCCTGGACCTGTGCAAGTACTTCCTCGGGTTCTGCGAGGATGAGAGCTGCGGGCGCTGCACGACCTGCCACGGTGGCACACAGCGCGCGGTGGAGATCATCCGGCGGATTCAGCAGGGCGGCGGACGGGAGTCCGACATCCTGAACCTCGAGAAGCTGGTGCAGTCGCTGGTGTGGTCGAACTGCTTCCACGGGCAGTTCGCGATGACGAGCATCAAGACGGCGCTGAAGGCGTTCCGGAGCGAGTGGGACGAGCACATCATCGAGAAGCGCTGCAAAGCGGGCGTGTGCGACGGGCTCATCGAGTACACCGTGCGGGCGCAGGGCGAAGGGATCGACGAGGCAGCGGAGATTTGCCCCACGAACGCGTTCTACAAGGACGGCGGGGGGTGGGCGATCGATGACGGGCTGTGCGTGCGCTGCGGCGCGTGCAAGGAGCTCGCGTCTTCGTCGATCGAGGTGCGTGACCGGTTCACGGCACGTATCGCCGCGGGCGCCGCGGCCGGGGGCTAAGCGTTCGGCCGGTAAGTCCCTCCGCGAGGCGGGCCGAGAACGGCCCGCCTCTTTCGCTCTCCCGGGCGGGCGGGCGAACGCCGTATACTTTCCGGCCGATGGGACTGTGGGTCGCGTACTTCCGTTTCCGGCCGGGGACGAGCGTGCTGCAGGGGCTCGCGGCGTTCGAGCGGCGCAAGCATTTCGAGCACCCACGCCAGGGAACGCTCATCGGCGAGTACTGGGTGAACGCGCCGGAGGACCAGCCGCAGGTGGTCGTGGTCTGGGAAGCCGATGATGAGGGCCCGGGAGACTACTACGAGGCCGCCTGGGGCGATTTGTTCGAGATCACCATCGCGCAGGCGTCGCGACCGGTGAGCGAGCTGCCGGAAACGCTGCCGGAAGGGCTGGCGAAGCGGGGTCTTTGAGGCGGGTGCGCTACCGCTTGCCCAGGTACTCGGTGAGGGTGAGGCCGCTGGCGTTCACTTTCGCCGCTTCGCCGCGGCCGATGTAGCGGATGTGCCAGGGCTCGTAGGCGTAGCCGGTGACGCCTTCCTTGCCGTTCGGGTAGCTCACGATAAAGCCGAACTTCCAGCTGTTGGCCGCGATCCAGTCGGCTTCGCGGGTACCGATGATCGATTCGAGGCCGCAACCGGCGGCAGGGCTGCTGACATCGGCGGTGGTGCCGAGCTGGTGTTCGCTGTGGCCGGGCCGGGCGCTCGTGCGGTCGGCATACCCCGGCCGGAGGTTCGCACCCAGTAGTTGTAGGTCTCGACCTGGTCCTGGTAGCTGCGATAGGAGCTGACTGCGCCGAGGGTCACGCCGTCGCGGCGGGCGGCATCGACCATCTCGATGAAGGCGTTGCGGGCGTCGGCAACGAGGACGTGCTGGCCGTCGGCAGACGAGCACGAGGGGATAACCTGGAGCCCGGAGGGGGCGCAACCCGGGGCGAGCGCGTTCTGCTTGTTCAGGGGGGCGAGGATATCGCCGCAGGCGACGATGTTGGCAGGGGTGCCGTTCGTGCCGCCGCCGTTGCCCGTACTCGCAGTGGCCGATTTCGCCGGCGTGGCGCTGGCGGCGGCAGTGGGAACGGTCGCCGTGGCACTTGGCGGGACCTCGGTGTGCGAGGGCTTTTCGGTGGGTGTTTCCGTCGCGCCCACGACGGGGAGCGGGTCGCCATCTCCGCCGCAGGCTGCGCCCGCGACCATGGCGATGAAGACCATAAAGCTGATGACCACGGAGCCGAGCGCGATGACGAACAGCGGGGGGACGGCCAGTGGGCCTTCGCGGCGTGCGGAGCCGACGGTGGCGCGGGCATCGCGGGGCTGCATCGGCTTCACCTTACCGGAACGCGGTTTCGAAGCAAGAAAGGGTTGCGGCGTGCCTCAGTGCGGGATGCGGGGATCCCGTTCCACGTCATCGAGGAAAGCGCGGAGGAGGGCGTTGGTGATGGCCGGCTTTTCGAGCTGGAAGAAGTGGCCGCCGCCGGAGATGGGCTCGTGGCGGATGAACATGCAGGCCTCGCGCAGCCAGGCAATGTCGCCGGCGGGGCGGCCGGCCCACATCGCCATGAACGGCTTCCGGTCGGCGAGCTTCACCAGTTCAGTCATGCTGGCGGAGACGCGGTCGTCGTCGCTAAGCATGCCCGCGGCGACCTCGGGCGGGCAGGTGAGCATCATTTCGCGTACGGCGGCGCGGATGCCACTGGTGGTGCCTTCGCTGAAGAAGCGCTCGACCATGGGCTCGAGGGCCGCGGTTCCGGACGCCTGCAGGCGTTCGACGAGCGCCGCGGCGCCAAGGCCGGTGGGGCGCATCGGTGAATCGGCGGCGGCGATACCCATCACGAGGTCCGGGTGGCGTTCGTTGAGGACCAGGGCGACGATGCCGCCGAGGCTGTGGCCGACGATGATGGCCGGGCCGACCGCGAGCGCACGCATGACTGCGGCGACATCGTCGGCCTGCTGTTCGAGGTGGTACGGGGGTATCGCCTGGGATTCGCCCCGGCCGCGGAGGTCGATGGCGACACAGCGGTGGTCGCGGGCGAGATCCTCGACCTGGGGGAGCCAGGCCGTGTGGTCGCAGGCGAGTCCGTGCACGAAGACGAACGGGGGCGAGCCGGCGCCGGCTTCCCAGGCGACGAGTTTCGCCCCGTTGGCTTCGATGACGTGGCGGGCCAGCTCCATTACTGCTTCGATGCTCCGCGGCGGGCACGCGACCTGCGGGCCGCGCCGATGACGATCGGGGCGAAGGTGGCGAGCTTCCATGCCATGCCGGCGGAGCGGCGGACGGTGCTCTTGCGCGGCTTCGTGCGGCGCAGGGCGGTCCCGGCGTCGGCTTTCTGGACGGCGGCGCGGACGGCCGCGGGCGCGTGACGGGTTCGCTCACCGAGGGCGGCGAGGACGTCCTCGGCGCCGGCGCGGGCGCGATCGATGTCGACATCGTGGAGGGCGGTGCGCGCGCGGGAAATGCCATCGCGCGAGACGTGACCGAGGTCGTTCAGGAGGGCGAGGGCGCGGTCCCGGGCGACCTCGATATCGACGGCGGGCACGGTGATATCGCGATGGCCCACGAGCGGGCGCGCGGCGGCGGCTTCGACCTGCTTGCGGCGGCGCTTGCGCGCGGCTTCGCGGCCGATGAAGGCAAGGCCGGCGAGGGCGAGCACCGCACCGGCGCCCCCCGCGATGAGTGCCATGGTGCCCGGGCCGCGGCGGCGGCGCTGCGCCTCTTCGTGCACTTCCACCAGGCGTTCGAGCGGCGGCGGTTCGCTGACGGCGCCGGTGGCGAAGGTGCCGCTGGCGACATCGGCCAGGAATGCGGTGACGGCGGCGGTGAAGTCGTCGGGGTTGTCGCCGGGGACGGAATGGCCCGCGGACGGCACGACGACGAGGCGGCAGCGCGCCATCTCCTGGGCGGCGCGCTCCGCGACTTCCTGCGAAAGGACGTCGCTTTCGGCGCCGCGGATGAGCAGGGTGGGCACGGAGATGCCGCGGAAGAGCGACCAGACCTCGTCGTTGGACATTTCGCTGCCCACGCGGAGGGTGGCGCCCTGTTCGCGGAAGCGGCTGTCGAACTTCCACGTCCACTTGCCGCTGGGCATCTGGCGAAGGCGATGGCGCATGCGTTCGCGGATGTTTTCGATGGTGCGGCGCTGGTTGAAGCGGTGGGCCATCTCGACGAACTGCTCGAACTCGAGCTCGTCGGGGCCGCGGGTAAAGCGGACGATGTTATCGACGCCTTCCTTCGCCGCTTCGGGGCCGACATCGACCAGGACGACGGCGCGCGCGCGGGCGGGATAACGGTTCGCGAAGGCGACGCTGTTGAGGCCGCCCATGCTGTGGCCCATGAGCACGAAGCGGTTGAGGTCGAGCGCCTGGCAGAAGGCCTCGATGTCCTCGACGAAGGCGTCGCGGGAGTAGTCGCCTTCGCTGGACCAGTCGCTATCGCCGTGGCCGCGCTGGTCGAGGGCGATGAGGCGGTAGGAGCCCTGGAGGCGCTCGGCGAACTCGTCGAACATGTGCCCGGAAACGCCGAAGCCGTGGATCATGAGGATCACGGGGGCATCGGGTGCGCCCCATTCCTGGTAGTGCAGTTTCAGGCCGCGCACGTGGATGTCGCGGTCGACGTATCCGGCAGTAATCACAGAGCGGACTCCAGCGCCAGGGTGCCCGCGAGCGGCGGGTCTTTCGATGATACCACCCACGGCGCGGCCCGCCGGGGTGCCCGCGGGCGAGAAGGCGTGGCAGCGGCGTGACGCGTCAGGAGAGAGGCGCGAGGCCCTGGTCGGCGAGGAGCTCGTTGTAGTGCCGGACGACGCTATCGCCCTGGTAGGCGAACCCGCCACCGGGGTTGAAGGAGTAGTTGTAGGCGGCGCGCACGGCGTATTCGCCCCGGTAGCCGGCTCGTTCGCCCGCGTGCCACGCCTCGGCGAGCCCTTTGGCCGCACGTTCGGCGTTGGTTTCGGGGTCGAAGCGGGAATCGCCCATGCCGTAGCCGTAGCCCTGGTCGTGGAGCTGGAAGAGGCCGACGGAGTGGCCGCTATCGCCGATGGCGTCCGGGCGGCCGCCGCTTTCGGAGAGCATGACGGCCTTGAGGAAGAGCGGCGGAACGTTGTACTTCGCGCCGACGCGGTTCAGCATGCCGTCCCACTGGTCGGGGTCGGCGCTGGAGTTGGAGCGCACGGGCGTGTGTGGCGAGTATTCGCGCGTCGTGGCCGTGCGGGTCGCGGCGGTGCGTGTGGCAGCGGGCGCCGTGGTGGTTCGCAGCCCGGACCGCGAGGGTGCCTTCGTCATGATCGCGGGCAGCGGATCCGAGGACGCCGAGCTCAACGCGAAGGGCAGGTTGGCCCGCAGGGCGGCGGCTTCGCGGAGCGAGACGTGAGCGGATGATGGCGACCCGTTGGCGGCGGGATCGATGGCCATAGCCCGTTCACGGTAGTATCGGGCGGCGGCGTTCCGTATCGGGGGAGTCCCCCGGGGCGGGAGCGCGAATCCCCGTTCTGGTGGTGGCCATGCCCGAATCCCGCATCCCCGACCCGACGCTCATGGCGCGGTTGCAGCTCAGCGTGAAGGGCGTCGACTGGGCGGCGTCACTCGTGCGGGGGCACCAGCATGAGGTCCCGCCCGGGCATGAATGGAGCCCGCATCAGCACCTGGTGCACCTGCTCGAGGTCGAGACCGGGAACTACCACGTGCGGCTGACGCGGATGCTGAGCGAGGAGATGCCCCGGCTGGAGCCGCGCGTGATGGAGGCGCGGCCCGACCTGGAGGCGCTCGATATCGAAGAGCTGGCCGAGCGCTTCATGGCCGAGCGGGCGAAGACGTACGAAGTGTTCAAGGGGCTCGCGCCGGGACAATGGTCGCGGACGGCGACGTGGCCCGACGGCACCGAGATCGACGTCGCGTGGCTGGCGGAGAAGGTGCTCTGGCACGCGCTGGACCACTTCGCGACGCTGCTGGACATGCACCAGTCGTTCGAGACCAGGCAGGCGCGGGCCTGGCAGGGCTGACCGCGCCGCGGCGTCAGTGGCAGGCGAGGGCGAGCGCGCGAGCGGGGTCCGTGGCCGCGGCCGGGTCGAGGCCCGTGGAGCCGAGGGACCAGTCGTTGTCGCGCGGGTCGCCGCCCGGGTTGGCCGGCATGTTCGAACGCTGCAGCTGGACGCACATGCCGAAGCGCGCGACGCCGGCATCGTCCACGAAGACGGCGAGGGCGCGGGCGTATACGGTGCCGGCGGCGCCCGCGGTGGTCACGACGGGCCCGATGACCGCGGTCAGCTTCGATGCGTTCGCCCACGCCGGGCGGAAGTCGGCGAGCGGCGGGCGTTTCCCTTCGACCACGTAGGAGCGGGCGCGCTCGAAATCGGCGCGGCGGATTGCATCGAAGAAGGCGGCGGTGGCAAGGAGCGGGCTATTGCGAAGCGCGAACGGCGCGCCAACGTTGGCGATGCGGCCGGCGTAGGCGTCGCAGGCGTGGTCGAGCAGGCCGGGGATGGGGTCGGTCACGGCGACCGGCGCGATTTGCGCTTCCTCGATGTGCCAGAGCACGTCGCGTGGGTTCTCGCTCACGCCCTCGGCCGCGCGCCAGGTGGAGTAGCAGCCCGCGAAGCGCTGACGGCTGCCATTCGCGGTGACGGCATCGATGACGGCGGCCACGACCATGCGCCGATTGCCGGCAGCGGCATCAATCCCCGAGGCGGGCCGGAGGATGGCGAACGCGCTCACCGTGTCCGCGTAGCCGGCGGCGAAGGCCGCTTCCGTGACCGCGGGCGTGCGAAGGTAGCGGTAGGCGCGCGCGTAGTCGTGGCGATTCACGGCGTCGTAGAAGGAGAGGAGCATCGCCACGGGGTCGGAGGCATCGTCGAAGGGCACGGCGAGCGGCGGAGCCGGGGTGACGCTGGTCGCGGGCGTGGCGGGCGTCGCGGCCGGAGTTGGGGACTCCGCGGGCGCCACCGTGGAGGTGGCGGCGACGGTCGGCGAGTTCGCGGGCGTGGGCGTGGCCGGGTCGCTGGAACCTCCGCAGGCAGCGGCGAGGATACCGATCGCGAGCACGGCCGCGGCAGCGAATGCACGAGGGGTCATGGGCACGCTCCTTCGTCCTTAGCCTGACGCCGGGACGGGATGGTTCGTTCCCTGTTCGCGCGGCCGTGGTGGCATCGAGATGGAAATGGCAGGGTGGCGAACGGCGAGGCCGCCCGTTTGTCACCCCTCCTCCACCGGATGGCAACCGTTCGGCCCGAGACTACGCGGTTGGAATGACAGGGAAGTGGCTGGTTGCGGCGGTGGTCCTGGGAGCGTCGGTGGTGGGGTTCGAGCGTACCGGAGGCATTCCCGGCGTGTGCGCGAACGCGACACCGGCGGCGACGTGCGGGGATCTCGCGCGTGACGCCGTGGAGGGTGGATTCGAACGCGGACGGGGGCGGTTGATGGCGCTCTGGGGCACGACGCCCGGTGGCGGCGCGGACACGTACGAGGGTCTCTCGCGCGCGCTCCGCGGAGGCGGACCGGGGATCGGGCCGGCGGGCCCGCTGGGCACGCGGTAGGTCAGTCGATGTATTCGGCGCGGTAGTTCCCGGCTTTCAGGGCGGCGACCAGGGCGGCGGTGTCCGTGATTGCGGACGCGAAGCGCGTGGCGGCGCGACCGACCTCGGCCGGCATGTGGGCATCGGAGCCGCCAATCCCGGGCAGGCGAAAGCCGTGCGCGAGCCCCGACGCGGCGATGTTCTGGAGGCGCGAATCGGAGCCGTTCAGGGCCTCGACGGAGGCGAAGTACTCGACGGTGCGGTGATCGACCTTGAGCAGGCCATCGCGGGCGGGATGCGCAAGGAAGAGCACGCCGCCGGCGGCCTCGCTCGCGGCGAAGGCGGCTTCGACGGTGGCGAGCGGGGCGGACGGCCGCGGGAGCCCGAACGCGAGGACGTGGCCGAGGTCGGTGGTGAGTTCGACGGCCGCGAAGATGGGGATGTGGGCCTGCGCCGAGACGCCCGCGAGCTCCGCCTCGTCCCACCAGCGGTCGTGCTCGGTCAGGCAGATGGCACCCAGGCCGCGGGCGCGTGCGAGTTCAGCCGCCTGCAGGGGCGAAAGCGCGCTGCATTGCGAGAGCGGGCGGGTGTGGCAGTGAAGGTCGACCAGCACGCGAACTAACGGGGGAGACGGGTGCCGTAAATTTCGCCGAGCAGATCGAGGAATGCCGACATGGGGCCGGACTGGGGTTTGTTGCGCCGATACATGACGGCGATGTCGCGCTCGACCGGTTCGGCCGCTTCGATGTGGACTTTGTGGAGGGTACCGAGACGGATTTCGCGGTCGACAGAAAGCTCCGGGAGGAGGGCGATACCGAGGTTCTGTTCGACCATCTTCTTGGTGGCTTCGATGCTATCGAGCTGCATCTGCTGGTGGGGGACCACGCCAAGATCGCGAAAGAGCGAAAGGATCATGCCGTAGTAGCCGGAATCGCGATCGAACAGGATGAGGGAATCCTCGGCCAGGTCTTCAACGCGAACGGAGCCCTTTTTCGCGTACCGGTGTTCGGAAGAGACGACGAGCACGAGCTGGTCGCGGTAGAGGACGATGGTGCGGACATCGGGGTGGTTGATGGGGCGGCCAAAGCCGACCTGGACGTCGTCATCGAGGACCATCTGGAGGACTTCGTCCGAGTGGCCGGTGCGGACCATGACATCCACGCCGCCGCGATTGTCGCAGAAGATCTTGAGCAGGCGCGGAAGAACGTAGGTGCCGACGGCGGGGGCAGCGCCGATGGTGAGGCGGCCGGCGACGCCATCGCGGGTGCCTTCGAGCACCATGAGGCCGTCGTTGAGGGTGCGGAGCACGCGCTGCGCATAGGGGAGGAAGGCGAGGCCGGCATCGGTGAGCTTGACGCCGCGGCCCATGCGCTCAAAAAGGGACTGGCCGACCTCGCGTTCGAGGGACTGGATGCGGTTGCTGAGGGAGGGCTGGGCGACGTTCAGGAGTTCGGCGGCCCGGCTGAAGCTTCCGCAGTCGGCGGCCGCGATGAAGGCGTCGAGTTGGGCCAGTTCCAAGGGATAGCACTCCGGCCAGCCATAGCGGCAGGCTATACGAAGAGCATACGCGGGCGGCGAGTCATAGGGTAGAGCTAGTCATCCATTCGTGCCGTCTACCGTGCGCGACTATTCGAAATAGCGCGTCATGACCCAGCGCAGGGTCTCGCGGGCGGTGACGATGCCGGTTACGCGGCCGTTGGCGACGACGGGGATGTGCCGGAAACCGCCGCTGCCCATCTTGTTGAGGGCGGTGGCGACGGTGTCATCGCCGCGGAGGATGACGGGGTCGGGCGTCATGACGGCGGTGACGGGGCGGGCGAGGACCTGCCCATTGCCGGCGACGCGCTTGAGCACGTCGCGCTCGGTGAAGATGCCGACGATGCGCGCGCCATCGCTGACGACGACGGCGCCGGAGGCCTGGGCGGCGAGCTGGGCGACGGCTTCACCGACGGTGGCCGTGGCGGGGATGACGGCGGTGCGGGCGAGCCGGAGGTTCGCGATGGGATCGAGGAAGGGGGACTGGCTGGCGAGCTGCGCGGTCTCGGGGACATCGACGGTGCGCAGGTCCATGGTGCAGTTCTGGCAGGTGTCGGCGCCTTCGAGGTTCTCGGCGCCGCAGCTGGGACAGACGACGATGTTAGTGACTTCGGCCACGCGCTCACCCTCCGGGGAACAGCCAGGGCCGCGGCAGTTGCTGCCGCGGCCCTGGCGCGAGGTTGAACCGGGAACGGGCGTCAGGAGACCGTCCAGGTCTCCCCACTGTACAGGACGTCTTCGAACTTTCCGGCCCCTTTGGCCATCGCGTCATCGACCTGCTTCTGGAGGAGCTGGTCGAAGGTGGGGGCGGAGACATCGCGGAAGACGCCGACAGGAACGGGGAATTCCGGATAGTCCATGCCCACGAGGATGTTCGCGAGGGTGATGTTATCGGTGGCGGCATCGTGCACGAGAAGGCCGTCTTCGCTGGCGGCGTTCATCACCACTTCCGGCGTGAAGCCGTTCAGACGAATGCCGTGCTCCATGTTCTTGCCGAAGCGCACGGGCTTGCCGCTTTCGAGGTACACCATGCGGTCCTGGCGCACTTCTTTATCGGTGAAGGCGGCGTATGCACCATCGTTGAAGATGTTGCAGTTCTGATACACCTCGACGAACGAGATGCCCTTGTGCTGGGCGGCCTTAAAGAGCGTCTCTTCCAGGTGCTTCGTATCGCGATCGATGGAGCGCGCGACGAAGGTGGCACCGGCGGCGAGGGCGACGCGGATGGGGTTCAGCGGCTTCTCGGTGGTGCCATAGGGCGAGGACTTCGTCACCTTGCCGAACTCGGAGGTGGGGGAGTACTGGCCCTTGGTGAGGCCGTAGATACGGTTGTTGAACAGCACCACGTTCAGGTCGATGTTGCGGCGCATGGCGTGCAGGAGATGGTTGCCGCCGATGCTGAGGCCGTCGCCATCGCCGGTGACGACGAAGACGCTGAGGTCGGGCCGGGCCGATTTGAGGCCGGTGGCGAGGGTGAGGGCGCGGCCGTGGATGCTGTGGAAGCCGTAGGACTCCACGTAATAGGGGAAGCGGCTGGAGCAGCCGATGCCGCTGATGAAGACGATCTTCTCCCGCGGGACCTTGAGGTCGGGGAGCATCTTCTGCATCTGGGCAAGGATGGAGTAATCGCCGCAGCCGGGGCACCAGCGGACTTCCTGGTTGGAAACGAAGTCCTTGCGGGTGAGGACGGGAAGGTCGGAGATGAGGTCACCGCCACTGGCGGTCGGTGCTGCCATGGATCAGCCTCCCAGGACGGACGCCGGGCCGAATTGAAGTTCGTAGGGACCGGAGAGACCGAGCACTTCGTCGATCTTCCCTTCGATCTCCGCGATCTTGAACGGCTGGCCCGCGATCTTGTTGAACGGAACGGCATCGATCAGGAACTTGCCGCGAATGAGCAGCGAGAGCTGACCGGTGTTGAGTTCGGGAATGAGCACTTTCTTGAAGCTCCGGAGGACGGCCTCAAGGTTCCCCGGGAAGGGGTTGAGGTACCGGAGGTGGGCGGACGAGACCGAGAGGCCACGCCTGCGGGCGCGCTCGGCGGCGGTGGTGATGGCGCCATAGGTGCCGCCCCAACCGAGGACGAGGACGTCGCCGGTGGCGGGCCCGCTGACTTCGAGCGGCGGCAGGTCGTTCACGATTCGCTCGACGCGTTCCTTGCGGAACATGGTCATGCGGTGGTGGTTGCCGGGGTCGTAATCGATATCGCCGGTCTCGGACGACTTCTCGATGCCGCCGATGCGATGCTCGAGGCCCTTCGTGCCGGGCACGGCCCAGGGGCGGGCGAGGGTCTCGGGGTCGCGCTTGTATGGCGAGAAGGTCGCCGGATCGGTGTGGTAGCGATAGGTGACGTCTGGCAGGTCGGCGAGGCTGGGGATGCGCCAGGGCTCGGACCCGTTGCCGAGGTAGCCATCGCTGAGATAGATGACGGGGACCATGTACTTGAGGGCGATGCGGTAGGCCTCGACGGCCATCGTGAAGCACTCGGACGGAGTGGCCGGGGCGACGATGGCCACAGGGGAGTCGCCGTTGCGGCCGTACATGGCCTGGAGCAGGTCGGCCTGCTCGGTCTTGGTGGGCATGCCGGTGCTGGGGCCCGCGCGCTGGACATCGATGACGACGAGCGGGAGCTCGGTCATGACGGCGAGGTTGAGGGCTTCGCTCTTGAGGGCGAGGCCGGGGCCGCTGGTGCCGGTGAGGGCCATGTGGCCGCCGTAGGCCGCGCCGATGGCGGCGCCGATGGCGGCGATTTCGTCCTCGGCCTGGACGGTCTTCACGCCGAAGTTGCGGAGCTTGGAGAGCTCGTGCAGGACATCGGACGCGGGGGTGATGGGGTAGCTGGCATAGAAGAGCGGGATGCCGGCCTTGATGGAGGCCGCGAGGAAGCCGAGCGCGGTCGCTTCGTTGCCGCTGATGTGGCGGTAGGTGCCGGGCTCGACTTCGGCGGGCGGGACTTCGTAGCGGGTGCGGAAGAGTTCCGTGGTCTCGCCGAAGTTGTAGCCGGCCTTGAGGGCGCGGACGTTGGCATCGAGCTGTTCGGGCATGCGCCCAAAGCGCTCTTCGGCCCAGCGGATGGTGGTATCCATCGAGCGGCCGTAGAGCCAGAGGATGAGGCCGAGCGCGTAGAAGTTGCGGGACTTGAACTTCTGGGCGGCGTTCAGCGGCAGGCCGTCGAGGGCGAGCTCGTTGTGGTGCGTGATGGGCACGCGGATGACCTGCCACCTGGCGAGCGAGCCATCCTCGAGGGGGTTGCTCGGGTAGCCGGCCTTCTTGAGGTTGCTGGCGTTGAACTCGTCCTCATCGACGATGAGGAGGCCGCCTTCGCGGAGGTCGTTGACGTTGGTGCGCACGGCGGCGGGGTTCATCGCGACGAGGACGTCGGGCTGATCGCCGGGGGTGCGGATATCGGTGCTGGCGAAGGAGAGCTGGAAGCCCGAGACGCCTGGCAGGGAGCCGGTGGGGGCGCGGATTTCGGCGGGATAGTCGGGGAGCGTCGCGAGGTCGTTCCCGAATACCGCCGTGGTCTTGGTGAACTGGGTCCCCGTGAGCTGCATGCCATCGCCGGAATCGCCGGCGAAGCGAATGGTGACGCGGTCGAGTTCCTCGACGGCGCGCTGGGGACGAACCGGGCTCTCTGTTGTCATCGGCCTGCTAACCACCCTCTTGTTTCTCCATCACCTGGTGGGGGCGTGGAGGTAGGTTGAGAACGTCCTCGGGGAATTCTTCCGCGAGGTGACGGAGGAGGTCCCCCGTGCGGATGAGGCCGGTCACCCGGGCCCCATCGACCACCGGCAGGGTGCGGTATGAATGTTGCTGCAAGATTGCGATCGCCTCGCCCACGGTGGCGCTGGAGGCGACGGTGCGGGGGGAGGCGGTGCACACGGAGCTGACGGGCTGACTCCAATCGAAGCCTTCGTCCATGCAGCGCGTGAGCAGGTCGCGTTCGGTAAAGATGCCGGTGAGTTGGCCCGCATCAACGGTGACCACGCAGGACCGTGAGCCTTCGCGCATGAGTTCGAGCGCGCGGGAGACGGGATCCTGCGGGGAAACGGCGACGGGTTCCTCGAGCGGGAGGTTCGAGAGTTGCTGGTCGACAAATCGGCTTAGCCGCGATCGGTCCATGTCCGCCTGTTTTCGTTGAGCATTCGGTCAGGCGTGCCCGCCCCACGCCGTAGCGATGGGGCATACCGTACCCGGGTTAGTGTAGCCGATTCAATTCACAAGTGCAGGGCACGGGCGGCTTCTATGCCCGGGTGGCACCCTGATCTCTGGCGCCTCCACCCCCCTGTCACTGCACGGCCGCGCAAGCGGGGTCGATAACCCAACTACCGGCGGCTGCCGGCGCGGAGCGCATGTCCATGGCTTCGAAAGCGATCCAGACCGTCCGGGCGGGCGTCCTCGATGCCTCGCTGTACGACGATCTGTCTACGTCCGCTCTGCCTCGCGTGTCGCGGGGCGCAATCCTGACGGCGCTGAGCCGCGCCTTCGACCTCGCGGAAGGGCGGCGGCCGGGCCATGCGCAGCGCGTGGCTTATGTCGGTGTCGCGCTGGCGGAGGACCTCGGCCTCACGGGCCACCGGCTGGAGGAGGTCTTCTTCGGATGCCTCCTGCACGATGTTGGCATGGCGGCGACGGCGCCGGTGACGCGGGACGGGCCCGCGGCGCAGCGGCCCGGAGCGCGCGGGCTGGCGGCGGTGCCGCAGGGTGGCTGGGCCGACGTGATCGAGGCGTTGACGCTGCACTGCGAGCAGGGCGCGAATGTCGCGCGGCGGCTGGGGCTTGGCGAAACGGTGGCGCGGGCCGTGGCTTCGCACCATGACTGCTGGGACGGCAGCGGCATCGGCGCGAACCCGGGCGAAAAGCTGACGCAGGTGGCGCGCATCGTGGCGGTGGCGGACCGCGTGGAGACGATGTTCGACGGGGAGGGTTCGCCGCTCATCGTGCGCCGCCGGGGGCCGCGCCTGGTGCGCGAAATGGGCGGGACGGAAATCGATCCCGAACTCGCGGAACGGATGGCGACGCTGGCATCGCGGGACGAGTTCTGGCTCGGGTTTTATGACAACGATCTCGCCGCGAGCCTGATGGCGCTGAATTATGGCGGCGTGATGGGCCGCGAGGAGCTGTTCGACTTCCTCGGGGTCATCAGCGACGTGGTGGACGGGCGGAACGGGCGCGAGACGGGACGCGGGCGCCGGGTCGCGGAGCTCGCGCGGAGCGTGGCACTCACGTGCGACATGCCCGAGCGGCGTGCAGACCTGGTGAAGGTGGCGGCGCTGCTGCAGGACCTGGGCACGCTGGGTGTGCCGGCGCACGTGCTGTCGAAGCCGGACATCCTGAGCATCGAAGAGATGGGGACGGTGCAGATGCACCCGACCTATGCGCGCGACATCCTGAGCGAGGTGCCGGGCTTCGGCGCGCCTGCCTGGTGGGTCGGCTGCCACCACGAACGCGTGGACGGCAAGGGCTATCCCGGGATGCTCGAAGGGGACGAAGTGCCGGTCGAGGCGCAGGTCATCGGCCTCTGCGAGGCGTTCGACGCGCTCACGAGCGACCGGCCGTACCGCAGGGCGATGGAGCGCGAGGGCGCGATGGAAGTGCTCCGCGGGCTGAGTGGCACGCGGTTCGATGCGCGGGTGGTGGATGCCTTCGAAGCGGCGGAAGGGCCGTTCACCACGCCGTAACGGCGGGCGGGCATAGAATGCGCGCGATCCACGAGGAGGCGCGCCATGCACACGAACGTCATCTCCATCTCGCGGCAGGTTGGGTCCGCGGGCGAAGAGGTCGCCTCCGCCGTCGCGCAGGCACTGGACTTCCGGCTCATCGACTACCAGGTGATCCAGGCGGCGGCCGAGGACGCGGGCGTTTCGCCGGAAACGGTGAGCGAGGCGGAGCACACGCCGTCGCTGATGACGCGCATCCTTGAGGCGCTGGCGAAGAACCCGACGATGCCCGTGGCGGCTTGGGCGGACCCGATGCCGCTGACCACGAGCCCGCTGTTCACGTCCACGGATTACCGGACGTTCGTCGAGGACGTCATCCGGGATGTGGCGCAGCAGGGCCAGTGCGTCATCGTCGGGCACGCGGCGCAGGTCATCCTGCGGGACCGTTTCGACACGATGCGGGCGCTGGTCACCGGGTCGACGCAGCACCGGGCTCGCCGCATCATGGCGGGGATGGGCGTCGATGAAAAGACGGCCCTGAAGACCATCGAACGGACCGACAACGAACGGGTCGATTACTTCCGGCGGTTTTACGAGACAGGATGGCTGACTCCCAGCACGTACGACATTTGCATCAGCACGGACCGGCTGAACCCGGGGCAGGCGGCGGAGCTCATCGTCGCGGCGGCGCGGCTGCGCTAAGGGTCCTGTGGGTGGCGCTGCTCCTGCTCGGGGCGGCGCTCGCCGCGTGCGGCGATGGCAATGGCGATGCGAAACCCACGGCCGATGGCGCCGCGGCGGGAGCTTCGACTTCGCAACCGAAGACGGCGAAGGAAGTGATGCCGGACCTGAGCGCGCAGGGCTACCGGCTGGTCGCGCAGGAGGCGGACCCGGGCGGGGTGCTGACGGCCACGGACTCGTGGCGGGCCATCTTCCAGAAGGGCGACACGGCCGCGGGCACGTTGGTGGCGATCTACGGGTATAAGGACGTGGAAACGGCGAAGAAGGAGTTCGTGACGAAGGCGGCGGCGCTGCGAGTCCCGAGCTCGGACTTCCTCGGGGTGGCGACGAAGTTCGTGGATGCGCCTTCGCCGCAGGCCGGGGATGAGCGCAAAAGCTACG
>JAXLWZ010000001.1:0-284632 GCA_046328225.1 Dehalococcoidia bacterium | reverse complement strand
GGCGGCCAGGATGTTCAGAACAACGTTCGCGGCTCGCGCCACGTCGTCTGCTCGGTCGTTGCCGATACCGGCATCGTCACGAACGTGACGCCGACGGCGATCGACATCCCGCTGACGCTTCCGAACACCCAGATCATCGTGACGCCTGGCGGCGGCTACAACGGCTCTGAAGTCGTGACGCAGCCGCAGAGCCCGACGTTCACGGACGTCCAGATCTTCGTTGGCAACGGCCGCCCGATCGGTGACATCGTCGCTGGTGTCCCGGGCAACGGTGGTCTCGCCGGTGCGACCTGTTTCTCGTGGGTCTCCACGGGCGCGGGCGACCAGGAGATCTCGGTCAACTACGTCGCCGCTGACGGTCTGACCTCGGTCCATGTGGACTGGGACTCGAACGCCAACGGGAACGGCGAAGGCGCCGTGCGCGTGAACCGCGCGCTCATCAAGGAATGGAACGTCCTCGAAGACAGCACCGTCACCCTTTCGGGCGGCGCGACTGGCTCGGGCACGGGCGATTCCACGACCACCCCGGTCATCACCGGCAGCCTCGGGCTCGTCCTGAACCCCGGCACCGGCCTGTACCAGACCGCCAACGGCCAGGTCATCACCGTTTCTGACGTGTTCAACGGCAGTCACGTAACCCGCGCCAACAGCGTCGTCCGCGCGTCCCTCTCGGGCGTCATCTGGACGGTCAGCTGGAGCGGCTGTGGCATCCTCTACGATGCCTTCGTGAGTGGCGCCATCGACAACGTGACGACGTCCGTCACCGTGGATAACGGTGCGCCGTTCCGCGCTGGCGACGTCATCAAGATCGACAGCGAGTACATGCTCGTCACGCATGTGGCCGGCGCGACCCTCACGGTCGTCCGTGGCACGACCGCGTCGGGCATCGCCGCCGGCAGCACGCCTGCCGCGCACAACAGCGGCGCCGCTGTCCTGATTGTCCAGGGCACGACCGAGCTGAACAGCAACGGCACCGTGGGTCACACCCCGGCTCCGAAGTTCAACGTCGGCACCACGCCGCTGAACAACTGCACGCCGGGCTCGATTGCCCCGGTCATCACCTTCACCGGTCGCGAGCCTGGTCCGCTTGGCTCGGGCACCGGCCTGACCGTCACGGAAATCGTGACGTTCAACTTCACGACCGTCGTGTCGCAGAAGAAGGTCATCCTCGCGTGGGCGGGCAACCGCGTCGTCGTCGAGGCTGACTGGCGGATTCCGCCTGGCGACATCGCCGGCATCCGCAGCGAAACGAGCGTCACCATCGCGGCGGCGCCGAATGGCGTTTGCCCGCCGGTTGGCGCCATTCGCTACGTGAAGGGCAGCGGCCCCGGCAACTTCGTTGCCGGCCTGGGCGCGATGCTCGACGGCGCCGATGAGGCGACCGTGTACCTGAGCTCGGACGTGTCGCAGATTGGCGACGCCCCGACTCGCCCGCAGGATGCCTGCATCAGCCGCGTGATCTTCGAGTCCGAAGACCCGGGCCAGGTCGATATCGAGGCGTTCACAGTCTTCACTGACACGACTCCGACCGCCGTCGTCGACGTGACCAAGCGCGCGTTCGTCATCTACTACATGAAGTTCGAGAGCGTGACGGTCTCGCTCGTGGACGACGTCTCCAAGGGCGTCAACCACAACAGCCCGATCCTCACCGACTTCACCCCGGGCAACCCGTGGGATGCCTCGAAGGACGTGACGACCCTCGACTGGAACGTGTCCAAGGACCTGCTGGTTCGCGGCCGCGTGAAGGGCTGGTTCGTCAATGAGAACCCGTCGGGCCGCGCGGCGAGCACCGACGATCCGCTGAACGTCCTCCCGGCGAACCGCTGGGTGATGCCGGACGACTGGGCGCTCCTGGCGGGTGGCCCGGCCGATAACGCCAACAACAGCACCGCCTCGGGTACCGCGGAAGAATTCCGCCCGTACTACGACATCATGACCGACCCGCAGCAGACGCGGTTCCTCATGGGCGACATCGACGGGATCCTGTGGCGCGTGACGGCGATCGCGGACATGCCGGTTTCGGCGGTCTCGGTCGGCGCGACGCTCGGCACCTCGACCCCGCTCGCTTCCCCGCCGGTCAACACGTTGACCACGCTGGCGGTCGCGAACAGCAACACCTCGGGCGGCATCCGCGCCGGCGTCCTGGTCGTCATCGGCCTCGGCACCGTCACGACGTCGAACCCGAACATCGTGGTGACCAACACGCGCGTCGTGACGGCCGCCTGGAACCTCTACAACGCGGCTGGCGATGTCGTCGGCTTCGCGATCAATGTCCCCTCGCTGAGCGCCATCCCGGCGGCGGGCACCCCGGTCTTCGTGGTGAACCCGGCTCCGTTCGAGGGCCCCTACAGCCTGATCGACATCTGCACCGCGAGCCCGGCGTACAACGACTGCCTCGCGGGCAGCAACAACCTGCTGTCGTCGACCTCCTACGTGGCGGGCGCGGCGATCAGCAACTGGGGCCCGCCGTTCAGCCCGATTGCCTTCGGCATGCGTGACACGGCCGAGCGCGACGGTGACGTCGACCGCTGGGACGCCCCGATGCCGACCGCGATGGTCAGCGTCAAGATCCGCGGCACGGGCTTCATCAAGGAAGTCTTCAAGGGCGAGGTCTACTACACCGGGACGCAGAACGGCGCTGCTTACAGCGTTGGTGGCGACCAGCTGTACACGAACCCGTTCTACCGCATCAACATCCCGGATTCGCCGTACATCCCGGCCGTCGTGTCGGGTGGTGGCTACCTCTGGGATAGCTGGGGCCTCGACGGCGCCGCCGGCCTGGCCAACCTTGGCCCGAACGGCATGGGCCCGTACAGCTTCTGGGACGCTGTCCGCATTGGCACGAACAGCCAGGGCATCAGCGACCCGACCCTGAACACCGACGACGCGGTTGAGCTCGCGGACATCCGCGCGGCTTACGGCGACCCGTCGATTGCTCGCGACCTCGTCGTCTACAGCGACAACCATGGCGAGTTCATGGTCATCGCGAATGGCGACTTCAAGACCGACCTGACGGCGTGCGCTGCGAACACCCTTGGCGGTGGCAAGCAGTGCAAGGCTGGCGACGCGGTTGGCAAGGGCACGATTACGGCCACTGCCGACTACCCGGACTTCCGCGGCAAGCACTTCCCGGTCAAGTCGAACGACGCTGTCGTGACGTGGACCTGGGGCGGCTACAAGGACGTCACCATTGAGAACGACCCGGCGGGCAACACGCAGTACAAGTACGTCGTGTTCCATGCGATGGACCGCGATGGGTTCTGCCGGCCGACGCCGAACACGGGCATGGTGCTGCTGCACAGTGTCCTGACGGCGACGGATGCCGCCACCAAGATCACGAACTACCCGACGCGTGGCCAGAAGGACCCGGACGAGACGATCGACTTCCTGATCGACTCGGGCGAGGGCATCATCCTGGCGACGAACGCGGTGCCTTCGGCGCCGACGGTGGCGACGGGCGTGATCAACAACGGTCGCCAGTTCGCCGAGGGCGTGAACACGTTCTCGATCGAGCAGAACGACCCGGCGCTGACGCTCATTCTTGAATTCCCCAAGTCGTCGCTTGCGGCGTCGGGGCAGACGGATGAGTGCCAGGCTTGGATCAAGGTCTCGAACAGCCTGCTTGGGATCCTCAATGTCCTCGTGATTGCTCACGACGACGAGGGGAACATCGGGTTCGACAAGATCATCGACCTGCAGGGCACGGCGACGTTCACGCTGAACTTCCGCTGGAGCCTGATCACGTGGACCGGCGCGGACAACATCCCGGTGACCGATGCTCTCAAGGGCACGGGCGCCAATGACGCCGGCAACGACATCTCGGATCAGGTCACGGCCGTGTACGGCTGGGACGCGGCGGCGCAGGACTGGCTCGGGTACTTCCCGACCGGTGTGAACGTCCCGGGTGCCAACGACCTGGTTACGCTCGACCAGGGCGCGGCCTACTGGATCGCCATCAAGGGGCCGAGCTCCGTCACCTGGACCATCGCGACCAAGGTGGACCAGTAACACCCGATTGATGGCCGAAGCCGGGACTCCTCTCTTCGGAGAGGGGTCCCGGTTCCCGGCTATCAGAGGTGGAACTGCCCCTGGCCGTGAAGAGAGGAATGGAGCTAGCTAGCATGACGAAAGTTGTGAGGATGCTCGCCGGACGCGGACTTGCCGCGGCGCTCGGGATCGTCGTCCTCGGTTTCGCGGGTGCGTACAGCGCCCACGAGGCCCAGGCCGAATCGCCTCCGAACCCGCCCGCCCGTTTCGCCGGTTCGGTCCTCGTCGACGGTGTCGCTCCCGTTGCCGGCACGCGCATCGAAGCTCGTGTCGGGAACTCCACCTGCGGTGTGACGACGACGTTCAACGCCAGCGGCCAGAGCCGCTACGTGCTCGACGTCCCCGCGCTGGACCCCGGTGCGACGCCGAACTGCGGTACCGATGGGGCGAGCGTCTCGTTCTGGATTGGGGATAAGAAGGCTGCGCAGAGTGGTTCCTGGGCTAACTACCAGCTGAACCAGCTCGACCTGACCTACACTTCCCCGACTCCGACGCCGGCCGGTTCGGCTTCGCCTTCGGCGACGCCTCGCCCGCCGACGACCGGTGGCGGCAATGCCGTCCCCGGTGCTGAGCTGGGCTGGCTCTTCGCCGCGCTCGGCCTTGGCGCCCTCGCCTTCGGCGTGGGTGGCGCGGCTGTCGCTCGCAAGGGCCGCTAAACCCGGTTCTTCCCGGAACACATGGAGAAGGCCCCGGCAACGGGGCCTTTTTCGTTCCCGGTTCCCAGTTCCTAGTTCCCAGTAGCCAGGAGCGCGCGGGGCGGGTGCGGCCGCGGGCGCAAGATAGTACCGGGCCGTTCGGTGTCAGACGGAGGGGCGGGCGTTCCACCAGCGCAGCGCGCGGAGGCAGCGCAACGTCACCCAGCGCGATGCCTCGCGCGGGGCGTGGAAGTTCACGTGCCGCGGGCCCGCCGGCGGCGTCGCCGCGCGCCAGCGCCCGTCCGGCCCGCGCCGCTCTTCGACGATGGCGATGGCGTCGGCGGCGCGTTCGTCCCAGGGCGCTGCCGTCGTTGCGAAGTGGTCCAGCGCCCGGAGGATGGTGTATTGCCAGCCGATGGGGTCGGTGAAGTGCGTGAAGCGCTCGGCCACGACGGCGCCCGTGGTGTGCGACCGGAACAGCCGGTGCGCGAGCAGGAACTCGCGGCCCCGTCCGATGGCCTCGCTCATTGCAGGGGACGGTTCGAGCGTGGAAAGCCCTTCAAGCGCGAGCAAGGTTGTGTTGAACGAACTGTGGTGGTCTTCGAGCCGGCAGTTCCAGCCGCCATCGGCGAACTGGTGCTCCAGGAGGAAGCGCGTGAGTTCGGCGACACCGTGGGCGTCGGGGTACCCGTTCGCGGAGAAAATGTGCAGCAGCATCGAGACCACGCAGGCCTCGGCGTGCGCGCGCGGCCGTTCGCTCCAGAGCACGAGGCCGCCATCGGGGAGCCAGTGCCCGTTTTCGGCGAGCGCGCGGCAGCCGGCGATGGCGCGCGCGTCGCCCGGTGGCAGCCCCATGCGCGCGAGCAGCAGCAGGCTGTAGGTCGTGGAGGTCCACTTCGGCGAATAGAGCCCGGCGTAGCGGCTCTTGCTCGCCGCGTCGGCGCCCCAGCGGCCGTTCGCCTGCTGGCTGGCGAGGATGGTGGCGCCCCAGCCTTCGCGGCCGATTCGCGCGCGCTCGGCCTGCCAGGTTGCGGGCGGCGCATCGAGGAGGTCGCGCCGGGCCTGCCAGCGCACGGCCGGGTCCCCTTCGAGCAGCCAATCGGTGAGCGCGGCGTCCACGCACGGCACTCTACACCCGGCCGATGCCGCCCGCGCATGCCCACTGGGGCGAAGCGGGGTACCATCGAAGCCATGGCTCTGGAGATTACCTGGCTCGGCCGGACGTGCTTCCGGCTCAAGGGGCGCGAAGGCGTCATCGTCACCGACCCGTGCGCGCCGGAGAGCGGATACCGGCTGTCGAAGGTTGCGGCCGACGTCGTGACGCTCAGCAACCGGGGCGAGGCGCAGTATTCATGCGTCGACGCCGTGTCGGGCTACAAGCGCATCTTCGAGGCGCCCGGCGAATACGAGGTGGGCGGCATCCTCGTGACGGGCATCGCGACGAAGCGGGCCGACGGCCGCCGCAACATCGCCTACATCTACGAGCTCGATGGCATCCGCGTGGCGCACCTGGGGCTGCCCGCGCCCGGCCCCGTGCCGGACGAGCTGAAGGGCGTCGACGTTCTGCTGTTCCCGGCGGGCGGCGGGAACTCGCTCGGTGGCGCGGCCGCGAGCGACGTCATGACATCGGTCGATGCGCACATCGCCATCCCGATGAACTTCGCCACGGAGGCGGATTCGGGATCCGGGCTCGACCCCGTGGAGAAGTTCCTCAAGGAATCGGGGGCAAAGCCGGAGCCGCAGCCGCGCCTCTCAGTGAACCGTTCGCAGCTCCCGGCGGAGCTCACGGTGGTGCTGCTGGAGCCGCGCGGCTAAGGAGCCGCGAGCAGGCGGACACTACTTCAGCAGCGAACCGAGCGGCACCTTCGCCCACCAGCCGTTCGGCCGTTTGGTGGCATGGCTCCCGGCGGCGGCGAGGCTGGCGCAGGCCTCGCCGAAGTCGCGCCAGGCCGCCCACTCGCCGATGCGCTCGAGCCCGGTGAGCGGAAGGCGCGAAAGGTAGACCGGGATCGGGCAGGTGCCGAACGTTTCACTGTCCGGGGCCGTCGCATCGAGCGTCACCATCTCCGGACCCGCCCGGCCCTTCCGCGGGCGATAGATGCCCGCGAGCAGGTAGTTGCCGAGCAGGATATTGATGCCCGGCCGGCTGCGTTCGTGGCGCCCGAACGTCAGATGCTCGCCCGGGAGGTCCGGCGGAAGGCGGCGAACCACTTCGAAGAAGAACCACGCGGCGAGTTCCGCGTCGAGCCAGGGCTGGCGTCTGGCGAAATCGCGGATGGCCCCTTCCAGCTTCGGATGGGGGTAGTCGGCCGGGTCGAGCGCTGACGAGAGGGTGGGCATGCGCGAACCATACGCGCTGGGCGCGCGTTGGTCGGCTCACGGTGGTGCTGTTGGAGCCGCGCGGCTAAGGTGCCGCGAGCAGGCGGAGGGCGCGGCGGACGGATTCGAGGGGCGCGAGCAGCCCGAACCGGTACGCGCCGGGGGCGCCATACATATCGCAGGGGATGAGGAAGAGGCCGGCCTCGCGGACGCGTGCCTCGGCGACGGCTGCGACGGGCGCGGGCGGCCAGGCGAGCACCGTCAGGCCCGCCTCCGGGGACGTGAAGGTCCACCCGTGGGCGGCGAGTTCGCGCTGAATCGCGCCGCCGTTGCCGGCCGCGGCGGCCATCGTTCGTGCCACTTCCTGATCGAAGGTTTCGAAGGCGCCGAGGGCGGCCCGCACCGAGAGCGCGGACGGCCCGCCGGAGAGGAGCTGGAGCTGGCGGTCGAGCCGTTCGCGGAGGGCGGCGTTGCGCGTGGCGATCCAGCCGATGCGGAGCGCCCCGAGCCCGAGCGGCTTCGAGAGGTCGGCGATGCTGACGGCGCGGGCATCGAGGTCGGCGGCGGCCGCGATGGGCACGTCCGAAAGGTCGCGGTAGACCTCGTCGGCGGCGAGGACGGCCCCGGCGGCACGCGCTTCCGCGGCGAGCGCCGCCATGTCGCGGATGCGGCCCGAAGGCGTCGCCGGGTTGCAGACGGCCACGACGGCGGTGCCGGGCGCGAGCGGGGACTCGGGTGCGAGGACGGCGCCGGCGGCCTTCGCGGCCTCCGTGAAGCTGGCGTAGACGCCGCCATCGACGGCCGCTCGCGCTCCCGGTTCGAGCAGCGCGAGCGCGATGGCGGCCAGGGCCTCGGAGGCGCCCGCGGCGATGAGGACGTCCCCCGGGGTGACGGTGGTGTAGCGTGCGGCGATCGCGTCGCGCAGCTCCGGGGCGCCCGAGGGCGGTACGAAGGCCAGGCCGTCCGCCGTGAGCGCATCCGCGAGGTCCATCGCGAGAGCGGCGGGCGGCGGGCACGAGGCGCTGAGGTCGGTCATCCCGGGGTCGAAGTACTCGGCGTAATACCGCAGGAGGTCGAGACGGGCGTCGGCCGTGGCGTCCATATCGCGAGAGTAAGCGGGCACGGCCGCGTTCCGGCGCGGCCCCCCGCCGTGCGCGCTCTCAAAGCCGTGGCGAGTTCCCGGTTCCCGGTTCCCCGTGGGGTACCCCGGCGCGAGGATGCGCGCCGCGCCGGGGCCTTTTCGCGTGTGGTCACGGCTAACAGCCAACAGCGAACCGCTAACAGCTGCCCGCTACGAACTCTCCCACTCGTCGGCTTTCGCCAGCGCCGTCTGGAGTGCGGCCACCAGGCTGCGCGCGCTCTCGAGCGTGATCTCGACGGCGACCCGTTCGAGGCCGGTCACGCGGTCGACGAAATCGATGCCGACGGCGTGCTCGGCGGCGAGATTCATCGGGTGGTCGTACGAGACGTAGGCCTGGGCGACGGGGAACCAGCCCTTCGCGCCCTTGCCCATGCCATCGATGATCGTGGTGTGCATGATGTTGGTGCACATAACGCGAACTCCTACGCGAGCTTGCGGCCGAAGAAGTCCCATACCTTCGACCAGGCATCCACGGCGGCGGCGGCGCGGTAGGCCTGCGGCGCGTGGTGGTACATGAAGCCGTGCCCCGCACCTTCGTAACGGTGGAATTCGTACTCCTTGCCCGCCGCCTTCAGTGCCGCCTCGTGCTGGTCGACCTGCTCCGCCGTCGGCGCGCGGTCTTCGAGCCCGAACAGGCCGAGGATGGGGCACTGCAGCCGGGGCGTGTAGTCGATGGGCGAAACCGGGCGCTTCTCCGTGAGGTCCTCGGGCTTCATCACCACGCCGCCGCCCCAGAGGTCGATCACCGCATCGACGCCGGTGCCGAGGGTGGCGACCAGATACGCATGGCGGCCGCCGGAGCAGCTGCCCATGACGCCAACCTTGCCATTGGACGTGGGCAGGGAGCGCAGGAAGTCGATCGCGCCCTGGGCATCGCCCACGACCTGGTCATCGGCGACGCCGCCCTCGGCGCGAACCTTCGCGGTCACGTCGCCCCACTGGCCATGCCCGGTGCGGCAGTAGAGGTCCGGCGTGAGCGTGAGGTAGCCGTGGGCGGCGAAGTTCCGCGTGATCTCCTTGTACCAGTCGCTCCAGCCGGGCATGTGGTGCACGAGCACGACCGCGGGGAAGGGGCCGGCGCCGAGCGGGCGGGCGAAGTAGGCGTGGATGGCGTCGCCGTTGTGACCACGGATGACCGTGCTCTCGGCGATGATGCCCTCGTATTCGTCGGTGTTTGGCATGGTGGGGGTTCCTCCTCGTGGGGTTCGAAACGCCGGTTTCAGGCCGGCAGCAGGCCGCGCGCTCGCTCACGGAGCAGGGGCGCGACCTCTTTCGCGATGAGTTCGAGGCTTTCCGTGTCCGCCGGGTGCCTCGCGCCGAAGATGAAATCGCCCACGCCCAGGCGCACGTACGGCAGGAGCTGCTCGACCACCTGTGCTGGGGTGCCGCTGACGCCGGCACGGTTGTGGCCCTGTGCCATGCGCGCCTCGACTTCGGCCTCGGTGCGGGCGACGACGCCGCCGAGCACGAGCGACTTGCGGATCTCGTTGGGGTCGCGGCCGATGCGTTGGCAGTGCGCGGCCAGGACATCGAGCTTGTGCTGGTAGGCATCGGGGGGCATGAAGAAGGTATTCCAGCCGTCGGCGGATTCGGCGACGGCCTTGAGGGTGAGCTGCTCGCCGGCGCCGCCGACCCAGAGGGGGATGCCGCCGGGCTGCACGGGCTTCGGTTCGCAGAGGGCGTTTTCAAGGCGGTAGTAGCGGCCTTCGAAGGTGGTGCGGTGCTCGCTCCAGAGGCTTTTGAGGATGGGGAGGGTTTCGCCGAGCATGCGGATGCGGCGGCCGATGGGGGGCAGTTCGATGCCGTACTGCTCGTGCTCCATCTCCCACCAGCCCGCACCGACGCCCAGCTCGACGCGCCCGCCGGAGACGTGATCGATGGTGGCGGCGATGTTCGCGAGCACGGCCGGGTGGCGGTAGGTGTTGCCCACCACGAGGATCCCGCAGCGCACGCGCTTCGTCTGCGCGGCCAGGGCGGAGAGCAGCGTGAGCCCTTCAAAGCAGGGGCCCTCGGGGTCGGTCTGGATAGGAATGAAGTGGTCGAACACAGAGACCCAGTCGAAGCCCACCTCCTCGGCCCAGAGCCAGAGGTCGCGGTAGTCGGCGTAGGTGGTGTGCTGCGGGCCGGCATGGATGCCGAAGCGGATTTCGCCGGGAGCGATGCGCACGAAAGCGTTCTCCGCGGGGACTCCGGGCGGGCGAAGTGCCCGGGCGCGGGAAGTGTACTGGAAAAGAGGAAAGAGAAAGGAGGAAGGAGGAAAGGGGGTTCGAGGCGCGAGGTTCGAGGCGCGAGGCGGGCAAACCCGGGGAGTGCCTGGTGAGAGCACCGCCGTGTGGTGTTGCGGTGACCACTGCCCGATAGACGGGATGGTGCCATGCGGGCGCGGGATGCGGGTCATTCGGCCCTGTGAGCCCCCGGGGATGTGAGGGTGAGATCGGGGAATGGACCTGCCGCGGTCGCGCGCTGGACGGGTGGCGTTGGGGGCGGGTGCGATGTCGCTCGTGGCGCTGGGCGTGTACACGGCGCTGTTACTCGCGCTCGGCGAAGATGGCATCCGGCCGGCGTTCCCCCTGCTCATGGTCGCGCTCGTTTCGGGGCTCGCCGCGACGGCGGCCGTGGCCGTCGCGGTGTTCGTGCACCGGGACCGTTCACGCGCGACGGTGGGATGCCTGGGCGTGGCGGGCGTGCTCTTCGCGCTCCTCGTGCTGTTCATCGTCGGTGATATCGCCGCCGGGGTTGGCCCGCGATACATGACCGTGCAGGTGGAGATGCCCGGGGCACCGTTGCACCCCCGCGTGAGCTACACGCGGGCTGCGAAGGGCGATTCACGCATCACCATGCGGGTGACGAACCGATCGGATCAGCCATTGCGCTTCGGCCTCGTCCAGATAGTCGATGAATCGGGCGTGGGGCAGGCGTTCGCGGGACGGGGCGGCCGCAACCTGCCCGCCGTCGATGGCCAGCTGCGCGCCTGGACGCGCCCGGGCGAGCCCACCCTCATCACCTGGTCGACGGGCAAGCCCGTGCCGCTGCCCGTCGTGGCCGAAGGCGCCTCCCCGCCACCACGCCCGGCGGGCCTCTCACGCGAAATCCCCGCCGGCGAGACGGTCACCTTCACGCTCTCGAAAAACCTCCCGCCCCGGTCAACCTTCTTCGTCTTCTCGGACACTCCGGGCGAACTCACGACCACGGTGAACGGGTTTCAGACGGAGTAGTGCCCAGGTCCCAGTCCGAGTTCCCAGGGGCTACCCGCCGCGGCCGGGCTCCCCATGGGTTGCCCCGCCTCGAGCCTCGAGCCCCCTTTCCTCCTTCCTCTTTTCTCTCGTCTCTCATCCCTCGAAGTCGATGGAGCTTTCGCCGAAGACGATCGTGTCGCCGGCTTTGGCGCCGGCGCGGCGGAGGGCTTTCACCAGGCCCCAGCGTTCGAGGCGGCGCTGGACCTCGTCGTAGGCGCCTTCCATTTCGGTGTCCATCATCTCGACGAAGGTGACCACGCGGCGGCCTTCCACTTCCCAGCGGCCTTCCCCGGCGGGCTCGATCGTGAAGCGCTCGCGCGATTCCGGGCGCAGGACGGGGATCTCGTCCGGTTCCTCTTCCGCGGCCTTTTCTCGTTCGCGGGTGACGAGCGCCATGAGCTCGGCCATGAGCGCGTCCGTGCCCGTGCCGTCATCGGCGGAGATGACGCGCACCGGGCGGCCGATGTGCGCGGCGAGCGTCGCGGCGGCGGCGTTGGCGGTATCGAGGTCGAGGTCGGCCTTCGTGACGGCCACCACGCGCGCGACGTCGTCGAGCTTCGGGTCGTAGGCGCGCACTTCGCCCTCGATCAGTTCGTAATCGGTGACGGGGTCCGGCGAGCTGCAATCGATGACGTGCAGGAGCACGCGGCAGCGCCGGATGTGCTTGAGGAATTCGAACCCGAGGCCGTACCCCTCGCTCGCGCCCTCCACCAGGCCCGGGAGGTCGGCCAGGGTGAAGCGGTCGAAGGCGACGTTCACGACGCCGAGCATCGGTTCGAGGGTGGTGAAGGCGTAGTCGGCTATCTTCGGTTTGGCGTTCGAGACGGCGGCGAGGAGGGTGGACTTGCCCGCGTTCGGCAGGCCCAGGAGGCCGACATCGGCGAGCAGGCGGAGTTCCAGCCGGACGGTGACCTCTTCGCCTTCCTGGCCCTTCTGGCTGTAGGAGGGGGTCTTGTTGGTGCTGGTGGCGAAGCGCTTGTTGCCCCAGCCGCCGCGGCCGCCGTGGGCCACGAGCACCTCGTCGCCCACCTGCTTCAGGTCGGCGAGGATGGATTCGTCTTCGGCATCGATGACGACGGTGCCGGCGGGGACTTCGAGGACGAGGTCGGACCCGTGCGGGCCGGTGCGGAGGTTGGGGCCGCCGTTGCCGCCGTTGCCGGCGTGGAAGCGGCGCTTCGCGCGGTACTGTTCGAGCGTGTAGAGGTCGTCGACGGCGCGAAGGAAGATGCGGCCGCCACGGCCGCCGTCGCCGCCATCGGGGCCGCCCTGGGGAACGAACTTCTCGCGGTGGTAGCTGACGAGCCCGTGCCCGCCCGTGCCGCCGGTGAGGGTGATATCGATGGCGTCAAGCATGAATCCAGCATGACAGTGCCGCACGCTTTGCGCGCGCGGCACTTTCATGGGTTGCCAGTTTCCAGTTCCCGGCTCCCGGGGGTTGCCCCGGCGCGAGGCAGGCACCCCGGGGCGGGATGCCTTTTCTCTTCTCGCTTTTCTCGTTTCTCTTCGTAAGTCCCCGCCGCGGCGCGCAACCGCGGCGGGGATGCGCGGGAGAGCGGTGTGGCCACCCTTGCACCCTGATCGTAGCACGGGCCGTCATGGTTTCACCCGGCCCGGGGAAAGGAGAGAAAAGAGAAAAGAGAGAAGAGGAAAGGGGGCTCGAGGCTCGGGGCTCGAGGTTCGAGGGGGGTAACCCCACGGGGCGCTGCATGGCGCCGGGCTGATCCCCTGGGAACCGGGAACCGGGAGCTTACTCGGGCTCGATCGTCGCGGTAAGGCCGAACGATTCGAGCCGGTCGCGGTAGTGCTCCGCGGCTTCCTTCGGGCAGGAGATGACGGCCGCCTCGCCGTGGTAGTGCGCCGTGAACATGATCTCGATCGCCTCTTCGGGCGTGAGCGAAGGCACGGATGCCAGCAGGGCACGGATCACGTGGTCCATGGAATTGTGGTCGTCGTTGTGGAGGATAACGACCCACGGCGGCAGAAGCTTCTCCAGCACGCGCGTATCGAACCCGGTGGCGGGCGCCAGGCCAAACCGCATCGAACGAGGATAGAGAGGGAGGAGGGAAAAGAGAAAAGAGGAAGGAAGAAAGGGGGCTCGAGACTCGAGGCTCGAGGCGCGAGGCCGGGGCAGCCCCACGGTGGGGCCTGCTGCCCGCGCCGGGGTGATCCCCTCAAAACCGGGAACCGGGAACTGGGAACTCGCTCGGCACTCAGCACCGGATTAGCACTCATTGACAGGGAGTGCTAATATGGGCCTCGCAAACTCACACCACACCCCCAGAGGTACGTTTCCGCATGGCAAAGCAGCTGCTCTTCGATGAAGAGGCGCGCCACTCGCTCAAGCGTGGCATCGATGCCCTCGCCGACGCCGTCAAGATCACGCTCGGCCCCAAGGGTCGCAACGTCGTTCTCGACAAGAAGTTCGGCGCCCCGACGATCACCAACGACGGCGTGACGATCGCCAAGGACATCGAGCTTGAGGACCCGTTCGAGAATATCGGCGCCCAGCTCGCCAAGGAGATCGCGTCGAAGACGAACGACATCGCCGGCGACGGCACGACCACCGCGACGGTGCTCGGCCAGGCGATTGTCCAGGAAGGCCTGAAGAACGTGGCCGCCGGCGCGAACCCGATGGGCCTCAAGCGCGGCCTCGAAGCCGGTTCCGCCGCCCTCATCGAGGCGCTCAAGAAGAACAGCATCAAGGTCACCGAGCGCAACCAGATGGCCCAGGTCGCGACCATCTCGGCGAACAACGACCCCTCCGTCGGCAATCTCATCGGCGAGTGCATGGAGAAGGTCGGCAAGGACGGCGTCATCACCGTCGAGGAATCCAAGGGCATCCAGACGGAAGTCGAGTATGTCGATGGCATGGCCTTCGACCGCGGCTACATCAGCCCCTACTTCGTGACCAACCCCGAGCGCATGGAAGCCGTCGTCGAGGACCCGTACATCCTCATCACGGACAAGAAGATCAGCTCGGTCCAGGAGATCCTCCCGCTGCTGGAGAAGATCCTCCAGGTTTCGAAGAACATCGTCCTCATCTGCGGCGACCTCGAAGGCGAAGCACTGGCCACCCTCGCGGTGAACAAGCTGCGCGGCACCATCAACATCCTCGCCGTGAAGGCCCCCGGCTTCGGCGACCGCCAGAAGGACAACCTCGGCGACGTCGCCGTCCTCACCGGCGGCACCGTCATCTCCGATGAAATCGGCCGCACGCTCGATAGCGTCGATATCGCCGACCTCGGCCGCGCCCGCCGCGTGAGCTCGACGAAGGAAGAGACCACGCTCATCGAGGGCAAGGGCAAGAAGAAGGAACTCGACGCCCGCATCGCCCAGATCCGCGCGATCCACGACGAGGCGAAGAGCGACTGGGACCGTGAAAAGGCCCAGGAGCGCCTCGGTAAGCTCGCCGGTGCGGTCGCCGTCATCAAGGTCGGCGCTGCGACGGAGGTCGAGCTCAAGGAGAAGAAGCACCGCGTGGAAGACGCCCTGAGCGCCACCCGCGCGGCCGTCGAAGAGGGCATCGTGCCCGGCGGCGGTGTCGCCCTCATCAACGCCCTCCCGGCGCTCGACAAGGTCAAGCTCCAGGGCGACGAGGCGACCGGCGCGAACATCCTCCGCCGCGCGCTCGAAGAGCCCCTGCGCCGCATCGCCATCAACGCCGGCAAGGACGGCTCCGTCGTCGTCGCCGAGGTGAAGTCGCTGGCCAAGGGCCAGGGTTACGACGCGGCCAAGGACGATATGGGCGTGAACATGGTGGAGCGCGGCATCATCGACCCGGCGAAGGTGACTCGCTCGGCCATCGAAAACGCGGTCTCCATCGCGGCAATGGTGCTGACGACGAACTGCCTCGTGACGGAGAAGCCGGAGAACACCCCGGCCGGCGTGCCCGCCGCGCCTCCGATGTACTAGGCCAGATTCCCCGCTGCCGGCCTAGCGCCGGCGAACGGAACACCAGGAGGGGGCCGGGCGAAAGCCCCGGCCCCCTTCGCTTTTCATCCTTGTTGGGAACGTGAACGATGCTCACCGAGAACGGGTTCAATCTCGATCTGGACGCGGTCCGCGAGGTGTTCACGAAGGCCGACCTCATCACCGTCGGCTTCGCCAGCTTCCCCGAGCGGCTGCTTATCGACCCGCGCACCCTGCCGGATGAAGGCCCGCTGGTGGCGATCGTCGCGCCGGTGGCCTCGGTCCAGGAGCGCTACCTCTGGCTGGGCAAGCACCGCCCGAACTTCCCGGCGCCCGAAGGCTTCTCCTTCTTCGTCTGGCCGAACAGCGTGCGCTGGCTGCGCGATTCCGGCGTGCTGGAGCCGCTGCGCGAGCGTCTCGCGCAGGTTTCGCACGAAAGCGACGCCGCGCTTGAGAACGCCATCCAGCGGCTCGCGCTGTGCGAACAGGAGGCGGTGCACGAGGCCATCACCGGCGCCGATGGCTGGGTGACGGTGTGGCAATCGCCCCAGTCGCGCCACCCGGGCTGACGCTGGATCGCGCGCCGGGCGGGCGTAGACTGGCACCCATGCTCGAACTGACCAGGCGGCTTCTCGTCGCGGCGGAGGGCGGCGAGCCCGTGCTCCTCGCCTCCGTCCTCGACCCCGGCCGCGAAGTGCTCATCGCCGGCGCGCGTCTCCTCGTCGAGCGCGATGGCTCCCGCATGGGTTCGCTCGGCGATCCCGCGCTGGACGGGCTGGTGGCCGGCGGGCGGGACGACCTGTTTCGCCGCCACGCCGCGGAGACGGTGTACCTGGCCGATGGCGCGCTCACGCCGCGGACCGTCGCCGGCGCCGCCGCCATCTACCTGGAGGTCGTCGAGGCCAAGCCCGAGATCCTCATTGTCGGCGCGGGCCACATCGGCCGGTCGCTGGCGAAGCTGGCCGACTTCCTCGACTTCCAGGTCGCGATCCTCGACGACCGCGAGGAGTTCGCCGACGCACGCGTCGTGCCCGAGGCGGACCAGGTGATTTGCGATGACTACGAGGCCGCCATCGACCGCTTCCCCATTGGCCCCAGCACCTCCGTGGTGATGGTGACGCGGGGGCACAAGCAGGACGAGATCGCACTGCGGCGAGTGCTCGGCCGCGGCGCGGGCTACGTCGGCATGATCGGGTCGAAGCGGCGCACGGCGGCGGTGCTCTCGCACCTGAAGGAGGAAGGCTTCGATGCCGGCGAGCTGGCGGCTGTGCGCACGCCCATCGGGCTCGATATCGGCGCGGAGACACCAGAGGAAATCGCGCTGAGCATCATGGCCGAAGTCCTGATGCTTCGCCGCGGCGGCACGGGCCAGCCCATGTACCGGCGCCCTGCCGGGCTGAGAGATTAGAGGAAAGAGGAAAGAGAAAAGCAGTGGGGGCAACCCCGCCGCGACGAGATGCGCGGCGGGGTTGCCCCCTCAGCACTCAGCACTCACACGTGATCGTTGGTGGCGGTGCCGTAGGCCTTGCGGAGGTCGTTCTTGAGCACCTTGCCCATCGGGTTGCGCGGGAGCTCATTCACGACGGCCACGTACTGCGGCGCCTTGAACGACGCGAGCCGGGACTTGCAGTACTCGGTGATCTCGCCAGCCGTGATGCTCTGGCCGGGCTTGAGCACGACCACGGCCTTCACCACTTCGCCCCAGTCCTGGTCCGGCACGCCGATGACGGCCGCTTCCTCGATCGAGGGGTGCGCTTCGAGGCAGTTCTCGATCTCGCCGGGGGAGATGTTCTCGCCGCCGCGGATGATGAGGTCCTTCTTGCGGCCCGTGATGAACAGGTAGCCGCCTTCGTCCACGCGGCCCACATCGCCGGTGTGCAGCCAGCCATCGATGATCGCCGAGCTGGTCGCGTCTTCCTGCTTGTAGTAGCCCTTCATGACCCGGTCGGAGCGGACGCAGATTTCGCCCTCCTCGCCCGGGGGCAGGAGGCGGTTGCGCTCGTCCATGATGCCGATCTCGACATCGGGCATGGGCTTGCCGACGGAGCGCAGGCGCGATTCCTTCACCGCCGTCTCGGTGCTCAGGTCGTGGTCTTCGGGCCCGAGGAAGGTGAGCGTCGCGGTCGATTCCGTCTGACCGTAGGCGTTGATGAGGCCGCAGCCGCGCGGCGGGAAGATATCGCACGCCCGGCGCACCACTTCGTACGGCATCGGCGCGGCGCCATAGGTGATCTGGCGCATGCTCGAGATGTCGTACTTATCGAAGTCCGGCGTCTCCATGATGCGCTTGAGCATCGTCGGGACGACGAAGGCGTGGGTTGTGCGCTCTTCGTGCACGGCCTGCAGCCAGCCCTCGGGGGTGAAGGCCGGGAGGATGACGAGGGTGCGGCCGCTCCAGATGGCGAGCATCATCGCCGTCGCCCCCGCGACGTGGAAGAACGGCGCGGAGACGAGCACCTTGTCGTGGATTTCCGGGTCCGCGGGCGGCTGATTGGTGACGTAGACGGTCATGTCGAGGTACGTCAGCTGCACGCCCTTGGGGAGCGCGGTGGTGCCGCTGGTGAAGATGAGGATGGTGGGGTCGTGGTCGTCGATCTCGACCCAGGGCTCCTCGTCGCTGGCGTCAGCGATGAGCTGGTCGTAGTCCAGGTAGTGGTCGTGCTTGCTGTCGTAGGCGATGAAGTGCTGGGTGCTGGTGAGGGTGCCGCGGATGCGCTCGACGATCTCGATGTAGCGGTCGGAGACGAGGACGGCCTGGCAGTTGCTCACGTTGAGCATGTGCGAGAGCTCTTCGTCCTTGGCGCGGTAGTTCAGGGGGACGAAGCAGACGCCGAGCATCGCGCAGGCGTAGTAGGTAATCACGTAGTCCGCGGAGTTGACGGACATGGTCGCGACTTTCTGGCCGCGCTCGACACCGAGGGCGGTGAGGGCGTTGGCGAGCTTCACGACGGCCGGGTACATCTCCGCGTAGGTGATGCGCTTGTTGTTTCCGCCGACCTCAACCAGTGCCTCGCGGTCGGGCACGACGGCAGACGAGATCTGCAGGAACTCGATGGTATTCAATGACGATCTCCGTGAGGCTTGGAACCGGCCAGAGCGGCGACGGTTTCCGTAATGTGCGCTTGGCGATTCTACTCGCGCCCCGCCAGTGGTGCGAATCGGCCCGCCGCAAGGAGTGCCGGGTGCTGAGTGCTAAGTGCTGAGAAGGCGTGCGAGGCTTGCGGTTCGGGGTTCGAGCGGGCAAACCCGGTGCGTGCGGTGATCTCGTCCGGGGTTGGCCACTGGCACTCAGCACTCAGCACGTGCCAAGCCGCCCCGAATCGGGGGGACTCGAGCCCGCCCGCGCGGGTTTTCCCCGATTCGAGTGACGCGCGCCGGTTGATTCCATGGGCAAAGCCGGTGGTATAGTGGCTTTCCCCGGCGCTGGCGGGGTACCCCATTTTGGGGTGCGCCAGGGGTTTGTCGAGTTGCCCCGTGCCTATCCTGTGAGCAAGAGGGACGGTCCATTGACCGAACCACTCCAGGTTGGCCAGTTCGCGATAGTCGATCACGAACCGGTCGACCGTGGCCCCAATGCCGGGTATTTCCACGGCAAGGGACCCGCCGACGACCGAGCAGAGCTCTACATCGTGGCCGAGGGAACGACACCGGCGGGCGAAGCCTTCGCCGGGCACATCGTCTCCGGCGCGGGCCAGCTCTGGGCCGGGCTCGATATAAGCCTCACGGGCGCGCTTCAGCGCCTCTTCCACGAAGCGCACCGCAACCTCGCCGATTGGAACCGCAAGAGCATCGCGCAGCACCGTGTGAGCATCGGCCTTTCGGCGTTCGGGCGGCGCGGGCCCCAGGCCGTCATCGCCCAGGCCGGCCCTTCGGTCGCCTTCCATGCCACCGGTGGGCGCGTCATTCCTTATTACACCGATGAAGAGCACGGGCGCCCGCTCGGGTCGGGGCCGCTGGAGCCGCAGCTCACGCGCATCAACTTCCTGCCCGGCGACCGCCTGCTCCTGCTCTCCACCGTGGCCCTCGCCGAATGCGACGACGAGCTCATCGCCGGTATTCTTCAGCTCCCGGTCGACCAGGTGCTGCCCGAGCTCTGGCGGCGCCTGCAGGATGCCCGCCATCTGACGGTCCTGCTCGTGACGGCGCCGGACGGGCCCGCCCGCGGCGCGCGCGCTTCGGCCATCGCTTCGCCGGCGAACCTGCCCGCCGCGTCCGCGCCGGAGATGGTCATCGGCGGCGAGCCCGCCTCCCGCGAAACGCCCGCGCCATCGCGGCGGGACACTCCCCGCGCCCACGGCATCACGCCCCTCGCGCTCACCCTCGAGCCCGCGGACGACGCCTTCCAGCCGAGCCTCTTCATCGAAGAGAAGCAGGAGGACCTGGTCGCGGTCGCGCGGGCGCAGCTCACGAGCATCGGCACCCGCGCCCGGCGTGCCGCCTACCTCCCCATGGAATCGGCCGAGGCCCCGGAGCCGCTGCGCCGCGCGGTGGGCGAAAACGTCCTCGCGCAGCTGGCGGCCGATGGTATGGCCCGGGCCGCGGCATCGCGCGCCGCCGCTTCGCGCACGCCGATGCCCGCGCTCCCGCAGCTCGCGACCGCGACCACCGCCTCGGCGCATCCCCTTTCGTGGCGCGTCGCGCAACCGGCGCCGGGACCCATCACGATCGCGCCCTCGAACGGCGGCGGCTCGAATGGCACGCCGGCGAACGATGCCGTGCCCGGCGGGCTGCCCGAGCGGCGTCAGCATCGCCGCCGCCAGCAGAGCTTCTCGCGCGGGCTGGTGCGCGAGGAAGTGCCCCCGCCGCCGCCTTCGCACCACGAAGAGATCCCGCTCGCGGCCGAGCTCGCCGAGGATGTGCGTGCCCGTGCCACCGTCGCGAGCGTGGCCGGCGACACCATCGCCGGCGAGAACGCGGTCACCATCAACGGCGGCGGGTCGCTCGTGCGCGTGCGCTCGAAGCCGTCCGGCCGCTGGAAGGGTTCGAGCTCCGGTGGAGGCGGCGCCCGCACGGCGCTCAAAGGCCTCCCCCCGACCTGGCTCATCATCCTCGCCGGCCTCACCGTGCTCGTCGCCGTCGTCGGCTTTATCGCCCTCCCCGGCATGCTGAGCAAGGACGAAGGCGAACGGTACGCCAGCCTCATCGACCAGGCCGAGCAGAAGATCGCGGTCGCGCGGTCGTTTTCGCAGGACCCGGCCGAGCGGCGGCGGGTGCTCACCGAAGCCCAGGCGCTGCTGCTCGAAGCGCGCGACCTCTCGGCCAACGGCCCGGAGGCGGAGTCGCTCATCTCGGAAGTCGCCGGGGCGCTGAGCGTGATGGACGCGGTGAAGACGCCCGCGGCAGTGGAGACCATCGCGAGCCTGGAGCAGTTCGGCGAAAAGCCCGTGGCCGCCACCCGCCTGACGGTTTCGAACGACGCCGCCTACATCCTCGATAGCGCCTCCGGGCAGGTCATCGCGATCAAGCTCGCCGATGGCGAACGGAAGGTCGTCTACGGCGAGGACAAGGACGCGAAGCGCGGCCGGCCCATCGCCACCACTTTCACCGATGGCAACGACCTCGGCGGCCCGGCCCTGCTCGTCGCCGATGACGGCCGCGGGCTGTGGGCGGTGACGGCCGCGGGCGGGCTGAAGCCGGTGCCGTTCGCCGCCCCCGCCGGCCTCAAGATCACGGATATCACCATGTTCGGGCGCGACCTCTTTGTGCTCGACTCGACGGCCTCCATCATCTACCGCTTCAGCCCCTCGGACGGCGGCTACAACGCGACGCCGTTCAAGTGGCTCGATACGCCCGACCTCGCCGGCGCGCGCCGCCTGATGGTCGATGGCGAGGCGATCACGGTGGACACGAACGGCTCCGTGCGGCGCTTCTCCGGGCAGCTTTCGCTCGTCATGAGCGAGGCCGGCATCGACAAGAAGCTGGTCGCGCCGGAGACGCCCGTGCTCGCGGGCAAGAACGACATCGCCCTCCTCGATGCCGCCAACGACCGCGTCGTCGTCTTCCGGCGCGATGGTTCCTTCGACCGCCAGTACCGCCACCCGGACTTCAAGGCGATGTCGGCGTTCACGATGCGCAACGGCGTGGCCTACGTCTTCAGCGGCGGGAAGCTGCGCCGGGTGACCTTCTAGCCGTCCGGCCGTCCCCTCAGAGCCCGTTCTCTGGCAGACTGCGAGTGCGCGCGCGCGTGGAGGTGGAGCTGTGACGAAGATCCTGGTGTCGGTCGATGGCAGCGGCGGCGCCGATCACATCCTGCCGCATGTGGCCGCGCTCGCCGCCGCGACGCACGCGACGGTGCACATCCTCCGCGTGCTCGACCCGCTTCTCGATGCCCACGCCGAGTTCGCGACGGAGCTGGAGACGGCGGTCCGCCGCGTGGAGGCGCAGTGGCTGCAGGGCCTGCGCGAGCTCATCGCGCGCTTTGGCCTCGAAGGCGAAGCCGAGGTGCGCCGCCTCCCCCGCCGCCGCGACGTCTCGGACGTCATCGCCGCGGCCGCGGACGACCTTGAGGCGAACGTGATCGCGCTCCATTCGCAGGGGAATAGCGCGCTGCGGCACATGTTCCGCGGCAGCACCGTCCTCGATGTCGTGGCCCGCGCCGGCCGCCCCGTCATCGCGACAGGCGGGAAGGCGGCGGCGCCGAAGCCGGCCGCGCCCTACCGCGTGCTCGTGACCACCGACGGCTCCGAGGCCGCGCGCGCCGCCTTCGGCCCGATCCATGAGCTGCTCGCGGGCTCGACGGCGGCCGTGACGCTGCTGCGTGTGCTCGAAGGCAACGCCGCCGAAGGCCCCGCGCGCGAGGCGCTCCAGGCCGACGCCGCCACCTTCGCCGGCCTGGCCGTGACCACCGAAGTGCGCGACCCCGCGCAGGGCGAAAGCGTCGCGCAGGCCATCAACCGCGCCGTCGCCGAAACGGGCGCGAACGCCATCGGCATGGCGACCCACGGCCACAGCGCGCTCCGCCACGTGCTCGCGGGCAGCGCCGCCCTCGGCGTGCTCGGCCGCGCCGAAGTCCCGGTCATCCTCGTGAGGCCGTTCTAGTTCCCAGTGGTCAGTTCCCAGTTCCCAGGGGGCTACCCCTGGGGGTGATGTATCGCCGGGCTGAGTCAGGTGGCCCGCAGGACGGCCGTGCCCGTCATAACGGGCCAGTTCACCCGCGCGGGGCTGATCCCCTGGGAACTGGGAACTGGGGCCTGGGAACTACCCGAGGTGCCCCGTTTCGTTCGAAGCCGTGAGCGTGACGCGTCCGCTTTTCGCGACGGTGAAGCGCGTGAGCGAGCAGTTGTCGAAGTGGGTGGCCCAGGTCGATTCGAGCGGCATGCGGAGCAGTTCGGCCACGAGCGCCATGATCGCGTTGCCGTGCGTCACGAGCAGGACGGTGCCCCCCTGGTGGGCGTGGACGGCGTCGTGGAAGGCGGCGGCCATGCGTTCGCGAATGGCCGGGAAGCTTTCGCCGTTGGGTGCGTGCTGGCGGCAGGCGAAGAACTCGCGCATGTGGTCGCGGTACCGTTCGGTCAGCACGTCGGCCGGGTGCGCCTCCCAGTCTCCGTAGTGCATCTCGCGCAGGCGCGGGTCGATGGAGAGCGCGGGCGCGGCGGCCGCCTCCCCGAGTGCGTACTCGGCCGTCTTGCGGGCACGCGAAAGGTCACTCGCGACGGCGCCGTCGAGGCTTTCGGCGGCAAGCCGCCGCCCCGCCGCGCGCGCCTGCTCGATGCCCAGCGGCGTGAGGTCGGTCTCGGAATGCCCGCAGAAGCGCTGTTCGATGTTCCCGTAGGTCTGGCCATGGCGAAGGATGATGACGCGGGTCGGCATGGCGCCAGTGTACGGAGTGCTGAGTAGTCCTCCACCTAAACGGGTGTCGGAATTGGCGCGGCCATGACGCGGCAGAGGGAGCGGCTCGTCCAATTGAAGGGATGAGCCGCTTTGTTCCAGCGTTCGACGAAGCCCTCGATGGTGTCGGCAAGCGCGGCGGCACTGGGATGGTTGGGACGCGCCAGCAGCTTGCGCTGGAGGATGCCAAACCACTGCTCGACCTGGTTCAGCCAGAGCAATGCACCGGCGGGAAGTGCGGCACGAAGCGGGGATGCTCGGAACCATGCCGTCGCCAGCTTGCCCTTGTGCACGCGCAGGTTGTCGAGCACGAGATGGATGGTGAGCGAAGGGTCAGGGCTGGCATCGAGGTATTCGAGGAAGCCGACGAACTCGGACGCGCGCGCGCGACGCCGTGCGCGCGAGCACCTGCCCACAGCGGGTATCGAAGGCGGCGAAGAGGTTCAGCGCCCCTCGCCGGCCGTATTCGTGCTCCATGCGGACGGGCCTTCCGGGGCTGCGGGATGCGTCGGCGCCGTCCGCGGCGGGGCGGAGACTCGTCTTCTCATCCACGCACAGCACCCGTTCATCGGCGGCGAGCAGCCCGGTGTAGAGCGCGAGGATGTCGGCCACCTGCTGGCGGTACTGCTGGTCGCGCGGGACTTTCGGTGAGAGCCAGGCCTGGACGCGCCAGGGCCGCAGGCTGTGGCGGGCGAGCACGCGTCGCACCGTCTCGCGCGAGATCTGTTTGACGATGCCATCATCCTGCAGCTGGCGAGCGATCTCGGTGCAGTCCCACTGCGACAGCGGAGCATCGCGCTCGGCCGGCAGTTCGCAGGCGATTTTCACGATCTCGACGGCAACCTCAGGGGGAAAAGACCGGCTTGCGGCCGCGCCCGGGGGCATCCTTGAGGGCCGCGATGCCGAACTCCAGGTAGCGTCGCGCCCACTGCGCACGATCCGGACGCCGAGGCCACAGCGCTCGGCCGTCTCCTTCTCGCTGAGCTTCATATCGAGGTAGAGGATGGCCATCGTCCTCCTCCATTCGCCGACGGGCAGGGTGTACTGGCGGCTCTGCTGCCGAAGGAGCGCCCGCTCCTCGTGGGTAAGGCAAACGTTGAAACCAAGGGGCCGGCCGCGGCGCATGAGACCTCCAACGCCACCGGCCCCAAGTATGCCCTTTCGATCACCCCCTCAGCAATTCCGCCATCCATTCCCGTGCGGCGCTACTGAGTGCTGAGTCCTGAGTGCTGAGTGCTGAGTACGGGGGGCAACCCCACCGGGTCACGCTCGCGCCGGGTTGCCCACTCAGCACTCAGCACTCAGGACTCAGCACTCCCAGGACCCACGCCGCCCGTTCGACGCTGGGGAAGACGGCGAGGCCGCGCGCGATGAGGGTGTCGCGCACTTCGTCCAGGATTTGGCGGTATTCGGGTTCGTTCGTTTCCGTGGCGCCGAGGACGACGGCGACGGGCTTGGGCGAATTCGCGGCGATGGCGGCCAGGCGGTTGCAGGCGTGCTTCAGGCGGTCGCCGCCCCCGGGCCGGCCGAGGAACCAGTCCTCCCCGACGTTCGCGATCGCGACGTCGTAGGCGTCGTCGGCAAGCATCAGTTCGAGCAGCCCGTTCGAGGAGAGGCCGCTGCCGGCGAGGATCGATTGGTCGACGGGGTTGCCCACCCAGTCGGCGAGCATGGGAGCTTTCGCGCGCACCTGTTCGCGCACGGCGTCCGGCAGGGGCACGACCTCGAAGCCGTTCTCCTCGGCGGCATCGGCGGATTGCACGCTGCGCCCGCCCCCGCCGCCGACGATGGCCATGCGCCGGCCGGTGGCTTTCGGCAGCAGGGCGGCGGCGACCATGAGATCGAGCAGCTGCTCCTGGCTGCGGGCTTCCATCGCGCCGGCCTGCTTGAGCGCGGCCGACCAGAGCTGCGCGGAGCCGGCAAGCGCGGCGGTATGCGACGAAGCGGATTTCGCCCCCGCGGCCGTGCGCCCTGCCTTGTGGATGATCACGGGCTTCCGCGCGGCCGCCTGCTTGCATGCTTCGAAGAACGCGCGGCCGTCCGGCACGCCCTCGACGTAGGCGCCGATGACGGTGGTGTCCGGGTCGTCGGCCAGGTAGGCGAGGAGGCGCGCGGGCGTGAGGTCGAGGCCGTTGCCGTAGTTCGCCACCTTGCCAAAGCGGAGGCCGCGCGCGTTCCCTCGCAGCGCGACCTCGACGGCGTTGTTGCCGGACTGGCTGAGGAAGGCGACGCCCCCGGGCTCGCGCGGGAGGTCGGGACGGAAGGCGATGCGCCCGCCCGGGTGGTAGAGCCCGAGGCCGTTCGGGCCCAGCAGGCGCACGCCGCCCTCCTCGCAGGCCGCGAGCAGCCGCCGCTCGAGGTCCGCCGCCTCGGCGTCGCCGGTTTCGCTGAAGCGCCCCGTGAAGAGATGGAGGAAGGGCACGCGCTTCGCGGCGCACTGTGCCACCAGCCCCAGCACCGCCGAGCTGGGCAGGCACGAAATCACCAGGTCGACCTCTCCGGGGACGTCGTCGAGGCTCGCGTAGGCGCGGTAGCCATCGACCTCGGCGGCGCTGCGGCTGATCGGGTAGACCTCGCCTTCGAAGCCGAACACGCGCAGCGAATGGACATAATCATGCCCCGGGCTATCGACGGTGGCGGAGGCGCCCGCGATGGCGACGGAGCGCGGGGAGAAGAGGCGGCTGAGGTCGGGAGCGGTGATCACGCGGGGATTGTAGCGATGCGCGCGAACGAGGGTGAGGGGTCAGGCCGGCCGTATCGCCGCTTGCCGCCACGGCCGGGGGCGTGTGATAGCCTCGAAGCCGTCCCCGCGAAGCTGCTTACCCGCCGGAGGCTCCCATGTCCGACCCCGAAGCCGACCTCATCGCCGCCGTCCGCGAGCTCGCGCGGGGGCCCATCGCCGCCGGCGCCGCCGCCCACGACCGCGACGGCACCTTCGCCCTCGAGAACGCGCAGGCGATGCGCGACCTCAAGCTCCCGGGTATGGGCCTGCCGAAGGAGCTTGGCGGGCTGGGTGTGAGCGCCGAGACGCAGGTCCGCATCATCGAAGAGCTGGCCTACGGCGATGGCTCGACGGCGGTCACGCTGAACATGCACCTGTTCGCGATCGAGGCGCTGGCGGGGCTGCCCCCGTTCCCGCGTCGCGATGCCGTCCTGCGCGATGTCGCCGCGAATGGCGCCTTCGTCTGCGGCCCCGTGAGCATTCCCACGGGCGAGCTCGACAACCGCCGCAGCGGCCTGCACGTGACCGAGGACGGCGCGGACGTGGTCATCAACGGCACGGTGGGGTTCGCCTCGAACAGCGAGGGCGCCTCGTACGTGATGGCGGCGGGCACGATCGCGCGGCCCGAAGGCATCGAGCCCGGCCTCGTGCTCGCGCTGCCGGACATGACGGCGCCGGGGGTGACCATCCTCAAGAACTGGGACGCGATGGGGAACCGCTCGACGGCGAGCCACGACATCGCTTTCGAGAACGTGCGCATCCCGCGGACGGAGGCGATGGTCGCGCCCATCCCAATCATTCGCGCCATCCAGCAGGCGGCGGCGGCGAACCCGGCACTGGGGCAGCGCGGCGCGCGCGGTGCGCTGGGGATTTGCGCCATCTGGCTCGGGCTCGCGCAGGCGGCGATGGACTTCACGCTGGAGTACGTGGGCAAGCGCCACGGCCTCATCGCGGGCGATTCCACGGTCTTCGGCACGACCGGCTTCCGCGGCGGCGAGCCGTGGGCGCAGATGGGCATCGGCGAACTCGACCACTGGCTCGAAACCGGCCGCACCGTGCTCTACGACGCCGTTCGCCGCTCGGCCCAACCCTTCCCGACCGTGCACGAATACAACCGCACGATCGTGCGCACCGTGTACCACCTGCGGCGCATGAGCGAAGAGGTCTCGGCGGGGGCGATGCGCGTTTGCGGAGCCCATGCCTACGTTCGCAGCCGCCCGCTCGAGCGCATCTTCCGCGACATGGTGGGCGGCAACGTGATGGCCTGGAAGACGGACGAGCTGCGGCAGACGCTGGGCATGGGCGCGCTCGGCCTGCCTATCCGCATCGGCGGCCCCGCCCCGGCGTAAGCGCACGAAGCCGGCGAGACCGGTCTCAGCCTCCCGCGCGGCCCCCTGGGAACTGGGAACTGGGACCGGGAACTCCCGCGTGGCGTTCACCCGGGGCTGGTAAAGGTGGACAAGGTGTGAATCGGTGATTCCCCACCCTTCTCGCGCGGCACCCGGGGGCCGTTTCCAACCATATCGGGATCAAGAACTCCCGGGGCAACGACACCATGCAGTACCGAACCGCTCTCGCCACCAACGCCTACACCTTCCAGACCGACCGCGTGCCCGTGGGCCTCGCCGCCCAGCTCAAGCGCGACGGCCTGGCCACGGCGGTCGATGTGAGCGATTCGAGCATCGACCTGGAGTCGTCCCAGAGCCTGGCCCAGCTCATCCGCGCGATTGAGCGGGCGGGGGCGGAGATCTTTTCGATTCGCCGTTCGCACGCGCCCTGCCACGCGACGCCGGAGATTCGCCCGGTGCGCGGCTCGGCCTTGCGGCTGAAGAACCCGCTCTCCTCGTGCTGGCTGCCCACCGCGCCCGGCGGCTGATTCCCGCGAACCCGCTCAGTCCCGGTTTGGGGCGAAGCGTGCCAGCGCCGCCCATGCGCGGCGGCCGAGCAGCGCGCGCACGGCCGCCATCCACCATCCCGCCGAGGTGAGCGCGATCGCGGGCACCTCCGCGAGCACGTCGGCGCAGCGCCGCAGGGCCAGCATCCGCCGCCCGGCGAAGGCGTCGGCGAGGGCGAGGTCGGCGGCGCGGGCGCGCAGGGCGCGGGCATCGGATACGCGCACGCCCCGCGCACGTGCGATCGCGGCCTCTTCGCGCACCACGGCGATGCCTTCGCGGAGCACGGCCCGCCGCCGTGCCGGGCTCCCCGACATCTGCGCCCCATGCACGCGATAGCCGTAGCAGGCGGCATCGAGGATGGCGATCGGCCCCACGCGCGCGAGCGCCATCCAGAGGGCGAAGTCGCCGTAGTTCGTGAGGTCCGTCCGGTAACCGCCCACGGCGCGGTAGGCGGAGGCGCGAATCACCGTGCCCGAATGCATTACCGAGAACTCGCGCTTCGTGAGCACGCGACGGACGAAGGCATCGCCGCTGAGCGTGCGCGGGCGCGTCACGAGCCGCCGCCGGCCGATCCGCTCGCCGCGCGGCCCCACCTTCACGAAGCCCGTCATGCACGCCGCCACCGCCGGGTTCACGCGCAGGGCGGCCACCTGCCGCGCGAACGTCTCCGGTTCGAGCACCAGGTCGTCGGCGCTGACCATCACGAGGAACTCGCCCCGCGAAAGCACGCCCGTGCCCTCGCGCAGGGTGGCCACGAACCCCTGGTTGGTCTCGTGCGCCACCACCCGCACGCGCGGGTCGGAGGCGTAGCGGCGGGCGATGGCGAGCGAGTCATCGCTGGAGCCGTCGTCGAGCACGATGACTTCGAACGAGGGGAACGTCTGCGCGAGCACCGACTCCAGGCACGCCGCCAGGTAGCGCTCGTAGTCGTGGCTGAGCACGAGCACGCTGAGCGCGGGGCCGTCGGTTTCGCCGGTGGGTGTGGGTCCGGGCATGCGGCAGGATAGGCGGGCGGCGGGGCAATTGTGGGCGCGCCCGGGCAAATTGGGCGTCGAAGTTCAACTTTTCCCATCATACGGACTGGTATTAGGACGCGACTGGCGTTACCGTGTTCATGTGATGAATCCCCGCCCCACCATTAAGGACGTTGCCCGCCGCGCAAAGGTCGCCACCGGAACCGTTTCACGCGTGACGAACGGCGATGCCACCGTTCACCCCGTGATTCGCGATGCGGTGGAGGCGGCCATCAAGGAGCTCGGCTACCGCCCGAGTCCCATCGCCCGGAACCTGCGCCGCGGCCGCTCGGGGATCATCGGCTTCGTGCTCGCGGACATTTCGAACCCCACCTACGGCCCCATGGTGCCCGAGGTGCAGGAGCTCACGCGCGAGGCTGGCTACACCCTCATTGTCATGGATTCGGCGATGGACCCCGAGCGCGAACGCCGCAACCTCGAGACGCTCGCCGCCCTGCGCGTCGATGGCGTCGTGCTGAACCCGCTGCTGCCCGTCGATCCCGAGATCCCGGAGGCGCTGCAGGGCATTCCCGTCGTCAGCCTCCCCGGCGTGCCCGACTGGGATGGGGCGAAGGTGCGCGCGGTGAGCACGCACGCCACCCTCGCCGGGCTCGATGACTGCCTCGAAAACGGCCACCGGCGGCTCGCCTTCCTCACCATCAAGGGCCTCGGCGGCACCCAGCGCGACATCCTTTCGATGATGCGCGACCGCATTCGCGCGGCTGGCGCCACCTTCGTCTCCGATGCCTCGTGGACGTTCGTTTCGCGCGAACAGTGCGCCGAGCAGCTCCCCGCCATGCTCGCGGCACCCGGGCGGCCGACGGCCGTGCTCACCGCCTCGGCGCTCCTGCCGGGGCTGCTCATCGCCGCGCGCGAGGCGGGCATGAAGGTCCCGCGCGACCTCTCCGTCGTCTCAATCGCGACCTCCGAGCTCGCCGACGCCTACGACCCGCCGATCAACGTGGTCAGCTTCGATGCTCGCGGGCTCTCCAGCGAAGCGGTGTGCAAGCTACTGACGGCGATGCGCGGCGAAGAGCCGGGCGAAGCCGTGGAGAACGACTCGCGCTATATCCGGCGCGGTTCAGTAGGGCCGGCGCCACAGTAAGTTCCCAGCTCCCAGTTCCCAGTTCCCAGGGGGATCAACCCCGCCCCGGGACGGCTGGCTCCCCCGGGGTCGCCCCGCCTCGAGCCTCGAGCCTCGAGCCTCGAGCCCCTTTCCTCCTTCCTCTTTTCTCTTTTCTCTCAGCTATGCTGCCCCCATGCCCCTGACACCTCCCGACGAGGGCAGCGCCGTCGTGCTCTTCGACCGCGATGGGCGTGTGCTCCTGCAGCAGCGCGATGATGACATCCCGCCCGAGGGGTACGGGCGCTGGGCCATCCCCGGCGGCGGTCGCGAGGGGGAGGAATCGCCGCGCGAGACGGCCGTACGCGAATTCGCCGAGGAGACGGGTGTGCAGCTCACGCGGCTGCGCCACTTCCGCACCTTCACCCCCGGCGACCGGCCGGAGCTGCGCCCGCGCCTCCTCCACGTCTTCCTCGCCGACGACGAGGTCGACCCGGCCGCGATCGAGGTGAACGAAGGCCTCGATTTCCGCTTCTGGAGCGAAGGTGAAGCGCGGTCGCTGCGCATGAACCCGGCGGGCCGCTTCGTGCTCGAAGCCGTCCTTGCGAGCGAGATGTATCGCGGCTGGCTGGCCTGGAAACGCCCGCATCGCCGTTCGGTCTCGACCCTCGAAATCGATCGCTGGGGCCGCATCCTCCTCCAGCTGCGCGACGACGACCTCCCGCCGGACCGCTACCCGGGCGTGTGGTCGCTCCCCGGCGGCCTGATCGACGACGGCGAAAGCCCCGACGCGGCGGCGCTGCGCGAGTTCGAGGAAGAGACCGGACACCTCCTGGAGGAGCTCAAGCTCTACCGTTCGTTCCACCGCGAGGACCTCCCCGAATCAACGGTCGAGGTCGAGCACGTGTACTACATCGATGCCGACATCCCCGAGGAGCACATCGACGTGCGCGAAGGGCAGGCGTTCTCCTACTGGCACCCCTCCGAATTCGCCACCCTCGACATGCCCCCGCACGCCCGCCACATCCTCGAAGCGTTCATCACGAGCGGCGCCTACAAGGCGATGTTCCATTGAGAGAAAAGAGAAAAGAGGAAGGAGAAAAGGGGGCAACCCCGGCTGAGCCAGCCGCCCCTGGGGAGCTGACTCAGCACTCAGCACTCAGCACTCAGCACTCGCTGGGAACCGGGAACCGGGAACTGGGAACTAACTCAGCACTCAGCACTCAGCACTCAGCACTTTTTTCTTCGTTTCGGCGGCGGCGAAGGCAGTTGTGGGCTGTGGGCGGGGCGTTGCGCGATGAGTTGTTGGCGCGTGGCGGGCATGATGAGGATTTCGCCACCGATGCCCTCCCCGACGAGGTGGAGGAGATCGGCCGCGACCTTGGCCTGTCGCTGGTCACCGTCGGCAAGCGCTTTGGCACCATCGGCGTGCTGCTCGATGGCCGCTGGTCGGAGATCACGACCTTCCGCGGCGATTCCTACGAGGGCGGCACGCGCTGGCCGGATGTCACCTTCGGCAGCACCATCGAGGAGGACCTCGCCCGCCGCGATTTCACCGTGAATGCGCTCGCCCGCGAAGCCACCTCCCCGGACGGCGCCATCCTCGACCTCTTCGGCGGGCGCGAGGACCTGGCCGCGGGCATCATCCGGGCGGTCGGCGAGCCCGCGCGGCGCTTCCGTGAGGACCCCCTGCGCATCCTTCGCGGCCTCCGGTTCGCCGCCCAGCTGGGGTTCGAAATCGAGCCCGGGACGCTCGCGGGCATGCGCGAAACGGCGCCCTTGCTCGCCACCCTTTCGCAGGAGCGCATCACCACCGAGCTCGACAAGATCGTGCAGGCTCGCTGGGCCGGCGACGGCCTCGAACTGCTCCGCGAAATCGGCGCCCTGCCCGTCATCCTCCCCGAGCTCGCGCCCATGGTCGGCTGCGAACAGAACTCCTTCCACCGCTTCGATGTCTGGGGCCACACGGTCGCGACGGTGCAGGCGGTGGCGAAGGAGGGGCCGCATGCGCGCGCGCGGGCATGGGCGGCGCTCCTCCACGACCTGGGCAAGCCCTACGTTCGCCACGTGAAGACGAACGGCGAGTGGGGCTTCTACCGCCACGATGCGGTGGGCGGCGAGATGGCGCCGGTGCTACTCGATCGGCTGCGCATCGCGCGCAAGGACGTCCACCTCGTGACCCTCCTCGTGCGCCGCCACATGGACCGCCCGAAGCCGGAGGACCGCCGTTCCGTGCGCCGTTTCCTTTCGAAGCTGGGCGGCCACTGGGAGGACCTGCTCGCGCTGAAGCGCGCCGACAACGCCAGCCACACCTACGACGACGAGGGCTACCACGACGCGCTCGAAGCCGCCTGCCGCCGCGCCGTGGCCGAGGACGTGGCCGCGCTCCGCGCCGAAAGCCCCCTCACCGGCGACGACCTGGTGGCGATGTTCGACCGCGAGCCCGGCCCCTGGATTCGCGTCCTCAAGGACCGCCTCAGCGCTATGGTCCTCGACGGCGACCTCGCCCCCGGCGACCAGGACCACGCCCGCCGCATCGCCCGGGGGATGATGAGAGAAAAGAGAAAAGAGGAAAGAGAAAAGGGGGAGAGGCACGAGGAATGAGGAATGAGGACGAAGGGACAACCCCGGGGGAGCCAGTTGCCCGTGGGGTAACCCCTGGGAACCGGGAACTGGGTACTGGGAACTTACCCGGCATGGGCGCGGCGCCCACGATGCCGGCGCAGCTCGGGCGGCTGATTGAGCGGCTGCTGTTGTACTGCGATATGGCGGTCGAGGGGCTCACGACGGACCAGCTGTGCGATACGCGCGGCGGCGTCACCAACTCCATCGGCTGGGACGTCTGGCACACCGTTCGCACCACCGACAACATCGTCCACTTCGTCTTCGACCGCGAACAGCCGGTGTGGCTGCGCGATGGATTCCACGAACGCTGGGGCCTCCCGAAGGTCGACCAGGGCACGGGCATGGACCCGAACGACGCCTACAGCATGCGCTTCCCCGCGCCCGGCGAGTTCGCCACCTACACGCGCGCGGTCGCGAAGGCGGTAGTGCCGCGCATCGAGGGCATGAGCATGGAGTACCTCGCGACCCTCCAGACGATGCGGCCCTGGGGCGAAATCCCGCGCATGGAAGCCATCGGGCACGGGCTCATCGGCCACGGCAACGGCCACCTCGGCCGCGCCTCCTACGCGCGCACGCTCTTCGGCCTCAAAGGCTTGCCGTATTGAGAGATGAGGAATGAGGGATGGGGCTCGAGGCTCAAGGTTCGAGGCTCGAGGCGGGGCAACCCCGGGGGTGACGTGTTCCCCGCGCGGGGTTGATCCCCTGGGAACTGGGTGCTTGGAACCGGGAACTAACTCAGCACTCAGCACTCAGTAGCGCCGCACGGGAATGGATGGCGGAATTGCTGAGGGGGTGATCGAAAGGGCATACTTGGGGCCGGTGGCGTTGGAGGTCTCATGCGCCGCGGCCGGCCCCTTGGTTTCAACGTTTGCCTTACCCACGAGGAGCGGGCGCTCCTTCGGCAGCAGAGCCGCCAGTACACCCTGCCCGTCGGCGAATGGAGGAGGACGATGGCCATCCTCTACCTCGATATGAAGCTCAGCGAGAAGGAGACGGCCGAGCGCTGTGGCCTCGGCGTCCGGATCGTGCGCAAGTGGGCGCGACGCTACCTGGAGTTCGGCATCGCGGGCCTCAAGGATGCCCCGGGCGCGGCCGCAAGCCGGTCTTTCCCCCTGAGGTTGCCGTCGAGATCGTGAAAATCGCCTGCGAACTGCCGGCCGAGCGCGATGCTCCGCTGTCGCAGTGGGACTGCACCGAGATCGCTCGCCAGCTGCAGGATGATGGCATCGTCAAACAGATCTCGCGCGAGACGGTGCGACGCGTGCTCGCCCGCCACAGCCTGCGGCCCTGGCGCGTCAGGGCAGCGCTCACCGAAAGTCCCGCGCGACCAGCAGTACCGCCAGCAGGTGGCCGACATCCTCGCGCTCTACACCGGGCCGCTCGCCGCCGATGAACGGGTGCTGTGCGTGGATGAGAAGACGAGTCTCCAGCCCCGGCCGCGGACGGCGCCGACGCATCCCGCAGCCCCGGGAAGGCCCGTCCGCATGGAGCACGAATACGGCCGGCGAGGGGCGCTGAACCTCTTCGCCGCCTTCGATACCCGCTGTGGGCAGGTGCTCGCGCGCACGGCGTCGCGCAAGCGCGCGTCCGAGTTCGTCGGCTTCCTCGAATACCTCGATGCCAGCCTGGACCCTTCGCTCACCATCCATCTCGTGCTCGACAACCTGCGCGTGCACAAGGGCAAGCTGGCGACGGCATGGTTCCGGGAGCATCCCCGCTTCGTGCCGCACTTCCCGCCGGTGCATTGCTCCTGGCTGAACCAGGTCGAGCAGTGGTTTGGCATCCTCCAGCGCAAGCTGCTGGCGCGTCCCAACCATCCCAGTGCCGCCGCGCTTGCCGACACCATCGAGGGCTTCGTCGAACGCTGGAACAAAGCGGCTCATCCCTTCAATTGGACGAGCCGCTCCCTCTGCCGCGTCATGGCCGCGCCAATTCCGACACCCGTTTAGGTGGAGGACTACTCAGCACTCAGCACTTCACCGGTCTCCGGCTATTCCGGGGAGGCGCAGGCGATTCGCGAAGGCGGCGGCGATGCGCGTGACCGCGCTTTTCGTGGTCGCGTCGATGGTGATTTGTTCGCCCCCGTGAAGGATGGTGGAACCGAGCGCGGCGTTGTTCGGCGTGACCTCGACGTCGTTCTCCAGCGAACGCACCGTCGTCCGCTTCGTCGCGGGGTCGTAGGCCATCGAGACGACCGTGCCGCGCACGCTTGCCACCGCTGTCGGTGACTTGATGCGGAAGTCCGAAGGTGGCGCGCCGTGGATGGTGAACTGGGCGTCGCCCGCTTTCAGGTCCACGTGCGTCACGAAGACGTTGTTTTCGCCGAACCACATCGAGACCTGCGACTTCGGCCCGATGCGGCTGGTGTAGGCGTTGCCGAAGTTCGGGTTCCAGTAGCCGCGCTCCGAGAATTCCGCCTCGACCGACCCGTTGTCGGGCGTCTCGACTACGTCGTCGGGACAGATGCGGTCGCCCGCGGCGACGGGCCGCCGGATGGTGCCGCCGATGAGCACGGTGACATTGCCCAGCGGCTTGCGGGCGATCCAATAGTTCTCGCAGGGGGTCAGCGAACCGCCCGGCCCCCAGCTGATTTCGAGGACTTCGCTCGAAGCCTTCACCCCGCCGGTGCCATCGCGGCGGACGACGCGGGCCTGGTAGCGGCGCGTTTCCGTGCGGTCGGAGGTGACGCCCATGACGCATCGCTCGGCATCGGGGTCGGAGCATGACTGCAGCTGGCCGTTCGCGCCCACGAGTTCGGCGATCTGCACGATGTAGTTGCTCCCTTCGAGCCCGGGATCGACGTAGGCGCGAAGCGTGACGGCACGGCCGACGGCGACGCTTGTCACGCCGCCGTTGGCGCGCAGGCTCACGCGCCCCTCCCACTCCTGCGTCGCCTCCCAGGTGATGACGAGCGGTGCGGAGGTCGCGCGAAGGCTGGTGCCGTCGTCCTTAAAGACCTTCGCCACATAGGTCTGCGTGATGCCCGAGTCATAGGTGTCGTTGGCGCTGCAGGGCGATTCGTGGCAGGTCTTGCCGTTGCCATCCTGCCGCTCGATGCGAATGACGTACGCGGTGCCGCTGATCGAAGGCGTCGCCGTCGCCGTCATCGTGACCGTTTCGCCGGCGGAGATGGAGGTATCGGGCGTGGTGAGCGTGATGGTGCCGCTCCACGCGCTCCACGTGACGGTGATGGGCGCGGAAGTCGCCTGCACGTCCTGCCCGCTGGCGTTCGCGATCATCGCCACGTACGTGCGCGACCCGGGGTCGTTCAGGAAGTCCTTGTGCAGGCAGGTGGTCGCGGTCGCGCAGAAGACGGCGGTGTTCTCGGTCTGGTTCACGATGTAGACGCGGTAGCCCGTGCCCGAGGGGTTCTTGTTGGCGGTGGCGGTGAGCTGGAAGTCGTTGCCGGCGATGAGGTTCGTGCGGTCGGCGGCGAGCGTGACGCTCCAACCGCCGCTGCCGCTGCCGCCCCCACCACCGCCGGGGGGCTGGGTCGTGCCGCCGCCGGGACAGGGGACGGCTCCGCCGGGGCGGTTCAGCTCCACCAGGTTGGTCGTACCGGTGACCATCTCCTGCGTGGTGAAGTGGTCGCCGCCCGGCCCCGCGTTCGTGTACACAACGATGACGGCGAGCGCGCCGCCGACGGTGATCCAGCGCTGCGAACGAACGGTGAACTGCCCGGCGAGGGTGTTGTAGTTGCCCGTTTCACGGCGCGGCGCCAGCGCGGTGCCACCGCAGTAATCGACCGAGACGGCCACGCCCGCGCTCGTGGCGCCGCGCTGGAAGCCGTAGTTGCAGACGAAGGCGATGTAGTTGCCGTTGACGTACGCCCCCGGCCCGCTGTTGTCGGGGAACTGCACGGCGGTGACGCCCTGCGGCCCACCGGGCGAATTGCACGCTTCGGGGAGCGTCCACGCTCGCTGGGGGAAGACGGCATCGGCATGCGGCACCCCGGTCAGGAGCGCGACGCAGCCGATCGCGATGGCGGCAAGGTACTTGAGGGCGCGTACCATCTCGCGTGCTCCGGCGCTGGCGAAGATAGCCGCGAACTATAGCGGGTTCTAAGAGAAAAGAGATATGAGAAAGGCGAAACCAGTTCCCAGTGGTCAGTTCCAAGTTCCCAGGGGATCAACCCCGTGCGGGGAGCATGCCTCCCCCGGGGTAGCCCCCGCCTCGCGCCTCGGGCCTTGAGCCCCCTTTTCTCCTTCCTCTTTTCTCCTTTCTCTCTTCTCTCACCCGTTTGCTCCCGCGCGAGCAACCGGAATGGGCGAAACCTCCCATGTGGGGCCGGCGCCATGACCGGCCCCGGAGGAGTTCCACATGTTCGATGACTTCATCGCCGTCGCCAACGCACGCATGACCGAGCACGCGGCCGCCAGCAGCCGCCCGCACGTCGAGGCCGGCTCGACGATGCTGGGGCGGCTCTGGGGCCGCATCTGGCACGAGGACCAGGAGAAGGTGCTCGAGGATTCGTGGCGCCTGGCCGATACCGCCCGCCGCTACTCCCACTAGGCGCCCCCGCCGCGAGCGGGCGCGCGAACCATGGGCGGCGCCGCCGTAGGATAGGCCGGTGAGTGGGCTCATCGGCCACCTGGGCATCCTCCGCGAACTGCGCGCGCTCGCCGAAAGCGCCGATCCGCCGCACGCGCTCCTGTTCGCCGGCCCCGAAGGCACCGGGCGGGGGCTGCTCGCCCTCGAATACGCGAAGCTGCTGAACTGCGAACGCGCCGTGCCGCCCGCCGGCGCCTCGCTCTTCGGCGATGCGCTGCCCCCGGCGGCGACCGGCATTCCCTGCAACGAATGCCGGCCGTGCCGCCACATCAACGAAGGCACGCACCCCGACATCATCACGCTCGCGCCGGGGGACACCCTTTGCCGGCCGCGCGCGGGCGAGACTTCGCACGAACGCCATCCGCTGTCGCGCGATATCCGCATCTGCCAGGTGCGCGGCGTCATCGACCTGGTGTCGCGCTACCCCTTCGAAGCGCGCACCCGCATGATCCTCATCGACCCCGCCGAACGGTTCGGGCGCGATGCGGCGCACACCATCCTCAAGACGCTGGAGGAGCCGCCCGGGCACACGGTGTTCGCGCTCATTTCGGCAGCGCCCGAGGCGATCATCGAGACCATCCTCAGCCGCTGCCGCCGCATCGAAGTCCACACGGTGGCGCGCGCCGAGATCGAGGCCGGGCTGGTCGAACGGGGGGTCGCGCCGGCGCTCGCCGCCGAGGCCGCCGCCGCCAGCCGTGGCCGCCCGGGCCGCGCGCTTGCCTTCGCCAACGAACCGGACCTCATGGGCGTGCGCAAACGGCTCCTCGAACGCTGCGAACGGATGGCCACCGCCACCAGCGCCGAACGCTTCCGCTATTCCGAGGAGATGGCCGAACGCTGGCGCCGCGACCGCGCGACCGTGCTCAACGAGATCGATGCCTGGGAGGCGTTCTGGGAAGACCGCCTGCGAGCCGCCGCGCGCGTGCCCGGCGAAGGCCCCGCCGCCGCCGTCGCGCGCACTGATGTGATCGGCGCGACGGATGCCCTGCGTGCCGTGCAGCGCGCCCGCGACGACCTCCAGGCGCAGGTGATGGCGCGGGCCGCAATCGACCTTATGCTCCTGAGCTTCCCGCGAAGTACACTGGTGGGACCCGCCCAGGAAGATACCGCATCCCATGCGTGAACCATTGCACGATGTTGCAGGCGTCCGGTTCCGGAACGCCGGCAAGATCTTCTACTTCGATACCGCCGGCATGCGGCTCGAGGCCGGCGAATACGTCGTCGTCGAGACCAGCCGCGGCCCCGAGATCGGCCGCGTCGTCATCGCGCCGGGCGAGGTCGTGGTCAACGAACTAAACCGCGACGAGCTCAAGCCCATCCTGCGGCTCGCCACCGAAGCCGACATCCGCCGCATGGATGCCCTGCGCCAGCGCGCCCGCGAGGCCCTGCTGGAGGCGCGCGCCGTCGCGACGGATGCCGGGTTTCCCGCCCACCTCGATTCCGCCGAGTTCACCCTCGACGGACGGCGCCTGACCCTCACCTTCGCCAGCGACGAACGGCTGGACTACCGCGACATGGTGCGCCGCACCAGCGACCGCCTGGGCGTGAAGGTCGACATGCGCCAGGTCGGGGACCGCGACCGCGCGCGCAACGCCGGCGGCTACGGCATCTGCGGGCGCGAACTCTGCTGCGCGAACTGGCTCGCGACCTTCCCCAGCATCTCCATCCGCATGGCCAAGGAGCAGGACCTGCCCCTCAATCCCCAGAAGATCAGCGGGCTCTGCGGGCGGCTCCTCTGCTGCCTTTCGTACGAAGAAGAGGGCTACAAGGAGATGCGCAAGACGCTGCCGAAGCCCGGCCAGCGCTGCAGCACCCCGACCGGCGAAGGCAAGGTCATCGGCCTCAACATCCTCAAGCGCTCCGTCACGCTGCTCGTCGAAGGGCAGCGCATCGAAGTCGGCGACCGCGACCTGGGGACGGTGGTGCGCTGGGACCCGGCATCGAAGGCGGGCGACCCGCCGCCGAGCATCAGCCGCGCCGACGCCATCGCGCAGGGGCTCATCGAAGCCGACGAACGCGATCTCGCCGGCCCCGAGGCCGAGGAAGACAGCTGGGAGCGGCGCGAACCCGTGGGCCGCGGACGCCTCCCCGGCGGTGGCCCCCGCAAGGAGATGCGCAGCCGGCCGGCGCCATCAACGCCCGCCCCGAACGCCGCGCAGGGCGCCCCGTCGGAGCAGGCGCCATCGCAGCCCCGGGGCCGCGGACGCGGCGGACGGCCTCAGCCCGCCGAGGGTGCACAGCCGCCGCAGCGGGGCGAACGCCGCGAACCGCGCGAACCGCGTCCCCCGCGCGGACAGGCCCCCGGCGACGGTACCCCTCGCGAACCGCGCGAGCCACGTCCCCCACGCGGGCAGGCCCCCGGTGACGGCGCACCACGCGAACCGCGCGAACCGCGTCCCCCGCGCGGCCAGGCCCCGGGCGAGGGCACCCCACGCACACCCCGCGAACCGCGTCCCCCGCGCGGGCAGGGCGGCGGTGGTGGGAATGCTCCCGCGCAGGGCGAAGGGCGTCGCGCGCCGCGTCGCGACCGTGGAGGCAGCCCGCCGCCGGGCACTCCCCCACAGGGCGGCCCCACGCGCGTCTTCCGTCGCTCCGGCGATGCACCCACGCCCGGCCGGCCGCGCGAAGAACGGACGGAAGAGCGCAACGGGGAGTGAGGCCGTGGCCATGCGGACGGTTCGCCGCCCGTAACACCCTCGAAACGCGTGCGCGGTAGGCTCGCGGTCATGGGCCTCTCCACGAACTTCGAGGTTCGCCCCGCGCGCGAAGCCGACCTGCCCGGCATCCATCGCATCTACAACGACGCGATTCTCACGGGCACGGCCACCTGGGACGAAGCGCCGTGGCCGTTCTCGCGCCGCGAACTCTGGTGGAACGAGCACGTCACCGATGCCACCACGCCGGTCTTCGTCGCCATCCGCGCGGGCGAGGTCGTGGGCTTTAGCTATCTCTCCTGGTATCGCCAGAAGTCGGGCTACCGTTTCACCCGCGAGGACACGATCTACGTCGACCCGGTGGTGCACCGCATGGGCGCGGGGCGCGCGCTGCTCGCGCCGGTGCTGGCGGCCGCGCGCGAACACGGCATCCGCAGCGTGCTCGCCATCATCGAATCCTCGAACGTCGCGAGCATCGAGCTGCACCGGGGTTTCGGTTTCGTGCCCGCTGGCACCCTCCACCAGGTGGGCTTCAAGGTCGGCCGCTGGCTCGATTCGACCACCATGGAGCTGGTGCTTCCCGGCCCGGGGTAGCGCCTATTCCACGGGGATGCGGCTGCGCCGTTCGAGGACCTCGTCGAGCGTCGTGCCCAGCGCCGCTTCCAGCTGCGCGATGTGCTCGTCGTCGTGCCGGACCCAGCCGCGCACGAACGACTCCACCGTGAACGGCGGCATCCCCGGCATGTGGCCCACTCGCCGCCAATCCTCGGGCCGGAGCATGCGCAGGATGGAGATGCTCGCCTGCCGCTGGAGGGCGAAGTCCGCGAGGAGCTGGTCGCGACGGTCGCGCGTGCGGTTGCGGCCCGGTTCCCAGTCCTCGCCCTCGATGAAGCGCACCTCGGGGTCGTCCTCGGCGAGCATCCGTTCGAGCGCCGCGCGCATACACAGGTACTCATCATCGCGGAAGTGCGCGATCACCGTGCGCGGCGACCAGCCGCCCGCAAGCGCGGTATCCATCGCCTCCTCCGTCGCTTCCACGGCGAGGATGGCGAGCGTGCGGGGCGTGCCGGCAAGGCGGTCGATCAGACCAGAAGTGGACATGCGACCAGTATAGTATTTAGTTCCCGGTTCCCAGTTCCCAGGAAGTGCTGAGTGCTGAGTCCTGAGTGCTGAGTCGGCAACCCCGCCGCGAGCCAGACTCCCCCGGGGTTGTCCCGCTCGAGCCTCGAGCCTCGAACCTCATTCCTCATTCCTCATTCCTCATTCCTCGCTCCTCCCCCATGCTTCGCGGATGGCCTTCGAACATTTCCGGCGGGTGCGGCGATCGGCGCGCGTGGCGCGGACGGGCGCGCGCATCTATTTCGGCTACAAGCGCACCCAGCGCAAGACGCGGAACCTTTCGCCGGAAGCGGCCGAGGCCGCCTGGAACGCCCGCCACGAATCCGAGGCCGACCGGCTCTACCACATGGCCGTCGACCTCAAGGGGCTCTACATCAAGGCCGGGCAGTTCATCGGCACGCGCGCGGATGTCGTGCCGCCCGCCTACACGCGTTCGCTCAGCCGCCTGCAGGACCGCGTGCCCGCGCGCCCCGCGGCCGCCGTGCGCGACACCATCGAGGCCGAACTCCAGCGCCCCGTCGACGAACTCTTCGCGCGCTTCGATGACACCCCCATCGGCGCGGCATCGCTCGCGCAGGCTCATCGCGCGCTGCTGCACGATGGCCGCGAAGTGGTGGTGAAAGTCCAGTACCCCGAGGTCGGCGGCCTCGTGAAGCTCGACATCCGGAACCTTCGCACCATCGTCGGCATCGTCGCCCGGCGCGAGCCGCGATTCGACTTTCGCGCCGTCGTGAACGAAGTCGGCCGCCAGGTGCCGCTGGAGGTGGACTTCGTGCGCGAGGCGGAGATGACGCGCCGCGTGCGCGCGAACCTCGCCCACATCCCCCACATCACCGTGCCGCGCGTCATCGACGAGATGGTCGCGCGCCGCGTCGTGGTCACGGAGTACGTCGAAGGGCGGCGGCTGCTGGAAGCGGGCAAGCACCCGGAAGACATCGACGGCCCGGCCATCGCCCAGACCATCGCCGATGCCTACGGCCACCAGATCATGGTCGATGGCCTCTTCCAGGCCGACCCGCACCCCGGCAACATCCTCCTCCTGCCCGGGGGCGGCGTGGGCCTGCTCGATTTCGGGCTGACCAAGGAGCTGCCGGACGCGCCGCGGCTGGCGTTCGCGCGGCTGGTGATGGCAGCGTCCTCGCGCGACCTCGTGGGTGTGCTCGCCGCCTTCGAGGAGCTCGGCGTGAAGACGGCCAGCTCCGACCCGGACGAGGTGATGGCGCTGATGCAGGTCTTCTTCGGCCCACGCGCGCCGGGCAGCCCAGGCGGTGGCCTCTTTCCGGGGCGGCGGCAGGACAACGCGCTCGCCCGCAACCCGGTGCGCGCCTTCCCCGGCGACCTCGTGCTGCTCGGGCGGGTGGTGGGGTTGCTCCGCGGCGTCTGCAGCTCGCTGGGCGCGCCGCTCACGCCGATGGAGATGCTCCGGCCCTTCGCCGAACGCGCCCTCGCGAAGGAAGCGAGCGGCGCCGCCGGCCACACGCCGTAGCCGCCGGACCGCTCGCCCGCGGCGTCACTCCTCGGGCGTTTCCATGCCCATGATGTTGTAGCCCGCGTCCACGTACAGTACTTCGCCCGTGATCGAACGCGCGCCATCGCCGCAGAGGAAGGCGGCCGTGGCCCCGACGTCGTCGATGGTGATGTTGCGGCGAAGCGGCGCGCTGTCGGCGAACGTCTTCAGGTAGCTGCGAAAGCCGCTGATGCCGCTCGCGGCCAGCGTGCGAATGGGACCGGCGCTGATCGCGTTCACGCGGATGCCTTCGGGCCCGAGGTCGGCCGCCAGGTAGCGCACGGTCGCCTCGAGCGAGGCCTTCGCCACACCCATGACGTTGTACTTGGGCACGACCTTTTCGGCGCCGTAGTAGGTGAGCGTGAGCATCGCGCCGCCATCCGGCATGAGCGGTCGCGCCGCGCGCGCCAGGCCCAGCATCGAATACGCCGAGATCTCGTGGGCGAGGAGGAAGCCTTCGCGGCTCGTATCGATGAAGCGGCCCTTGAGGTCCTCCTGGCGGGCGAAGGCGACCGAGTGGATGAGGATGTCGATGGTGCCGAAGGTGTCCTTCGCGCGCGCCATCACCTGGTCGATATCGGCGTCGCTGCTCACATCGCAGGGTTCGATGAAGGTCGCGCCGAGGCTTTCGGCGAGCGGCCGCATGCGCTTTTCGATGACCGGCCCCGCGTAGGAGAAGCCGAGGGTGGCGCCTTCGCGGTGGAGCGCCTGGGAAATGCCCCACGCGATCGACCGGTCGTTCGCCAGTCCGAAGATAAGAGCGGTCTTGCCCTGCAACGTAGCCATGGACGGAGGGTAGGGATGTGAGCGGAAAGAGAAAAGAGGAAGGAGGAAAGGAGGAACGAGGCATGAGGAATGAGGCATGAGGCATGAGGCTGGGGCAACCCCACGGGGAGCCCGCTTCCCCCGGGGTTGCCGGCTCAGCACTCAGCACCCAGCACTCAGCACTTCCTGGGAACTGGGAACTGGGAACCGGGAACTACCGAAGAACCAATAGGAGCTGCGCGACGCGCTCGCGGAGCTGGTCGCGGATGAGGCGGATGGTGGCGAGGTCCTGGTTGGTGGGGTCTTCGACCGCCCAGTCGAGCTGCTGCTTGCCGTGGAAGACCGGGCAGGCGTCGCCGCAGCCCATCGTGATGACGTAGTCCGCCGTCCCGGGCGCGCCTCCGCCGAACGGCTCCGGGACGAATGCGGCCAGGTCGATGCCAACTTCCGCCATCGCCTGCGCGGCCGCGGGTGTGATGCCCTCGGGGGGTTCGCCGCCGGCGCTTCGCACGCGCACGCGGCCGCCCGCGGCATGCGCGAGCAGCGCCGCCGCCATCCGCGCCCGGCCGGCCCCATGCACGCAGACAAACAGCACCTCAGGCACGCGCGGGGCGGTCACGGGCCGGCCTCGGGCGCGTCGGGGAGGGCCGGCGGTTCGCGATAGTGCGGTTCGCGCAGCAGTTCGTAGGCCGCGGCCGCCAGCAGCGCCCCGGCGATGGGGCCCACCCAGTACACCCAGTGCGCATCCCACGCCCCCGCCGCGACGGCCGGGCCGAACGACCGCGCCGGGTTCATGGACGCGTTCGCGACCGGGCCCCAGCCCGTGGCCGCGAACCCGACGTACCCGCCGATGGCAATGGCGGCGAAGCTCCCCTGCGCGCGGCTGTCGGTCGCGACCGAGAGGATGACGAACATCAGCAGGAAGGTGAGGATGACCTCGGACCAGAGCGCGGCATCCGTGCCCCCGAGTCGCGGCGCCGAGGCCCCGGCATCACCGGCTGAGCCGGCGATGACCACGATCGCGAACCCGGCGATCACCGCGCCCGCGAGCTGTGCGGCCACATAGCCCGCCGCCCGGCGGCTGCCGATACGTCCCAGCGCGCGCATCGCAATCGTGACCGCGGGGTTGATGTGGCACCCGGAGACGTGGCCGAGCGCGAAGATCATCGCCATCACGATGAGCCCGAACGACATGCCAATGCCGACGCCCGTAACGGCTCCGCCGCTCGCCGCGTTCACCGCCACCGCGCCGGGACCGGCGAACACGAGCGCGAACGTCCCCAGCCCCTCGGCCAGGTACGGCGCCAGCGCGGGGGCGGGGCGGAGTCGCATTCGCCAATCCTAAGGGAGAGGAATGAGGAATGAGGAATGAGGAATGAGGAACGCGGGCTCGAGGCGCGAGGTTCGAGGCGCGAGGCCGGGGCTACCCCGGGGGAGACGTGCTCCCCGCACGGGGTTGATCCCCTGGGAACTGGGAACCTGATACTGGGAACTCTATTCCCCAGTCGATGCGGGCGCCTTCGCAGGCGTTGGGGGCGGAGGGGGCGAGTGCGAAATGGATTTCGCCGGTCGTGGATGAGGTGGGCGCGAGGGTGAGGGTGAACGCGCTGACCGGGCATCCCGGGTTCGAAGTGGCCAGCACGGACAGGCGGACGCGGTCGATGCCGGCTGGTGCGCGCAGGGTCCCGAGAAGCGTGTCCGAGCCATCGGGCCCGATGAGCGCGCCCGTGGGCTCGAACGCGAGCGAAGCCATGGCGGCGGCTCGTGCGGGCAACGCCGCGGCCTCGCGCGACTGTCGCCACGCGGCCAGCCCACCCCCCACCACCACCGCCAGGACGAGGATGCTCATCACCCGCATGTCCGATCATCGGCGAGAGAGAAAAGAGAAAAGAGGAAGGAGAAAAGGGGGCTCGAGGTTCGAGGTTCGAGGCGCGAGGCTGGGGCAACCCCGGGGGAGCGGTCTCCCCGCCCGGGGTTGATCCCCTGGGAACTGGGAACTAGCGGCGACTGAGCCGCTCATCCAGCTGCTTGAGGAGGCGGAGGCGTTCGCTGTCGCTGCGGGCGGCGGCGAGGCGGCGGCGCCATTCGTCGCGCTCCAGCGCAGGGATTCGGGGGGTGGCGTTCATGTCGTTTGCTCCTTTCTGGGCTCGAGGTTCGAGGCCCGAGGCTCGAGGCCGGACAACCCCGGCGCGAACCTGACTGTGCCGGGGTTGATCCCCTGGGAACTGGGAACCGGGAACCGGGAACTCCGTCAGCACTCCAAAAGCCTGTTCGCGGCGCGTTCGAGGTGCGCCTTCGTTACCTGCGCGAGCACGAGGGTGGCGCCCATGCCCGCCGGGATGCTGCCGATGAACGGCCCCCAGAAGCCGCGCGCGTCGTAGCTGCCCTGGAAATCGAAGGTGCCGGCGCCCGCGCCCGCCATCACGAACGCCGCCACCGGACCGAGTAAGAGCGCGGCGATGGAGCCCGGCACGACCACCGTCTGACCGGTCGCGCGCAGCCGTTCGACCCGCGGAAGGATGAACGCGCCATCGAGCAGTACCTTCGCCGCCCCGCCCGCGAACCCTCCGAGAGCGAACGCCCACCACACGACGTGCGTCCCTTCGCTTTCCATGGGTTCAGGATGCGGCGGAACCGGCGTCAGCGGCGCGCTGCCGATGTCACTCGATGGCGAAACGGGCGGCGTCGTTGTTCCAGTGGTAGAGGACGCCCCAGCCGGCGCCGGGGGCGAAGATGCCCACGCGCACGACATACGCCCCCGCGCTGGCGGCACGCGTATCCCACGCCGCGCGCAGCGTGCGAGGCTGCCCCGGGCCGAGGGCTGTGCCATCCCACTTCTGTTCGAACACACGCACATTCGCGGCGTTGTAGATCTCGACCTGGACGAGCACGGGGCCGGTGTCCTGGCCGCTCACGGCCACTTCGATGCCCACCGAGCCGGGGATGCGCGTGACCGATGCCCCGGTCGCGTACCGCTCCTGGGCGATGGGCGCGAGCCCGTCGCGGCCGAGCTGTGGCAGCACCAGCCGGTAGGGCAGCACCGCGCGCTGCACCACCCGCGGCGGCTCCAGCGTGATGCCCGGGTCGTTCGAGCGCACCGGCACGGGGTCCTCGGCGCGCGCATGGGCCGTGGCCATGGCCAGCACCATCACCACCGGCACGCAAACGCCGGCCACCCATCGCATCGCGCGGCTCCCCATCGCCCCCATCCTCACCGCTCACACACACACGAGGAATCGGGGAGGACCCGGAGAGAGAAAAGAGAAAGGAGGAAAGAGAAAAGGGCTCGCGCAAACGGAGTGGTGGCTGGCGGCTGGTCACTCCATTTCTCATTCCTCCTTTCTCTTTTCTCTTCCTGGCCCCCTTTTCTCCTTCCTCTTTTCTCTTTTCTCTTCCTCCCCTTACGCTCGACAGCATGACGAGCCTCACCGTGGCCTTCCTGGCGCTGATGCCTGATATCGAGTCCCTCATCAACACCGTGGGTTGGCCCGGGCTGTTCCTCATCGTGTTCGCCGAAACCGGCCTGCTCATCGGCTTCTTCCTCCCCGGCGATACCCTCCTGCTGACGGCCGGGCTGCTCTGCAACAAGGGCACCCTGAGCGTGGGCGACTACAACGGCATCTGGCTGCTCATCCCGCTGCTCATCGTCGCCGCCATCGCGGGTGATGCCGTGGGCTACCAGATCGGGCGAAAGACGGGCCCGCGGCTCTTCACCAGCGAGGACTCCGTCTGGCTGAACCGCAAGCACCTGGACAAAGCCCACGCCTTCTACGACCGCCACGGCGGAAAAACGATCGTGCTCGCGCGCTTCTCCCCGTTCCTGCGCACCTTCGCCCCGACGGTCGCCGGCGCGGCGGCGATGGGCTACGGCAAGTTCGCGTTCTACAACATCTCGGGCGGCATCGCGTGGGTGACGTCGATGTGCCTGATCGGCTACTTCCTCGGGAACGTGCCGCACATCGACCTGGTCTTCATCCTGGTGGTCGGCCTCGTGCTCGCGATTTCCGTCGCACCCCCGGCATGGCACCTCTTTCGCACCTGGCGGGAATCTACGTCGCGCGCGACGTAGATTCCCGCAGTTCCCAGTTCCAGGTTCCCAGTTCCCAGGGGATCAACCCCGCCGCGAGCCTGCTCGCGCCGGGATAGCCCCGCCTCATTCCTCATTCCTCATGCCTCATTCCTCCTTTTCTCCTTCCTCTTTTCTCTTCTCTCTCCCTTGACCCTCTCGCGGCGCGGGCTAACACTTCGAACCGGAATGAGTCGCTTTCGTTCGCTCCTCGCCGTCGTCGTCCTTGCCGCGCTGTTCGCGCTTGCCGTGGCCGTTCCCGCGGCCGCGCAGGACCACGGTCCCGCGCCCACCACCCACGGTGACAACAGTGGCGAAGGCGATACCGGCAGCGAGCACGATGTCGTGCCCGTGCTGGTGTGGTCGAGCGTGGGCGTCGTCGCGGGCGGGCTGGTGCTGAGCGTGCTGTACCTGTTCAAGCGCCGCGTCGGCGGCTTCCCCGCGAACCCGTCGTGGGTCGCGCCCATCACCATCATGCCCAGCAAGGACTTCCCCACCGAGGGCTCCTACGGCGACGTCCCCGCCGGGGGCCACGGGCACCACTAGAATCGAGTGCTGAGTGCTGAGTGCTGAGTACCGGGACAACCCCGGCGCTCACTCGCGCCCCGGTCCTATCTCAGCACTCAGCACCCAGCACTCAGCACTTCGAGGGCACTCGCATGGACCTCAGCCAGTACCCGCTCTCCGAGATCGCCGCGAAGGTTGGCACGCCCTTCTATTTGTACGACGCCGCCATCCTGCGCGAGAAGATGGCCGATGTCGCCGCCGCCACCGAGGGCCCGGCCCTGCAGGCGCGCTACGCCATGAAGGCGAACTCCCAGCGCAAGGTCCTCGAGGCCGCGCGCGAGGCCGGGCTCTGGATCGATGCCGTCAGCGGGAACGAAGTGCTGCGCGCGGGGCGGGCGGGCTTCCCCCTCGGTGCCGAACCCCCGGCGGTGCTGCTCACGTCCGATGTCTTTCGCGATAACGCCCTCGAAGTCGTGCTCCGCCATGGCGTGGTGCCGAACGTGGGCTCGCCGGGGATGATCCGCGCGCTCGCCGAGGGCGGGTACCGCGGCGATATCGAGATGCGCGTGAACCCGGGGTTCGGCCACGGGCACGTCCAGGCCTGCGACACGGGCGGGCCATCCTCCAAGCACGGCATCTGGCACGAAGACCTCGAACCCGCTATCGCCATGGCGCGCGCCGCCGGATTCCGCATCGCGGGCCTGCATGCGCACGTCGGCACCGGCCCGCAGATTCGCGAATTCGACGAGAACATGGCGAAGCTCGCCGAGGTCTTCGGCGCGCTCCTGCCGCTCTTCCCGGATGCGGTCTCCGTCAACTTCGGCGGCGGCATCCCGCATGCCTACCGGCCCGGCGCGCTGCATTTCGAACTCGGCCATTTCCGCGCCTTCCTGCTCGAAGCGGCGGCGATGCTCTCGGGGATCGCGGGGCATGCCATGCGTGTCGAAATCGAACCCGGGCGGTACCCGGTGGCGGGTATGGCCATCCTTGTCGCGCGGGTGACGGATGTGAAGGCGACGCGCGCCAACGCGAAGGGCCCCGGCAACACCTTCGTCATGACTGATGCCGGCTTCAACGACCTCGTGCGGCCCGCGATGTACGGTTCGTACCACGAAATCTCCGTCGTCGGCGCCGGCGCGAACCGCGCGCCCGAGCCGATGGTCGTGGCCGGTCCGCTCTGCGAAAGCGGCGATGTGTTCACGCGCGACGACCAGGAACTCCTCCAGCCGCGGCCCCTCGGGCGCCCCGACGCGGGCGACCTCGTGGTCCTGCACGATGCCGGGGCCTACGGCGCGGTCATGAGCTCGAACTACGTGTCCATGGGGCGCGCGGCGCAGGTGCTCTGGGAGAACGGCCGCGCAACGCTCATCGCCCGCCGCGAAACGCTGGACGACATCGTGCGCATGGAGTGCGACGAAGCGCTGTAGGCCGCCTCAGCCCGCGAGCGCGCGGGGCAACGCGATGCCTGCCTCTTGCAGCGACCCGGCGAGCCGTTCGAGCGTGAACGGCTTGCGCAGCAGCCCGCTGATGCCGCCGCGCATCTCGCCGTCCATGTAGGCGTCGGCGGCATACCCGGTGCAGACGACGATATCGACCGAGGGGTTGATGCGCCGCAGCGCGCGGTACGTCTCCATGCCGCTGAGCCCGGGCATCACCAGGTCCAGGAGGATGGCGTCGTAGGCGCCGGGCTGGCGTGCGAGCAGCGCGATGCCGTCCGCGCCGTTCGCCGCTTCCTCGACATCGAACCCGAGCCGCTCCAGCGCCGCCGCCGTCGTCCGCCGGAAGAGGTCGTCGTCGTCGATCAGCAGGAGCGTGCCCGTCGGCTCATCGGCGAAGGCGGTCGCGGGGCCGAGCAGCGGGAATTCGAGGCGGAAGTCCGTCCCGGCGCCGGGTTCGGTTTCGACACTGATGACGCCGTGGTGGCCCTGCACGATGCCGTAGGTGATGGCCATGCCCAGGCCCGTTCCCGAACCAGCGGGCTTCGTCGTGAAGAACGGCTCGAAGATGCGCATGCGCGTCTCCTCGTCCATCCCGGGGCCCGAATCGCGGATGTGGAGGACGGCGCGGCTGCCCGCGACCTCGAGGCGGATGCCGATGTCGCCGCCCTCGGGCATGGCGTCGCGTGCGTTGAGGATGATGTTGAGGATTGCCTGCTGCAGCTGCCCTTCGTCGCCTTCGACCATGACCGGCCGGGCCGGCGGCTGCCACGCGACCGCGCAGCGCTCCGAAAGGGTCGGCGCCGCCAGCTTCAGGGTCTCGCCGATGAGCGTGCCGAGGTCCACGGGCCCGAAGCGCACGAGCCCGCCGCGCGCGAAGGAGAGCAGGCGGCTCGTGAGGCCGGCCCCCCGGCGCGCCGCGTCCTCGATGAGGGCGACGTGCTCGATGTCGTCCGCGCTCATTTGGCCCGAGAGCTTGAGGATGCCGGCGAAGCCCAGGATCGTCGTCAGCAGGTTGTTGAAGTCGTGCGCGACGGCCCCGGCCATCTCCCCCAGCGACTCCATCTTCTGGGCCTGCATGAGCTGGCGTTGCAGCGCGCGGCGGTCCGAGACATCGCGTGCCATAGCGAGAATGCACTGCCGCCCGCCGAACTGGATGAGCGACGCCACGATATCGACGTAGATGACGGAGCCGTCCTTGCGGCCGTAGCGCTGCTCGTGGAGGTGGATTTCGCCCTCCTCCATCACCGCGCGCACCTTGTTCTCCAGCCCCGGTTCGAGGCAGATCTCGGCCATCGCGAAGCCGATGAGCTCCTCCGGCGTGTACCCCAGCGTGCGCGACGTGAAGGCGTTCGCCTCGATGATCGTGCCCTGCGTGGGGTCCAGCACGAAGATCATCTCCTCTGCCTGCGCCACCAGCGACCGGTACCGCCGTTCGCTTTCGGCGAGGGCATCGAGGGCGATGGCCCGTTCGAGCGCGATCGCGAGCGGCCCGGCGAAGGAGTTCAGCAGGTAGCGGTCCTCGCCGTCGAGGGGGCGCGAACCGGGCCACCAGAGGCTCACGGCGCCCCACTCCTCGCCGCGCACGAGCAGCGGCACGCGCAGCTCGGTGGCGTATCCCTGCACGCGCATGAACGTGCCGAGGGCATCGATCCCCGGGTCGTCCGCGCCGGCGATTTCGACTTCGAGGGGCGCGCCCCAGGCGAGCGGCTCGGCCGGGCTCGAAACGTGGCCCAGCACGGTGGCGGCGCCGCCTTCGCAGCGAAGGAGGACGGCGTGGGCGCATTCAAACGTGGCCTGGCACTGGAGGAGGAAGTCCCGCGCGAGGTCTCGCGGCGAACCGCCGGCCCCCAGCCGTGCGAGCACGCGGTTCGCGGCCTCGAGCTGCGAAGCCCGCCGCGCTACCTCGCGCTGGCCGTACAGGTACTCGACCGCGACCTCCAGCGGCCGCGCGATGCGCAGCAGCTGTTCGCCATCCGCCTGGGTGTAGGCGCGCGTCGCGAACGACCCGAGCGTGACCATGCAGGCGCGGGCGTTGGGATTCCCGACCAGCACTTCCAGCACCGACCGCACGCCACGGGCGCGGAGGTCTTCGCTGTAGGGCGAACGTGATCGCCGTTCGAGCCGGAGGTCGGCGGTGACGCGCGCGCGGTGCAGCAGCGGCCATTCGTGCGCCTCCACCAGCGCCGGTAGGGGCGCGCCCGAGCTCCCTTCGGCGCCATCCCAGCCGACCACCTGCAGCCCGCCGCGTTCCACCGCGGAGACGATGCAGATGTCGGCTTCGAACATCGCGCGAAGGGCGGCGGCGGCAGGCTCGCCCAGGTCGCCGAGCGTCTCCTGCGGCGCGAGCGCGGTCACGAGGTCGAGGATGGCGTCGGTGCGCCGCGTCTGTTCCTGGAGGGTGGCGACGAGCCGCGCCCGCCCGAGGACGAGCGCCAGCGGCGGCACGACATCGGCCAGCAGGCGGAGCTGCTCCTCGCCCAGGGTGCCCGGGCGAGCGCTCGCGGCGAGGATCGCGCCGGCGGGACCGTTCGCGCCATCGAGCCTCACGCAGACGGCGCTGCCAAAGCGTCGCGCCTCGGCGTGGGCGGCGAGCCAGCCCGTGGCCGCGTCCGGCTCGGCGGCGTCGTAGCGCGCGGCCGCCGTCTCCAGCAGGCCTTCGTACGTCGCCATCCGGTCGAGGCGTTCGCGGCGGCGCGGGCGGGCCTCGGGCTGCGCCGCCTCCCCGGCGATGACGTGTGCCATGCGCGCGTCGTTATCGATGGCGAAGATGGCGACGGAGTCCGCGCCGATGAGCTGGCGCAGCTCGCGCGCGAACAGCTGCGCGATCTCGGCTTCGCTCGCGCTCGCATTGAGCGTGCTCAGCATCCGCGTGAGCGCCGCCACCTGCCCCGCGCGCGCGAGCGATTCGTCCGTCAGCTCGGCGCGTTCGGCCACCACGCCGAGGGCGGCCGTGAGCTCCACCAGCCGCGCGAGGTGCGTTTCGTTGTAGGCGTAGGGGCGCGTGCTGGCCACGCTCACCATGCCGAGCACGCTGCCATCCGTTCGCGACAGTGGCGCCCGCAGCAGCGACCGCAACCCCCGGTCGAAGGCCAGCGCCTCGATCGGCCCGCGCCGCGCGAGGGCGAGGTCGGCCACGATCTGGGGCGTCCCCCGGATGACCGCGCCGAGCGCCGGCTCCGGGTCCCAATCCTGCCCGGCGACGATGGCGAGGTAGTCCTCGGCGGTGGTGTGCTCGCTGGAGATGGCCATCACGGCCGGGCCGCGCAGGGTGAAATCGGTGACCACGGCGTGCGACGCGCCGAACAGCGCCCGCACCTCGTGCACATAGACGGCGGCCACACCCTCGAGCGTCGCGCCCGGGCCCATCGCCTGGAAGATGCGTGCCTGTGCTTCGAGGGCGGCCTGGCTCTGCTCCAATTCGCCCCGCAGCATGGTCTGCCGCAGGGCGACGGCGATGGCGCGGCTCAGCGTGCGCAGGGTCTCGGCGTCCCGTTCGTCCAGGCGCAGGGGCTCACGGTCGGCCACGCTGACGATGCCGACCAGGCCGTCGCCGAGGGCGAACGCCGCCCGCAGCACGCTTCGCAGCCGGAAGCCTCGCACGCGCGCGAGCCGCGACGACGCCGTATCGACCGCGTCCATGTCCGGGAAGAGTTCGACGCCGTTCCGCACGGTGCGTTCGTAGTCGGCGCGCTCCTCGTCCGAGAGCCGGTAGGGGGCGGTGGGCGTCTCGACCGCGTCCGAGGAGAACCCGGTGCAGACGCGGACGGCGTGTTCGAGGTCGATCATGCCGATGGCCGCGTGTTCGACGCCGAAGGTCGTCCGCAGGGTGCGCGCGATGCGTTCGCTGGTGGCGCCCAGGTCGCCGGCATCGGCCGAGATATCGAGGATGGCATCGACGACCGCGGCCTGCGTGGGCGTGCCCCTGGCGGATTCGCGGTCGAGGACCAAGACAAGCCCCCATGCGGGAATGACGTGCGTTTCCCGGGGATGAGTGTCCCGGGCCTGCATCGCCCTCGCGCGATGGTACGGGCCACCCCTCATGCCCGGTATCGGGGACACCCCTGCCTTCTGCTCGCGCACGAGCGGGCATGGCGATCCTTCCTCGCCACTGCCGCGGCCTGATCTACACTGGAAACGCTATGCCCAAACTCGCATTCATCAGCCGCCTCCTTGGCGACTCCAACGAGAAGGAGTTGAAGCGGATCCAGCCGCTCATCAACACCATCAACGATCTCGGTCCGGAGCTCGCCGCGCTTCCCGATGAGGCGCTGTTCGCGAAGTCCGCCGAGTTCAAGCGACGGCTCGGCGAGGGCGAAACACTCGACGACATCCTCCCCGAGGCGTTCGCCGTCTCGCGCGAAACGTCGTGGCGCCGTGTCGGCCAGCGCCCCTTCGATGTCCAGCTCATGGGCGGCATCGTCCTCCACAGCGGCCGCATCGCCGAGATGCGCACCGGTGAAGGCAAGACGCTCACCGCCGTCGCGCCCATCTACCTGAACGCGCTCGCCGGCCGCGGTGTCCATCTCGTGACGGTGAACGACTACCTGGCCCGCCGCGACGCCGCCTGGTACGGCCCCATCTACCACGCCCTTGGGCTGAGCATCGGCGTGATCCAGAACAACACGGTCACTTTCGTGTACGAACCCGGCTTCCGCCCGGGCGACGAAGGCTCCGCCGGCGGCGGCTACATGGACCTCCGCCCCGCGCACCGCACCGAGGCCTACGCCTGCGACATCACCTACGGCACGAACAACGAGTTCGGCTTCGATTACCTTCGCGACAACATGGTGCGCGAAGCGGAGAGCCGCGTGCAGCGCCCCCTCGCCTTCGCCATCGTCGATGAGGTCGACAACATCCTCATCGATGAGGCGCGCACGCCGCTCATCATCAGCGGCGCCGCCGAGGAGGCGAGCCAGACCTACGCCGCCTTCGCCCGCGCCGCCCGCACGCTCGTCGAGGACCAGGACTACATCGTCGACCACAAGGCGAAGCACGTCGCCCTCACCGAGGAGGGCATCGAGCGCATGGAAAAGGCGCTCGGCATCGACAACATCTACGGCGGCGACCCGCGCATGGCGCGCCACCTCGATGCCGCCCTCGACGCCGAGGTGCTGAAGCGCATCGACCGCGAATACGTGGTGAAGGACGGCGAAATCATCATCGTCGATGAGTTCACCGGCCGCCTCATGCCCGGCCGTCGCTGGAGCCACGGCATCCACCAGGCGGTCGAGGCGAAGGAAGGACTCAAGGTCCAGCGCGAGTCCATCACCTACGCCACCATCACCTTCCAGAACCTCTTCCGGCTCTACGAGAAGCTCGCCGGCATGACAGGCACGGCCGAGACGGAGGCCGAGGAGTTCGCGAAGATCTACGAGCTCGACGTCGTCGTCATCCCCACCCACCGCCCCATGGTTCGCCAGGACGACGCCGACATCATCTACATCAACGAACGCGCGAAGTTCAACGCCGTCGTGAACGAAATCGACACCATGCACCAGCAGGGCCGCCCGGTGCTGGTGGGCACGACCTCGATCGAGAAGTCCGAATATCTCGCCCAGCTCCTCCTTCGCAAGGGCATCCCGCACGAAGTCCTGAATGCGAAGCAGCACGAACGCGAGGCGAAAATCGTCGAGTTCGCGGGCGAGGAAGGCGCCGTGACCATCGCCACGAACATGGCCGGCCGCGGCACCGACATCAAGCTCGGCCCGGGCGTCGCCGAAAAGGGCGGCCTGCACGTCATCGGCACCGAACGCCACGAATCGCGCCGCATCGATAACCAGCTCCGCGGCCGCGCCGGCCGCCAGGGCGACCCGGGCTCCAGCCGCTTCTTCGTCTCCTTCGGCGACGACATCATGAAGCGCTTCGCGCCCGAATGGGTGCCAGGCATGATGCAGAAGCTCGGCATGACCGAGGAGATGCCGCTCGAGAGCCGCATGGTCGCGCGCGCCATCGAACAGGCGCAGACGAAGGTCGAAGGCCACAACTTCGACATCCGCAAGCGGCTCGTCGAATTCGACGACGTGATCAACCAGCACCGCACCGTCATCTATAGCGAACGCGACCGCATCCTCGAAGGCGTGGACACGCGCGCGAACGTGCTCGGCATGCTCGTCGACGAGATCGACGGCCTCTGCAAGGCAAACACCGGCGACATCGAGTCCCTCGAAGTGCTCCAGAACAGCCTCCGCGAAATCCTCCCCGCCGAGGACATCCTCGAGATCGAGGAGATGCAGGAGCTCCACGACGAGCTCGCCGACGAAATCCTCGACCGCGCCGAAGACCGCTACGAAGCGTTCGAACAGCAGGTCGGCGAGGACAACATGCGCAAGGTCGAGCACTGGCTGCTGCTCGAATCGATAGACTTCCACTGGCGCGAACACCTCACCGCCATCGACGACCTCCGCCAGAGCATCGGGCTGCAGGCTTACGCCCAGGTGGACCCGCTCGTGGCCTTCAAGCGCGAAGGCCACGACATGTTCCAGCAGCTCCAGGAGAACATCCGGCGGCAGGTCGCGCGGACGGTGTTCAAGGTGCAGGTGGTGCAGCAGCCGGCCGCGCCGCCGCCCCCGCCGCCCGTCGCCCAGCACCCGGACCCCACGGACGCCTTCCTCCCGGATGCTCCGGCCAGCTCCGCGAACGGCACGGAGGCCCCGAAGGCGGCACCGGTGCTCAATCGCAGCAGCGCCCCGGACCCAAAGAAGCTGCAAACGAACCGCGAAGGCGGCCAACCAAAGCGCAGCGCCTCCACCGCCGCCAAGCGCCGGCGAATGATGAAGTAACGGAGTTCCCGGTTCCCAGTTCCCAGTAGCCAGGGGGCTACCCCGGGGGGAAGCATGCTCCCCGCACGGCGGGAGGCCGGGCTACCCCTGGGGAGGCGCGCCCCCCGCGCGGGGGTTGATCCCCCTGGGAACCGGGAACTGACCACTGGGAACTTGGAACTGACCACCGGGCACTGGCCCGGCGTAAGATGCCGGGCCATGCAGATTGACGATGACAACGGTATCAGTGCCCTCCTTGCCGGCAGCGAAACGCGCCTTTGCACGGGCTTCGGGTTCACCGAGGGCCCCGTTTGGGTCGCGGCCGACAACGCTCTCGTGTTCAGCGACATCCCCGGCAACCGCATGCACCGCTGGCGGCCCGGGCAGGCCACCGCCGAGGTCTATCGCGAGCCCAGCGGCTGGTCGAATGGGCTCACGATCGACGCGGCGGGCAACATCCTCGCTTGCGAACATGGCGGCCGCCGCGTTTCGCGCGCACCCTACGGCGATCCCACGGCCATGACCGCGCTCGCGACCGAGTGGCAGGGCACCCGTCTCAACAGCCCCAACGACATCGTCGTCCACTCCTCCGGCGCGATCTTCTTCACCGACCCGACCTACGGCGCCGATTCCGGTCGCGTGCCGCGTTTCGGGTGCGAAGGACAGCAGCCCGAGCTTGGCTTCCAGGGCGTCTACCGCATCGACCTCGATGGGTCGCTCCATCTCGTCGTGCGCGAAGGGTTCACGCAGCCGAACGGCCTCGCCTTCACCCGCGATGAGTCCGCGCTCTACATCGGCGACTCCCAGGACCGCCTGATCTATCGCTACGTGGTGAACGCGGACCTCTCGCTCGGCGAACGCACCCTCTTCGTGGACCAGCGTGGCGACCCCCGCCGGGGTGCCCCCGATGGCATGAAGGTCGACCCGGAGGGCCGGCTCTGGACGACGGGCGCGGGCGGCGTGTCGTGCTGGTCGCCCGACGGCACGTGCCTCGGCCGCTTCGAAATGGACGAGCACGCCGCAAACATCGCCTTCGGCGGCCCCACCGGCCGCACCCTCTTCCTCACCGCCGGCACCAGCGTCTACGCCGTCGAGACGGCGTAGAGAGAAACGAGAAAGGAGAAAAGAGAAAAGGGCACGCGGGAAGTGGTTGCTGCCGGCAACTGGTCACTCCATTTCTCCTTCCTGTTTTCTCTTTTCTCTCCCGAAGGGAGACCCCATGGCTGGACGAGTACAGGACAAGGCCGCGATTGTGTTCGGTGGCGGCCAGACACCCGGCGAGAGCATCGGCAACGGGCGCGCGACGGCACTGCTGCTCGCGCGCGAAGGCGCCCGCGTGATGGTCGTCGACCGCAACCTGGCCTCTGCCGAGGAGACGGTGGCGATGATCGCGGAAGCAGGCGGGAGCGCGAGCGCGGCGGCCGCCGATGTTCGCGACGAAGCGCAGGTGGCGGACGTCATCGCCCGCTGCCGCGATGCCTACGGGCGCATCGACATCCTTCACAACAACGTCGGCGCGAGCCTGGCACTCGGCGATGCCCCGGCCACGGAGCTCACGCTCGAAGCGTTCCGCGGCATCGTCGATGTGAACCTGATTGGCATGTGGCTGGCCTGCAAGCACGCCCTCCCCGTGATGCGCGAACAGGGGAGCGGCTCAATCGTGAACATCTCCTCGATGGCCGTGCGCGAGGGCTACCCGTACGTCGGGTACAAGACGACGAAGGCGGGCGTGGTCGCGCTCACGGAGAACCTTGCCTACGCGAACGCCCAGCACGGCATCCGCGCGAACTGCGTCATGCCCGGGCTCATCAACACGCCCATGGCCATCGAAGCGCGCGTCGCCGCCGGCATGCCGCGCGAACAGGTCGTGGCCGACCGCAATCGCAGCGTGCCCCTCGGCCGCAAGATGGGCTCAGCCTGGGACATCGCCCACGCCGCCCTCTTCCTCCACTCCGACGAAGCGGGCTTCATCACCGGCGTGACCCTGCCCGTGGATGGCGGGAGGGGGGTCTCGTAGTTCCCAGTGGTCAGTTCCCAGTTCCCAGGGGATCGGCCCCGTGCGGGATGGCTTCGTTCCCGGAGCCTGCCGACGGGGTGACCGGCAGGCCCCGAGACTCACGAGACCCTCGCGCCGGCCGCAGCTTCACCCTCCCGGGGCGAAAGGCCACGCCTGGGTAACCCCCTGGGAACCGGGAACTTGGAACTGGGAACTGGAACCAGACAGGCCACCCGGGGGAAGCGGGTGGCCTGTCTGGGGTGTGCCGCCAGGGGTAGCGGCACACACGGAGGAGGGAACGGAACGGCTCTATCCGAAGCGCCACTCCGGCACCACGACCTTGCAGCCGGGGCAGTAGCGATCGCGCGCTTCATAGGCGGACCGGCATTCGGGGCAGCGGCGTGCCTCGGCCGGGCGAATCGTGACGTAGGCGGGCACCATGGCATCGCCGAACAGGCGGCGCCACCACGGCTGGTTCGGTTCACGGAACAACGGCGGGTCCTCCGTACGAGGGTGATGGGGACGACGCGCGCGGCACAGAGCCACACGGGGCGAACGGCATCATCCAGGGCCTGAGAGGACTGGCAGGCTGAGCGGCTGCCACGCCTCTCCCTTCACGCCTACGGGGTTAGCTGACGGGTTCGGTGAGGGGAGTCACCTACTCCACGAATGGAGATGCACCCCGGGGAAGAGAAAAGAGAAAAGAGGAAGGAGAAAAGGGCGACTGGCTGCTGGAGCGTGCCTTTTCTCTTTCGTCTTTTCTCTCTTCTCTCCCGAACTGGTTCCCCCGTTCCACCGTCGCCGGTGGACTCGGCAGGCGATTTGTACCACAGCGGCGCGGGCGTATCCATAACGGGAGAGTAAATTCTGCGAGAAGCGGTTAGCTGTTGGCTCTTAGCTGTTAGCGGTGACCGCAGTCGGCCCTTTCGGGGGGCTCCGCGGGGCACGGGGTTGCCCGCCAACAGCTAACAGCCAGTAGCTAGCAGCTTCCGAAGGGCGTTCGGACCCGTACTGGCCCTCGGATTCGCACGCGCGTAGATTCCTCGTATCGACCGCACCCCCGTGCCCGCGAGCCGTCCGGATTCCAGCTGAACGTAAGGATCGGGCGCCAAGGCAACGCTTACATTTACGTCCGCGTTAGAGTGTGGTAGGGTCGAGCGAACGGAGGGGAATGTCCGTGCGTCATCTGCTACGCCTGAATCACTATCTCGGTCCCTATCGCAAGCAGTTCGCGCTCGCCTGGCTGAGCGTCATCCTCTCGGCCTCGTTCGTCATGGTGAGCCCGCTGCTGGTGCGCTATGCGGTGAAGCACGGCCTCAAGCCCGTGTACGAGGGCCGTAACGTCGTCGGCCTCGATGGCAACGAAAAGCTGCTGATCTTCTCGGCGCTGGCGATCATTGTCTTCGCCATCGGGCGCGGCATCGCCCAGTTCGGCCAGCAATACCTGGGCGAATCGCTCGGGCAGAAGGTCGCCTACGACATCCGCAACGACATCTATAACAACCTCCAGCGCCTGAGCTACGCCTACCACGACAACGCGCAGACGGGCCAGATCATGTCCCGCGTGACGCAGGACGTGGAAGGCATCCGCATGTACATCAACATGGGGCTGCTGCGCGTCGGCTACATCATCCTCATCCTCGGCATCTCCGTCGTCGGCATGTTCATGATCCACTGGAAGCTCGCGCTGATTTCGGTGATGAGCATCCCGATCATCATCTGGCGGTCCTACGTCATGGCCCGCAAGGTGCGCCCGCTCTGGCTCGAAATCCAGCAGAACCAGGCGGAGATGACGCAGGTGGCGGAGGAAGGCCTCACCGGCATCCGCGTGGTCAAAGCCTTCAGCCGCGAAGAGTTCGAAAGCCAGAAGTTCCGCGAAGCCTCGGAGAAGCAGGCGAACCTGAGCTATAAGGCGAGCCGCATCCAGGCCGGCCAGCAGCCGTTCCTGCAGGGCCTCGGGCAGCTCCAGGTCGCGCTCACCGTCGGCATCGGCGCCCTCTTCATCACGAAGGGCACGCTGCGCCCGGGCGACCTCATCACCTTCACCCTCTGGCTCAACCTCCTCCAGATGCCCGTGCGCATGACGGGCTTCGCCGTCACCTTCTTCTCCCGCGCCATCGCCTCGTCCGAGCGCATCTTCGAACTCATCGATGCGCAATCGGCGGTGCAGGAGAAGCCCGGCGCGGCCCAGCTCGGCGATGTCCGCGGCCACGTGAAGTTCGAACAGGTCAGCTTCGGCTACGACAAGCTCAGCGCGGTGCTTTCGGAGATCGATATCGACGCGCCGCCGGGCAAGGTGGTCGCCCTCCTCGGCCCCACGGGCAGCGGCAAGTCCACGGTCGTGAACCTGATCCCGCGCTTCTACGACGTCACGGGCGGGCGCATCACGATCGATGGCACGGACGTGCGCGATGTCACGCTCGATTCGCTGCGCCGCAGCATCGGCATCGTCCAGCAGGACGTGTTCCTGTTCATCGGCACGATTCGCGAAAATATCGCCTATGGCCGGCCCGAGGCGACGCAGGAAGAGATCGAGCGCGCCGCCAAGGCCGCCCGCATCCACGACTTCATCATGAGCCTGCCCTACGGGTACGAAGAATGGGTCGGCGAACGCGGCGTCACGCTCTCGGGCGGCCAGAAGCAGCGCCTCGCCATCGCCCGCACCCTGCTGCTGGACCCGCGCATCCTCATCTTCGACGACTCCACCTCAAGCGTGGACTCGCAGACGGAGCTGCTCATCCGGCAGGCGCTGAACGAGCTGATGGAAGGGCGGACGACGTTCGTCATCGCCCAGCGGCTGCGCACCGTGATGCGGGCGGACGAGATCATCGTCCTCGACCGCGGCAAGGTGGTTCAGCGCGGCCGCCACGAAGAGCTCATCCGCCAGCCGGGCCTCTACCGGAACATCTTCGACCTGGAGCTCAAGGACCAGGAAGAAGCGCTCGGGCGGGCGACCCCGGATGTGGTTTCGGACACCGAGCCCGAACCGGCCGGTGCCCCCGGCGGAGGCGCCGAATGACCGCCGTCACCATCGTCTCGACCTCGACGGACAATCGCACGCTCGCGGAGGTGCAGTAATGGGTATGTGGGGAGGCGGCGCCGGCGCCGGCGGCTGGAGTTCCGGCATTGGCGGCCAGATGAACGGCCCGCGCGGCAACCGCGGCGCCGATAACTGGGACGACGAAGAGCTCGGAAAGGTCTACGACGCGAAGGTCGTGCGGCGCATCATGCCGTACCTGGCGGCCTACAAGCCGCAGGCCGCCCTCGCCTTCGGCTGCATGATGGTGCAGGCGCTCACGAGCTTCCTGCAGCCGCTCGTCATCGGCTTCACCGTGCAGGCCGGCATCCGCGGCGATGAGAACCGCGTGACGGTGCTCCTCGGCGTGATGATCGGCATGGCCGCCGCCAGCCTCGCTGCCGCCGTGGGCCAGCAGCTCGTGACCGCGTGGCTCGGCAACCGGCTCCTCCTGCGCCTGCGCACGGAGATGTACGACCACATGCAGGGCCTCTCGCTCAGCTTCTACGACGAGATGGAAGTCGGCCGCATGATCAGCCGCCTCACCAGCGACGTCACGGTTATGCAGGACCTGCTCACCTCGGGCACGCTCACCTTCGCGATGGACATCATCGGCCTGGCGATCGTCATCATCGTGCTCCTCAGCGTCGATTGGCAGCTCGCGCTCGTGACCTTCGCGATCGTGCCGCCGCTCGTCGCGCTCATGGTCTGGTGGGCGAAGCACGCGCGGGCGGCGTTCATCAATGTCCGCGTGAAGGTGAGCGCGCTCTACGGCACGCTCGCCGAGAACGTCTCCGGCGTGCGCGCCGTGCAATCGATGTCGCGCGAGGACGTGAACGCGCGCCAGTTCGACCGCCTGAACCAGGAGAACCGCAACGCGAACCTCTGGGCGGGCATGCTCAGCGCCGCCATCATGCCGGTCATCGAAGTCGCCGTCGCCATCGCCATGGCGGCCGTCGTCATCGTTGGCGGCCTGCGCGCGCTGAACGCCGCCGACGTCGATGTCGCGCGCTTCTTCCTCATCCTCACCTCGTTCACGATTTACGTGACGCGCTTCTTCGACCCCATCCGCGACCTCGTGCTGCAGTACACGATGCTCCAGCGCGCCATGGCCGGCGGCGAACGCATCTTCCAGGTGCTCGATACCGAGCCCCGCATCCAGGACCGCCCCAACGCGATCGAGCTCGACGAGGTCGAGGGCCGCGTCGATTTCGACCACATCGACTTCCACTACGTCCCCGGCGTGCCCATCCTTCGCGACGTCGACCTGCACGTGAAGCCGGGCGAGACCATCGCCTTCGTGGGCCACACGGGCGCGGGCAAGACGACCATCACCTCGCTCGTCAGCCGCGGGTACGAAGTCACGGGCGGCGCCATCCGCATCGACGGGCACGACATCCGCGACGTGAAGCGGCGTTCGCTCACGCGCCACATGGGCGTGGTGCTCCAGAACCCGTACCTCTTCAGCGGCACCATCCGCGAGAACATCGCCTACGGCCGCCCGGAGGCGACGCAGGAAGCGGTGGAATCGGCGGCCCGGGCCGTCGGCGCCGACGAGTTCATCAGCCGCCTGCCGAAGGGGTATGACACCGTGCTCCAGCAGCGCGGACAGAACCTCTCGGTCGGCCAGCGCCAGCTCATCAGCTTCGCGCGCGCCATCCTCGCATCGCCGCGCATCCTCGTGCTCGACGAAGCGACGGCTTACGTGGACACGCAAACCGAGGTCATCATCCAGAAGGCGCTGCGGCAGCTGCTCAAAAACCGCACGTCGTTCGTCATCGCGCACCGGCTCTCCACCATCCGCGAAGCGGATCGCATCGTGGTGCTGGACAAGGGCGTGGTGGCGGAGGTGGGTTCGCACGATGAGCTGCTCGCCCACGACGGCATCTACGCCAACCTCTACAAGATGACCTACGCCCAGGAACAGGCGCAGAAGGACCAGGCTTCCGTCGGCGAAGACGAAGCCGTGGCCATGCGCCGCCGCGGCGACCTGGGCATGACCGGCGCCGCCCCCGCCCCCGCGGGCGGCCAATAAAGCAGAGGGTTTCCCCACGTTCCCTCGCGACCGGGGCGGGCCGTTTGGCCCGCCCCGGTTCGCGCGAAGCGAGTTCCCAGTTCCCAGCGCCCAGTTCCCAGGGGATCGGCCCCGTGGTGAGGCATTCGCCCCATCGGGGGAGGCCGTCCCCCCGGGGGTAGCCCCTGGGAACTGGTCACCGGGAACTGGGAACTTCCCCTTTTCTCTTTCCTCGTTTCTCTTTTCTCTTTAGAGTGCCGCCATGTTGGCGCGCCTCATTGCGTTGATCGCCGGGCTGGCGGTGCTCTCCGTGGTGTTTGGGGTGTTGGAGTGGCTGTGGCCTTCGGTGCGAGGGCAACGGCGGCGGCGGCCGGGCCTCGGGACCGATATCGCCTGGTGGTTCTGGGATCCCATCGTGAACAAGACCATCTCGTTCATCGGCGTCGTCGCCGTGATCGTGCCCATCGCCCTGGTGCTCACCGCCGGGATGGAGGGCGACACGCTCAAGGCGAAGCTGGAAGCGCGTGAGACGTGGCTTTCGGCGCAGCCGCTCTGGCTGCAATCGTTGCAGCTGCTCGTGCTCTTCGATGTCCTGGGGTACTGGTCGCACCGCGCGTTCCACCGCGTCGAGATGCTCTGGCGCTACCACGCGGTGCACCACAGCTCGCGCGAGCTCGACTGGCTTTCGGCGGCGCGCGTGCACCCCGTGAACGAGCTCGGGACGCGCGTCGTGCAATCCGTGCCGGTGGTGCTGCTGGGGTACGACACGAGCCTGGTGGCCGCCTTCGTGCCGCTGCTGACCTTCTACGCCATCGGCCTGCACGCGAACCTGCGCTGGAACTTCGGCTGGTTCAAGTACGTCATCGCGAGCCCGGTGTTCCACCGCTGGCACCACACGACGGAGATGGAGGGGCTCGACCGCAACTTCGCGGGCATGTTCCCCGTGCTCGATGTCGTCTTCGGCACGCTGTATTTCCCGAAGGACCGCCAGCCACTCGAATTCGGCATCCTCGGCGACCTCGTCCCCGACAACCTCCTTCGCCAGATCGCGTATCCGTGGAAGGCGCGGGCGCGCGCGTAGCGCGCGCGCCCGCGCAGAGAAAAGAGACAAGAGGAAGGAGAAAAGGGTGGCCACACGCGTGCTGGCGCGGTGGTGGGCAGGCCCGTTTCTCGTTTCTCTTTTCTCTTTGGGCTTCGCCCCCCAAGATCGGCCTGATGGACGCCGCTGCCTATCTCGCGCGCATCGGGTATTGGGGGAGCCTTGCGCCCTCCGCGGCGACGCTGCGGGCGCTGCACCGGGCGCACATGCTCGCGGTGCCGTTTGAGAACCTGGACATCTTCGGTGCGCGCCGCCACCTCACGCTCGATACCGCGGCCTTCTTCGCGAAGGTCGTGGGCGAACGGCGCGGCGGGTTCTGCTATGAGCTGAACGGCCTCTTCGCGGAGCTCCTCCGCACCCTCGGCTTCGATGTGGAGTTCCTTTCCGGGCGGGTGGCGAAGGGCACGAAAGCCGGGCCCGAGTTCGACCACATGCTCCTGCTCGTGCCGGCCGATGGCGTGCGCTGGATCGCCGATGTGGGCTTCGGCGATTCCTCGCTCGTCCCCCTCGACCTCGACGGCGAAGGGCCCCAGGGCGAGCCCGAGGGCGGCTTCAAGCTCGTGCGCGACGGCGTCGAGCCCGGCTTCACGTCGATGTACGGCCTCAGCGAAGCGGGGAAGTGGGTCGAGCGGTACCGCTTCGCGCTCGCACCGCACCCGCTCGCGGATTTCGCCGGCATGTGCGAATACCACCAGACATCGCCCGACTCCAAGTTCACCCAGAACCGCGTCTGTTCGCTCCCGACTGCGACCGGCCGCGTCACGCTCTCGGGCAACCGCCTCACGCTCGTCGAAGACGGCCGCCGCACGACCCAGCGCCTCGACGACACCGCCTTCGCCGCCGCCCTCCGCGCCCGCTTCGGGATCGAGCTCGCGCCGTAGGCGCGAGAGAGAAAAGAGAAAAGAGGAAAGAGAAAGGAGTGGCCATGCGCCCGCGGTAGTGGCGGAGGGCCTGCCTTTTCTCTTTCCTCATATCTCTTTTCTCTTCTTGACCGATTACAGCCAGCCAACGAAGGTGGATCGAGACGTTGCAGTGGCATGACAGCCGTGGGTGAGCCGCGGGCGGAGGATGTCGCGAATGGACGAGGAGGACGGCATGTTCACGGTGGTTGGCACGCTCACGCAGGAAGAGCTCGCGCGCTGGCGCATGGCGCAGGCGCGTCTCAGCGCCATCGAAGACAAGCCCGACGCCTACAGCGCCACCGATATCGAGCAGGCGTACCTGGCCAATTGGAAGCTCGGCGAGGAGCTCTGCACGCGCTACGGCATCGACGACTCGCGCGACTGGTCGGTGAGCTGCTACACGGGCATGGTCTGCTACAAGGGCTAACCGGCGTACCTTTTGTAAGCCGCCGTTCTTGCCCCGGCCGCTCACGCGCCGCACGATCGGCCTCAGCGCTCCCAAGGCAGGATGGCCCACGCGATGCCTTCGAACCCCGACATGACCGCGCTCGTGGTCGCCGCGCACCCGGACGACGGCGATTTCGGCTGCGCGGGCTGGGTCGCGCACCACGCCGCGCTCGGCTGGGACGTCCACTTCCTCATCTGCACGAACGGCGCGAAGGGCACCGAGGACCGCGCGATGACGCGCGAGCGGCTCATCGCCCTTCGCCACGAAGAGCAGCGCGAGGCCTGCCGCCGCCTTGGCGCGAAGGGCGTCACCTTCCTCGACCACGAAGACAGCGAGCTCGTGTACGACCGCGCGCTCCTGGAGGAGGTCGTGCGCTGCATCCGCACGGTGCGGCCGCACACCGTCCTCACGCACGACCCGACGGACATCATCATCCTCGATAGCTTCATCAATCACCCGGACCATCGCGCGGCGGGCACGGCCACGCTCGACGCCGTCTATCCGACGGCGCGCGACCACCTGAACTTCCCGGGCCACCTCGCCGCCGGGCTCGAACCGCACAAGGTGTGCGAAGTGCTGCTCTGGAATTCGAACCACCCGAACTTCGACTTCGACATCGGCGCGCTCGTCGAACGGAAGATCGAGGCGCTCACGGCCCACACGACGCAGTTCCCCGACCCGGAGGGCTTCGCCGCCTTTTCGCGCGAACGCTGGCGCGGGGAGGACGGGCGGTATCTGGAGCGCTTCCGGAAGATCGCGCTGAGTTTCTAGAGGTCCTCCCTATCGCGCGGCGGGCCAACGGCTGCGAGGCTGGATCCATGCGACGTATCCTTGCCGTTGGCATCGCCGCCGCGTTCGCCGGCGCGGTTGCCGTGGCCGTGGTCGCGCTCGGGAACGGCGACGATCCCGATGCCGCCACCAGCGCGACGCCCACCGCCGGGGCAACCCCGGGGGCCGCTTCGGAGGTGACCGCCATCTCGCCGTTGCCGGAGATCCACCGCGACCTCGCGACGCGCAACGCCATCAGCCCCGCGGATGTGGAACTTGTTCGCCTGCAGCACGCGGGCTGGGATGGCTGCCTCGGCGTAAAGACGCCCGGCCAGGCCTGCACGGAGCAGTTCATCGGTGGCTACATCGCGCGCTTCACCCTGCCCGGCGGTCGCGAAGCCGAATACCACATCGGCGGTGGGCGCTTCATCGGCCCGGTCGACCGCGCCGCCACGCAGGTGGACGACGGGATGCCGGTGCCGCCGGAGGCCCGCGTGGACTTCGACGCCATCCTCGCCGACTACGCGCGGGACGATCTCGGCATCCGCCTCGGCCTCGCGCGGGCGGTGACGGTGCTGCAGATCGTGCCGTTCGAACTCGATATCCAGTGCCTCCTCCCCTGTGACCGGCACGCGGCGTTCGTGGCGATGCAGGTCGGCGGCGAACGGTACGCCTCCATCGTGAACAGCGAGCACCCGGTCGATTACCGGGGCCGCGCGGAGCCGCGCACGGGTGAGGACGCGGACGTGCAGCTCGCGATGCGCACGGACCTGGCCGGGCGGCTTTCGCTCCCGCTGGAGCAGATCTCGGTCATCCAGTACCGGCTGGTGGTGTGGCCCGATGGCTGCCTTGGCGTGGAGAAGCCGGGCGAGGCGTGCTCGCAATCGATGGTGCCGGGCTTCCTCGCGATGCTCGAGGCGGCCGGTATGCGCTACGAGTATCACGGCGCGGGTTCGCACTTCATCGCCGCCGCCTTCGAACGCGACGCGCGCGTGAGCCCGCCGCTGCCGCGCCCCACGCCCTGAACGTCGGCTACGATGGAAGACGGCTCGCCGCACGGCCCGCGCGAGCACGCTGTTGTGACGAGGTACCACGCATGAGCGACTACATCCCCAGCCCGATCGAGTGGGTGCGCAACCAGGTCGAGCTGTACGAAAGCTCCGGCGGCACGCAGGGCACCACCCTCCGCGATACCGGCCTCCCGGTCGTCATCGTGACGAACAAGGGGAACAAGACCGGCGCGGTCCGCAAGACGCCGCTGATGCGCGTGAAGGACGGCAATTCCTACGTGCTCGTGGGCTCGCAGGGCGGCGCGCCGAAGAACCCCGTCTGGGTCTACAACCTCCGTTCGAACCCGGAAGTCGAACTGCGCGACGGCACGGACGTGACGCCGATGAAGGTGCGCGAAGTTTCCGACCCCGCCGAACGCGCCCGCCTCTGGGATCTCTCGGTCGCCGCCTTCCCGCCCTACGCGGACTACCAGAAGCGCACCGACCGCGTCATCCCGCTGTTCGTCGCGTCCGCGACGTAGTTCCCAGTGATCAGTTCCCAGTTCCCAGGGGCTACCCCGGGGGAAGCTGCAACCCCCGCGGGGGCGAAAGCCCCGAACCGGGGCCGATCCCACTGACCACTGGCAACTGGTCACTGGGAACTCGCACCTCACGCCAACAAAAAACGCCCCTCTCAGGAGGGGCGTTTTCGTTGGCGTGGAGTGCGCCTACCCGCACGTTTCGGCGGAGGTGTCCTTCAGGCGCGGCGCGGAGACGGCCTGGTTCATGATGATGACGACGCCCGAGAAGCGCTTGATGACGTCGATGCCGCTGTTTGAGCCGGCGTTGACGTAGGCGGGCACGCCCGGGAAGAAGTGGCGCCATTCCTGCTTTTCGCCATCCCAGACGTACAGCGCGGCCCACGACGACGCGGGCAGGCAGGCGACGAATTCCGCGGGCGGCACATCGCCACCGAGCGGGCCGCCGGCAAGGTTGAAGCCGGCCGAGAGCGGGGGCTTGCTGCCCGCGGCAACCACGCCGAGGGAAGCCCCGAACAGTGCCGCCACGCCAAGCGTCGCCGCGGCGACGGCCAGCGCCTTGTGCTTGAGAATTCGCATCGATCCCTCCCCGGTGCCGCCACCACGGCACGATCGGTCACTCAACGGTAACCGCGGCCCTTGGTACGCGCACCAGCACCATGCCGCGTTTGAGCACCGCCCACGCCACCTTCGTGTAAAACCTCGGCAAAATGAGAGATGAGGCATGAGGCATGAGGAATGAGGGATGAGGCGGATGGCGCGAGGCTCGAGGCCCGAGGCCGGGGGCAACCCCCACGGGGCGCCTGCTCGCGCCGGGGCACCCCCTGGGAACTGGGAACCGGGAACTGAAAACCCGTCACTTCTTCCGCAACGTACCTTCGATCTCGAAGACCACCGTGCGGATGTCGTTCATGTGGAGGACGTCCGCGGCCTGGTGGAGGCTGACCGTGCCCGTGACGCGGCCGTCCTTGAACTCGGCGTGGATTTCCGCCCACGACATGATGTTCGCGGGCTCGCCGGGGTTCCACGCGGCATTGGATTCGTCGCTCCCGGTGAGCACCGGCCCGTTCAGCTGGAAGAAGTTGTCGTGCGCGGTGGGTGCTAGCGCGGTCGCGGTCATGTCGGGGAAGACGTCCTTGAACTTGCGCGAATCGGCCACGCCGCGGCAGGTGCTGCTCATGCCCTGGGCCGGGCCGCACACTTCGGCCCGGAACCGTTCGCCGTCGTAGGCCGTGCGGACGACGCCGAGGGTGCACGCCCCGGGCGTCTCGCAGCTCTTGCCGAAGGGCAGCAGGCGGCCGTCGTTGTAGGTCTTCGCCATGGTCGGCTCGCCCGAGGTCATCACCCACTTCGAGAGCACGTAGACCCCGAAGATGTCGTTCGAAAGCGCCGCATCGATGTAGTGGACGCGCTGCGGGACCGGCTTCTCCTTCGCCGCTTCGCCGTTCTTCGAAACATCGGCCGGGCGCGGCGGGTTCGGCCCGAAGTCGAGCGCGAAGGCCATCGGCTTCGTGCGTTCGTCGGCGAACTGGAGGGTGCCCTTGAGCGTCATGAGCAACTCGCCGCCCATGCTGAGCTCGGCCTGCTGCTCGGCGGCGCCTTCGTAGCCGGGGCCGAAGCCGTTGCCGCCCGCGAGCGGCTCGACGCCCTTCGCTCGCAGCACGGCAGTCACGTAGAAGTTGTCCGCCGATTCGTTTGCGCGCCGGGCGGAGTCCTTCGTGATATCGATGGTCGCGCTTTCGCCGTTCGGCCCTTCGAGGAAGAGGGTGGGCTTGAACTCGGCGATCGAGGCGTCCTTCGGCAGGCTCCCCCAGACCGCCGGGTCGATGGCGCTCTTCGGGATCGAAAGCCGCATGACCTGGAAGTCGGGCTGGGTGTGTTCGACCACGAGCGGCCATGCGTCGCGGCCGTAGTCGTTGAACGGCAGGTCGGCGATGGCGCCGTTGGGGCCGCTCCGGTGTCCCTGCAGCCAGCCGGTGTGGAAGTCGGCGGCGCCGTATTCCAGGCGATACGCCATCAAGCGGTCGACGAAGCCGCGGTAGGAGCCGGGCTCCTGGGCGAGGGTGCCGGTCGCGCGCACGTGCAGCATGACGGGCGGGATGGCGCCGGTGATGCTGTCGCAGCGGCCGTCGCAGTAGCCACGCGTGCCGTCGTTGACGCCGCGAATGGTCTTGAATGCGTACCAGTCGGTGCCCCGGACGGCGGCGAACATGCCGACCGAATAGGCGAACTGGGCGATGGTGAGGCCGTGCGCGGGCAGCATCGCGCGCCCTTCGCTCGCCATCAGCGCGCGCTCCTCCCACATATCCATCATGAAGCTGACGCCGCCCGCGCCGCCCGCGGAGGCGCCATCGAAGGCGATGTAGGCGTAGGGGCTCACCTGGCCCTTCGTGTACCAGTCCTGCACCCAGTTCAGGATCTGGTCCGAACCGGCGAAGAAGAGCGACAGGCCCACCGCGCCGGGGATGATGACCGTGCCCGTGACCGCGCCAATCGCCACCAGCGCGACCGGCAGCCAGCGCACCACCCAGTCCACGTTCTCCTTGAACCAGTCGATGATCGCGAGCCGTTCCATGGAGCGCACGCCGTAGAGGCGAAGGGTGCGCTGCAGGAGCGGCTGACCCGCGATCGGCCCCTTCTGTTCGCCCGCGAGCACGTCCGCGACGGCGCTATCGATGGCCGGGAGCGCGCCCGGCTGGATGGTGATGTCGGTCCACTTCAGCTCGCCATAGGGCTTGAGCACGCGCAGGTCGAACCCCTGGAGGGTGTTGCCCTCGATCAGCGAGAGGGTGAAATCGAGGCCCCAGGGCGTGTACTGCTGCATCGTGGATTCCAGCCACTGGTCGGTGAGGCCCATCCAGAGGCCCTCGTCGCCGGGGAGGTTGCGAATGTCGCCCACGCCGGCGCGCATTTCGACCCATGCGTCGCGCAGCACCGCGAGCCGCCGCACGCCGGCCGCCCATGCCCCCTGCCCGGTGATGGTGGTCGCGCCGATCGGGACCGTGCCCGTGAGGACGCTGATATCCGGCGCGACGCCGAGCCGGGCCGCCCCGAAGAGCCGCATGATCGCGTTCAGCTCCTGGGTGGCGATGGTGGTGGTGATGGGCGGCTCGTTCGGCGCGCCCTGGCGGACGTAGCGCGCGCCGGGGAGCGTGCTCGCCAGGGGGTTCGTCTTCAGCCACGCGACGGTCTCGGCTTCCCATGCGGCGCGGTCGGTCCAGTACAGGGCTTCGACGCGGAGGGTCTCGCGCGAACTCTCGCTGAGGGCGGGCGCGTTCGCCTTCGGGGTCGCGAGCGCGAGCGTCCACGGCGCGGGCACACCGGCGATGCTCACGCGCAGAGCCGGTTGCCCGTTCGCGAGCGTGACCGGCAATGACGCCAGCTCCGTCCACATGCCGGTGAGGGTGCGAACGACGGCGACGCCGCCGGCGGGGCCGCTCGCCACCGGGAGGTCGACGGTCGCGGCGCCTTCGAGGGGCACGCCCGTGAAAGAGACGAACTCCCAGCCCTTGCCGCCGTGGTCCCACCAGGGGTCATCGGCGAGGTCCACGCGGCGAAGGTCCATGGCGTGGCCGTAGAGGGCGGCGCCGCCCGGGACCGTGGCCGACGCGCCCCCGGGGTGATCGAGCCGCGAGGCCGGGCGCAGGGGCAGCCCCAGCTTCGCGTCCACGGCGTCCGGCGCGACCGCCTCGGTGACCGTGACCGTGCTCTCCTGGATATCGGCCGGGCCGGCGGGCGTTTCGCTCTTCTCGCCGCGAAGGAAGAACCACGCGCTCCCGCCCACCACGGCGGCGATGGCGATCGCGCCCACCACGGCGGCCACCTTCGGCAGCGGCGAGCGGTGCACGGGCGCGCTCGCGGGAGGGCGCCATGCGGGCGCGACGGGAGTTGGGGCGGGCGCATCGGCGGGCGTCCAGGCGGATGCGGGAAGCGCCGCGGCCGTGGGCTCCTCGCCCAGGGCCAGCCCGCAGGAGCGGCAGAAGCGCGCGCCGGGGACGGCCACTTCGCCACAGTGGCCGCAATGGGGCTCGATGGCACGGCCACAGTTCGGGCAGAATTTCGCGTTCGCGGCCAGGTTGCGATGGCAGTGCCCGCAGGTGCCGTTGGTATAGCGCGCGGTCTTCGTGGCCATGCGGCGATGGTGCGCGCGCGCGGGTTGTGGTGTCAGGGCCGAGCGGTCCGGAGCCTCTCCCCCGGAGGGGGCCTATCGCGCGGCCGGGGCCATCGGCGCGCGCGCGTGCTGCCCTCGCCAGCCAAACAGCACGTTCCCGCGGTCGAGGACGAAGGCCGGATCGGTGGGAGGCGACGTGAGCTCGGGCGGGACCGCGATGGCTTCGCCGCCGGCGTCCCGCACTTCGGCCACGGCGCCCCGCGCGAACCGGTAGGTGAGGCCGTACGCCGGTTCCTCGACGGGTCCTTCGCCCGCGCGGAATGCACCCAGGAAGCGCTGCCGTTCGCAGAAGCGCGCGACCATCCCGAGCGTTTCGCGGAGCTCGGCGGCGCGCTCGTAGCGGAGGGCCGCGGCGGCTTCCTCCATCGCATCGGCGATGCGCCGCCCCAGCCACAGCTCGTCGCCGTCGAGGAACGCCCGCGCGAGCGCGACCCGGCGTTCGTACGCCTCCACGGTGATGGCGCCGCGGCACGGGCCCGGGCATTGGCCGAGGTCGTAGCGCGCGCTCTGGCGGGATGGCACGGGTTCGGAGCAGGCGCGCAGCCCGAACCACTCCGTCACCAGTTCGATGAGATCGGCCACGAAGTAGCGGTCCTTGAACGGCCCGAACAGCGTGCCGGCGCGCGCGCCTTCGCCTTCGACCACGAGGCAGGCGGGGAAGGGGTCGTGCGTGAGCAGGAGGTAGCGGCGTTCGAGGTAGTCCCGCTGGCGCTCGTTGTGGCGCGGGCGATGCTCCTTGATAAGCGCGTCCTCGAGCAGCAGGGCCATGAGCTCGCCCGCCGCCGGGCGCCACCGGAACGATTCGATCGCGTACCCCAGGTGGCGGGTTCGGCTGTCGAGCGCGGTCGCGCGCGGCGAAAGATAGGACAGCATGCGCCGCCGCAGGTTGCGCGACTTGCCGATGTACAGCGTCTCGCCCGCCGCCCCGACCCAGGTGTACACGCCGGGCGATTCGGGCACGGTCGCGGTCACTTCGCGGCGAAGGGCAGCGCGGCGGTCATTCGAAGGCATCGAAGAGTCCCCTTGCGAGCTGGATGTTCATCGAAGGCGGGAACGCCGCGCGCAGCCGGTCGGCCGTGAGCTGCGCGACCACACCCGGCGCGGGCGACGCCGCCGAGATGCGCACGACCGCGTCGCCCGGGTGGCGCCGCCCCTCCGCGGCGAGGTAGGCGGCGACATCGCCCGCGCCGAGGCACGCGGGCAGTTCGACATCGACCATCGGCCGCGCCGGCAGCTCGACGAACTCCGACCGCACGACGTACGCGGGTTCGCCCCCGGGCGCGGCGACGGTGATATCGAGGAAGCCCTTCGCCTCGTCGCGTTCGGCGAAGGAGGTGCGTTCGATGGAGCCGGGATAGAACACCGGCGGGCGGCCCTCGCGGCGCAGCTCCTGGCGGCGATGGATGTGCCCCGAGAGCACGGCCGTCAGCGTCGCGGGCAGCTCCTTCATCGGCACGACATCCGGCCCCGAGCGGAAGACGTGGCCGCTCGGCCCGACGGTCGCGCCCGAGACCGTGTGATGCATGCAGAGGAAGCGGGCGTCGGCATCGACCGTGGCGAGGCCGGTGCCCGCGAGCAGTTCGGCGAAGCGCGCCCGCAAATCGCCCCAGGCGAAGGGGAAGCCGCCCATCGCGATGCGCATGCCGCCCGCCTCGATGACGACGCTCCCCGGCTCGCGGAAGACGTGCAGGTTCGGGTGGCCCAGCCAGAGCGATGCCGGCAGCTTCGAACGGTCGTGGTTTCCGGGGACGATGAAGACGGGGATGCCCAGTTCGGCGATGCCCGCCAGCCCGGAAAGCCCCTCTTCGACCACGGGCGCGGGCACGCGGCTGCGGTGGAAGACATCGCCGCCGTGGACCACCGCGTCCGGCCGTGTGCGGCGAATGTGGTCGAGCACGCGCTGGAAGTTGGCGGCGAAATCGTGCCCCCGGCGGCGGCGGTCGATGCGCGCCCGGCCGGGAAGGTCGAAGCCAAGGTGGGTATCCCCGAAGAGGACGATACGAGCCTGTTTCACCGCAGCGACGAGTCTATCGCGCCGGGTGGCGCAGCCGGCAGTGCGTGGCGGCACACCATTTGCGACGCCGGAACTCGCATGCGCGACATCGCCGTCGCATTGTGGCGCGCGGCGGGATGTGCCACATTGCCGGCATTCCAAACGGGGGTGATCTGGCGATGTCCGATCCCGTGGACACCACTCACCGAATCTTCGTCAGCTACATCGACAAGTCGCGCGAGTTCTACCTCGCCCACGACTACGGCAACCCGTACCGCTGGGCGCACTACGACGATGCGCCCTTCACGCCGCTGAAGAAGCCGCTTTCGCAGAGCCGGCTGGGGCTCGTCACCACCGCCAGCGTCATCACCTGGGACGCGGCCAGCGAGCCGGACCCGATGCACGTGCCGCGCGAAACCTTCGCCGAACCCGCGAACCCGCCGCCCACCGCGCTTTACACCGAGCACCGCGCCTGGGACAAGGAAGCGACGCACACCCGCGACGTGGATTCGTTCGCGCCCCTGAACCGGCTGGGCGAAGCGGTCGCCGCCGGACGGCTGGGGTCACTTTCGCCGCGCTTCTACGGCGTGCCCACCGAATACAGCCAGCGCAAGACGCACGCCGTCGACGTCCCGCGGCTCATCGACTTCTGCCGCGAGGACGGCGTCGACGTGGCGATGCTGGTCGCGCTCTGCCCGGTCTGCCACCAGACGACGAGCCTGGCGGCGCGGCACCTGGAGGAGGCGGGCATCCCGACGGTGCTGCTCGGCTCCGCGCGCGACATCGTCGAGCAGGTGGGCGTGCCGCGCTTCGTGTTCACCGATTTCCCGCTCGGCAACCCCTGCGGCGTGCCCTACGACGTGCCCATGCAGACGTCGATCGTGGGCATGGCGCTCGACCTGCTCGAGGGCGCGCGCTTCCCGCGGACGACGCTCCAGACGCCATTCCAGTGGCACACCGACGCCTGGCGCGAGAACTTCATGCACGTCGGCCCGGAGAACCAGGAAGCGCTGCACGCGGCCGGCATCGAACGCCGCGCGCGCCAGGCCGAACGCAAGGCCCGCGACGCGGCCGCGGTGTAAGAGAAAAGAGGAAAGAGGAAGGAGAAAAGGGGGAGGGCTGCCATTCGCGGCCGTCCCCCCGGCTCTTCTTCCTCGCTGCTTTTCTCTTCGCTGAATCCACCGGCGGCCAGTTCGCCGCCGGCCCGCACTTGCCCGCTCCCACCACGGGAAGAGCCGCGACGCTTTGGGCTACTCCGGACGGGAGCCATCCTCCCCCGGGGTAGCCCCGCCTCGAGCCTCGGACCTCGTGGGCTTGCCCCAGATCGACGGACACCAACGATAAGGGGATGATCCCCGAGGAGGTGTCTGGATGAGCCCACGGCGACCGAGAAGGACCTTCACCGAGGAGTACAAAGCCGAGGTGGTGGCGATGTTCCGCACGACCGATAAGAGCGTGTCGGACATCGCCAGGGAACTCGACCTCACCGAGTCGGCGGTGTCGCGCTGGGTGAAACAGGCGGAAGTGGATGCCGGTGAGCGCGCGGGCCTGACGACCAGCGAGCGCGAGGAGCTGGCGTACCTTCGCCGCGAGAACCGCATCCTGCGCGAAGAGCGCGACATCCTCAAGCGAGCGACGGCTTTCTTCGCCAAGGAGACCCGGTGAGGGTGTATCCCTTCATCGCGGCGGAGAAGGCGGCGGGGGGCACGGTGCGGAAGCCGTGCGTCCTGCTTGGAGTCTCCCGGTCCGCCTACTACGCATGGTCCGAGACGGTGCCCTCGAAGCGCGCCCAGGCAGATGGCGTGCTGACGAAGCAGGTCGGCAGGGTCCACGAACAGAGCCGGGGGACGTACGGCGCGCCACGTGTGCACCAGCAGCTTCGCCAAGAAGGGGTGCGAACCTCGCGCAAGCGGGTCGCCCGGGTGATGGCCAAAGCCGGGCTCGCGGGACGGCACAAGCGGCGAACGAAGCGGACGACGATCGCCGACGGGGCCGCGCCCACGCCTGCCGCTGACCTCCTGGGGCGTGCCTTCGCCCCGGAAGCGGCGCCGCTGGACAGCGCCTGGGTGGGCGACATCACCTACATTCGCACCTGGCAGGGCTGGGCCTACCTGGCCACCGTCATCGACCTCGCGAGCCGGCGGGTAGTCGGCTTCGCGGTTCGCGACCACATGCGCACCGAGCTCGTCAGCGCGGCCCTGGAGATGGCGCTCAGCAGCCACCGCCCGGCACCCGGGCTCATCTTCCATTCCGACCGGGGCAGCCAGTACACCTCGAACGCCTTCCGCGAGCTGCTCGGACGCCATCAGATACGCCAGTCGTTGAGCCGGCCGCGCCAGTGCTGGGACAACGCCGTGGCGGAGAGCTTCTTCGCGACGCTGAAGACGGAGCTCGTCTACCGGGTGCCGCTGGCCAACGTGGCGGCGGCGAGGGCGGCGGTGTTCGAGTACATCGAAGTCTTCTACAACCGCCGCCGCATCCACTCCGCCCTCGGCTACCAGAGCCCCGCCACCTACGAGGCTGGTAGACTCCGCCAACCCGAGACGGCACCCGCCGCCTAAGAATACTGTCCGTCAAATCGGGGCAAGCCCAGGCTGGCCACCCATTTCTCTTTCCTCTTTTCTCCTTTCTCTCCTTTTCTCCTTTCTCTCCCCTCACTACAGTGCGGCCAGCACTGTAGTGAGGGGCTCCCATGGAATTTCGCGATTCGGAGACTGAGGCCGCGTTTCGCGGGCGGGTGAGGGCGTTCCTCGATGCCGAGTTCCCCGCCGAGTTTTCGACTCGGCCCACGGAGTGGGGCCTCTTCAACGGCGCGGGCGGGCCGCCGGTCCCCGGCTTCATGGAGTTCATGAAGGGCTGGACGGCGAAGCTCAACGAGCAGGGCTGGGGCGCGCCCGCGTGGCCGAAGGAGCACGGCGGCGGCGGCCTCAGCGTGAAGGAGCAGTTCATCCTCAGCGAGGAGTTCGCCTGGCGCCGCGCCCCCCGCTCGGGCGGCATCGGCCACGGTTGGGCCGGCCCCACGATCATGGTCTACGGCACCGAAGAGCAGCGTTCGAAGCTCCTCCCCCGCATCATTTCCGGCGAGGACGTCTGGTGCCAGCTCTTCTCCGAACCCGGCGCCGGCAGCGACCTCGCCTCCCTCCAGACCCGCGCCATCCGCGACGGCGATGACTACGTCGTGAACGGCCAGAAGATCTGGACCTCGGGCGCGCACCGCGCCGACATGGGCATCCTCATCGCGCGCACGAACCCCGACGCCCCCAAGCACCGCGGCATCAGCTACTTCCTCGTCGATATGAAGACGCCCGGCATCACCGTGCGGCCGCTCGTGAACATGCTGAACAGCCACGAATTCAACGAGGTCTACTTCGAGGACGTGCGCATCCCCGCGAACACGCTGCTGGGGGAGGAGAACCGCGGCTGGTACCTGGCCACTACCACGCTCGACTTCGAACGCAGCGGCATCGCCACGAGCGTGGCGCACCAGCTGATCACGCAGGACCTGGTGGCCTTCGCCCGCGAAAGCGCCCACGGCCGCGCATCCGTGGCCACGCGCCCTTCGCTCAAGCACGAACTCGCCGACCGCGCGATCGAGGCGCGGGTGGAGTCGCTCATCTGCTACCGCATCATCTCGATGCAGGACCGCGGCGAAATCCCGAACCGCGAAGCCTCCATCGCCAAGCTCTACTCAAGCGAGCTCGATGTCCGCCTCGCCACCACCTCGATGCATCTCGCCGGCAGCCACGCCCTCCTCACGGCCCGCGACCATGCCGAATCGATGGGCGGGCGCTTCGGACGCTTCTACATGCACAGCACCACGAGCCCCATCGGCGGCGGCACAAGCGAAGTCCAGCGCAACATCATCGCGATGAGAGGCCTCGGCCTCCCGAGGGGCTAGAGAAAAGAGGAAGGAGAAAAGGCGTGGCCAGCCGCCACCCACCGCCCCGTTCAGCGTACTCCATTTCTCTTTCCTCCTTTCTCTTTTCTCTCCAAACCAAAAAGGGGCCCCCGGCCGAACGGCCGGGGGCCCCTTTTTGGTTTGGCCTTACACGTCAAAATACAGGTGGAACTCGTACGGGTGCGGCCGCATGCGGATGGGGTCGCACTCGTTCTCGTACTTGTGGGCGATCCAGGTCTCGAGCAGGTCCTTCGTGAAGACGCCGCCTTCGAGCAGGAACTCGTAGTCCTTCTCCAGCGCCGCCAGCGAACCTTCGAGCGACTTCTCGACCGTGGGCACGCTCGCCAGCTCCTCGGGCGAAAGCTCGAAGAGGTTCGTCTTGTCCAGCGGCGGGCCCGGGTCCCAGCCCTTCTTGATGCCATCGAGGCCCGCCATGAGGATGGCCGCGAAGGTGAGGTACGGGTTCCCGGCCGGGTCCGGCGGGCGGAACTCGACGCGCTTGCTCGCCGGGCTCGGGCTCACCAGCGGGATGCGGCAGGCCGCCGAGCGGTTGCGCGCGCTATAGACCAGGTTCACCGGCGCTTCGTAGCCCGGCACCAGCCGCTTGTAGCTGTTCGTCGTCGGCGCGCAGAGCGCCATCAGCGCCTTGCCGTGCTTCACCAGGCCCGCGATGTACGACAGGCACATCTTGCTCACGCCCGCGTACTCGTCGCCGGCGAAGAGGTTCGCCCCATCCTTCCAGATGGAGAGGTGGGTGTGCATGCCCGAGCCGTTGTCCTGGAAGAGCGGCTTCGGCATGAACGTCGCCACCATGCCGTGCTTCTTCGCGACGTTCTTGACGATGTACTTATACATGAGCGACATGTCGCCCATCTTCGTCAGCGTGTCGAAGCGCATGTCGATCTCGCCCTGGCCGGCGGTCGCCACTTCGTGGTGGTGCAGCTCGATGGTGATGCCGCACTCTTCCATGATCTCGACCATCTCGTTGCGGATGTCGGTCTGGGTGTCGTGCGGGCTCACCGGGAAGTAGCCGCCCTTGTACTGCGGCCGGTAGCCGGGGTTCAGGTCGCCGCGCAGGGTCGATTCCGCGCCGCTGTTCCAGATGCCCTCGTCCGAATCCACCGAGTAGAAGGCCGAGTGCTGGTCGCTGCCGAAGCGGACCTCATCGAAGAGGAAGAACTCGAGCTCCGGGCCGATGTAGGTGGTATCGCCGAGCCCGAGGTCGCGCACGTACTGCTCGGCCTTCTGGGCCACGAAGCGGGCATCGCGCGAGTAGCGCTGACGCGTCACCGGGTCCTCGACATTCGCAATCACCGAAAGCGTCGGCGACTGGATGAACGGGTCGATCATCGCCGTCTCCGGGTCCGGGACGAGGAGCATGTCGGACTCCTCGATCTTCTGGAAGCCGCGGATGGACGAGCCATCGAAGCCGTAGCCGCCGCGCCACGGGGAGCGCTCGTAGTTGGTCCAGTCGTTCAGTTCGTGGATGGGCCGGGTGAGGTGTTGCCACTGCCCGAACAGGTCCACGAACTTGACGTCCACGAAGCGGATGCCGTTCGCGGTGCAGAAGCTCTTGATCTCATCAGGGGTCACTTGGGTCTCCTGGCACGCCGTTTGGCGTGGGGCTTGGAAGCCATTGTGATGCCTTTCACGGCTGGTGGTAGCGGTTGGGAATGAAGTTCGTGTTACGTCGCCCCGGAGCGCAAATAACGCTTCATTCCATGGTTTTTCAGTTCCCAGGAGCCAGTTCCCGGTTCCCAGGGGGCTACCCCTGATGGGGCTGGTGCGTGGGCCCGGGCAGGGCACGGCCGGGGAATTTAGGCACGGTTTTACTCGCGGAACGGCATCCCACTGTTGCGTCTATAGCATTGCCCGGTTCGCATTGATAGCATCGCCTTTCACGCCGGGTGCCGTGCGCCCCGGCCGGGAAGGGAGACCCATCCGTGCACGAACAGCTTGCCGGCTTCCTGAAGCGGCAATGGCCCGATGCCGATGCCATCACCGTCGAGAACCTCGAACCCATCCCCGGCGGCTATTCGCGCGAAACCTTCCGCTTCGATGCCCGCGTCCGCCGCGGCCACGCCGAGGAGGTCGTGCCGCTCATCCTCCGCAAGGACCCGCCCGCGGCCGTCTCCATCCTCCCCACCAGCCGCCAGACCGAGCACGAGCTCATCGAGGCCGTGCGCGAACACACCGCCATCCCCGTCTCCAAGAGCTACGGCTACGAGATGGACCGCGACCGCTTCGGCGAAGCCGCCATGATCATCGAACGCATGCCCGGCAGCGGCCTCACCTCCGCGCTGTTCAACGGCGGCGCCGATGCCGCCCAGGCCGAATCCGTCTGCACCCACCTCTGCGAACTCATCGCCGAACTCCACCTCGCCGATGTCGAGAAGCTGAACGTCGGCGGCAAGCTGAGCGACCCCCGCAACGTCGGCATCGATATCAGCTCGTGGGACCGCTACATGGAGACGACCTACGAGTACTACCTCCAGGGGTACCACTGGGGAGACTTCGAACCGCTGCCCGTGCTCATGGACGCCTACCTCACGCTGCGGCGCGCGAAGCCCCGGCCCCTGCGCCTTTCGCTCGTGCACGGCGACTTCAACCCCGTCAACTTCCTCTACGGCGATGGCCGCGTGACGGCGCTCATCGACTGGGAGAACGCGCGCGTGGGCGACCCGCGCGAAGACCTCGGCTGGATGCAGGCGATGGACGTCCTCAGCAACACCAACATCATGGGGTCGGTGACGAAGGAAGGCGGCTTCCTGGGGTACTACAACAAGCTCACCGGCTTCGGCATCACGCAGGAAGAGGTCAACTACTTCTGCCTGTTCGGGACCGCGAACATCGCCGTGCCCATCTCGAACGCGCTCAAGCGGCGCTTCCAGAAGGAGCACATGGAGCTGACGCCGTTCTACATCATCCAGCCCAGCATCGTGAACGTGCTCAACTTCGCGAAGATGCTCGGCTACCCGCTGCCCGCAGGAGTCTGACGATGTTCACCACCCCCAGCCCGGACGACATGATCGAAGGCGTGATCGCCGCCCTCCAGAACGAGATCCTGCCCTTCGTCACGAACCCGAAGGCGCAGGCGTCGGTGCTCATTTCGCAGGCCATCCTGCAGATGGCGCGCCAGTCCATCGCCGCCCACGACAACCAGATCCTCGATGAGCACAACAGCATGAGCGCCGTCCTCCGGGACATCGCCGGCGCTATCGGCGATACCACCGGTCCCGCGGCCGACGCCATCCGCCAGCGCGCCACGACGCTCGGCGCGGAGCCCGACTACGCCCCACTCCCGGACATGGCCGAGGCCGTGACCCGGCACCGGGCGCTCTCGCTGGGCCTCGTCGATACGCTCATGGACCTGGACCTGCTCCAGCGTTCCGGGGTGGGCGTGGCCGATACGGCCCTCCTCATCCTGCGCGAACACCTCGGTGGCCGCGCCGTCCGCGACGTGCAAACGCTCGTGGTGGGCGCGGGCATGCTCGGCCGGGGTTAGGGGGAGCGGGGTCTCAGGTCCGAAGGGCCGCCCGCAGTTCGGCCGACGTGGGGCGTGCCAAGTCGATTCCCGTATAGGTTGAGCGATTTGATATCGTAGCTTGCGCCCACGCTTACCCACGCGGTAACTTTCTGCGCCGCAATAGCGTTATGATGCTATCGCACGGGGAAACGCAACTGCCCACGCAAGGGCGGGCGGCTACCTGTGACTTTACTCGGGAGGCCGCAGATGTCTACACCCATCGACGGGCTCGTTTACTTCACCGTGAACGCGAGCTTCGCCCAGCATCGCGACGGCCATTGGCGGGCGATCACGTCCGAAACTGGCCTCGTGACGTATGGGGCCACCGAGGACGAGGCCCTGGCCGCCAATCAGACCGCCAACTTGATACTCGTTCGCTCTTGGAAGCGACGGGGCGTGGATGCCCTTGCTCGCTTTATGGCTGCCCACGGGATAACGTATCGCGTGGAACCAGATGAGCGACCACAGCCACACGGAACCGGACGCGACAGCGGAGAGTGGACCCATTCTGCCCTCCTTCCCATCGCCGCCTGACGTCTTCCCATTCGCCCGCCAAGTGCTGGAAAGCCTTGGCTTCAGCGAGTGGGAGCGGTACGAAAGCGGCCTTGTAGAGTTTTGTCGCGAGGGCGACGAGGCCACAGCAGACACCATCATCCTCCAAGACAACCCTTGGTTTGAGTGGGCGAGCGCCCTGAATGTCGTCGCTCACTCAACCTGCCTGACCGTTGATGAGTTCGTGGAGCGCGCGCTCCAGTTGTCGGAGTAGCCGGAATGGTTGGATCGCCGCGTAGTCGAGCAAGGCCCCGCCCGTCCGGTGAGGAGGGGGCTTGCGTGACCCTGGTATGGCTGAAGCTCAAGACCCCAGCGTTTTATCGTTCGGCCTTGCGCGACCCCATCCACCGCGCAACAAGAGCCGCGGATACCACCGGGAGCACTCCGGCCGGCAACGCCTAACGGCCAAAAGCAGACCTCCTCTCTGAGGCGGGGGGTTGGCCTCGTAAACCCACAGGCCCCCCGCCTCTCGTTCTATCCCTAACGGGCTCCTGGCGGCCCGGAATAGGCGTCCTCTTCGGCGAACTCGTAATCGGAATCAGCATCGGCGTCGAGGGGTAGAACGTCCCAACTGTTGAACGCATCCACGAGGCGCCGAATGTAGTCGTGCTCGTCGTCGCTCATTGCCAGAAGGTCCATGTTGACTGTCAGGGCAACCGTGCCACTTGGCAGGCTCCGTTCCCTTCGGCTTCCAGAGCGCGGGGGTTCCGGAGCGGGTGGCGGGGTCTCCGGTCGAGCACCGCCGGTCCGTGCCGTAGTAGCCCTACTACCCGCTGTCCGCCGCGTGCTTGTAGTACGGCGACCGTTCGTAGGAGACCCCCGCGTTACCCCCTTCCAGTGAGGTGACACCGGAAACTCGGCCGCCTCGGCCGCCTTCATAAAGAACGCCACGGCCTTGCGAGCCGTGTCACCTTGAACATTTAGTCCGCTAATGGCATCACGCAGCTCGGCGACTGACGCATTCTCTCTAGCGAGCTGTGCCACTTCGGGGTACGCAGCGGAGAGAATCTCTCTCATAGTGGCCTGCCTGTCGGGTTTCTCCTTCGCTGCTACGAGACGTTGCAGGAGAGGCTCGGCTTCGTCGCTCTGGTTCACGAGGCCCAGAAAGCGAAAAGTGGCGATCACGTTCTTCTGCGCCCCACCTGAGAGGGTGCGCCAGATGCTCGGATGGATCTTACGGGGCACGCCCTGGCTCAGCGCGCTGAGGGCAGTTTCGAAGGTGCTATACGGCAGGTACGGCGCGATCCGCGCATTCGCATTTTCTGGCATTGGGACCTCGTCGCCGCAGTGGCAGCGGCATGTGCCAGAGTGTAAGCGGCATCGCGGTCTCCGTGCAATGGCAGCGGCAGGACTTTTTTTGACGATGCCTTATGGCATGGGCATCTTCTTTGCATCCGTTTGGAGGTGGGAGCAATGAAACCCGGAAGCATGGTCAAAGTGGTCGAGTATGGCGGCGAGGTGGTCGAACGAACGATCGTAAGCCGGGAAAACGGCGTCACCTATGTCTGTCGCCCCGATGAATGGGCCGCAGCGCGGCGTGAGGGTCGCGAGCCCGTCAGCGTGGGCTTCCTCAGCGACGATGTTGTTCAGCCGGACGTGATTGGCGCGAAGGCACCGAACCGCCCATAGCGCGCCCCCAGCACCGCCCGCAGTTCGGCCGTGAGTGCGTCGCGGTCGGCGTCGCGCCCGTGGTAGGCGGCGGGGGTGTTCTGGAAGTGTTCGAGCTCCCACGTGCCCTCGCGAAGGACGAAGAGCACGGCCTGGATTGCGTTCAGCACCGGCCGGATGTCCCGTTCGCCATCGGGGATGAGGCCCGTGACCGCACGCAGTATCGCCACTCCCGGCGCCACTATCCGCACCTCGCGCACGATCGCGACGTAGGCCGGCGTCGGGTGGTCCCGGAAAATGGGGGTGAGATGGGCTTCGATGGCGGCACGGCCGGAAGCTTCGCTGCCATCGAACCCGGTCATGTGCCCGTGGAGCGCGAACACTGAGGCCATCGCGGCCGCATCCCGGCGGTTCCAGGCATCGAGCAGGGCACGGTAGCGGGCCTCCACCTCCACCGCCTCGTTCTCTGCCATGGCGCGGCCCTCCTTCGTTCCGGGAACGGTAGCACGCGGGGTTCCCCTCTCCCCGTCTCGTCTTCACGTCCTCCAGATCGATCTCTCAAGGGGCCGAGGATGGATCGATACGACGGTGATGATGATCCGTTGGGGTTGGGGGGAAAGTCGCGTTCACAGGTTCGAAATCGCCGCCCTGGAGTGGGGGGAACGACGGCGGGAATGGCGAAGAGAACCCACCATCGCGGCACCTTCGCCGCCGGGACCAGGTGACCGCGCCGGGGAGCCGCCGGGGAATCCCCAACACTCCCCTCCACGACCCCTACGCCTTCCCTACGGGTTCCCCCCCAGGTTGCCTCCGGGGCTGATCCCCTGGGAACTGGGAACCGGGAACTCCTATACTCCGTTGGTGCACCAACGGACGTTGCTCGAAGCCTTCGGCGGACCGGAGATGGTGGACCGCGTCATCGACCGCTTCGGCGAATACGTCGAGGGCGACGCGGCGATGCGCGCAATCTACCCGGAGGACATGGCGCCGGGCCAGCGCAAGGTGAAGCTCTTCTTCGAGCAGTGGATGGGCGGCGGGCCTGTGTATTCGAACCTCTACGGGCATCCGCGCCTTCGCCGCCGCCATTTCCCGTTCGTGATCGACGACCTGGCGGTGGGCCGCTGGCTGCGCTACATGCGCCAGGCGATGACCGACGAGGGTGTCTCGAGCGAAGTCCAGGACGTGATCTTCGAGGCATTCGCGCCCCTTGCCCGGCACATGCACAACGCCGGCGAGGACATCCCGCGCGATCCCCTTGGCGACGCTGTCCTCCAGTGACTACCGCCCCCGGGGTAGCCCCTGGGAACCGGGAACTGGCCACTGGGAACTACCGAAGGCAATGTCGGCGTAGAGCTCGCGGGTCGCGAGGGGCGGTGGGAAGAGGGCTCGCCAGAGGCGCCGCGCGGGGTGGTCGTCGATGTCCCGTGGGATGGCCGTTTCGAGCGCGAGCATGCGCCGTTCGCCTTCGCGGGCGCGCCGGTCGAATTCGGCGAGGGCGGCCTCGGCGGTGATATGCAGGTTGTTGAGCATTGCGTGGGTCCCTCGCATCGCCGCCGGGGCGGGCGGATGTGTCCCAAGCGTCGGCCAGGTCGCCATTGATTTCCGTGAAGCGCGTCACATGAAAGTGTGATGTAGTTCACGTTCAGGGGTGGCCGCCATAGACTGGGCCGCGAAAGGAAAGCTCGCATGACTCTAACTTCCACCGGGCCGGAAGAGGTCGTCCGCGACCTCCCGCTGCTCGCCCGCCTCCCCCGGGACGACCGGCAGGCGCTGGCGACGCGCGCCCGCCTGCGCAGCTACCCCTCGGGCACGACCATCTTCCGCGAGGGCGAGCCCGGCGACTCGATGCACGTCATCGTCGAAGGGCGCGTCTCCGTGAGCGTGAGCAACGGCGCCGGCGGCGAGGCCACGATCGCGTCGGTCGGCCCCGGCGATTGCGTGGGCGAGCTCTCGCTGCTCGATGGCCGCCCGCGATCGGCCGCCGCCATCGCCGCCACGGCCACGAAGACGATGGTGGTGACGCGCGAGTCCTTCGTCGATTGGCTGGCCGAACGGCCCCCCGCGGCGCTCGCGCTCCTGGAGACGCTGAGCCTGCGGCTGCGGCGCACGAACGAGGCGATGTCGGACCTCATCTTCCTGGACCTGCCGCACCGGCTGGCGAAGCAGATTGTCGCGCTGGCGGATTTGCAGCAGCGGCTGCGCGAAGGGCAGGGGGCGAACGGCGTGCGCATCGCGGTCACCCAGGGGGAGCTGGCGGCGATGCTGGGCGTGAGCCGCGAGAGCGTGAACAAGCAGCTCAACGTCTTCCAGCGCGACGGGCTTATCGCGCTCGCGCGGGGGGCCGTCATCCTCACCGATGAGGCGGCGTTGCGGCACTACCTCTAGCGGCGAAGGCCGCCGGCGATGCCCAACGCGGGCGAAACTCGCGAGCGAGCCGCAATCCCGGCGCCCGCCGCTGTGACCGTGCGCCAACGCACCCCCTGCGACCATCGACGGCAGGAGGTGCGTTCCATGTACATCGGCGGTGGCCTGCTCACGCTCCTGGTCATCATCGTCCTGCTCGTCGTCCTGCTCTAAGGCGTCATCGCCAGGGCCGGGCGCGAGCGGCGCGAATTCCCCCTTCGGCCGCGATGGCCGGCAATCCCGCCCCCGGCGCTCCCGGGGGCGTTTCGCTGCCCCAAGTGCCATGTGGCTGCAACGGCGGCACGGACCGGGCGCATGCGAATGTCCCGGGCTGACCATCAAGCTGCGAGCCATGCCGCGCACCCAGGCGGCGGGAGGACGAAACGATGACCACGGAAGCGACGGAGACGCCCCGCATGGATGGCGGCGCACTCCTCCAGGACCTGCTCGGGCGGGTGACGGCGGCGGCCGCGCCGGGCGAATACGAAGGCGTGGCCGGCGGCGGCGCCGTGCGGGTGAGCCTGCGCGGCATGCAGCGGGTGAGCGCCATCCACATCAGCGAGGCCGCGCTCGAGGACCGTGCCCTGCTGGAGGAACTGGTGGCGGCGGCGATGAACGACGCCCTCGAACGCGCTCGCGGCGGCACCCGCGAAACCGCCGGTCAGCTGCTCGCGAAGCTGGGGGACATGCCGGAATAGGCGGGGGAGACAGGAAAGGCCGGGACGTGCCCGGCCTCACCCTTGGGAGAGATACCCTGCCCGGAATTTAAGCGGCCGCTCGCAGAGGTTCAACGCAGGAAGATGAATCAGCGTTTTCCAATCTCAGCCGCGCATGGGCGCGCCGCCGCTGGAGCTGCCCCGCGAGCGCCCACGATGCCGCGATCACGATGCCGCCGAGCGCCATGTCGGTGAAGAGGTGGTTCGCGCTCGCCACGATCGCCCAGGTCATGAGCAGCGTGAGGGCCACGGCGAGGGCGCGCGCCGTGCGGCTGCCCGTGTTCACCCAGACGGCGGCGGCGGCCATCGCGATCCAGCCGAAATGGAAGCTCGGGATGGCCGCGTATTCGTTCAGGATGAGCGACGGCTGCGCGTAGTTCACGGCCGTGTGGCCGCCGAAGACGGTATCGGTGAAGCCGAGCTCGTAGCCGTTCGCCGCGAGCAGGCGGGGCGGCGCTGCGGGCGCGAGGTAGTAGAACACCAGGCCGATCGCCATCGAGATGAACATGACGTCGCGCAGGAAGGTGAACCGCTCGCGGCCCTTCGCCCACCAGATCCAGGCGCCGGCGGCGGCCAGCACGGGGAAGTGCAGGTAGGCGTAGGTGAAGTTCGCGAGCTCGGCCACGGCGTGATGGCGGATGGAGATCTCCTGCACCCAGCGCTCGTGGAAGATGCCGGTGGTGCGTTCGAAGCCGATGATGCCGCGCGTCACCTCCGTGGCGAAGGCCACCCGCTCGGGCGCGGCGCCCCGCGCGAGGAAGTACACCCCGATCACCGCGACGACGAAGCCGAAGTCGCGGGCGAAGGCGGCGGCACGCGTCGCGGCCACCGGAAGGGCACGCGGCCGGGCCTGGGTGTGCGGCCGGGGCAGCGTGCGGGGCGCGGGTGCGACGCGGATGGCCATGACGGGGCTCCTTCATGCGCGGCCTGGATGCCTCGGCGGGCCGCGGGTGGTGTGTGCCTCAGTGTCGGGGAGTGCCGGCGGCGCCTCCTCCGCCATCGGTCGGAGCGGCAGCCCCGCTGTTTGGGCTTCCCCGCCGGTGGGCCGCCCGGGGCGCCGCTAACCACTACGCCAGGGCTTCGCCCGGTGATCAGCCTCGCCCCGCTCTTGTTGCGACGGAATGTGTCGACTCTTTCGAAGGGAGCAAATATTTGGACGAACAGTGGCCGGAGTTCTGCGCGGTATGCGCCGCTCGTGACGCGGGTGGCGAACTGCGCATCCGTGGCGCGCAGGGCATCAGCGAACGGACGTGCCTGTGCACCGTCTGTTTTGGCTTCCTCTCCGATGCCCTGCGCGCGGCCTCGGCCGGTGGCGGCGATTGCTCGCTCTGCGGGGAGGCCGCGGGCGAGCATTCGCTGACCCTGGTGCCCGCCGGCGAATCCGGCCCCGGCTGGCGGCCGCCGGCGGGGTACCGCCTCTGCGCCGCCTGCCTGGCCTGGACGATCGATCTGCTCGACGGCGAATCGCTGGCGCGCTGGACGCGGCGGCCCGAGGGCGATGGCCCCCGTGGCGCGTGGCCGCACCAGCAAATCGCCGGGATCGCCGTCCGCGGGCTCGATGGGCGCGATAGTGTGGCCGCGGCGCGCGCCGCCAGCGTGCTCGCCCGCCCCTTCCTCACCGGTGACGAGGCCGAGGCCGTGAACGAACGGGTGGTCTCGCTCGTGCGCGCCACCGTCAGCCGCGCCGCGACGGCGTTCCTCGCGGGGCTGCCCGAGGCGCGCCGTGCGCAGGTGGCTATCGTGGGCGGGCCCGGGCTCGAAGGCGATGTCGCCGCCGCGCTTGCGCTGGGCGCCGGCGAGGTGCTGTCGTCGCCGCTTTCGTGCCAGCAGGTGCTGGGCGCGGTCGGCCGGCTCGCTTCGGGAGGGGCCGGGAAGCGGGATACGGCCACGGGGCTGCCGGTCTACGCGGTCGAGGCGCGCTTCGGGCTCTCCTGCTATGGGCTGCGGATCGAATCGCGCGAACCGGCGCTCGAGACGGCGTTCGCGCTGCGCCGCTTCCTCCGCGGCTACGATGCCGTGGGCGGCGATGGCAACGGCCACGCGCTCGCGCTCGTCTACTGCACGCCGGACGAGCTGGATGCGGTGCTTCGCCGCGTGGGCCGCTTGCTCGGCGAGGGTGCGACGGTGAACATCACGGGCTTCGCCGAGGCGCCGGAAGCAGGGAAGGCGCACCAGCCGGCGCGCGGGCTCGGACAGGCCGCGGCGGCCTATTTCGGCACCGCCTGCCGCCGCGCGAGCTAACGCCGCCTTCGCACGTCAGACGGCGCGGCCGCGGAGCGCTTCGTCCTTTTTCGGCGCGGCCGTGAGCAAGTCCACGATCTGTTGCCAGTAGCGGCTGAGGGTGAACTGCCCGGCGAGCGCCGCGACCGATGCCGCCGCCACCAGGATCCAGTCCCCCAGCTTCACATCGACGAAATCGAAGAAGGTGCGCAGCGGCTCGACGAAGACGGTGAGCACGAGCAGGCCGATGAGCGCGGCGGCGAGCACGGTCGTCATCACGGGGCGGGTGAGGCTGCGCCACGAGGCGCCTTCGAACCCCAGCACCTCCAGCACATAGAGCACGCCGACGATGCCGATGGTGAGCGAAACGAGCGTCCGCGCCTCTTCCGTGGAGCGCCCGAGCACGCCTTCGACGAGGAGGTGGACGATGGCGGCGGAGGCGGCAAGGGCGCCGGCCGCGGGCAGGGCGAAGCGCATCACATTCCGCGTGAAATCGCGGCCGGCCTCCGGCGGGGGGATGCTGATGCTGATGAACACCGCCGGGATGCCGAGCGTGAGCAGCGCCGTCACCGACCCCTGCCGCGGCAGGAACGGGAATTCGAGCCCGAGCATGTTCGTCGCGACGATGAGCAGGAAGGCGTAGATGCTCTTGGCGATGAAGAGCTTGCTCAGGCGCGCGGTGTTGCCGAGCACGGCCGTCGCCTCCTTCGCCCCCCGGATGAGCGCCGTGAACGAATCCTGCAGCAGGACGATGCCGGCGACGGCGCGCGCGGTGCCCGTGCCGCTCGCCATCGCCACGGCGACATCGGCGGTGCGGAGCGCCTGCACGTCGTTCGCGCCATCACCGACCATCGCGACGAAGTGCCCGTTATCGCGCAGGGCGGCGATGATGCGCGCCTTCTGGGCAGGGGCGATGCGCCCGAAGACGGTGTTCTCCTCGACCGCGAGGTGGAAGGCGGCGTCGTCGAGGCCGTCGAGTTCGCCCCCGGAGATGGTGCCGCCATGGATGCTGACGCCCACCTGCTTGAGGAGCGCGGCGACGGTGCGGGGGTTATCGCCGCTGATGATGCGCGGCGAAATGCCCAGGTTCTCCATCATCGCGAAGGCCTGCCGCACCTCCCTGCGCAGCTCGTCGCCGAGGATGAGCAGGGCGAGCGGGCGAAGGCCCCCGGCGGGCCGCTCGGCTGAAGGAAGCGAAGCCGCCTCGGCGAAGACGATGCCGCGCAGGCCGCGCTCGCTCGCATCGCGGTAGACCTGTTCGAACTCGGGGGCGCCGGTGGTGAGGGGGAGCACGGTCTCGGGCGCGCCGAGCACGAAGACGCGCGTCTCGCCCATGCGCTCCAGCTCCAGCGCGCTCCAGCGCCGTTCGCTGTTGAAGGGCACGGAATTGGCCGGGCCGGCGCCGTTCGATTGCGCGCCAAAGGCATCGGCGAGGGCGCCGGCGGTCTTGCTATCGGTGGCGGTGGCGGTGGCGAAGGCGCCCAGCCAGCCGCGATAGGGCTCGGCGCCGGGGAGCCAGTGCTGCTCCTGCAGCGAGAGCTTGTTCGCCGTGATCGTCCCCGTCTTGTCCAGGCAGACGACGTCGGTGTAGTTCAGCGCTTCGACGGCGTTGATGTCCTGGACGATGGCGCCCGCGCGCGAGACGCGCACCGCGCCGACGGCGAAGGCGACCGTCATCCCCAGCAGCAGGCCCGTGGGGACGATGCTCGTGACCGTGGTGGTGGTCGCCTTGATGGATTCGGCGAAACCGTCGTCGCGGAGGTTGTACTGGATGAGCAGGAGCACCGCGAGCACGCCCGTGATGGTGAGGAGCACGCGCAGGATGCGGCGGAAGCGCAGCTGCAGGGGTGTCGAACGGCGTACGACCTTGCGCGCGTCGCTCGCGAGCTTCATCGCATAGGCTTCGACGCCGACGCGTTCGGCGAGGTAGAAGCAATCGCCGGCGGTGCAGAAGCTGCCGCTGCGGAGCTCGTCGCCGGGCTTCTTCGGGATCGAGTCGGACTCGCCCGTGAGGAGGGATTCATCGACTTCGCAGTTGCGGGAGAGGACGTGGCCATCGACGACGACCTGGTCGCCCTGCTTGAGGTGGACGACATCGCCCTGGACGACGTGCTCGGCGAGGATGGGCGATTCGATGCCGTCGCGGAGGACGGTGGCGTGGGGCGCGGTGAGGGCGACGAGCTCGCGCAGGGTGCGCACGGCGCGCAGCTCCTGGAAGGTGGAGACGGCGACGTTCGCGGCCACGACGATGCCCACGAAAAGGCCGTCGCGGAATTCGCCCACGAGGAAGAGGGCGAGGATGAGCGAGGCAAGGACGACGTTGAAGAAGGTGATGGTGTTGCCGCGAACGACATCGGCGTCGGTGCGCTGGCGGGTGGTGTCGACGTTGGCGAGGCCGGCCTCGGCTTTGGCGCGCGCCTCGGCGGACGTCAGCCCGCGGACACGATCCCCGGCGGTGGCGGGCGGCGGAAGCGCGGCTTGCGACACGGGAACAGCGTAGTCGATTCGCGCGGTTGGGGTGGGTGCGCGGGCAGGTGGCGGAATCTTCATGCTTCCTTTCCGTAAGCGGCGGGCCTGGGCGGGCGATACTGGCGCGGTGTTCCCCGCGAAGCTCCTCACCGCCGTGATCCTGCTGGCCGCCATTGCCGGTGGAGGCGCCGCGGTCGCCATCGGCCGGGGCCACGGGCGCGAAGCCGTACGCCTCCCCGGCGCCGTCACCCGGGCGATGCGCGTGGGCGACGCCGAGGACGACGGCCCGGGCGCCGGGTCGGACGCGGAGTCGCCGGGCGAGGGCACGGCGGCCACCTGCGAGCGCGTCATCGAGCCGGGCGACTCCGTCGCGTCCTTCGAAACACCCGAGGGCGAGCGGCTGTACCGCCTGCACGTGCCCCCGAACCCGGGAGCGCGGCTGCTGCCGATGGTGCTGAACTTCCACGGCTATGGCCGCACCGCCGCCGAGCAGGAGGAGTACTCGGGGCTGGTGCCGCTGGCGGACCGCGAGGGGTTCGTGCTCGTGACGCCGGAAGGGAGCGGCTGGCCCCAGGGCTGGGACATCCCGGGCATCTACGCGGACGTCGGCATCGATGACACGGCGTTCGCGGCGGCGCTCATTCGGGAGCTTTCGGCGACGCTCTGCATCGACGGCGGGCGGGTGTTCGCGTCGGGGATGTCGAACGGCGGGCAGATGGCGGCGCTGCTGGCCTGCGCCTACCCGGAGCTGGTGGCGGCGGCGGCGCCCGTGGCCGGCCTCGCCATCGACCCCTGCCCGAACCGCGTGCCCATCATCGCCTTCGAAGGCAGCGACGACTGGAACGTCGAGCCGTGGCTGGTGGAGGAGACGTTCGCGCTCTGGGGGCCGGCCAACGGCTGCGACCCCGACCCCGCCGAGGAGCGCGTGAGCGAGCACGTCGTGAGGCGCTTCTTCACGAACTGCGGCGGCTTCGAGGCCGAGCTCTACTGGGTCGAAGGCGGCGGGCACACCTGGCCGGGCGGCGCCCCGGACTCGGCCAGCGGCGCGGGTTTCGTGACGGACGAAATCAGCGCGACGGAACTGATTTGGACATTCTTTCGGGGTGTGGGCCGATAGCCGTTGCCGTCGGCCGTCGGCTGTCGGCCGTCGGGTGTGGCCAGGCGCGCGGCGATGCCGGCGAGCCGCGAGCGTACTGGGCGTGTGGTCACGCCGATAGCCGATAGCCGACAACCGTTTCCCCCTCTTTCGGGGGGTGCGGCGAACCGATGATGCCTGTGTGGATACTTTCCACGCGCCTCGGGGGCCGGCCGCCGGGCCGTGCGATTCTCCAGGTCAACCGACAGGTGCGCCGGCCCCCACCACTCCTTCGAGGCGAAACACCATCACCAGCGGGGCGGATCGCCCTGTGACACGGATATGACGGATGGATGCTGAAACCCTGCGCGAGCTGCTCACCGATGTCGCCGAGGGCCGCCTCCGCGTGGATGACGCCGAGGGCCGCCTTTCGGCCGAGCCGTTCCTGGGGCTGGGGCTGGCCGCCCACGCCCAGGGCCAGGCGCTCCGCGATAACGCTCCCGAGCTGATCTCGGCGCACGGCAAGACTCCCCGGCAGGTGGCCGCCGCCGCGCGCCGCGCCTTCGACGACGCCGGCCGCCTGGTGGTGACGCGCGTTGAGCCGGCCCATATGGAGGCGCTGCGCTTCGAGCTGCCGGAGATGGCGCACGATATCGATGCGCGGCTCGCGTGGTACGACCCCAGTCCGCGGCCGCGCCGGGGCAGCGTCGCCGTCGTCGCCGCCGGGCTCGAGGATGTGCCCGTGGCCGAGGAGGCCGCCGTCACCGCGGAGATGATCGGCGCGTGCGTGGCGCGCGTGTACGAACCGGCGAACGGATCGCTCGCCCGCCTCGCCGACCGCGTGGGAGAACTGCGCGAAGCCGCCGCCGTGGTCGCCGTCGCGGGCACGGAGAGCGGGCTGCCCGCGCTCGTGGCCTCGCTGGTGCCGAACCCGGTGGTGGCGGTACCGACCTCGACGGGCGTGGGTGCCTCGTTCGGGGGTCTCGCGGCGCTGCTGGCGATGCTGACGGCGAGCGCGCCGGGCGTCGCCGTCGTGAACATCGACAACGGCTACGGCGCGGGCTACTACGCCGCGATCGTGAACCGCGTCGCCGCCTCGGGCGGAGGCCGCCGCAAGTCCGCGCGCCCGTGGGGGTGAGGCGGGTGGTCGGCTGTCGGCTGTCGGCCAAGTGGCTGTCGGCCGTCGGCTGTCGGCCGTCGGCGTGGCCAGTCGCGGGGCGACTGTGGCCGGACAGCGAACACCTTCGGCGTGCGGCACAGCCGATAGCCGATAGCCGACAGCCGACGGCTATCGCGTGCCCCTGAGGCGGGGGTCGAGGGCGTCGCGGAGGCCGTCGCCGAACATGTTCACGGAATAGACCACGAGGGCGATGGCGGCGCCGGGGAAGACGGCGAGGGTGGGGTTTCGCTGCATGAACTGCTGCGATTCCTGCAACATCCGTCCCCATGTCGGGAAGGGCGGGGGCGTGCCGAAGCCCAGGTACGAGAGCGACGATTCGGCCAGGATCACGGCGCCCACCTGGACCGAGGCTGTCACGATCACGACGGGGACGACATTGGGCAGGATGTGGGACATCAGGATGCGCGGGTGCGAGGCGCCGAGGGCCTGCGCGGCTTCGACATAGGCCAGCCGCCGCACCGCCAGCGTCGCGCTGCGCACCACGCGCGATGAGCCGACGCCGAACAGCAGCCCCAGCACCACGATCAGCGACCAGCGGTCGGACCCGAAGACGGACACCATGAAGATGATGAAGATGAGGCCGGGGAACGCCTGCCAGATATCGACGAAGCGCTGGATGACGGTATCGGTGAGGCCGCCGAAATAGCCCGAGATGGTGCCGATGGCGGTGGAGACGAGCGTGCTCAGGCCGACGGCGCCGAAGCAGAGGATCACGGTCACCTGGGACCCGTAGATGATGCGGCTGAGCACGTCGCGGCCCTGGTGGTCGGTGCCGAACCAGTGCGCGGCGCTCGGGCCCTGCAGGCGGTCGAGCACGCGCGGTTCGTCGTAGGCGTAGGGCGCGACCATGGGCGCGATGAGTGCGAGCACCACGAGCAGGATGACGACCAGCCCACCGAAGGCGGCCACGGGTTTGCGCCGGGCGAAGTGCGCGACGCGGCTCACGCGGCCGGGCAGCGGCCTCCCCACGAACTCGCCGGCGCCGGCGGTCACGGAATTTGCGGCCATCAGGCGTACCTCACGCGCGGGTCGACGAGGGTGTAGGCGATATCGACGGCGAAGTTGCTCAGCACCACGACCACGGCGCTGAGGAGGACGATGCCCTGCACGACGGGGTAGTCGCGCGTGTTGATCGCCGTCAGCAGGAGCGAGCCCAGGCCGGGGATGGAGAAGAGCTGTTCGAGCACGACCGTGCCGCCCACGACGACGGAGACCTGCAGCCCGACGATCGTCATCACGGGGAGGATGGCGTTGCGGAGGGCGTGGCGAATGATGACGACGCGCGGCGAGAGCCCCTTCGCCCGGGCCGTGCGCGTGAAGTCGTGGCGGAGGACTTCGAGCATCATCGAGCGCGTCATGCGCATCACCGTCCCGGAGAGGCTGGCGCCGAGGATAAGCGCGGGCGCGATCATGATCTGGAAGTTCTGCGCCGGGTCCTCCCAGAGGTCGCGGTAGTTGAGCGGCGGCACCCAGCCGAACCAGACGAACCCGTAGGTCAGCACGAGGAGGCCCATCCAGAAGCTCGGGACGGCCAGGAAGCCGATGGAGACGCTGCGGGCGAGGAAGTCCCAGACGGAATCCTGCGTGACCGCCGAGAGGATCCCGACCGGGATCGCGACCAGGATCGAGATGAGCAGCGCCATCGTCCCGAGCTGGAAGGTGATGGGCAGGCGCTGGCGGAGGTCGGTGGTGACGGGGCGGTTGGTGGTGATGGAGGTGCCGAGGTCGCCGGCGGCGATATCGCTGAGCCATGCGACGTACTGGCGGCCGACGGAGCCGGTGAGGCTGTAGCGCTCTTCGAGCTGGCGGCGCATCTCGGGGTTGGCCGATCCGCGTTCGCCCGTCATCTGGTCGATCACGTCGCCGGGGAGGAAGCGCACGGCGAGGAAGACGACGAGCGTGATGCCGATGAGCGTGGGGAGCAGCAGCGCGGCGCGGCGAAGGATGTACTTCTGCATGCGGGTCTCCCGGAGGGGGCGAGCCCCCCGTGGGGGGCTCGCCGCGGGGCGGGGGGATGGGTCAGGCGTCGCGCCAGAAGTAGGGCGTGGCCTCGCCGCCGTAGCCGTAGCCGCCGGCGACGTGGTCGCCCATGCCGCGCATGTACGGCTGGTACACGGTCACGCTGCTATCGCCGATCATCCCCGTGGGCACGTTGTACATCTGGTCGTACAGGTAGTTCTGCCATTCGCGGATGATGGTGACGCGCTTCTGGTCGTCCAGTTCGTCGTAGTACTTCTTGACGTACTCCTCGACTTTCGGGTCCTCGACGCGGCTGGGGTTGCGCTGCGAATCCTTCGAATAGAAGCCTTCGAGGAAGTTGCCGGGGTCGGGGAAGCCGCCCTGGCCGGCCATCGCCAGCCCTTCGAATTCGCCGCGGTAGGTGAACGGCACGAACTTGGAGGGGTAGTCCTCGGGCTCGGCGGTGAGCTCGATGCCGATCTTCTTGAGGTACTGGACGATGAGCTCGGCGGCGAGGGTGGGCACGCGGCCGTAGGCGGGGGCGTAGTGGAACGGGGCCTTGAAGCCTCCGCCCGCTTCGTCCAGGAGCTTCTTCGCGGCCGTCGGGTCGTACTTCATGTACTGCTTGGCGGCGCCTTCGTTGGGGTGGACGTAGGCCGCCGGGAACGCCTGCGGGACGTACGCGCCCCAGACCTCGGGCACCTTCAGCCCGGCCGCCTTGAGCTGGCTGACGCTGTAGCCGGCTTCGTACAGCTCGTCGCGATTGATCGCCATGGAGACGGCGCGGCGGACGCGCACATCGGTCCAGGGCGAATTCGGGCGGCTCTTGTCGGTCACATGGGAGAAGGAGACGCCGTAGGTCGAGGTGTTCGCGGCCATGACGGCGTGGATGCCGGCGACCTGCTTCTTCGCGCGGTCGTAGTCGAGGCCGTCGATGCCGAGCGCGTCCAGGTTCCCGGCGAGGAAGTTGTTGAGGCGCTGGGCGTATTCGGGGACGACGTTGATCTCGAGGGCGTCGAAGTAGGGCGCGGGGCCGAAGTGCCACTGGTCGAAGCGCTTGAACTTGTAGCGCACGCCCGGCTCCCAGGAATCGAACATCCAGGGACCGGAGCCGACCATCACCTTCGCCGGGTCGAAGGCGGTGCCCGTCTCCTTGGGCATGAGCGAAATCGTGGTCGGGTCGGCGAGGAAGGAGAAGAAGGGGCCGTACTTGCGGCTGAGGGTGAAGCGCACGGTACGCTCATCGACGGCCGAGACGGACTTCACGAAGGTGAGCTTTTCGGAGTTCACTGCCGGCGTGGTGCCGGGCAGCTTGCCCATGAAGCGGTCCCAGGAGAAGACGACGTCTTCGGCGGTCATGGGCCGGTTGACGGGCGGGTGCCAGCGCACGTTGGCGCGGAGCTTGATGGTGTAGGTGAGGCCGTCGGGCGAGACTTCGGTCGATTCGGCGGCGTCGGGCTCGGGCGTCATGCTGATCGAGCCGCTGGCGTTGGGCTGCTCGGGGCGAATGCGGTAGAGGCGGCTGAAGACGTGCGTGGAGAGCGCCTTCACCGAGGCGGCGGACGTCGAATACGGGTCGAGCGCGCGGTTATCGGCGTTGGTGGCGGTGCGGAAGGTGCCGCCGCGCTTGGGCTGGGCCGTGGGCGAAGCCGCCGCCGGGCTGGCGCCGCCGCTGCCGGGGGTCTCGCCGCCCTTTGCCGGGGTGGCGTCGTCGTCGCCGCCACCGCAGCCGATGGTGCCCAGCGCGGCGAGCCCGGCGCTGCCCGCGACGGTGGCGCCGAGGAAGCGGCGGCGGCCGAGGCGCGCCTGGCGGGTCCAGTAGTTTTCCGTGGTCATGGTTCGAGACTCCCCTGTCCGAGTTGGGCCGGTCCGGGCACTCGTTTGCGCGGAATCGGCGGCCTATACTTCGCGGGCCGAATATAGAGATCGTTGTCCCGCGGCGCAACGTTGCACGCGGGGAATCGGGTCATCGGCTATCGGCCGTCGGCTATCTGCGTGACCACACGCCCACGATGGCCGACGGTTCGCCACAGACGCCCCGCGCCTGGCCACGCCGATAGCCGACGGCCGACGGTCCGACAACACGTCCGGCCGATAGCCGATAGCCATCCACCCGATAGCATGGGTACCCATCGCATGTGGCCACGCCGACGGCCGACAGCCGACAGCCGATGGCCCAAAGGAGCTCCTCCCCCATGACCGAAGGCCAGGCCGCGCGCCAGCCGCTCCTGTTCGACCGCGCCTTCCTCACCGATGCCGAGGAGGTGACGCAGCTCATCCTCGTGCGGCATGGGGAGCAGCACATCCCCAACCCGCGTTCGGGGCCCGTGGGCGATACCTTCGACCCCGAGCTGAGCGAACGCGGCCGCCGACAGGCCGAGCTCGTCGGTGCGCGCCTTTCGACCGACAAAATCGACGCCGTCTACGCGAGCCCGCTCAAGCGTGCCTTCGATACGGGCGCGGAGATCGCGCGCCACCATCGCCTTACGCCGGTGGTCATGGACGACCTGCGCGAGGTCGAGATCTTCCGCGACGTGCCGCCCGATAAGTCGCTCGGCGAGTACCTGGGGCAGGGGCTGCTCATCGCCTTTCGCGAACGGATGATTCGCGAGCGCAAGTGGGACGTGTACCCGTATTCGGAATCGAGCTTCGAATTTCGCAAGCGGACGGTGAACGCGATCGAGGCGATCATCGGGCTGAACCCGGGCAAGCGGGTGGTCGTCGCCTGCCACGGCGGGGTCATCAATGCGTACCTGGGGCACATCATCGGGTCGCCCTACGACATGTTCTTCCGGCCCGCGCACACGTCGATCAGCATCGCCGCGGCAGCGCCGAACGAGGGCATCCGCGCGGTGCACCTGCTCAACGACATCCACCACCTGACGACGGCCGAAGGGTCGTTCGTGAGCCACTGAGGGAGGCGGCGATGGCACAGGGCGAGGGGTTCGAGGCAAAGCTGGCCGAACGCGGCGCCATCCTCCGCGGGCACTTCCAGTACGCGAGCGGGCGGCACGGCGAAATCTACGTGGAGAAGTTCCGCATCCTGCAGTGGCCGGACCTCACGGAGCCGTTCTGCCGGCAGATGGCGGACCACTTCCGCGGGCGGGCGAACCTCGTCGCCGGGCCGACGACGGGCGGCGTCATCCTTTCGTACGAAACGGCGCGGCAGCTCGGGCTGCGGGGCATCATCGCCGAGCGCAAGGACGAAGGCGAGGGGCGCGAGTTCAAGCGCGGCTTCGAAATCGGCCCCGGCGACCGCGTGCTCGTGGTCGATGACGTGCTCACGACGGGTGGCAGCATCCGCGATGTGCTGGAGGCCGTGCGCGAACGGGGTGCGGAGGTCGCGGGCGTGGGCGTGCTCATCGACCGCAGCGGGGGGAAGGTCGATTTCGGGGTGCCGCTGTTCGCGTGCATGACCCTCGATATCGCGAGCTACGCGCCGGCGGAGTGCCCCATCTGTCCCACAGGGGCGCCGCTGACGGTGACGTAGTTCCCGGTTCCCAGTTCCCAGTTGCCAGGGGATCAGCCCCGTGAGTGCTGAGTGATCAGGCGTGGGTGATTGGGCGTATTGCCTTGCGAGATGCCCCTTGAGGGCCGCGAGGAGATGTCCCCATGTCGATCGTGATGATGATGCAGTGGCCGGGCGTGACGCTGGATGAGTACGAGAAGGTGCGCGCGATCGTGCGCTTCGATGTCGAACCGCCGGTGGGCGGCGCCTTCCATGTGGCCGCGGCGGATGCGGCCGGCCTGCGCGTGATCGACGTCTGGGATTCGGCGGAGCAGTTCCAGGCGTTCGTCGATGCGCGGCTGATGCCGGCGGTGCAGCAGGTGGGCATCAGCGCGGAGCCGCAAATCGAGATCCTCCCGGTGCACTTCGCCTTCGCCCCGGCGCTGATGGCGCGGGCGTAGCCCCGCGCCGCTGTCGGCCGAATGGCTGTCGGCCGTCGGCTGTCGGCTGTCGGCTGTGACCACAGGCGGTGTTTTCGTGGCCGGTAGCGACAGAAGTTACGCGACTGGCCACGCCGACGGCCGATAGCTGACGGCCGATTACTGCCGCAGCCAGGCCGCCAGTGCGGGCGACCAGAGGCGCGCGGGTTCGCCGCGGCCGGCGGAGGGGAGCAGTACGACGAATTCGCGGCTGACGGCGCAGGTGCTGGCGGCGATGGTGCCGCCGGGGCCGCGTTCGATGGCGCAGTCGTAGGCGGCCATGACGGTGGTGGGTTCGCCGTCGCGGGCTTCGAGCACGAGGGTGGCCGCGCCGAGGCCGGGCATGTTCCATTCGGGCTCGGCGCCGGTGAGGGTGCTCTCGGCGAGCCACGTGCCCAGGTTCGCCAGCACCAGCGCGTCCGCCGGGGTGGCGGCATCGAGCTCGCGGCCGCCCGTGGGTACCCCGGTGCTGTACCTCGCGCGGACGATGGCGTCGGCCGCGGGGACGCCGGCCGGGTGCGGTTCGCGCGATCCCGCGGCGATGTCGGCCTGCCACCCCGTATCGAGCCAGGCGTCGAGGGCGGGCGCATCGAGGCGGATGACGGCGCCGCCGCTCGCGGTCGTTTCGTCGGCGATGGAGACGAAGCCGGGCGCGGGGGTGCACAGCCAGGGTGCGCCCACGACGGTGTCGGTGCGGGCCACGCAATCCTGCGCGCGGGCGATCGTGATGACGCGGCCCTCGCCCACGCGCATGCGCAGGATGTCGCCGTTGGGGAGGAGGGCGTCGGGGGGTGCGCCGGCGACGATGGGGGCCTCGCGCAGCCATGTGAGCACCATCTCCATCACCGGGCGGGCGCCGGGGTTGAGCGAATTGAGGTCGGTGAGCGGCGTGCTGCCGGGGCGCGCGCGTTCGATGCGCATCCATTCGACGCTGCCGGCCTCGGGGACCCAGGCGTTGGGTTTCGCGGGCGAAGGGCCGCCGCCGGGGCGCAGCAGCCACGCCACCAGCGCAACCATCGCCGCGACCGCGACGGCGCCGCCAATGAGCGGGATTCGCAGCGGCCCGCGAGGGAGAAAAGAGGCACGCGCCATCGCCGCGATGGTACCGTATGGCTGTCGGCCATCGGCCGTCGGCTATCGGCGTGCCGCATGCCGGAAGCCACGGTGATGGCCGCAGTATTCTCGCGGCTGGTCACGCCGACAGCCGATAGCCGACGGCCGATAGCTCTATGCGCTTTCCTTATCCGGGGCGGGAACCGAAATTCGACGAGCCGGGTGTCGCGCGCGACATCTGGATGGAGCATTACGGGATGAAGCGGCCGCCCGGTTGCGGCTGTACGCCCGCGGTGGGGACGGCGCTGGCGCTGGTCGCGGGCGTGCTGTTCGGCGCACTGCTGATTGTCTGGTGATCGGCCGTCGGCTATCGGCTGTCGGTGTGCCGCACGCCAAATGCAGTGGCGGGTAGCAGCAGAACCACCGCGACTGGCCACGCCGATAGCCGACAGCCGATAGCCGACGGCCGTTTCAACCCGTCATGTCGTACAACAGGCGAAAAAACGCCTGGCGGCGCGGGTCCGGGGGGGTGCCGTAGCCCTCGAGGAGGGCGGCTTCGAAGCCGGGGCCGAGGTTCCAGGACGTGCTCCAGGTGGCCGCCGCGAGGTCCCACCAGCGGTCGCCGATGCCGAGCTCGCCGAGGTCGAGGTAGCCGGAAACTTCGCCGCCCGCGCCGATGACGAAGTTCGGGTAGCAGGCGTCGCCGTGGCAGACGACGAGGCCGCCCTCGCCCGCGGGGCGCAGCCGGTCGAGCTCGGCGAGCGCGTCCGCGACATCGAACGCCGCGTGCTCGCGGTGGAAGGCGGCGGGGTCGATGGCGCCGGCGGCGGCGCGGGCGTGCGCGCGGGCGAGGAGGGTCTCCGTGCGCGCATCGAAGGGGCAGGCCGCGACGGGCAGGGTGTCGTGGAAGCGCCGCAGGCCGCGGCCGATGGCGTGCGCGAGGCGGTCCGGCTCCGCGATCAATCCCGGTGCGATGGCGGGCGTGCCGGCGAGTTCGGCGGTAAGCATCCATTCGCAACCGGACGCGACGCCGCTTTCGATGACGCGCGGCACGGGCACGAAGTTCGCGGCCCAGCGCAGGCGTGCGGCTTCGGCGGCGATGCCGGGCCCGCCGCCCGGGACGGCGACCTTGAGGTAGCGGGTCTCGCCGCCGGGGGTCGCGACGCGCCATGTCGCCGTTCGCTCCGTGGTCCAGACCGGTTCGAAGGCGGCGCCGGGGTGCGCGGCACGGACACCGGCGGGGACGGCGAGGGCGGGCATGGGCGAAGGGTAGCGCGGGCCGCGAACGGGGGCACGGTGTTCCCATGCGGGAGCCGCGAGACCGCAACGGAGTAAAGGCGCGCGATTCTTGGCGAAAAGCGCGTCCTTATGGCGCGGTTATGGGGGACAGGCGCCGTTGCGGAACCGTATCATGGCGCCCCCGCCCCATTACCGTGGATGGACGCCCCCTCCGCCCGCGGCGCTGCCACCGGCAGCCAAACCAGCCCAACCCCGGCCCGATTTTCGGGTGGGGGTGTCTTGAGGTGAACGTTTGGAGCTCCGGACGCCATGACCGCCAGAGCGCCGCTGCATCGGCGTGCTTCCGTGGCATGGCTCGCCCTGCTGGTGGTCGCGGTGTGCTTCGGCGGGCTCGTCGATGGCACGCGGGGCGCGCGCGCCCTCGGCGAAGGCTTCTTCTCGCTCGACCTCCCGGCCTACGCCATCCAGGAAGGCACGGCACTGCCGGTCACGGTCATTCGCACGAACGGCACGGTGCTCGAACAGGATGTCTCGGTGACGGTGCAGCTGAGCGAGGGCGTGCCGGACACGGACTACCCGAACTCGACGATCACGCAGATCGCCGTCTTCCCCAAGGGCACGAACACGACGGCGAAGACGCTCTACTTCCAGACGATCAACAAACAGCGAATGATCGACGTGCAGGTGCGGGTGACGATCACGCAGGTGACGATCCCGAACGCCATCGCCTATCCGAGCACGGCGCCGATCGTGATCATGGGCATCGGGTCGCCGCGCGTTGAGGATGTCTTCCCCCGGTCGGCGAACGCGGGCGACTGGGTGGACATTCGCGGGCGGAACTACAGCCAGCAGGGCATCACCTGCCCGCCGGGCGACCAGTGGACCATTCTTCCCTGGGACCCCATTCAACCGGCAACCGCGCATCAATGGGGGCCGGGACTCCCCTGGCTCGACCCTAGCAGCGGGGTGCCCATTCCTCCTCCTCAGCCGCGCTGTACCGTCATGGTCGAGTTCTATCCCGTGCACGACCCGCTCCATCCCGTGCGCGTGTCGCCGGCCGACATGCAGGTGATCAGCCCGGAGTACATCCGTGTGCGGATGCCGGCGACGCTGAGCGATTCATGGCACGACGTCCGCGTGACGGTGCGTGATCCAGCGGCTCCTGCGCCTCCCGTCAACGGGTTTCCGCCGCCTTATCCAAAGCCGACGCACTACCTTTCGACCAGCTCATCGGTGCTCAGCGACCGCTTCCACACCACGACGGGGCCGTACATCGCGCAGATGAGCAGCCCGAACGGGCCGGTGCAGGGCGGCGCGCTCGTGCGGCTCTTCGGCAAGAACTTCACCGCCGTGATGTGCCAGCCCGGCGGCGTCACCTTCGGGGGGGTGAGCGCGAGCAGCTGCACGTTCGTGAACAGCACGCAGCTCGATGTGGTCGCGCCACCGCACGCCTCGGGCCCGGTCGATGTCGTGGTCGCGAGCGCGCCCGGGCCGAGCGCGTACCTGAGCCCGCCGCCAGCGACGACACCGAAAACGGAGGACACGGTCTTCACCTATTTCGGCGGACCCCAAATCCTGGCGCTCACGCCGAACGCGGGGCCTTCGCAGGGCGGCACGCAGGTGGTCATCACCGGGAGCGGCTTCGCGGGCATCCTCTGCGGGCCGGGGCCGACCAACGCGGTGAAGTTCGGCAGCACGAACGCGGCGACCTGCGCGGTGATCAGCGATACGGAGATCCGGGTGAGCTCGCCGCCGGGGCTGGGCGTCGCGCAGGTGACGGTGACGCACCCCGTGAACGGCAGCTCGCCCTTCACCACGCTGGCGAACTTCACCTATGCCTCGGGGCCCTCGATTAACAGCCTGACTCCGGCGAGCGGCCCCCCGGCCGGCGGCACGGTGGTCACCATCGACGGCTTCAACTTCGCGCCCGGGGCGACGGTCTCGTTCGGGCAGGCGACCTCGCCGAAGGTGGAGGTGATCTCGGCGACGCAGCTGACGGCGGTGAGCCCGGCGGGTGGCGGAACCGTCGCCGTGACGGTCACCATCGCGGGCGTGACGAGCCCGGTGACGGCGAACACGCAATTCTCCTACTCGTCGCCCGGCATCACCGAGCTCAAACCGAACGCGGGACCGCTCGCGGGGGCGAACGCCATCCAGGTGAAGGGATACAACTTCACCTCGACCTCGATTGTCGCCTTCGGGGCCACGATCGTGCCGCTCACGGATGTGACCTTCGTGGATTCGACCCAGCTGCTCGTGAAGGTCCCGAAGGCAATCGCGCCCGGCGGGATGGAAGTGAAGGTGACGACGCCTTCGGGGACGACGCCGCAGGTCGCGGGGGTGACGCTCTACACCTATACCGATGGCCCCATCATCACGAACCTGAACCCGAAGGAAGGCAAGACGACGGGCGGCGAGATCGTCATCATCACGGGCACGGGCTTCGGGGCGACGACGGCGCCGGTGCCCACGGTCGCGTTCGGGACGGTGGCGGCGCTGGCCGTTTCGCGCCAGAGCGAGACGCAGGTAACGGTGCTTTCGCCGCCGATCGGCCTGCCCGGCCCGGTGGATGTACGCGTGACGACGAACGTGGGCACGAGCCCGCTGGCGCCGGAGGACGTGTTCACCTACAAGGCGGCGAACCCGGTGGTGACGAAGATCGACCCGGCCACGGGCCCGACCACGGGCGGCACGACGATCACGATCACGGGCGTTGGCTTCACGGGGGTGGTGTGCCCCGATGGCGTGACCTTTGGGGCGATCAAGGCGGCCTCGTGCACGGTCACGGGGGACACGAGCATCACGGCGGTTTCGCCCTCGAACGTCTCGGGGCCGACGGTCATCGTCGTCACCTCGCCGAACGGGCAGAGTGAAGTGGCGGTGAACTACACGTATGTCGCGAGCACGGGCACGACGCCGGACCCGGGCCCGGGCCCCGGCACGGACGGCGGAGGGAACACGCCGCTGCCGCCGCCATCGGGCGCGCCGGTGGTGTACACGCTGCGCTTCGAATGGACGCTGATCACGTGGCTGGGGCCGCAGGCGGTATCGGTCGCGGCGGCGCTCCAGCAGGCGGCGACGACGGGGCAGGACATCACGCCGCGGGTGGCGGTCATCTACACCTGGGACGCGAACAACCGCATCTGGCGCGCCTACTTCACGGGCAGCGCGGGCCCGCCGCGAGCGAGCGACTTCTCCACCTTCGAACGCGGCCGCACCTACTGGATCGCGCTGACGAGGGGCGAACCGGTGATGCTCGCGACCATTGATGGATAGAGAAAAGAGAAAGGAGGAAAGAGACAAGGGAGCACGCGCGCAGCCGCGGCGGCAGGCGGCTGGCCACTCCTTTTCTCCTTCCTCCTTTCTCTTTTCTCTCTCAGCGCTCTACAGCGTAGAGCGCTGAGCCCACGATTCCCGCATCGTTCCGGAAGCGAGCCGGCGTGATGGAGGGGCGGCAGGTGATGTAGGGAAGCCAGGCGTGCGCGTCCTTGCTGACGCCGCCGCCCATGATGATGAGCTCGGGCCAGCAGGCGATATCGAGTTCGCGGACGAACAGTTCGACATCGCGCGCCCACGCCGACCACGAAAGGTGCCTGCGCTTGCGCACGGAGTTCGCGGCGCGTTCGCCGGCGGGTTTGCCGCGCACGAACAGCCGCCCAAGCTCCATGTTCGGGACGAGGCGGCCATCGAGGAAGAGGCTCGTGCCCACGCCCGTGCCCAGCGTGACGACGACGACCTTGCCCTTCACGCCGGCGCCAGCGCCGTATCGCACTTCGGCCAGGCCTGCGGCGTCGCCATCGTTGAGGACGGCGACGGGGCGGTCGATGGCTTTCGCGAGAGTGTCCGCGACATCCATGTAGCGCCATTCGGGGGCGATGTTGACGGCGGTGAGCGCGCACCCGCGGGAGACGACGGCGGGGAAGCCCACGCCCACGGCCGCGACCTCGCGGTCCGCGTACAGGCGCACGGCGCCCGCGACAATCTCGGAGAGCGCTTCGGGCGTGGCGGGCTGGGGGGTGGGCTGCTTCACCCGTTCGGTGACGAGCGCGCCCGTCTCCAGATCCACGAGGGCGTGCTTGGTCCCCGTGCCGCCGATATCGATGCCAATTGCGAGCCGTTCACCCATGGGGAGAGGGTCGCGCGCGGGCCGTGCGGGGCGCGTCAGCGGCGCGGGTAACCAGCTTGCGATTGAGTGCCGGGTGCTGAGTGCTGAGTGCTGAGAACGGGGCTCGAGGCTCGAGGTTCGAGGTTCGAGCGGGACAACCCCACGGGGAGCCGGGTCGCGGCGGGGTTGCCGACTCAGCACTCAGCACTCAGTAGTCCTCCACCTAAACGGGTGTCGGAATTGGCGCGGCCATGACGCGGCAGAGGGAGCGGCTCGTCCAATTGAAGGGATGAGCCGCTTTGTTCCAGCGTTCGACGAAGCCCTCGATGGTGTCGGCAAGCGCGGCGGCACTGGGATGGTTGGGACGCGCCAGCAGCTTGCGCTGGAGGATGCCAAACCACTGCTCGACCTGGTTCAGCCAGGAGCAATGCACCGGCGGGAAGTGCGGCACGAAGCGGGGATGCTCCCGGAACCATGCCGTCGCCAGCTTGCCCTTGTGCACGCGCAGGTTGTCGAGCACGAGATGGATGGTGAGCGAAGGGTCCAGGCTGGCATCGAGGTATTCGAGGAAGCCGACGAACTCGGACGCGCGCTTGCGCGACGCCGTGCGCGCGAGCACCTGCCCACAGCGGGTATCGAAGGCGGCGAAGAGGTTCAGCGCCCCTCGCCGGCCGTATTCGTGCTCCATGCGGACGGGCCTTCCCGGGGCTGCGGGATGCGTCGGCGCCGTCCGCGGCCGGGGCTGGAGACTCGTCTTCTCATCCACGCACAGCACCCGTTCATCGGCGGCGAGCGGCCCGGTGTAGAGCGCGAGGATGTCGGCCACCTGCTGGCGGTACTGCTGGTCGCGCGGGACTTTCGGTGAGAGCCAGGCCTGGACGCGCCAGGGCCGCAGGCTGTGGCGGGCGAGCACGCGTCGCACCGTCTCGCGCGAGATCTGTTTGACGATGCCATCATCCTGCAGCTGGCGAGCGATCTCGGTGCAGTCCCACTGCGACAGCGGAGCATCGCGCTCGGCCGGCAGTTCGCAGGCGATTTTCACGATCTCGACGGCAACCTCAGGGGGAAAAGACCGGCTTGCGGCCGCGCCCGGGGGCATCCTTGAGGCCCGCGATGCCGAACTCCAGGTAGCGTCGCGCCCACTTGCGCACGATCCGGACGCCGAGGCCACAGCGCTCGGCCGTCTCCTTCTCGCTGAGCTTCATATCGAGGTAGAGGATGGCCATCGTCCTCCTCCATTCGCCGACGGGCAGGGTGTACTGGCGGCTCTGCTGCCGAAGGAGCGCCCGCTCCTCGTGGGTAAGGCAAACGTTGAAACCAAGGGGCCGGCCGCGGCGCATGAGACCTCCAACGCCACCGGCCCCAAGTATGCCCTTTCGATCACCCCCTCAGCAATTCCGCCATCCATTCCCGTGCGGCGCTACTCAGTACTCAGCACTTCGACCCCGAGGTTCGGGGTCCGAGCGGGGCAACCCCACGGGGAGCCGGGTCGCGGCGGGGTTGCCGACTCAGCACTCAGCACTCAGCACTCAGCACTTCGAGGGCCAGCTCGCGCCGCACGGCTTCCCAGGCTTCCGGCGTGATGGCGGCGAGGAGGCCGGTGCGGTGGTCGCCGGCGCGGTAGGGGGTGGCGTCGAAGCGGGCGGCGTGGCCCCCGGATTCGGTGAGGAGGAGCGCGCCGGGGACGTGATCCCAGGGGTGGGTGCGCCAGTACACGGAGAAGTGCCGGGCGCCGGCGGCAAGGTCGCGGTATTCGTGGCCGGCGCACCCGAGCCCGCCAAAGGTGCTGGCGAAGGCGCCCTGGCGGGCCTCGACGGCTTCGCGCACGGCGGGCGGCATGAAGCGGCAATGGAGCGCGCCATGGAGCTTCGCCACATCTGGCTCGACGGCGGGCACGCGCATCGCGATGCCGTCCATCGCCGCGCCCGCGCCCCGTTCGGCGGTGGCGAGCGTGCCCGTCACGGGGTCCAGGATCCAGGCGGCGAGGGCATCGCCGTCGCGCAGGAGGGCGGCCATCACGGCGAAGCGCGGGCTGCCGCCGACGAAGTTCGCCGTGCCGTCGACCGGATCGACCAGCCACGCGAGCCCGCGATCGAGGCGGTCGAGAATGCGCGGGTCGGCCTCGGCAGCCTCTTCGCCCACGACGCGCGAACCGGGGACGAGGGCGGCGAGCCGGGGCGCGAGCCAGGCCTCGGCCTCGCGGTCGGCGATGGTGACGACTTCGCCCGGCGACTTCTCCTCGACCTCGCCGTGCGCGAGCGCCTGGAAGCGGGGCAGAACGAAGCGGTCCGAGGCCTCGCGCAGGAGGGTGCCCGCGCGTTCGATGAGGGAGTCCGGGATGGTCATTGAGCCTCCTGGTTGGCGGCGAAGCGGTCCGTGGCGGCGATGATGGCGGCGGTGAGCGCGGGCTCGCTGGCGGCGTGCCCGGCATCGTCCACGACCACGAGTTCGGACCCCGGCCAGGCGCGGTGCAGCGCCCACGCATTCGCCAGCGGCGACTGGAAATCGTAGCGGCCGTTGATGAGCGTTGCGGGGATGTGCCCGAGGGTGGCGGCGCCGCGAAGGAGTTCGGTGTCATCGAACCAGCCGTCGTGGGCGGCGTAGTGCGTCACCAGGCGGGCGAAGGCGTAGGCGAAGGCGGGGTCCGCGAAGCGCGGCGCGAGCCCCTCGCGGGGAGGCCAGTCCGGCGTGGCGGATTCCCAGAGGCACCAGGCGTGGGCGGCGGCGGTGCGCACGTCAGGGTCGCGGTGGGCCAGCCGGCGGGCGAACGCGGCGGGGATGTCGCCGTGGCGTTCGGACGGCGGCAGTGCGGCGACGAGCCGTTCCCATTCGGCCGGGAAGAAGCGCGCGAGACCGCCGCGAAAAAGCCAGTCCCATTCCTCGCGGCGGCCCGTGGCGATACCGAACAGGACCGCGCCGGCGACGCGCGCCGGGTTCGCGACCGCGTACGCGAGGGCGAGCGCGCTGCCCCAGGAGCCGCCAACGAGGAGCCAGCGATCGATGGCCAGGTGTCCGCGCAGCGCCTCGATGTCGCGGAGGAGGTGGTCCGTCGTGTTCGCTTCGAGGCTTACGGCGGGGTCGCTCGCGTGCCGCCGGCTTCGCCCGCAACCGCGCTGGTCGAAGAGGACGACGCGGTATCGCTCGGGGTCGAAGAGGCGGCGCCACCAGGGGGAGCAGCCGGAACCGGGGCCGCCATGCACGGCGAGCGCGGGGATACCGCGCGGGTTCCCGGATTCCTCCCAGTAGAGTTCCTGGCCATCGCTAGTGCGAAGGAAGCCCACGGCGCCAGCTTAAGCCAGTTCCCAGTTTCCGGTTCCCAGTTCCCAGGGGATCGGCCCTGGAGTGGTCACCTCGCGGTTTGCCGGCGGACGCGCGAAAGGGGCGCGATGAGCGCCCCTTTCGTACCCGTGATCCCGCCCTCGGTGGGTGCGGGTCGGTTGGCAGTTGATGGCCGTCGGCTTTCGGCCCTCGGCTGTCGGCGTGGCCACGTGCGCGGCCTTGGTGGGCTATCGGCAGCGGCCGGCCGCGAGTGGTCACGCCGACGGCCGATAGCTGACGGCCGACGGCCGATGGCCCGGGCTACAGCCTCGGGTCGTCTACATGTGAGTGGGTGGTCGTGGTCGTGCGCGTGCCGCCCATGGGGAACGGCGCGAACGAGCTCCAGAAGAGCATCGAGAGGGCGAGGCCGATGCCGCCCACCACCATGAGGATCACGCCCACGGCGTTGATATCGATGCCCGACGCGGTGTAGTTGATCGCGAAGGCGAGGATGGCGCCGATGGCGATCAGGAAAATGCTAACTCCCATACCCATGGCCAGGTCTCCTTTCCGTCCGTCCTCCCTCCATTCATGCACGTCCCGGGGCGCCTGTGGGGGGTTCTTTCCGGGCTGACACTCGCTTGCAAGACACTCGCGCGCGATGTCAGCGGGGCGTCACGGGTGCGGCGAATTCGGCAAGGTCGAGGACGTCGCAGCCCAGCTCCTCGATGAAGCGCCGGTCGTGCGTGACGGCGATGATGGCGCCGCCGAAGCCGCCGAGGGCGCGTTCGAAGGCTTCGCGGCCGGGCAGGTCGAGGTGGTTCGTGGGCTCATCGAGGAGCAGCAGGTTGGCGCCGCCGAGGATGAGCAGCGCGAGGCTCAGCCGCCGCCGTTCGCCGTAGCTCAGCTGCCCGGCGGGCGTGCGCACGGAGGTGTGCCCGAGCAGGAAGCGGTGCAGCGCGTTCGCGGCCTCGCCTTCGGTCATGGGCACGGCGCGGCGGAGGAGTTCGACCGGAGTGCGGCGCGCCTCCGTGGGGCCGAGTTCGCGGCCCTCATCCTGCGGGAGGTACCCCACGTTCGCCGAGGCCGCGACCGTGACCTCGCCGGCTGCCGGGGTCTGCTCGCCGAGGAGGGTGCGAAGGAGCGTCGTCTTGCCGATGCCGTTCGGGCCGATGATGGCCACGCGGTCGCCACGGTCGATGGCGAAGCTGAGGCCTTCGACGAGGGTGCGGCCGCCGGCGGCGATGGCGGCGCCTTCGACCGTGACCAGGCGGCTGGCGCCTGCGGTGGCGGCGGCGAAGCTGCCTTCGATGCCGCGCATGCGCGTATCGGGCCGGTCGATGTGGTTGGCGGATTCGAACTCGCGTTCGAGGCGGGCCTTGAGGGTGACGGCGCGGCGCGCGACCTTCGCCGCCTTCTTGCGAATGGCGAAGTTGATGGTCGAATTCTCGGTGGCGCGGGAGCTGGATTCGATCCCGGAGATGACCTGCTTGAGGCGGCGCTCCTCGCGCTGCTGGCGGCCGTAGCGCTCCCACTGGTCGGCTTCGCGGCGGGCCTTTTCGCCGGCGAACCCGCTGTAGCCGCCAGCGAAGGCTTCGATGCCGGGCTTCTTGGGGTCGAGTTCGAGGATCGTGGCGGCGACGGTGTCCATGAGCACGCGGTCGTGCGAGACGAAGAGCACCGGGCCGGGGAAGGTGGCGATGAGCCGTTCGACGCGTTCGATGCCATCGAGGTCGAGGTGGTTGGTGGGCTCATCGAGGAGGAGGACGCCGGGGCGGCGCAGGAGCAGGTCGATGAGGCCGAGCTTCGTCTGTTCGCCGCCCGAGAGAGTGCCAAGGGTGGTATCCGCGGGCGGGATGGCGATGGCGAGGCTCGCCGCGAGCCGCTCCGCTTCGCCCGCGGGGGGTGCTTCGGCCAGGCGCGCGAGCTCGCGGTCGTAGGCGGCGGCGAGGGTGTCGTCGTGGGGTGTGGCGCCCAGGGCATCGGCGATCGCGGCGAGGCGGGCGTCGCCGTGGAGGGCGAGGTCGAGCGCGGGGAATGCCTGGGCGACGGTTTCACCTTCGCGGCCGGCGTATCCCTGGCGGAGGAAGCCGATGGTGGCGCCGCGCGGGAGCTGCACGGCGCCGCTATCGGCCGTGAGTTCGCCGGCGATGATGCCGAGGAGGGTGGTCTTGCCGGCGCCGTTGGGTCCGGCGAGGGCGGCGGGTTCGCCATCGTTCACGGTGAACGTGACATCGCGCAGCACGGGCCTGCCGCCCAGCTCTTTCGAAACAGCGGAAACGCGAAGCATGCGGTGCTCCCTCTCCTCCCGCGCGGGAGGCGGTGTGGGCAGCAACGGGGCGGTGCGCGCGAGGGGCGCCGGCAGGGCGCGGGAGGACAACAGGGACAGACCGGGCGCGGGAGCACGGGCCTCATGGGCCACGGGTTCAGCCGATTCGCACGCCGCCGGTCTCAGTCGATCAAGGGAATCCTCCGGATTCCAGTATGAAAGAGAAAGGAGGAAAGAGAAAAGGGTGTCAGCGGAGCCTCCGGACTAGTTCGCGCCGGGCCACGCCGATGGCCGAGGGCCGACGGCCGACAGCCGTTTCCCTTTCCTCCTTTCTCCTTTCTCTTCCCGTACCCTGAGCGCATGCACGACGCCTTCGCCGAGATCAATGGGCAGCGGCTGCGATACCGCCTGCGCGGCGAGGGGCCGCTCGCCGTCTTCGGGCACGGGCTCATGGGTTCGATGGATGCGCTGGGGATCGATTTCGGCGAGCTCGATGCGCTCGACGAGCGCGTCCGCCTGCTGATGTACGACGCGCGCGGCCACGGCCAGTCGGAGGGCCCGGAAGCGCCCGAGGGGTACACCTGGGAGGCGCTCGGGCGCGATATGGCGGCCTTTGCGGCGGAGCACGCGCCGGGCGAGCGCGCCATCTTCGGCGGTGGCTCCATGGGCGCGGCCACGAGCCTCTGGGTCGCGCTCGAACGGCCCGAGCTGGTGCGCGCGCTGGTCATCGTGGCGCCGCCGCCGCTGGGGCACCCGCACATGCGCGGCCCCGAGGAGCACAAGGCGCTGCAGCTGTTCGATGTCGTGAGCGCGGCGATCGAGAACTTCGGATTCGAAAAGATGGTGGAGCTGGCGGCGATGATGCCGGCCGCTTCGCCCGCCGAGGCGGAGACGCGACGCCAGTGGCTGACCGCGCAGAACCCGCGGACGCTGCGGCACGTGCTCCGCGGAGTGGTCACTTCGCCGTATCACGACCCGGAGGAGTACCGCCGGATCGCGGTGCCGACGCTGATCGTGGCGCACGAGGGCGATGCGCTGCACCCCGTGCGCGCGGCCCGGCTCCTGCACGAACGCGTCCCGGGGTCGCGCCTGCGGGTGGCGCCTTCGAGCGCGTGGTGGGGCGAACACCGCACGGACTTCGTGGATGAGGTGACGGCGTTCCTGGATGCCGTGGGCTGAGGCGCGCGGGTCCGGATGGGCCCGCCGGGTGGCCACCTTGGAACCCTCGCTTGTGGCCGGATGGACCCACCGCGGCGGCGCGCGCGGGCGTAGCCTCGAGATATGGCGGCGCTGAGTGTCTGCGTCTTCTCGTCGTCGAGTGCGACCATCGATGCGGCCTACTTCGAGGCGGCGGACGAGCTTGGCCGCCTCATCGGCGACCGCGGGCACACACTTGTGTACGGCGGGGCGAGCGTGGGGCTGATGGGCACACTTGCGCGGGCGGTGCATCGCCACGGGGGGCGTGTGACGGGCGCGCTGCCGGAGCCGTTGCTGGAGCGCGAGCTGGCCTACACGGAGGCCGACGAGCTCGTCATCACGAAGGACCTGCGGGCGCGAAAGGCGTTCATGGAGGCGCGCGCGGACGGCTTCGTGGCGCTGCCGGGGGGGCTGGGCACGCTCGAGGAGGTTGTGGAGATCCTCACGCTGAAGCAGCTCGGGTTGCACGGCAAGGCGGTCGTCTTCGTGAACACAAACGGGTTCTGGGAGCCGCTCCTGCACCTCTTCGACCACATGCGGAAGGCGAGCTTCGTGCGCCCGGAGGCGAGCCGCCTGTTCGCGGTGGCGGCTACCCCCGCCGCCGCGCTGGACCTGCTCGAACGGTACGAGCCGCCTCCGAAGGGAACCACGTGGTACTGAGAGAAAAGAGAAAAGAGGAAGGAGAAAAGGGGGCGGACGAGGAATGAGGAATGAGGAATGAGGCGGGGCAACCCCATGGGGGGCATGGTCGTGATGGGGTTGCCGACTCAACACTCAGCACTCAGGACTCAGCACTACGCCGGGCTCGAGGCTCGAGCGGGACAACCCCGGGGGGTCTGGTTCGCGGTGGGGTTGCCGACTCAGCACTCAGTAGCGCCGCACGGGAATGGATGGCGGAATTGCTGAGGGGGTGATCGAAAGGGCATACTTGGGGCCGGTGGCGTTGGAGGTCTCATGCGCCGCGGCCGGCCCCTTGGTTTCAACGTTTGCCTTACCCACGAGGAGCGGGCGCTCCTTCGGCAGCAGAGCCGCCAGTACACCCTGCCCGTCGGCGAATGGAGGAGGACGATGGCCATCCTCTACCTCGATATGAAGCTCAGCGAGAAGGAGACGGCCGAGCGCTGTGGCCTCGGCGTCCGGATCGTGCGCAAGTGGGCGCGACGCTACCTGGAGTTCGGCATCGCGGGCCTCAAGGATGCCCCCGGGCGCGGCCGCAAGCCGGTCTTTTCCCCCTGAGGTTGCCGTCGAGATCGTGAAAATCGCCTGCGAACTGCCGGCCGAGCGCGATGCTCCGCTGTCGCAGTGGGACTGCACCGAGATCGCTCGCCAGCTGCAGGATGATGGCATCGTCAAACAGATCTCGCGCGAGACGGTGCGACGCGTGCTCGCCCGCCACAGCCTGCGGCCCTGGCGCGTCCAGGCCAGCTCTCACCGAAAGTCCCGCGCGACCAGCAGTACCGCCAGCAGGTGGCCGACATCCTCGCGCTCTACACCGGGCCGCTCGCCGCCGATGAACGGGTGCTGTGCGTGGATGAAGACGAGTCTCCAGCCCCGGCCGCGGACGGCGCCGACGCATCCCGCAGCCCCGGGAAGGCCCGTCCGCATGGAGCACGAATACGGCCGGCGAGGGGCGCTGAACCTCTTCGCCGCCTTCGATACCCGCTGTGGGCAGGTGCTCGCGCGCACGGCGTCGCGCAAGCGCGCGTCCGAGTTCGTCGGCTTCCTCGAATACCTCGATGCCAGCCTGGACCCTTCGCTCACCATCCATCTCGTGCTCGACAACCTGCGCGTGCACAAGGGCAAGCTGGCGACGGCATGGTTCCGGGAGCATCCCGCTTCGTGCCGCACTTCCCGCCGGTGCATTGCTCCTGGCTGAACCAGGTCGAGCAGTGGTTTGGCATCCTCCAGCGCAAGCTGCTGGCGCGTCCCAACCATCCCAGTGCCGCCGCGCTTGCCGACACCATCGAGGGCTTCGTCGAACGCTGGAACAAAGCGGCTCATCCCTTCAATTGGACGAGCCGCTCCCTCTGCCGCGTCATGGCCGCGCCAATTCCGACACCCGTTTAGGTGGAGGACTACTGAGTGCTCAGCACTCAGCACTACCTTCGGTTAGCTCCGCCGTGGGTTGATCCCCTGGGAACTGGGAACCGGGAACTCGTAACTGCGGCAAAGAAGAAGAGGTAGCCGGCGATGAGGCAGGCCGCCATCGTCGTCAGGAGGAGCGCGGCCGAGGGTTCGCTGGCCGGGTGCTGGAGCGGTTCGAGGAAGTCGGTGACGACGGCGCGCGGGCGAATGAAGGCATCCCAGCTGTTGTAGCGAAGGACGCGGCCGAGGTAGATGCCGCCGCTGCTGAGGGCCCACGTGGCGAGCGTCACGCCCCAGGCCGTCGCCTGCCCGAGGCGGCGCGCGACCATCGAGTGCACGAGGAAGACGGAGACGTAGCCGAGCAGCAGGCCCGTGACGGCGAACGTGCCGAACATTGCCGCATCGAACCAGATGGGCACGTTCACCCACGTCGTGCCCAGGTGGACGAGGTCGCTCGCGAGGTAGGGCGCATTCGGGAGGAAGGCGATCCAACCGGCCGCGAGGATGGCGAGCAGCGGCAGCGGCGCGCGCCACCGTTCGGCGAGGCTGAGCACGACGGCGATCGCGACGGGGAACCAGGCCAGCACCAGGTTCCAGCGGAGGAAGCTGAATTCGCGCGAGTCCGTTCGCTCCATGCGCAGGTGCACGATGGCCAGGCACGCCGCCGAGCCGATGAGCGCGGCCAGCAGCAGGCCGAAAAGCACGGCCGGCCGGGGATTGCGGTGGTTCGAAGCACGCGCCATGGGCGTTGGAGTGTACCGCACGGTGGGCGTCCGAGACGCAAGAACTGCTTGCGAATCCTCTCCGTTGCACGCTTCTTAACGTTTGGCGCGCCGCCGCCGATGCCCTCAGCGGTAGTGTTCGTGGCGTTGCCAGGCGGCGTAGAGGCTGTAGTTCGCGGCCGTCGCGGCGGTGATGCCCTCGTGCACGGCGGTCGCGACCTGGTGGGCGAGATCGCGGGTGACGTCGCCGGCGGCGAACACGCCGGGCACGTTCGTGCGCTGCTCCATGTCGGTGACGATGTAGCCGCGGTGGGAGGTTTCGCAACCGAGGGAGACGGCGAGCTCGCTCGCCGGGGTGATGCCCTGGAGGCTGAACAGGTAGTCGGCCTCGAGGGTGGCGCCGCGCTTCAGTTCGATCGCGCCGAGGATGCCATCGTGGCCGAGGACGCCGGTGATCTCGTCCTCGATGAGGCGGATGCCGCGGGCTTCGAGTTCGTGGCGAACCTTCGGCCCGACGCCACACTGGGCGGCGTTCGAAAGCACGGTGACGTGGGCGGTGAACTGGAGGAACTGCAGCGCGGTGACGCCGCCGTCGTCGTCGTTCGCGACCACGACGATTCGGCGGCCGCGGGTGCTATAGCCATCGCAGACGATGCACCAGAAGATCGAGCGTCCGACGTAGGTCTCCCAGCCGGGGAAGGCGGGGAAGCGGTCGCGCACGCCGGTGGCGAGAACGAGGGTGCGGCCGTGCACGTCCATGCCATCGCGCGTGCGGGCGGCGAAGCAGCTGCCATGGCGGCTGACGGCGGCGGCGGCGTCATCGATGAAGGCGATGGGGAGCCGGGAGGCCTGTTCGCGGCAGAGGCGGCGGAGGTCGCGGCTGGTGATGCCGCCGGGGAAGCCGAGGTAGTTGTGGTTGACCTGGTGGTAGCTGGAACGGCCGCCGCCTTCATCGAGGACGAGGACGCTCCGGTTGAAGCGGGCGAGCTGGATGGCGGCGGCGAGGCCCGCGGGCCCACCCCCGAGAACGAGCGCGTCGTAAACAAGCTCGGAGGCCATGGGGAGAGGGTGCGGCAGGAGCCGCTACGGGAGCGTGAAAGCTATTAGCTGTTAGCTAATAGCTGTTAGCGGTTCCCGTCGCGAGCCTTGAGCCGCTTCGCTGAAGGTCACTGCGGCGGCGCGTCTGGCCACGCTAATAGCTAACAGCTAAGAGCTAATAGCTCCCCCAAAGGCCATCACCAGCACCTGTTCCAGCTGCGCGCGCGCATCTGACTCGCGGTCGATGACGCGGCCGATGCGGAGGCCCCAGTAGAAGGCGAAGAGCGCATGCGCGAAGGCGGCCGTGTCGATCTCGCGGGGGAGGCCGCCCGCCGCCTGCGCGGCGCTCAAGCGCGTCTGGACATCCCCGATGATGCGGTCGTTTTCGGCCTGCAGAGCGGCGAGGCCAGCGATGTCGTTGTTGCGCGCGAGCTCGACGACGTACTCAAGGTGGAGGATCGTATCTGGCCGCGAACTGGCGCCATCGAGCCCTTCGACGGCGTTGCGCGTGAATTCGATGACGCCGGCGACGGGGTCGGCCCCGGGCGCGCTGCCCTGCCAGTTGCCGATGACGTCCTCGGCGTTCGCATCGAAGCAGGCGGCGATGAGCCGTTCCTTGTTGGGGAAGTAGCGGTAGATGGCGCCCGGGGTGAGCCCTGCCTCGTCGGCGATTTCGAGCATCGTGGTGGTTTGCGTGCCCTTGCGGGTGAAGGCACGGCGGGCTGCCTCCAGGATCGCGCTGCGGCGCGCCTCCAGGTAGGCCTCGGGGACTTTCGGCACGGGCTCCTCCGCGTGAACGTTGGAACTAACTATAGAGCTGTTGGCCGCTGGCTGTTGGCTATTAGCGTGGCCACCTTCGCGACGACAGCGGCGTCCCGGGAAAACGGCGGAGGTGTGCGCCGGGAACGCTAATAGCCAGGAGCTGTTGGCTGTTGGCCGTTAGCGTGACCACCTTCGCGACGACAGTGGCGTCCGGGAAAACGGCGGAGGTGCGCGCCGGGAACGCTAATAGCTAACAGCCAGTAGCTAATAGCTCGGCAACCGCTTTGCGGTCAGCGCTGCTACTCCCTCGCGGTAGTCGGGTTCGCGCATCATGCGTTCGAGGGCGGCTTCGCTTTCGCGCACGGCGGTGGCAGCGTCCTGGTGGAGGCCGGCGTAGATGGCGCGTTTGGAATCGGCCATGGAGGCGGGCGAGACGTGGTGGGCGAGCTCGCGGGCGTAGGCGTGGACTTCATCCAGCAGGGATTCCGGTTCGCACACGCGGTTGACCAGGCCCATTGCGGCGGCTTCCTCGGCGAGCACGACGCGGCTCGAGAGCAGCAGGTCGTTCGCGTGCGTGAGGCCGATGATGCGCGGCAGCAGCCACGCGAGGCCGTATTCGGCGGGCAGCCCGAGCTTCCCGTGCGCGGTCGTGAGTTTCGCGCCGCGGGCGGCGAAACGGAGGTCGGCGAAGCAGGCGAGCACGAGCCCGACGCCGGCGGCCGGCCCGTTGATGGCGGCGATGACGGGCTTCGTGAGGCCGAAATGGTAGGCGAAGGTGGCATCGAACTCCGGGCGGACGCCATAGCCGGGGGTGGGCACCTCGCCGCGCAGGCCGCTGTCGTAGCCGCCTTTTTCGATGTGCCCTTCGAGCGCCTGGGAATCGGCGCCGGCGCAGAAGCCACGGCCGGCGCCGGTGACGACGACCACGCGCACGCCGGCATCGCCTTCGGCCTGTTCGAGCAGCCAGCGGTACTCGGTGTGCATGCGGCCGGTCCAGGCGTTGAGGCGGTGCGGGCGATTGAGGGTGATGGTGCCGACGCGCTCGCGAACGTCCCAGGCGGTGGCTTTGAGCTCCATGGCCCCATCCTACGCGGCCATCCGGCCCCGCGCGGCGGCGCGGACGCTCCGGTAGGATGGGCGGCGCATGGACGGCGAAGAGCACATCCTGCGGTGGCGGGCGGCCGGGCTGATCGATGAAGCGACCGCCGCGCGCCTTCTCGCGCATGAGCGGGAACTGGCGCCTGCGGAGCCGGCCACCGCCGCGAGCGAACGGCCAGGTGCGCTGGAGGCGCTGCTCTACCTCGGGCTGGCGGCGGCGGCGGCGGGCATCGTCGTACTCGTGGCGATGCAGTGGAGCGAGCTGCGGCCGTGGTCGCGGCTGGCGGTGGCGGGCGTGCCCTGCCTGCTCGCGCTCCTGGCCGGCGGCGCGATGCTGCGGTCCGATGAGGGCGGCATCCGTCGCGCGGGGACCGTCGCCTGGTTCGTCGCGGCCGCGCTCACCGCGGTCACGCTCGCCGTCGGCGCCGAGGAGTATGGCCCCGGCTTCGAGGACGCGGAGCCGATGGTGTTCCTGGCCGTGGCCTCCGGGACGGTGGCGATGGCGGCGGTGCTCTGGCTGCTTTCGCCGTCGCATCCGCAGGTGCTGGCGATGGGCGGGAGCCTCTTCTTCATGGGCACGGCGATGGGGAACTGGCCGGATGACTACAGCGTCGGGCTGTTCGGCTTCACGGTGATGCTCTTCGGCGCGGCGGGGGTCGCGCTGGCGGAGGCGGGCTGGCTCGCGCCGCGGGTCTCGGCGCGCTTCGTGTTCGCGATGCTCGCCGTCATCGGGCCGTTCATCTTTGGCATGGATTCGGACTCGGCGCCGGTGCAACTCGTGATCGTGGCCGTGGGTGCCGCGCTCGCGAGTCTGAGCGTGTGGCGGGCGGCGTTCGTGTACATGGGCGTCGGTGTGGGCGCCATCTTCGTGGGGCTGGTGGCGTTCTTCTTCCGGCAGTTCGCGCCGGAGTTGGGGGCGCCGGTGGCGCTGATTCTCACGGGGGCGATGCTCATCGCGGCGGTGCTCGTGCTCGCGCAGGCGCGGCGGCTCATGCGCGCGCGGAGGGTGGCGGCATGAAGGAGCGAGCCTACGTCGTCGGCGTGATCACGGGCCTGGCCGCGCTCGTGCTGCTCGTCGTGGTCGTGTTCCAGTACGGGCGGTACGACCCTTCGCCGCCTTCGCTCGAAGCGCATCCGAACGCGAGCATCCCCGGCAAGATTGCCTGGTGGGATAAGGACGGCTGCATCGTCGTGGGCGAGGCATCGGGGGCGAGCCGCAAGCAGGTGTACTGCCCGGGCGACCCCTACGGCGGCGGCGGCGCGCCCTTCGCCTGGCAGGATGCGAACACGCTGACGTACCTGGAGTACCTGGGCCCGACGCCGCAACGCGTGACCGTCGACGTCGCCACCGGCCAGACGTCGCGTGCGCCGGGCCCGGACAGCGGGGGCTTCGCCGTCTACCAGGGCATCGCGCCGGACGGCACGTCGGCGCAGGTGGATGAGGACGGGATCGTGTGGGTGATCGAGGCCGGGCAGCGCCGCAGGGTGTACGACTTCAGCGTCGCGCGGAACCACGCCCCCCAGGTGATCAGCTGGTCGCCGGACAGCCGCTGGATGGTGCTGACGTACGACCGGCCGCGCGGGGAGTACGACCGCTTCGAGGTCTGGTTGCTGGCGCGCGATGGCAGCGTCGCGGGGACGCTCACGGAAAACGCGCGGGGGTACGGCGGCATCGCCTGGTGGATCGATGGCGCCGGCGGGTGGCCGAAGGAGCGCTAACCCTCGACGATCGTGTCCTCGAGCGACGGATCCGCGGTCTTCGGGCGCTTGAAGACGTAGAGGAGCTGGGCCGAGGTATGGCCCTGGAGGACGGAGACGAGCTCCCAGCCCTGTGCGCCGAGCTCATCGAGGGTGGGCTTGGAGGCGGGCGTATCGACGAGGATGGAGGCGTATTCCCAGAGCGTCATGCGGCGCCCTCCGTGCGAGGTAGTGGGCTTAGTGTCGTTCGCAGCGGGCTAACGCGCCGGTGGGGGGTTGAAAGTCCAGTTCACCCTATGGGAGAATGAGGTTCGTTGGAGATACGGTTCGCACACAGAGAACTTGAATCTCGATTCGTGTCCGTCGCCGAGGGCACGAGGGCGTGGGGCGAGGTGGTCGCGCGGGCTTACCGGAAACGCCTCACGCTCCTCTCGGTTCTCGAATCGAGCCTGGAGCTCCGGCAGCATCGGGGGCTCCGGCTCCACGCGTTGAAAGGCGAGTTTTCGGGCAAGCACGCAATCGACCTCGCCGGCCGCTGGCGGCTCATCGTCAGCATTCAAGGCGATACGCTCACCGTCGAAGAGGTTTCGAACCACTATGGCGACTAGCACCTCCGCACTCCCGCTCTCCGAGGAAGCCTTCCACCCCGGGGAGTTCATCGCCGACGAGCTGCGGGCGCGCGGCATGACGCAGCGCGAACTCGCGCGGCGGATGGGCCGCCCCTACCAGGCCGTCAACGAGATCATCCGCGGCCGTAAGGCTGTCACGGCCGAGACGGCGCTCGCGCTCGCGCGGGTGTTCGAGCAGCGCGCGGAAACGTGGATGGCGCTCCAGGCCCGGTATGAGCTGACCGTGGCCCGGGCGCGGGAAGCAGGCGTGGCGGAGGACCGGCCGGCCGCATCCTGAGCGTTGAGTCTGTAACCAGCGCGGCCGGCGTTCGCGGGTGCGGTACACTGCGGGCATGACGACGACGGCGCCCTCCCTCATCCGTGAACGTGCCGCCGCGGCCCGCACCGCCGCGCGCCGCCTCGCCACGCTCTCGACCGCGCAGCGCAACGCCGCCCTCCTGCGCATCGCCGAGCTGCTCGAATCTGACCAGGATGCCGTGCTCGCCGCGAACGAACGTGACCTGCGCGCGGCCGCCGAGAACGGGCTCGATGCCTACTACATCGATCGCCTCACGCTGAACCCCGCGCGCCTCGCCCAGATCGCGGGCGACACGCGCACGGTCGCGGGCTTGCCGGACCCGGTGGGCGAAGTCTTCGATGCGCGCACGCTCCCGAACGGCCTCCAGATCGCGCGGCGAAGGGTGCCCCTGGGTGTGGTCGCCACCATCTATGAATCGCGCCCGAACGTGACCATCGATATCGCGGCGCTCTGCCTGAAGAGCGGGAACGCGTCGCTGCTGCGGGGCGGCAAGGAAGCGCGCCACAGCAACGCCGCCCTGGGCGAGCTCGTGCAGCGGGCGCTCGCGGGCACGGAGGTGCCGCCGGACGCCGTCCAGGTGGTCGCCGACCCGGACCGCGCGCTCGTGGACGACCTGCTCAAGGCGCACGACCTGGTCGACCTGGTGGTGCCGCGCGGCGGTTCGCAGCTGATCGAGTACGTGCGCATGAACGCGACGATGCCGGTGGTCGCGCACGGCGACGCGGTCGTGCAGATCTACGTCGATGAGGATGTCGACCTCGACCTCGCGGAGTCGGTGGTGCACAACGCGAAGACGCGCCGCCACAGCATCTGCAACGCCGTGGACACGCTACTCGTGCACCGCGCGGTGGCTCCGGCCTTCCTCGATCGGATGGCGGCGAAGTGGGGCGCGACGGTGACGTTCATCGCCGATGCGCGCGCGGCGGAACTGCTTTCGGCGGCGCGCCACCCGGGCCTCGCGCTGGAGGCGGCGAACGAGGCGACGTGGAAGACGGAGCACCTCGCGATGCGCGTGGGCGTGCGCGTGGTCGATTCGATGGACGAAGCGATCGCGCACATCGAGACCTACGGCAGCCACCACAGCGACGCCATCCTCAGCGATAGCTACGCGAACAGCATGCGCTTCCTCGACGAGGTGGATTCTGCGGCCGTGTACGTCAACGCGAGCACGCAGTTCACCGATGGCGCGCAGTTCGGGCTCGGCGCGGAAGTGGGCATTTCGACCCAGAAGATGCACGCCCGGGGGCCCATGGGCCTGCGCGAACTGACCAGCTATAAGTGGATCATCATGGGAAGGGGGCAGGTCCGGCCGCTGTGATTGAATTCGAACGCGAATCCCGAACGCCGCACTCCGAGGCGTACATGCTGCTGGAGGAAGGGGGCATCATCGGCCGGGTGGATATCCACTACCAGGGCGCGAATGTCCACGCCACCCTCTGCACCACCGCCGACGCGAACGAGGAGCGCATCCAGGAGCTGATCGACGCCATCGATGAGCGCCTCGTGATGACCGCCGACCCGTATCGCGAGGACTTCATCGTGAGCGTCTGGCGGGGCAGCCCCGCGGGCGTCTATAGCGATAGCGACACGGACGACGACGACGACGACACCTTCAACATCGGCGACCTGGGGAGGAACTAGGCGGGCGGCATGAGCATGCGCAAGACGGTCGCGGCGGCGCCTTCGGGGCGGCCGGTGGTCCCACCGTTGGAAAACGGGGACCGCCTGACGCGGCGCGAGTTCCACGAGCGGTATTTGCAGCACCCGGAGATCAAGAAGGCGGAGCTGGTCGAAGGAGTCGTCCACATGCCATCACCCACGCGTGCCCTGTCCCACGGATTCCCCCATGCCGACCTCGCCGGCTGGCTCGCGGTCTACCGCGCGAAGCACCCCGGGGTGCGCGCGGGCGACGACACGACCGTCATCCTGGACGAGGCGAACGAACCGAAGCCGGACCTCATCCTCTGCCGCGTCGAAGGTGGCAGCTCGCGCATCGAGGACGACTACATCGTTGGCGCACCGGAGCTGGTGGTCGAAATCGCGACGAGCACCGTGTCCTACGACATGCATTTCAAGAAGGAGATGTACCGCCGCCACGGCGTGCAGGAGTACATCGTCTGGCGCGTGTGGGATGGCGAACTCGACTGGTTCCGGCTCCGCGACGGCCAATACGACAGCCTCCGCCCGGACGCAGCGGGCCTCATCGCGAGCGAAGTGTTCCCGGGCCTGCGCCTGAACGTCGCAGCGCTGCTCGCGGGCGACATGGCGGCGGTCCAGTAGTTCCCAGGCCCCAGCTCCCAGTTTCCAGGCGGCAACCCCGCCGCGACCATGCCCCCCCGGGGTTGCCCCGCTCGAGCCTCGAGCCTCGGGCCTCGAGCCCCCCTTTTCTCTTTCCTCTTTTCTCTTCCCTCCCCGTACGCTTGCGGGATGGATACACCCGAACCGACTCCCCAAGAACGCGCCGCCGCCTGGAACGAACGCCAGAAGGGGAGGCTGCCCGCGCACATCGGTGTGCACGTGACGGCCCTGGCGCCCGGGGCGGTCGAGGGTGAAATCGCGATCCAGCCGCACCACCTCGCGCCGAACGGCTTCCTCCACGCGGCGACGGTGATTGGCCTGGCGGACTCGCTCTCGGGGTACGGCTGCCGCGAAAGCCTGCCCGAGGGCGCGAGCGGCTTCACGACCATCGAGATCAAGAGCAACTTCCTCGGCACGGCGCGCGAGGGAACCATCACGGCGCACGCGCGGATGGTCCACAGCGGCCGCACGACGCAGGTCTGGGATGCCGAAGTCCTGGACCCGGCGGGCAAGGCGATCGCGCTCTTCCGCTGCACGCAGATGGTGTTGTGGCCGAGGTAGTTCCCAGGGCCCAGTTCCCAGTTCCCAGGGGATCGGCCCCGCCGCGGGCATGTTCGCGGCGGGGTTGCCCCACAGCTCATTCCTCATTCCTCGTTCCTCATTCCTCGCCAGCCCTTTTCTCCTTCCTCTTTTCTCCTTTCTCTGGCCGCGCCGAAGGCGCGGCCTAGCACTCTCCCGCTGTGAGTGCTAACATCGGCGTCGCAAACACTCACCACCCACTCTTTGGAGGACTCCCCATGGCCGCAAAGGCTGCCGCTGCCGCCCCCAAGGCGAAGACCAAGCTCGTCCCCCTGGCGGACCGCATCGTCATCACCCCCCTCAAGCAGGAAGAAGTGACGGCGAGCGGCCTCGTGATCCCGGATACGGCGAAGGAAAAGCCCCAGCAGGGCGAAGTCGTCGCTGTTGGCCCGGGCCGCCTCGATGACGATGGCAAGCGCGTTCCCCTCGATGTCGCCGTCGGCGACCGCATCCTCTATGCGAAGTACACGGGCACGGAAATCAAGCTCGATGGCGATGACTACATCGTCCTGAACGACAAGGATATCCTCGCCAAGCTCGTCGTCTAGTCCGGGTTTCGCGAACGCGGGCCCCGCGCCGGCCACATCGCCGGCTGTTCGCGGGCCCGCGTCGCCGTCCCTGTCGGACTGTTCGAAGGAAAGAAGGAACCCATGGTTGCCAAGCAACTCGTGTTCGACGAGATCGCGCGCCGGCGGCTGAAGGATGGCGTGGACGCCCTCGCCGACGCCGTGAAGGTCACCCTCGGGCCGCGCGGCCGCAACGTCGTCATCGATAAGAAGTACGGCGCTCCCAGCATCACCAAGGACGGCGTCACGGTCGCTCGCGAAATCGAGCTCGAGGACCCGTTCGAGAACATGGGCGCGCAGCTGGCCAAGCAGGTCGCCACGCGCACGAACGATGTCGCCGGCGATGGCACGACGACGGCGACGGTGCTCGCCCAGGCGCTCGTGCGGGGCGGTCTGAAGGTCGTCGCCTCGGGCGCGAACCCGATGTTCGTCAAGCGCGGCATCGATAAGGCGCTGGCGGCCGCCGTGGCCGACCTCCGTTCGCAGGCTCGCCCGGTGCTCAGCAAGGAGCAGATCGAGCATGTTGCCTCGATCTCGGCGAACGACCGCGAAATCGGCCTGCTCATCGCGGACGTGATGGAGAAGGTCGGCAAGGACGGCGTCATCACCGTCGAGGAATCGCGCGGGATCAAGTTCGAGACGGAGTTCGTCGATGGCCTCCAGCTCGACCGCGGCTACATTTCGCCGTATTTCGTGACGAACACGGACCGCATGGAGGCGAGCTCCGAAAATCCGCTGATCATCATCACGGATAAGAAGATCTCGGCCGTCCAGGAGATCCTGCCGCTGCTGGAGAAGTGCCTGCAGGTGACGAAGGACATCGTCATCGTGGCGGACGAGATCGAGGCGGAGGCGCTCGCGACGCTGGTCGTGAACAAGCTCCGCGGCACGATCAACATCCTCGCCGTGAAGGCGCCGAGCTTCGGCGACCGCCGCAAGGCGATGCTCGAGGACATCGCCATCCTCACGGGCGGCACGCTCATCACCGAGGACATCGGCCTCAAGCTCGAAACCGCGACGGTGGCCGACTGCGGCCGCGCCCGCCGCATCGTTTCGAGCAAGGACGACACGACGATCATCGAAGGGCTCGGCACGGACGAAGCGATCCAGGCCCGCATCAAGATGATCAAGGCCCAGATCGATGACGCCACGAGCGACTTCGAGCGCGAGAAGCTGCAGGAGCGGCTCGCGAAGCTGGCCGGCGGCGTCGCCGTGATCAAGGTCGGCGCGGCCACCGAGGTCGAGCTCAAGGAGAAGAAGGCCCGCGTCGAGGACGCCCTCAGCGCCACCCGCGCGGCCGTCGATGAAGGCGTCGTGCCGGGCGGCGGTGTCGCCCTCATCCGGGCGCAGCGCGCGCTCGAAAAGCTCGCCGCCGAGACCAAGGACAACGACGAGCGCACGGGCATCCGGCTGCTTTCGGAGACGCTGGAATACCCGACGTTCATGATCGCCGACAACGCGGGCCTCGAAGGCGCCGTCATCGTCAACCGCATCAAGAAGCTGGAGAACCTGAACGAAGGCTGGGATGCGGATAAGGACCGCTGGGGCGACATGTTCGAGCTGGGCATCGTCGACCCGGTGAAGGTGAGCCGTTCGGCGCTCGAAAACGCCGCCAGCATCAGCGCGCTGGTGCTGACGACGGAGACGCTGGTGGCCGAGATCCCGCAGCCCCCGATGGCGGCCCCGCCGCCACCCGAGGACTACTAGGGGAGAAAGAGAAACGAGGGAAGCGGAAAGGGGCTTCCGCCCGCCTTTTCCCAGTTTTGAGACGCGACGAAGGGGTGCTCCAGCCGGAGCACCCCTTTCGAATTGCCGGGCCCGGCTCCCCGGGGGCGGATCCCCTGGGAACCGGGAACTCTGGTGCATATGGGCTCCCTGCGGCACATTGAAATTCGCAATTTTCAAATCGAACCAGAAAACTTGATGCGCGGCCGGGGGTGTGACGCTCGCGTGATGAGGGGACGATTGTGACGGCTGTGAGGAACCAGGTGGCGAGCGCGCGGGCGGAGAAGGCGCGGGTGACGGGCCTCCGCGGACACCGCGTGCAGGACCCGGAGCGCATGGAAAGCCGCCGCCAGGAGATCCTCCTCGCGATGGCCTCCCTCCTCGCGGAGAAGGGCTACGACGCCACCACCCTCGACGATGTCGGCGCGCGCATGAGCTGCAGCAAGGCCGTCATCTACTACCAGTTCCGCAGCAAGGAAGAGCTCTACGTCGAGCTCATCAAGGTCGTCCTGGGGCGTTCGGCCGAGGCTCTGCGCGCCATCGCGGGGAGCGACGACCCGCCGGACGTGCAGCTGCGCAAGGCGGTGACGACGCTGCTCCGCATGGGCTTCGAGCCGATGCACTACGCGGCCATCCGCAACGGCCGCCCGCGTTCGCTGCGCATCGAAAACCGCGCCCTCCTGCGCGAACTCGACCGCGTCTACGAAGCGCAGTTCATGGACATCATCGCGCGGGGGATGGACGCGGGCGTGATCGTGCGGCGCGATGTGCGGCTCGTGGCCTACACGCTCATCAATGCTATCCACTCCATCTTCCGCTGGTACCGCATGGACGGCGTCCTCCGCCCCGGCGAGCTCGAAGGCGAGGTGCCGGCGATGCTCCTGGACGGGGTCGTCGTCAGGCAGGCCTGACGAGTTCCCAGTTCCCGGTTCCCAGTTCCCAGGGGCTACCCCACGCGAACGGGGTTGCCCCGTTTTGACGGACACGGTCCTTCTGTGAATCAGGCGGCGGCTCGGTGCTGGCCTCCTAGCGGATCCCCACACGGGGCTGATCCCCTGGGAACTGGGAACTTGCCACTGGGAACTACTTCAGCGTCCCCAGGTAATCCATGATCGCTTGCGCGGCGACGCGGCCGTCGGCGAGGGCGGTGACCACGAGGTCGGCGCCGTTGACGTTGTCGCCGCCGGCAAAGACGCCCGGCCGTGAGGTGCGCATGCGCGTATCGACCTGAACCAGCGCCTTGCGGTCGGCTTTGAGGCCGCTGGTGGTCTTGGGCACGATGGGGTCGGCGCCGTAGCCGATGGCGATGGCGACGGTATCGGCGGGGACGATGTATTCGCTGCCCACGATCGGCTTGGGCGAACGGCGGCCGGAGGCATCGGGTTCGCCGAGCTCCATCTTTTGCAGCTCGACCGCGACCACCTTGCCGGATTCGTCGCCGATGATGCGCGTGGGCAGGGTGAGCATCGCGAACTCGACGCCTTCCTCGCGAGCGTTCTTGCGCTCTTCGCCGCGGCCCAGCATCTCGTTCTCGGTGCGGCGGTAGACGCACATCACGCGTTCCGCGCCGAGGCGGATGGCCGTGCGCACGCAGTCCATGGCCGTATCGCCGCCGCCGATGACGACGACGTTGTGGGGCGCGGGCAGCGGGTCCTGCAGGGCGCCGGGGAGCTTGTTGAGGCTGAGGTTGCCGCGCACGAGGAAGTCGGTGGCCTTGTGCACGCCCTCCAGCTCCTCGCCTTCGATCTCCATGACGTTGCCGACGCCGGCGCCGGTGCCGAGGAAGACGGCATCGAATTCGCCCTCAAACATCTGGTCGAGGGTGATGTCGCGGCCGACGTAGGTGTTGCAGCGGAACTTCACGCCGAGCTTTTCGAGGTACGCGACGTACTGGTCGACGATGCTCTTGCGCATCTTGAAGTTGGGGATGCCGTAGACGAGCACGCCGCCGGGTTCGGGCCAGTATTCGAAGACGGTGCAGCCGTGGCCCTTGAGGGCGACCTGCTCGGCGACGGCGAGGCCGGCCGGCCCGGACCCGATGACGGCGACGTTGCGGCCGGTGGGCTCGGGCATGTAGCGCGGCAGGGGGTAGCCATCGAGCTCGGCGCGCTGGGCATCGGTGCAGAACGCCTCGAGCTTGCCGATGGTGACGGGCGGCTCCTTGCGGCCATCGGGACGGATAGCGAAACCGACGACGCAGGCGCCCTCGCAGAGCTTCTCCTGCGGGCAGAGGCGGCCGCACATCTCGGGGAGATTGCTGGTTTCGCGGAACTTGTTGGCCGCGCTCTGGACATCGCCGAGTTCGAGGAAGGCGAACGCGCCGGGGATGTCGTTGTGCACGGGGCAGGCTTCCTGGCAGGGCGCGGAGGGGCACTGGATGCAGCGCGAGGCCTCGATCTTCGCGGCGTTGATATCGAAACCGATATAGGTCTCCTCGAAGTTGCGCTTGCGAACTTCGGGGTCCTGCTTGGGCACGGGCTGGACGGAGACCTGGAGGCGCTGGTGGACGATGTTCGGCATAGGACAAAGAGCCGGGGCCTGGCGGCGCAGCGGCGCCACCGCCCCGGCTTCCCTTCAATCGTGGTAAGGGGATCGTATAGCCCCGGCCGGACATGTCAACGCGGAGCGATAGGCCTCGCCGAAGGCGGGCAGAGAAAAGAGGAAGGAGGAAGGAGAAAAGGAGACGGGGCTCGAGGTTCGAGGCGAGGGCAACCCCGGGTGGCATGCCCCGGCACGGGGTTGATCCCCTGGGAACCGGGAACTGGGAACTTGGAACTCACCGTCGTAGATTGGCGGCGTGCGGCGGGCAGGATCGAGACTGGCTCCGATGGTGGCGGTAGGGGCGTTGCTGGCTGTGGCGGGCGCGTTCGCGGTGACGGCGGGGAACGGCGATCCGGAGCCGGCCCCGCAGGAGACGAAGATCGGCCCGGATGGCTTGCCCCTCCGGCCGTCACCGGCTACCCCGTTTGACGGCGCGGCGTACGAGACGGCCGTCGCGAACGCACGCAGCGAGGGGCCGAAGCGCGCGCTGGCGGTCGCCGAGGAGTACAACGCGGGCCGCCTCGACTGTCGTGCCCTGCCCACCGTCGTGGCCGATATCGCATCGGACCTGCAGTTCCCGACGCTCGAACAGTCGGCGCGCGACGCGGGGTTTGTGGCACGGGTGAAGGTGGTGAGTGTCCGGTTCACGACCGATGGGCTGGGCCTGCCCGGGAAGGACGTCACGATGGCGCTCATGGGGAAGCCGGCGTTCGGCTCCGCCCCCGGCGCGACGTTCACGGTGGGTATCGCCGGCGGGCCCCAGCGCGCCGCCGACGGGCAAGACCGCTACGTCGTCCTCCCGCTGGGCGAGCGAGAAACAGCTGGCGAGCAGTACCTGGTGTTCGTCCGCCGTGACGGTGACGCGTGGTTGCTCGCGCACTTCAATACCATGCTGCGGCTCAACGGCGACCGCGTCGCGGATACGCCCGCTGCCCGCGAATGGAAGGTCGTCGGCGCCCGGGCGGACGACGTCCTCGCGCGCGCCGCGAAGGCCAAATGAGTTCCCAGTTCCCGGTTTCCAGTTCCCAGGGGGATCAGCCCCGTGGCGTGAAGACGTCACCGCGGGGTTGCCCTGCCTCGGGCCTCGAGCCTCGAGCCTCGAGCCCCATTTCTCCTTCCTCTTGTCTCTTTTCTCTCCGCCGCAGGCGGTCCACCGCCCACTCCGCGTGCTCGCGGACGAGCGCCGATGCATCGGCCTTCGCGGCTTCGAGGGCGGGGAGGTCGGCGAGGGTGCCGGTGTTGCCCAGGGCGACGCAGACGTTGCGAAGGAGGCCCTCGCGCTTCGCCCGCATGATCGCGCGGCCCTGGAAGCGCGCGCGGAACGCCTCGTCGTCGAGCGCGAGGAGTTCGGCCAGCGGCGGGAAGAGGGCGTCCGGCGAGGCGGGCGCGAAGTCGGGGTGGGTTTCGCGGCTGGCGGCGCCCACGGGGCAGGCGTCCAGGCAGTCGTCGCAGCCGAAGATATGGTTGCCCATGAGCGGGCGCAGTTCGAGCGGGATGGGGCCGCGCAGTTCGATCGTGAGGTAGCTGATGCAGCGGCGCGCATCGACCACGCCGCCATCGGGGGAGATGGCGCCCGTGGGGCAGGCGGCGATGCAGCGCGTGCAGGCGCCGCAGCTCTTCGCGAGGGGGGCGTCCGGCGCGAGGTCGAGGGTGGTGGCGATGGCGCCGAGCATGACCCACGGCCCGAACCCCGGCGCGAGCAGCATCGTCGACTTGCCGAACCAGCCCATGCCGGAGAGCGCGGCCAGCGGGCGTTCGAGCAGCGGGCCGTAGTCCACCGTGGGCCGCGCGCCGGCGGCGAACTCCTCGCGGATGCGGCGCGCGAGCCGTCGCAGGCGGGCTTCGAAGGTGCGGTGGTAATCGCGGCCGGCGGCGTAGGCGGCGATGCGGCCCCGGGTGACGCCGTCCGCGGGCGGCGTGCCGGCGCGCGCGTACGGCAGGGCCAGCATCACCACGGAGCGCGCGCCTTCGAGGAAGCGGCCGGGGTCGGTGGCGCGTTCGAGCCACTCCGGGGTCATCCAGCCGAGGCCCGCGAGCTGGCCCTCGGCATGCGCGGCGAGGGCGCGGGCGCGCGCCGGGGCCACGACCGCGGCGGGGGCGATGCGCACGATCGCGAACCCTTCGTCGCGGGCCATGGCGAGGATCGCGTCGCGGGGTGAGGGTTCGGGCGGCACGGGATCATGGTAGCGCGGCGGTCCCGGGCAGCGAGGGGCTCCCGGGCGAGCATAAAGCGAGACATAAGCACGATTGCATGCAGAAACACGCTTAATTGGACGGAAGGCGAAGGCGGCATGGCGGCCATGTTCCCGCGTGGGCAGGACGAAAGGCACGCCTTCATTGCGGGTGGTTGTGGCGCCACGCCACCGTAGCGCACGCTCCCGGGCTGCTGCGAACCGGAGGACGATTCCGGCTTGCGATGGCTCGCGTGTGATGCATCGCCGCGCGGGCCTGTTGTGCGCGGTCTGCGCCCGGGCGCGCGGGGACGTCCCTTCGCGGCGGATGGACCGTTCGCCCATTGTGAATATTTGCGGCGGTTAGACAAGAGAATCTTGCTGATTAGGGGACTTACCGTATGGTCGGGAAACTCAGATCCCGGACTCGCGCTCCCAGGAGACCGGTGACCACGCAACCATGATCGGCTTCGCGGCGAACGCGGCGTGGCCCTGGTTTCGTGCGCCCTGCTCCCGGGGGCCCCGGTGGAGGACCGATGGAGACGTCCCCGGCCCAGGCGGCACCCAACGGCAAACGGCGCCGCCAGTTCGGCACCGACCGCGTGTACGGCGGCGCGCCCGTCATCCATCGCCCGGCGGGGCGGGCGACCGCCGGGGGTGCGCGCTTCGCGGTGTTCTTCACGGCCGCGGCCTGGCTGGCCTACGTAGTGGACCAGCTCTGGCGCCTGGGGCATTCGGAGCTGGACCTCCGCACGGTGCTCGAGACGGCGATGTACATCGGCCTGGTGACGCTCCTCACGCTGTCCGCGTCGGCCTACCTGGTCGCGCGCATGGGCTACTTCGACCGCACCAAGAACCATCGCCGGGTGCCGCGTTCGACCATCGATGACTACTTCGACCGCGCCATGCCAGCGATGACGGTGGTGGTGCCGTCGTACCGCGAGGACGAGCGCGTCGTCCGCCAGACGCTGCTTTCGGCGGCGCTGCAGGAGTACCCGAACCTGCGCGTGGTGCTGCTGGTGGACGACCCGCCGCACGCCATCGAGGCCGAGCACGTGCGCCTGCTGGAGCGCGCCCGCCGGTTGCCCGTGGAAATCAACGCCGAACTGGCGGAGGCGTGCCGGCCGTTCGAGGAGGCGCTGGAGGCGTTCGAGCACGAGATTTCCCCGAGCCTGGCCGCCGACGGTCCCACCCTCCGCCGTCTGGCCGATAGCTATGACCGCGCGGGCGACTGGTTCGCACGGCTGAGCCGGGGCATGGAGCGCGCCGACCACAGCGACCAGTTCCTTGCCATCGAGTTCCTGGACCGCATGCGCAAGGACCTGCGCGCCACCTCCGAGGCTATTCGCACGGCCGCCGATTCGCCGGACGTCAGCATCAGCCGGCGGCGCGTGCATCAGCTCTACTCGCGGCTGGTGCGGACCTTCCGCGCGGAGGTGACCAGCTTCGAACGGAAGCAGTTCGCTTCGCTTTCGCACGAACCGAACAAGGCGATGAACCTGAACAGCTACCTGGGGCTGATGGGTGGGAACTACCGCATCGTGCAGTCGCCGGGGGGCCGAGTGCTCATCCCCGCTGGCAGCCGCCGCCCGGACCTGGTGATCCCGAACAGCGACTACGTGCTCACGCTGGATGCCGACTCGATCCTGCTGCCGGAGTACTGCCTGCGGCTGGTGTACTTCATGGAGCAGCCCGAGAACGCGGACGTCGCAGTGGTGCAGACGCCGTACTCGGCCTACCGCGGGGCGGCGACGCGCATCGAACGAATCGCCGGCGCGACCACCGACATCCAGCACATCGTCCACCAGGGGCTCACGCAGTCGGATGCGACCTTCTGGGTGGGGGCGAACGCGGTGATCCGCAAGAAGGCGCTGGAGGAGCTGCTGGTGGAGGAGGACGAGGCGGGCTTCGTGATTCGCCGCTACATCCAGGACCGCACGGTCATCGAGGACACGGAATCGAGCATCGACCTGCGTTCGAAGGGGTGGCGGCTCTCCAACTACCCGGAGCGGCTGAGCTACAGCGCCACCCCGCCGGATTTCGGGGCGCTGGTGGTGCAACGGCAGCGCTGGGCGAACGGCGGGCTTGTGATCGCGCCGTCGCTGTTCCGGCTGCTGTACCGGCGGCGCGAAGGGGTGAAGCGGCCGCGCCTGGCCGAGCTCTTCCTGCGCACGAACTATTTGGTCTCGATCTGCTGGTCGAGCCTGGGGCTGTTGCTCCTGCTGTTCTATCCCTTCCGCGAAGACTTGCTCACGCGCTTCGCGATCGTCACGGCGGCGCCGTACTTCTGGGCGATGGCGAACGACCTGCATCGCGTGGGCTACCACCGCAGCGACATCTTCCGGGTGTACGGCTTCAACCTGCTGCTGTTGCCCGTGAACCTCGCGGGGACCATCCAATCCGTGGTGCAGGCGATTGGCGGGCAGAAGATCGCGTTCGCGCGGACGCCGAAGATCCGCAACCGCACGGTCGCGCCGATGCTCTTCGTGACGCTGCCGCTGGTGCTCATCGCCTGGTCGGCGCGGACGCTGCTGCGCGATATCGACGAGCGGAACTACACCCACGGCGCGTTCGCGGGGGCGAACCTGCTGATGACGGCGTACGCCTGCGTCGCCTTCGTGGGGCTGCGCAGCATGGTCGTGGACATCGCCGTGAACACGCGCGAATTTCTCTACCGGCCGGTGGGCGGGAAGCAACGGGAGCGGCGCGTGCCGCACTGGGCGTCGGTGCTCTATGTCGGCAGCTCGGTGCCGGAGGAGGTGGAGCGTGCCGCGCCGCTGGCCGTTTCGCTCGCCGCGCTGGACCGTTTCGGCAACGAGGAAGAGGTGACGACGGCCGCCGGGCGCATCGACCGCGACCTGCGCATGAGCGACCGCGCACTCCGCGGCCACCCGGACTTCGACCGCCACCACGCCCTTGGAGAGACGCCATGAGCGAGAACACTCCCGCCGGGGCGGCGGCGAACCCGGCGCGGCGGGTTTCGCTGCCGCGCGTGCTGCTGGTCATCGGGCTCGTCGCCGCGGTTATGGCGCTGGGGGTGCGCTGGACAATGGCGGCGATCTCGGACGCGGTGGCGGAGGCGCCCCGCACGTCGTTCGCGCCCTACGTCGATGTGACCCTGACGCCGACCCTGCACTTCGAGGACGCGAGCCAGCAGCCCGCCTCGCACGTGGTCCTGGGCTTCATCGTGGCCGATGCCACCTACCGCTGTTCGCCGTCGTGGGGCACGTACTACACGCTCGACGCGGCGGCGCGCGCGCTCGACCTCGACCGGCGGCTGGTGCGGCTGCGCGAAATCGGCGGCGACGCCACGGTCTCGTTCGGTGGCGCCGTGAACGACGAGCTGGCGACGGTGTGCTTCGAGGCCGGCCAGCTCACGGCCGCCTACCAGGAGGTCATCGACCGCTACGAGCTGAAGGAGATCGACTTCGATATCGAGGGCGCGGCCATCGCCAACGTTGGCGCGAACGAACGCCGGGCCGACGCCATTCGTGCGCTGCAGGAGAAGAACCCGGGCCTGCGGGTGTGGCTGACGCTCCCGGTGGCGCCGTTCGGGCTCACGGGCGAAGGTGTCGCGCTGGTCGACCTGATGCTGGCGCGGGGGGCGCGCATCGACGGCGTGAACCTGATGACGATGAACTACGGCGGGTCGCGGCCGGCCGGCATGAGCATGGGTGAGGCGAGCACGCTGGCGCTGACGGCGGCCTGGCAGCAGCTCGACGGCGCCTACCGGCAGGCGGGCATGGCGAAGACGCGGGAGGAGCTGTGGGCGATGCTCGCGGCGACGCCGATGATCGGCCAGAACGACATCCCGGATGAGGTGTTCACCCAGCGGGACGCGCGCGCGCTCGTGCAGTTCGCCCAGGAGACCGGGCTCGGGCGCATTTCGTCGTGGTCGGCGAACCGGGACGGGAGTTGCGGTGTCGCCGTCGACGACCGGCGGGTTTCGAACACGTGCAGCGGCGTGAGCCAGGAGCCACTGGAGTTCGCGCGCATCTTCGGCGAACGCGCCCGCCACGACCCGCGCGACGGCGAGGAGACGCCTTCGACGCGCGTCGATACGGTGGGCCGCGACGACCCGCGCACGAGCCCCTACCCCATCTGGCGCGCGGCGAAGGCGTACGAGGCGGAGGCGAAGGTGGTCTGGCAGGGGCGCGTCTACCAGGCGAAGTGGTACACCCAGGGCGCCCAGCCGGATGCGCCGGTGAAGAACACCTGGGACACGCCCTGGCGCTACCTCGGGCCGGTGCTCGAAAGCGACCGCGCGGCCGTGCGCGCCGTGGTGCCCGTCGCCCCGGGGAGCTACCAGCGCTGGAGCGGGGAGAAGGTCTACGTCGCGGGGGACATCGTCGAGCACGACAAGCAGGTCTTCCGCGCCAAATGGTGGACGCAGGGCGACACCCCCCGCGCCGACCCGGACCAGCCCTACGACCATCCGTGGGAGTACGTGGGGGATGTCCCGAAGTAGAGAAAAGAGAAAAGAGGAAGGAGAAAAGGGGGGACGAGTTCCCGTGGGCTTGCCCCAGATCGACGGACACCAACGATAAGGGGATGATCCCCGAGGAGGTGTCTGGATGAGCCCACGGCGACCGAGAAGGACCTTCACCGAGGAGTACAAAGCCGAGGTGGTGGCGATGTTCCGCACGACCGATAAGAGCGTGTCGGACATCGCCAGGGAACTCGACCTCACCGAGTCGGCGGTGTCGCGCTGGGTGAAACAGGCGGAAGTGGATGCCGGTGAGCGCGCGGGCCTGACGACCAGCGAGCGCGAGGAGCTGGCGTACCTTCGCCGCGAGAACCGCATCCTGCGCGAAGAGCGCGACATCCTCAAGCGAGCGACGGCTTTCTTCGCCAAGGAGACCCGGTGAGGGTGTATCCCTTCATCGCGGCGGAGAAGGCGGCGGGGGGCACGGTGCGGAAGCCGTGCGTCCTGCTTGGAGTCTCCCGGTCCGCCTACTACGCATGGTCCGAGACGGTACCTTCGAAGCGCGCCCAGGCCGATGGAGTGCTGACGAAACAGGTCAGCAGGGTCCACGAACAGAGCCGGGGGACGTATGGGGCACCGCGCGTGCACCAGCAGCTTCGCCAGGAAGGGGTGCGAACCTCGCGCAAGCGGGTCGCCCGGGTGATGGCCAAAGCCGGGCTCGCGGGACGGCACAGGCGGCGAACGAAGCGGACGACCATCGCCGACGGGGCCGCGCCCACGCCTGCCGCTGACCTCCTGGGCCGCGCCTTCGCCCCGGAAGCGGCGCCGCTGGACAGCGCCTGGGTGGGCGACATCACCTACATTCGAACGTGGCAGGGCTGGGCCTACCTGGCCACCGTCATCGACCTCGCGAGCCGGCGGGTGGTCGGCTTCGCGGTCCGCGACCACATGCGCACCGAGCTCGTGAGCGCAGCCCTGGAGATGGCGCTCACCAGCCGCCGCCCGTCGCCCGGGCTTATCTTCCACTCCGACCGGGGCAGCCAGTACACCTCGAACGCCTTCCGCGAGCTGCTCGGACGCCATCAGATACGCCAGTCCCTGAGCCGGCCGCGGCAGTGCTGGGACAACGCCGTGGCGGAGAGCTTCTTCGCGACGCTGAAGACGGAGCTCGTCTACCGGGTGCCGCTGGCCAACGTGGCCGCTGCGCGGGCGGCGGTATTCGAGTACATCGAGGTGTTCTACAACCGCCGCCGCATCCACTCCGCCCTCGGCTATCAGAGCCCCGCCACCTACGAGGCTGGTAGACTGCGCCAACCCGAGACGGCACCCGCCGCCTAAGAACACTGTCCGTCAAATCGGGGCAAGCCCACCGGTTCCCGGTTCCCAGTTCCCAGGGGATCGACCCCGGCACGGGGTTGCCCCCGTCTCCGTTTCTCTTTCCTCCTTTCTCTCGTCTCTTACCCGCCCCGCCAGCGGCGGGCCCGGTATTCGCCCAGCTGGAGCAGGAGGACCGTGAGGAAGCCGGCGCCGGCCATGAACGGGATCGAAACGATCACGAACTCGGCCACGTTGCGGTCGGTGCAGGAGACGAGGCCGGAGCAGACGCCCTTCTGTTCGGGGAAGAGCTGCAGCTGGTAGTGATAGATCGAAAGCGAAAGCCCCACCGCCGCGAGCGTGAGGATGTAGCGCGGCGAGAGCCGGTCGCGGGAGACGAGCGCGACGAACAGCAGCACGGCGAGCGGGTACATGGCGATGCGCTGGAGCCAGCAGAACTCGCAGGGGATGAACTTCACGTACTCGGAGTAGTAAAGGGAAGAAGCCATCGCCGTGAATGCGACCACGAACATGGCCAGCTGGGCCCGGTCGGCGAAGAAGTCGCGGACGCGGCCGGCCCAGGGCGCTTCGAGGACGAGCATGGCTATGAGCACGGCGAACACGACACCAATCGAGAGCGCCGCCAGCACCGGCGAGACGTACTGTTCGGATTCCAACCGGCACCCCCATCGCCCCCGCTATCCGGCAAACGCGCGCGCCCCGGGAGCCGATCGCGACCGATCCTAGCATGCGATTCGGAGCCGGTCGGCGAGACAGAGAAAAGAGAAAAGAGGAAAGAGAAAAGGAGACGGGGATCACCCCCGCCGGGGCCGATCCCCTGGGAACTGGGAACCGGAAACCGGGAACTCGTCTCTCCTTTTCTCCTTCCTCTTTTCTCTTTTCTCTATTCCCGCGGCAGCGGCATCCCCAGCGCACGTTCCAACTCCTCGATGGCGCTGGCCGTGTGGTCGACCTTGATCGTGGTCATGCCGAGGGCGCGGGCGCCTTTGAGGTTCGCGCCCAGGTCGTCGAGGAAGGCGGCTTCGGGCGGGGTGACGCCGAGCGCTTCGCAGGCCATGCGGTAGATCGCCGGGTCGGGCTTGCGGATGCCCACCTTCGCCGATTCGATGACGCATTCGAAGAGGGCGCCGAGGTCCCACACGCCGCGGGGGCGGGAATCCTCGCGCACGACGTTGTTGGTGATGCAGCCAAGGGCGACCTTGCCCTTGAGGTGGCGAACGACGGCGATCATCTCGGGGCGCACGGCCTGGCCGCGAAAGGCGATGTTCTGCATGGTGCGCGCATCCAGCCCGGCGATGCCGTGGGCGCGCGCCTCCTCCTCGCAGGCGACGACGAACTCGTCCTCGCTGAGGAGGCTCTTTTCGTAGCGTGACCAGGCGCTCTCGGTGTGGGCGAGCATCGGGCCGAGCACGCCGTAGTCGATCCCCTGGCCCACCGCCCAATCGCGGATGGCGGTGACGGGCGACGTCGTGAGCACGCCCCCGACATCGAAGATGACCGCGCGCAGCTGTCCCATGGCGTCCCTCCGGGCGGGATTGTAGCGGCGCGTCAGGCGATAGGCGCGGGGCGGGCGGCTTCGAGGTCGTGTTCGTGGCGCACGGGCGAAAGGGCGAGAGCCGCCGCGCCGGCGAGCTGGCTGGCGGTGGCCATCAGGAGGATGGCGCGAATGCCGAGCGCGGGCACGAAGGCGATGGCCGCGAGCGACCCGGCGAGCTGCGCGGTCATGGCGAGGAGCTGGAGGCCGGCGTTCACCCGCCCGCGCACGGCATCGGGGGTGATGGCCTGTTCGACGCTGGTGCGGGTGATTTCGCGGACGGCGTCGAAGGGGTCGCTGAGGACCTGCCCGGAGACAAGGAAGGCGATGGCGGCGATCTCGGGGCCGCGCGCGGCGGGCAGGGTGAGCGATGCGAGCGCACCGGCGAAGCTCGCGAACACGAGCGCGCGTCCGGCGCCGAAGCGACGCGTCATGCCCGTGGTGGCCATCGTCCCGGCGAGGGAGGTGATGCCGCCGACGGCGAACACGAGCCCCATCACGCCCGGCGCGAGGCCGAGCGTGCGGTTCGCGTACACGAGGATGACGGCGCCGATGAGCCCGTGGCTCAGGTGCACGCCGGTGACGCTGGCGGCGATGCCGAGGAGGCGGGCATCGCGGCGGATGGTGGCGAAACCCTGGAATGCCTCGCGGGCGAGGCCGCCCTCGATTTCGAGCCGCTCGGGCGCGGGCTCCCCCGCTCGGATGCGCGCGAGGAAGAAGGCGGAGCCGAGGAAGGAGAGGGCATCGGCGACGCAGGCGGTGAGCGCGCTCGCGAGCTGGCTGATCCAGCCGCCGAGGCTGAAGGCGAAGATCTCGGCGGCGGAACCGCTGGCGGCGATCTTGCTGTTCGCCTCGATCAGCTCCTCCTTCGCCACGAGCGCGGGCAGGTACGAACGGTAGGCGACATCGAAGAGGATGCCGAGGCCGCCGAGGAGGAAGGCGACGGCGTAGAGCTGCGCCATCGCCAGGGCATCGAAGAGGGCGGCGGCGGGCAGCGACAAAAGCAAGGCGGCGCGTGCGAGATCGGCGGTGATGAGAATCGGGCGGCGGCGGGCACGATCGGTCCAGGCGCCGGCGGCGAGGCCGCCCACGAGCCCGGGGAGGACGCCCACGGCGGTGAGACCGGCCATTTCGCGGGCAGAAGCATCGAGAAAGAGGAGCGCGGTGAACTGCATCGCGCCGAGCCCGGAGCCGATGAGCGAGATCGTCGTCCCCGCCCACAGCCTGAGGAAGTCCGGGTGGCGCCAGAGGCCGCGGCGGAATCGCATCGGGGGAGCGTAGCGGAGGCGGGCGCTCCGTGCCGGGCCGGTGCGCAGGGCGAAAAACAACCCCGGCTCGTCACCGGGGTTGTCGCTTGTGAACGAAGGTTGGCCTAGTGGCGGCCGTTGGTGCTCGTGCGGCGCCAGCGGAGGAAGTGCCAGTAGGCGAGCAGGTCCGGGAGGTCTTCCGGGTGCTTTTCGAGCTCGGAGATGAGCTCGGCGATATCGCTGTCCTTGACGTAGAGCATGTCGCCGTCTTCGCCGAGGAAGTAATGGAGGGGGCGGTTGAGGATGCGGGCGACGTTCAGGAGCATATCGATGCCGACGGAACGCTGGCCCGCCTCGTAGAGGCTGATGGCGCTCTGGGTGGTGCTGAGGGCCTGCGCGAGCTGCCCCTGGCTCATGCCCGCATCGCGGCGCGCGGCGCGGATACGGCTGCCCAGCCCTGCCGATACGGGAGGCTTCCCGTTCTCCATGGTCGCCCTGGTCATTCGGTTTTCGGTCCCCACTTCATCGTGCCCCACCGCCCCACAGCACGGTCTTCGTCGTCGCTCGAATGTCACGCTAGGCAGTGCTTACCTTCCGGTCAATACAACACAGTCACGTGGAAAGGTTGCTTAAGCGGGGTGGATGGCAGCCCGGCGATGTAAGGAAAATCATCCCCCGGCGTGGGCTTCACCGCAACTCTACCGTTGCGTTACGGCGCAAATTTACCACCAATTGCTTGCGAATCGCGGCCATGGCCGTTCGGCCCACGAAACATGAGCGTAACGATCAGGAAATGCCCCCGTAACGCCCGGGAAACGGCCGGGAAATCTCGCGCTCCTACCGTTTGGCGCATCGGTCCGGGGGTGATCCATCCCCGGCCGGCAGCCATTAAGCGGGGTACGGGGAATGGAACTGAACAGCGGAAACATCGCCTGGATGCTGACCGCCTCCGCGCTGGTGCTCTTCATGACGCCCGGTCTCGGGTTCTTCTATGGAGGGCTGACGCGGAACAAGAACGTCCTCGCGACGATCATGCAGTCGTTCATCACGACGGGCGTCGTCGCCATCATCTGGGTGGTGGTGGGCTATTCGCTCGCCTTCGGCCCGGACCAGGGCAGGGGCCTCATCGGCAACTTCGATTGGGCCTTCCTCAGCGGCGTGGGCGCCGAGATGGGCGGGCCGAACGGCGCCGTCTACGGCGTGGGCATTCCCCACCTGCTGTTCATGGCCTTCCAGCTGATGTTCGCGATCATCACGCCCGCGCTCATCACGGGCGCCTTCGCCGAACGGGCGAAGTTCGGGCCGTTCCTCGTCTTCACGGCGGCCTGGGCGCTGCTCGTGTATGTGCCGGTGGCGCACTGGGTGTTCGCCTACGATGGCTGGCTCAGCGCCTTCGCGACGAACGCGGACAAGCCGGACATCGGCCTGAACTCGCTCGACTTCGCCGGTGGGCTGGCGATTCACGTGAACGCGGGCTTCGCGGCCATCGCGGCGGTGCTGGTCTTCGGCAAGCGCAAGGGCTACGGCGCGGAATCGATGGAGCCGCACGACATCACGATGGTCGTCCTCGGCGGCGCCATCCTCTGGTTCGGCTGGTTCGGGTTCAACGCGGGCAGCGCCGGCGGGGCGACGCCCCAGGCGGTCTACGCTTTCGTGAACACGGCCCTCGCGGCGGCCACGGCGGCCCTCCTCTGGACGCTCATCAACTGGTGGGCGGGCGGCAAGCCGAGCGTCGTCGGCGCGGTCTCGGGCGCGGTGGCCGGCCTGGTCGCGGTCACCCCGGCATCGGGCTATGTCGAACCGATGTCGGCCATCGTCATCGGCGGCGTGGCGGGCGTGCTCTGCTACGGCGCGGTGCGGCTGCGGGCTCGCATCGGCTTCGATGACAGCCTGGATGTGGTGGGCGTGCACGGTGTCGGCGGGATCTGGGGCGCGGTCGCGACGGGCATCTTCGCCGATGCCTCGGTCAGCGGCCTGCCCTACGCCGATGGCGTCATCAACGGCAACTGGAACCGCCTCACCGATAGCCTCGTGGGCGTCGGCGTCATCGGTGCCTACTCCTTCATCGTCACCTTCATCCTGCTCAAGGTGCTCGACCTCACCGTTGGCATCCGCGTCAGCGCCGAGGAAGAGGAGTTGGGCCTGGATGTGACGCAGCACGGCGAACGGGCCTACACGACGGACGAAGGCGGCGTGCCGATGGCTCCCGGGCCGATTCTCCCGGCGCCGCCGGCCACCTACGCGGCATCGCTCGAAAAGGGCGCCGCTGCTCCCTGACGGTCCCGGTCCCCGGCGGCGCCCCCACCACGCGGTGGGGGCGCCGCCCAGCCTGATACGCTTCGCACACGCCGCCGGCGCACCCAATATCCGCCGGGCAGCCGCCCACACCCATTGGAGAGGAACCGATGAAGAAGATCGAAGCCATCGTCCGGCCGGAAAAGCTGAACGAGGTGAAGCAGGCCCTCGATGACCTGGGCATCCACGGGATGAACTTCATCCAGGTCACCGGCCGCGGCGCGCAGCGCGGCATCGTCCACCAGGGCCGCGGCGGCGAAACCGTCACGGTTGATATGCTCCCCAAGATCAAGGTCGAAGTCGTCGTCGCCGACATGGCGGTGGACCGCGCGATCGACGCCATCATCCGCGCCGCGCGCACGGGCAACATCGGCGACGGCAAGATCTTCGTCATCCCCGTCGAAACCGCCGTCCGCGTCCGCACGGGCGAACGGGGAGACGTGGCCGTCTGAGGACGGCGAGTTCCCAGTTCCCGGTAGTCAGTTCCCAGGGGCATCCCCGGGGGAGGCTTACTCCCCCCGGGGTAGCCCCTTCCTCGTGCCTCTCGACGAGTTCCCAGGGACCAGTTCCCAGTTCCCAGGGGCTACCCTGAGGGAGCACGCCTCCCCCGGGGTTGCCCCTTCCTCGTGCCTCGAGCGTCACGCGTCAGCCCTTTTCTCCTTCCTCATTTCTCTTTTCTCTCAAATGCCGCATCCCCGGCCCGAACACGACAAACGTCACGAGCGAGACGGCGGCGCCGAGGGCGAAGGCGGTGGGGAGGCCGCGGTGGTCGGTGGTGGCGCCGAAGCCGGGTGCGAGGGCGGCCATCAAGTAGTTCCCAGTTCCCGGTGACCAGTTCCCAGGGGCTGCCCCGGGGGAGGCTTACTCCCCCCGGGGTAGCCCCTTCCTCGTGCCTCGCGCCTCGAGCCTTCCCCTCATTCCTCATTCCTCATTCCTCATCACTCGCCTCAGGCCGGGCCCGAGGACGACGAGCGTCACGAGGGAGACGGCGGCGCCGAGGACGAAGGCGGTGGGGAGGCCGCGGTGGTCGGTGGTGGCGCCGAAGCCGGGGGCGAGGGCCGCCATCGTCAGGCTGGTGACCATGCCCTGCATGGAGAGGACGGTCGCGCGGCGTTCGCTCGCGGTGCGGCGGTTCACATAGCCGCTGGCCACGGGCAGGAGGATGGTCGAGAGCAGGAACAGCACGAGGATGGCGGCGTAGGCCGTGAGCCCCGGCGCCACCGCGAGCACTCCGTAGGCGGCCGCGGCGAGAAGCGGCACCAGCAGCATCGCCATCGCGGCCGCGCGCCCGCCCACGAAGCGTGAGGCGATGAGCGACCCCGCGACGCCGGCGGCGATGGTTGGCACCTGCAGCAGCGAAAAGAGCACGCCCACTTCGAGCCCGCGATCGAGGAGGTAGGGCTGCACGAGATAGCCGATGGCGTGCGCCCCGGCGGTCGCGGCGCCGGTCATCAGGATCACGGCGCGGACATCGCGAGCGCGCCACGCGGTCTGGATGGCATGGAAGATCGAGCGCCAATACCCGGGCGTGGGACCGGCCGCGGGCGTCGCCGGCGCGGTGGGGGCATGTGGCACTTCGCGCAGCATCAGGGAGACGGCGGCGAGCGCGGCGCAGGTCGCGATGCCGGTGAAGATGACGGTGCGAAGGCTGGTCGCGGCGGCAATAGGCCCGCCGGCGAAGGTGGCGACGCCGGCTCCCGCCCAGGCCAGGGCGTGCCCCCGTCCCGATCGGCGTTCGTACTCGGCCTCGCGCCCGCCGGCTTTGAGGGTATCGAAGAGCAACGCCATATCGGCGCCCGACATGAGCGTGGCCGCGACGGACCAGAGCATGAACGACGCGAGCAAGATGGCGAAGTTCGTGGTGTAGGCGAACAGCAGGATCGAAATCCCCAGCGCCACGGCCCCCAGCGCGAGCGACCGCGACCGCCCCCAGTGGTCCGCCACGGCGCCCGTGGGCATCGGGCAGAGAAAAAGAGAAAAGAGGAAGGAGAAAAGGAGACGGGGACAGCCCCACGGGAAGCCCACGGCGCGGGGCGGGTGTGGCGCGAGCCCTTTCCTCTTGGAGTTCCCGGTTCCAAGTTCCGAGTTACCAGGGGATCAACCCCGTGCGGGGAGCACGGCTCCCCGCGGGGTTGCCCCGCCTCGAGCCTCGAGCCTCGAACCTCGAGCCCCCTTTCCTCTTTCCTCCTTCCTCTTTTCTCTTTCCCTGTATACTCCCCCGTTGCACGGCGGGCAGCCGCCAATCCATGAAGAAGGAAGTCGAATCCCATGGGTAACTCTCTCGAAGGGCGCGTCGCGATCGTCACCGGTTCCGGCCGCGGCATCGGCGCGAGCATCGCGCGCCTCATGGCCTCCGAAGGCGCCGCCGTCGTCGTCAACGACCTCGGTGTGGCCGTCGATGGCTCCATGCCCGATAACACCCCCGCCGCCGGCGTGGTGAACGACATCAAGGCGGCCGGCGGCAAGGCCGTCGCCAACTACGACGACGTCGCCAACCACGACGCCGCGGAGAACATCATCAAGACGGCGCTCGATGAATTCGGCCGCCTCGATGTGCTCGTCAACGTCGCGGGCATCCTTCGCGACCGCATGGTCTTCAACATGACCGAGGACGACTGGGACAGCGTGATGAGCGTGCACGCCAAGGGCACGTTCAACACCACGAAGTTCGCCTCGATCTACTGGCGGCAGGCGCGCGAAGGCGATTACCGCCTGATCAACTTCTCCTCGGGATCGGGCCTCTTCGGCGCCCCCGGCCAGCCGAACTACGCTGCCGCGAAGCTCGGCATCGTCGGCTTCACCTATGCCTGCGCGAACTCGCTGCACCGCTACGGCGTGACGGCGAACGCCATCGCCCCCGGCGCGGCCACGCGCATGACGGCGACGGTGCCCACGGAGCGCCGCCGCGGCGGTGTGCCGGACCAGGTCGAGGACCCGCGGCGCTCGCCGGACAATGTCGCCATCCCGGTGACGTACATGGCCTCGAAGGCCTCGAGCTGGCTCAGCGGCTGGGTCGTGGGCGCGAGCGGCTACGACATCACCCTTTACTCCAACCCGGAGCCCATCCGCTCGATCCATTCGAACGAGCGCTGGTCGCTGGAGGAGTGCGGGAAGCAGATGGAGAACGCCTTCAAGCCGATCGCGCAGACCGGCTCGATGTACGACCGCCATCGCCGCCCGCAGCCGGCCGCCCAGGCCTAAGCCTTCGGGCTCCGCGAGACACCAGAGGGGGTGGCCGGCAGGCCACCCCCTTTCCCATCCCCGGCGCGGGTTCAGATGGGGCGGAGCGGTTCGTTCGCGAGCGCGGCCAGGGCATCGCCGGCCACGCGGTAGGTCGTCCATTCGTCCATGGGCACCGCCCCGAGCGCGCGGTAGAAATCGATCGAGGGCTGGTTCCAATCGAGCACCGCCCATTCGAAGCGGGCGCATTTGCGTTCCACGGCGAGGCGGGCAATGGCCACGAGCAGGTCCTTGCCGAACCCCTGCCCCCGCAGTTCGGGCCGCACGAAGAGGTCCTCCAGGTAGATGCCGGGGCGGCCTTCCCAGGTGCTGTAATTGTGGAAGAAGAGGGCGAACCCCGCGCTCGCGCCGGCCGCCGTCTCGGCGATGAGGACTTCGGCGAAGGGCCGCGGCCCGAACAGGTGGTCCGCCAGCTCCGCGCGGTCGAGCTTCACGGCGTCTGGCTCGCGTTCGTATTCGGCCAGGCCGTGGATGAGTTCGATGATGGTGTCGAGGTCGGCGAGGACGGCGGGACGGATCGGCATCGTGCCATGGTAGCGGAGGTGGGCGTGTCAGCTGGCCCTTCGCGATCGCCCGGCGCGGGCGGCATGGTCTCGGCATGACCACGCTCTCCGACGTCCGCGACCGCGTTCGCAAAGACCTCCACGACACCGATGCCGGCACGTACCGCTGGACGGACGCGCAGCTCGACCGACACATCGACCGCGCGCTCACGGAGCTGAGCGAAGCGATGCCGCAGGAGAAGACGGCGACGCTGGCGACGACGGCGGGCAGCCGCGAAGTGTCGCTCGCGGGGCTGGATGCGATCGGGGTCGAGGCCGTGGAGTATCCCGTGGGGGAATACCCGCCCGCCTACATCGGCTTCGGGACGTGGGCATCGGCGCTCTTCCTGCACGTCGAGACGGCGCCGACGGGCGCGAACCTGAAGCTGTACTACCGCGCCCGGCACGTGCTCGATGGCAGCGGGAGCACGCTTTCGGGCCAGCAGGCCGACTTTGTGGCGATGGGCGCGGGCGGATACGCGGCGCTCGAACAGGCCGTCTACACCACCGACCACCTGAACACGGGGCCGAACGTGCCGGGCGAGTTTCGCGCGTGGGGCGAGACGCGGCTGACGGCGTTCCGCCAGCTGCTGATGCAGTTCGGGCGGCCCGCGCGCGTGCGGCGGCGGCGGCTCTACACCCCCGCCTGACCGGCCGGTTTCGCGACGGCGCGTTCGCGGGCATGCTACGGGCATGCGCCTCGCCGCCTTCGACCTCGATGGAACGCTCCTCAATCACGACAACCGCATCGGCGAAGCGAACGCCGCCGCCCTGCGCGCGCTGATGGCGCGGGGGGTGGTGTGCGCGCCGGCCACCGCGCGGGGCTATCGCGCGGCGATGCGGCTCTTCGCCGAGCATGGCATCGTCCCGGCGGCCATCGCCAGCGGCGGCGCCGATGTCCGCCTCGCCGATGGCACCGTCGTCCAGCAGGTCGAACTCCCCGGCGGCTTCGTCCACGCCCTCGCCGCGATCGCCGACCGCGAGCAGTGGAACATCACCTTCGCGGGCGCCGAGCGCACCCTCCGGCGCCAGGCCGAGATCCCGGACTGGCTCCGCGACAGCCCCCGCCCCGGCATCGAAATCGTGCCCGAGCTCGCCGGCGCGAACCTCTCCGGGCTGCTCACGGCACTGGTCGAGGCCGAGCCGGGGCATATCGCCCTCTCCGCGCTGGATGGCTGGCGGGGCGAGGTCGCGACGAAGACGGCGATCACGTTCTCGGGGCACACGCTCATCACCTTCACGAACGCGTCAGCGGACAAGGGCACGGCGCTCAAGGCGCTTTGCGCGGCGCTCGGCATCGACCCCGCGGACGCGGCCGCGTTCGGGGACAGCGAGGTGGACCTGCCGATGTTCGCGGTCGCGGGCATCGCCGTGGCGATGGCGAACGGCACGGCCGAAGCAAAGGCCGCCGCCACCCACATCGCGCCCCCCGCGGACGAGGACGGAGTCGCGCGAATGCTCGAAGTGCTGAGTGCGGGGTGAGTTCCCAGGCCCCAGTTCCCAGTTCCCAGGGGCTACCCCGGGTTGCTGAGCCACCCCGAGAGGGGTAGCCCCAGCCTTGAGCTCGCCGTCCCGGGGCTGATCCCCTGGGAACTGGGCCCTGGGAACTGGGAACTTGGGCGTTCGTGAACGATTTCACATGGATTTCATGGCGAAGCGGGGGAGGGGGCTTCCGTCGCTCGTATACTGCGTGGGTAGGGAGGAGCAGCGGCGGCGATGCGCACGGTCTACCTCGTCACCCGGCACCCGGATGTCGCGCGGCTCGCGCCCGGGCTTGAGCGCTTCGGCTACTCCGCGCCCGCGATCGCGCCCGAGCGGCTCGCGCAGGAGGATGGCGGCACGACGGCGGATGTCGTGGTGCTGGACCTGCGCGATGTGCCGCCCGCCGCCTTCAGCCTCCTCAGCGAAAGCTACGCGGAGGCCGGCATCGTCCTCATCGTGCTCGCCGGCGAGGAGCAGTTCGAGCGCGTGACGGCGGACCTCGCGGTGGATGACTTCGCGAGCATCCCCGTGAACGCCGTCGAGCTGGCGAAGCGCATCGAGCGCGCGCTCTGGCGGCGGCACGGCATCGACAGCGAGAACTTCGTGCGCTGCGGCGGGCTCACGTTGGACCTTTCGAACTACCGCGTGACGGTCGCGAACGAGAGCCTGGTGCTGACGTTCAAGGAGTACGAGCTCCTGCGCTTCCTGGCGATGAACGCGGGCCGGGTGTTCACGCGCGAGCAGCTCCTGAACCGGGTCTGGGGCTACGACTACTTCGGCGGCGCGCGCACCGTCGATGTCCACATCCGGCGCATCCGTTCGAAGATCGAAATTCACGGCCACACGTTTATCGAAACGGTCCGCAACGTGGGCTACCGCCTCGTCGCGGAGGCGAGGGAGGAGTGAGTGCTGAGTGCTGAGTGCTGAGTCGGCAACCCCGCCGCGACCATGCCCCCCGTGGGGTTGCCCCAGCCTCGTCTGGCGAGTTCCCAGTTCCAGGTTCCCAGTTGCCAGGGGTTACCCCGGGTGCGGCAGCCTCCCCGCGCGGGGTAGCCCCAGCCTCGAGCCTCGCACCTCGAGCCTCATTCCTCATTCCTCATTCCTCATTCCTCATCTCTCTTTTCTCTTTCCTCCTACGCTCTGGTACGATGCGCCGGCATATTTCAACCGGTGGTTAGCTCATGGATTGGCGTGACACACCCGAACAGGCAGCCTGGCGCGGCGAAGTGCAGGCGTTCCTGAAGAACGAACTCCCCGACTTCGGCGAGATCGACCGCTATTCCCGCCCCGGCGGGGGCGAGATGAAGGCCGCTTGGGACAAGTGGCGCGCGGCGCTCGCGAGCCGCGGCTGGATCGCCTCGGCGTGGCCGAAGGAGTACGGCGGGGCCGGCCTTTCGCCCATCGACCAGTTCATCCTCAACGAGGAGTTCGCCGAGGCGCGTGCGCCGCAGATGGGTGGCATGGGCGTGATGATGCTCGGCCCGACGCTCATCACCCACGGCAACGACGACCAGAAGAAGACGCACATCCCGCGCATCCTCGATGGCTCGGTGCAGTGGTGCCAGGGCTACTCGGAGCCGGGTTCGGGCTCGGACCTCGCGTCGCTGCAGACCCGCGCCATCCGCGACGGCGACGACTTCGTGGTGAACGGCCAGAAGATCTGGACCTCGGGCGCGCACAACGCGGACTGGTGCTTCATGCTCGCGCGCACCGACCCGGATGCGCCGAAGCACCGCGGCATCACCTACCTCCTCCTCGATATGAAGTCGCCCGGCATCACCGTGCGGCCGTTGGTGAACATGGCGAGCCAGCACCACTTCAACGAAGTGTTCTTCGAGGATGTGCGCGTGCCGGCGGCGAACGCCATCGGCGAAATCAACCGCGGCTGGTACGTCGGCACGACGACGCTGGACTTCGAGCGCTCCTCCATCGGCAGCGCCGTGGGCCAGCGCCAGAACGTCGAGCGCAACCTGAAGTGGCTCAAGGAGAACAAGGCCACGGTGGCGCCGACGGACTACGATGCGGCGCGGCTGCAGTGGGCGGACCGCTGGATCGAAGTGCAGACGGCGACGCTGCTTTCCTACCGCATCATCTCGATGCAGGCGGCGGGGAAGATCCCGAACTCGGAAGCCTCGATCGCGAAGGGCTACAACACCGAGCTCACGCAGCGCATCGCCCGCTCGGCGGTGAAGATGCTGGGCATGAACGGCCAGCTGACGGACCGCAGCGCGCCGCTGAAGGGCAACGTGGCGATGGGCTACCTCGGGAGCGTCTCGGCGACCATCGCCGGTGGCACGAGCGAAATCCAGCGCAACATCATCGCCACGCGCGGCCTCGGCCTTCCGCGGGCGTAGTTCGCGCTCCGCACCGTACCAGGAAGCCCCCTCCCCGGAGGGGGCTTCTTCGTGCCCCCGGGCAGTGCCGAGTGCTGAGTGGTGTGCTGAGGAGGGGTTACCGGAGGCGCCGGCCGTCCCCGCTCGATGGGGAGCCGCGCGGAGGGGGGCGGAAGGGGTACCGGCGGGGACGGCGACGGCGTTACCTCCAGCCTTGCGACTTACACGCCGCCGTCCACCGCCTGTACCGGTGAAAATTTTCGCAGACGAGGCGGGTTCGGGCGCGGAAAGCGGCGCGAGGCGTGAGGCCCGGCAATCCCCGGGGGAGCCATCCACTCCCGGGGTAGTCCCTGGGACTGGGAACCGGGAACCATTAGGCCCCGGTCGGCCCCGGACTTTGGTCCACTTGTTCCTTTCTATTGGATGTCACTGTGACTTTTATCACGGCATCGCTGGGGGGGCGGCCCCAGAGTGAGCCACGACCCGGGCCACACCGGGTGGGCGAACGCAAACGACGGCGGCGGCGACGCCTTTACCTCCTGTCTTGCGACTTACTCGTCGCCGCCACCGTCGCGCGTTCACCCTGGGGGATCGTGGGGCCATCTCGCCGCCTGGATGAGCAGGCGGCGGGATGGACGACTCCCCGGGGCGAGGATTTCGCCCCTGAGCGGATGAAAAGCGTCCTTTTTCTTTTCAAATGACGGGCTGCTGGCCCCCGCATTGGGGACCGTATGGACCGCTCTCCACGGTTCGGACCGATATCGTGATGTTTGTCACATTGGCAGCGCCGCTCCCGGGCGAGATTGCTTGGGACGGATGCTCCCCGGCCGCCATGGCCGCGGTGTCCGATCAATAGCAGTGGGGAAAAAGACACACCATGAAAGCAGCGTACCTTCGGGCCGGCCTCGCGCTGTTCGCACTCGGCAGCGTTGCCGCTCTCGCCAGCTGCGGCGGAAGCGATAGCGGCGACGATGCCGCCGCGAAGCCAACCATCGTCGTGAAGAGCACGCCCTCCACGGGCGGCGGCTCCACCAGCGGCGGCGGCTCCACCTCCAGCGGCGGCGACGCCAAGGAGGCCCAGGTCGTCGACGTCTCGCTCAGCGAGAACCAGTTCACGCCCAACACCTTCACCGTCGAAGCCGGCAAGCCCGTCACCTTCGTTGCGAAGAACAAGGGCGAAGCCGTCCACAACATGAAGATCCTCTCCCAGAAGACGGAAGGGAAGGATTACTCGAGCGACGCGACCATCAACCCGGGCAAGGAAAGCAAGTTCACGGTCACCTTCACCAAGAAGGGCACCGTGAAGTTCCAGTGCGATTACCACCTGCCGGACATGGTCGGGACGATCGAGGTCAAGTAGCCGGCCGCGCCCCGGGGGGACAAGGGGGCGCGCACCGCCGGATTCAATTGGACACGCTGGCCCGCGAGACGTGGGCCATGGAGAAGGGGAAACACAAGTGCCACTTAGCAGGCGAGAGCTTCTTACGGGGGCAGCGGCTGGCGCCGGCGGCCTCGTCATCGGAGGGGTGACGGGGACCGTGATCGGCGGCGGCGAGGACGATGGCGGCGCTGGCGCCGCGACCGGCCTCGGCGGCCAGGCCGACGCCGTCGCCAAGGCGCGCGCCCTCAAGCCCGAGGACGTCACGCGCGCTCTCAAGACCTTCGTTCCCCCCGGCGAGCAGAAGGACGAGTTCTTCCTGTTCGCCTCGGGCGGCCACTCCGGCCAGATCCTCGTCATCGGCGTGCCGTCGATGCGCCTCCTCAAGGTCATCGGCGTCTTCTCGCCGGAACCCTGGCAGGGCCACGGCTACGGCGCCGATTCGTCCGACCTCGTTATCAAGCAGGGCACGGACCCGAAGAACAAGCCGATCTCGCCCTCGCGCGGCCCGCTCACCTGGGGCGATACGCATCACCCGGCCCTGAGCGAGACCAAGGGCGAATACGACGGCCGCTGGATCTACATCAACGACCGCGCCAACGGGCGCATCGCGATGGTGGACCTGCGGGACTTCAAGACGAAGCAGATCGTCGATGTGCCGAACCTCGATAGCTCGCACGGCGGCGTCTTCTGCACGCCGAACAGCGAGTACGTGCACATCTCGACGATGTCGCCGACGCTCGTGGACACGACGAAGGCCGCGAACGCGCTCGAGAACTTCAAGGACAACTTCCGCGGCTACTCGAGCTTCATGGCCATCGACCAGAAGACGGGCAAGATGGACCTGGCGAAGAGCTTCCAGATCGAGCTCCCGCCGTACACGCAGGACCTCGCGGACTCGGGCAAGCTGGCCAGCGATGGCTGGGTCTTCATCAACTCCTACAACTCGGAGATGGCGACCGGTGGCAACCTGGACGGCGGCAAGCCGATCGAGGTTGGCGCGTCGGCGAACGACTTCGACTTCCTCCACATCATCAACTGGAAGAAGGCGGAGCAGGTCGCGCAGACGAAGTCGAAGGTCATCAACGGGATGCGCGTGATTCCGCTGGACGTGGCGGTTTCGGAAGGCATCCTCTACCTGGCGCCGGAGCCGAAGAGCCCGCACGGCGTGGACGTGGCCCCGAACGGCGTGTACATCTCCGTCGGCGGCAAGCTCGACCCGCACGTCACGATCTACTCCATCGAGAAGATCCAGAACGCCATCAAGAACAACGACTTCGAGAAGAAGGACCAGTACGGCATCCCGGTGCTGAAGCTGGACTCGGTGGTGGCGGGACGCGTGGAAGTGGGCCTTGGCCCGCTGCACACGCAGTACGACGCCGAAGGCCACGGCTACATCAGCCTCTTCCTCGATAGCGCGGTCGCCAAGTTCACGCTCGGCGAGCCGTACTTCAAGGGCGACCAGGCGTTCAAGCTCGTGGACAAGCTCCCCGTGCAGTACAACATCGGCCACCTCGTGGCGATGGAAGGCGACACGGTGAAGCCGGCCGGCAAGTACCTGGTCGCGCTGAACAAGTGGTCGATCGACCGCTTCCCGGTGGTGGGCACGCTCAAGCCGCAGAACTTCCAGCTCGTGGACCTCACGGGCGAGAAGATGGAAATCCTCACGGACATGCCGATCGGCATCGGCGAGCCGCACTACACCCAGGGCATCCGTGCCGACCGCATCAAGGCGTGGGAAGTGTACCCGGTGGGCACGAACCCGCTGACGATGGAGAAGGACCCGAACGCGACGGCCAAGGGCGGGGAGAAGATCTCGCGCACGGCCGATGGCGTCGAAGTCTGGGGCACGGTGACGCGCAGCCAGTTCAAGCCGGACCAGATCCGGGTGAAGAAGGGTGACAAGGTCACCATTCACCTCACGAACATCGAGACCACGCCGGACGCGACGCATGGCTTCGCCATCCCGCGGTACAACGTGAACATCAGCCTGGACCCGGGCGAGGCCGTGACGACGGAGTTCGTGGCCGATGCCCAGGGCACGTTCGCCTACTACTGCACCGAGTTCTGCTCGGCGCTGCACCTCGAAATGCAGGGCTGGCTCGTCGTCAGCTAATCCCCTGCTATGGCCCCCATGGCGGGGAGGAGCAAGCCCCCCTTCTCCTCCCCGCCGGGCTGGACGACCAAGGATTCCGCCATGACTACACGCAGACGATTCCTCGCGCTCCTGGGGACGGGAACGGTGGTTGCGGGCGCCGCTGCCGCCGGGTACCTCGCCCTCCCCGGGGAAGAAGCCCCCACGGGCGACCCGCGCATCCGCTACGGCGGTGAGCCGTGCGCCCGCTGCGGGATGATCATTTCCGATGAGCGCTTCGCCGCCGCCTGGCGGGCGGGGCGCGAAGAGACCCATTTCGACGATATCGGCTGCATGGTGGCGATGTTCCGGCAGCACCACCCCGCCGGCGAAGTGACCTACTTCGTCCGCGATTACAGCCGCGATGCCTGGCTCGATGCGACGGCCGCCGTCTTCGTACGGGCGCCGGGCGTGAAGAGCCCGATGAGCTACGACATTCCCGCCTTCGCCACGCGCGATGCGGCGGACCAGGCCCTCAAGAACCGCGCGGACACGAGCCAGGAAACCTGGGCGGCGCTGCTCGATGGGCTGAAGGAGAGGGGCTGACGCGATGGCACAGATGACGAACACGCGCGTGCCCGCCGTCACCATGGCGGCGAAGGGCCACTTCCGCCTGGACCTCTGGGGTGCGCTCGCGCTCATCGGCGCGGTGCTCCTGGTGGCCACTTACTTCACGCCGCTCTGGCACATGACGCTCATCGCGCCGCAATACCCGAACGACCTCGTGCTCACTGCCTACGGCACGACCATGAAGGGCGACCTGCTCGAAATCAACTCGCTGAACCACTACGCCGGCGTGCGCGCCATCGAACCGGATTCGGTGCTCGAACTGAAGGCGTTCCCGTTCCTGCTCTTCGGGTTCGTGGCCGCCATCGTGGCGGCGGCGCTGGTGCGGCGGCGCTGGCTGCGCGCGGGCGTCATCCTCGTCGCCTGGGGCTTCCCGCTCGGCCTGCTGCTGGACCTGCAGTACTGGCTCTATACCTATGGACACGACCTGAACGAGGAAGCGCCGCTCTACCCGGGGCCGTTCACGCCCAAGGTGCTCGGCCGCACCAAGGTGGTCAACTTCCATAGCGAGTGCATGGTGAGCACCGGCTTCTGGCTGATGGTGGCCGCGGCCCTGCTCGTGACCATCGGGCCGGCGGTGCTGCGCTTCCTGCGGGCGAGCTGGAGCAACACCGGCACGACGAAGACGGCGGCGGGCGCGGCGGCGGCCATTGCCCTCCTGCTTGCCGCGCGGCCTGGCGCCGTGCCCGCCGTTCACGCCTCTGGCGACCTCGCCGCGATGATCGCCGCCGCCGAGCCCGGCTCGACGGTGACGGTCCCGGCGGGGACGTACCAGGGCCCGGTGATCATCGATAAATCCATCACCCTGGAGGGCACCGGGTGGCCCGTCATAGACGGCGGACGCAAAGGCGACGTGGTGAAAATCGCCGCGGAAGGGGTCACCCTCCGCGGCTTTGTTATCCAGGGCTCCGCGCGCGAAGTCTCCGATGAGCCCTCCGGCATCCGCGTCAACGGCGACCACGCCGTCATCGAAGGCAACCGCCTGCGCGACGTGCTCTACGGCATCACCCTCCAGGAGAGCGACGGCCACACCGTGCGCTTCAACGACGTGCAGAGCGTGCTGGAGTTCCCGGCGGAGCGCCGCGGCCACGCCCTGTACCTCTACTACACGAACGACAATGTCCTGAGCGATAACCTCCTTTCGTTCGCGAAGGACGGCGTGTTCATCAACTTCTCGCATCACAACGAGATCGAACGGAACCGCGTGACGGACCTTCGCTATGGCATCCACTTCATGTACGCGGATGACAACCGCATGATCGACAACCGCTTCTGGAACAACCTCACGGGCGGTTCGATCATGTATTCGAAGGACCTCTACTTCGAACGGAACGAGTTCTCGCATAACCGGTCGATCGCCTCGGGCTATGGCGTGTTGTTCAAGGATGTGGACAACATCGAGATGGTGAACAACCAGATCCACCACAACCGCCTTGGCGTCACGATGGAGGGCGCGCCCATCACGCCCAGCGCCTTCGTGCGGCTGCGCGATAACCTCATTGGCTACAACGACATCGCGCTCTTCCTTTCGACGACGGTGGCGGCGCAGTTCAGCGGCAACACCTTCACGGGGAACCTCCGCCAGGTCGATACCAAGGGCGGAAGCCTCGAGCACCACAACCAGTGGCAGGTCGACGGCCGCGGCAACTACTGGGACGACTATCGCGGCTACGACGCCAACGGCGATGGTCGGGGCGACATCGAATACCGCTACCGCTCGGCCTTCAGTGAGCTCGTGCAGCGCGATGAGTCGCTCAAGGCGTATTCGTTCACGCCCGCGCAGACGGCGGTGGATCTCGCCGCGCGCTGGTTCCCGGCGTATACGTATGCCCCGACGGTGATCGACCATGCGCCGCTCATGCGGCCGACGGCGCGGCTCGCTTCCGGTTCGGAGACGGGCAGCCTGGCGGCCCTGCTGGCGTTGCTGGCGCTCACCGCGATCCCGGCGGCGGGCCTCGGCTATGCCCGCATCGGCTTCGGGAGGGGGGCCTGACGATGCTGACGGCGACCAATGTGACCAAGCGCTACGGCAAGACGACCGTCCTCGATAGCGCCTCGCTCTCCATCGCACCGGGTTCGGTGACGGCGGTGATTGGCGCGAACGGGGCGGGCAAGAGCACGCTCATCAAGTCCGTCATCGGGCTCATCCGCTTCGAGGGCACGATCACGATCAACGGCGCGGATGTCGCGAAGGAGCCGAAGCGGGCGCGGGAGATGGTGGGCTATGTGCCCCAGGACCCGGCGTTCCATTCGGACCTGACCGTCGGCGAGACGGCGCGCTTCTACGCGAACCTGCGCCGCCTTCCGGCCGAGCGCGCCCATGCCGCGGTGGAGACGGCCGGGCTGGCCGAGCACGTAAGCAAGAAGGCGGGTGCGCTTTCGGGCGGCATGCGCCAGCGGCTCGCGCTGGCCATCGCGCAGCTTTCGAACCCGCCGGTGCTGGTGCTCGATGAGCCCGCCGCCGGCCTCGATGTCAGCGCCCGGCTCGACCTCCGCCGCCTCGTCTCGGAGCAGCGCGCGGCGGGCAAGGCGATCCTGTTTTCGACGCACTGGCTCGAGGACGTGCCCTACGTGGCCGACCACGCGCTCGTGCTGGACCAGGGGAAGACGGTGTACTCGGGCCCGGCGACGGGGCTCGCGGCCTCCGGGGCGGCGGGCAGCAAGCTCTTCCTGCGGCTCAACGGGCACAGCCCCGAAGCGGTGACGCTGCTCGAGCGCATGCCCATGGCCGGCGCCATCGCCCGCACGGGCGACTGGGTTGTGGTGAACTGCGCCGCCACCGACAAGGCGCACGTCGTCGAGGCGCTCGTGGCGGCGGGCATCGGCATCCTCGACTTCCGGGTGGAAGAGGCATCGGTCGATGCCGCCGTCATGCACCTGCAGTCGGTGCGGGGAGGGCTTTCATGAACGCGGTGATGACGATCGCGCGCAAGGAGCTGCGCGACGCGGTGGCGAGCGGCTGGCTCGTGGTGTTCGCGGCGACTTTCGCCGTGGTGGCGATGATCCTGTCGCACGTGCAGGCCGATTCGGGCGGCATCGGCGAACAGGGCTTCAACCGCACGACGGCCGGGCTCATCAACCTCTGCCTGCTGCTCGTGCCGCTGCTCGCGCTGGTGCTCGGGGCGGGCGCCATCGCGGGCGAACGGGACCGGGGCACGCTGGCCACGCTTCTCAGCCAGCCGGTGACGCCGGTGCAGGTGCTCATTGGCAAGTACATCGGGCTGACGCTGGCCGTCTGGGGCGCGATCGCCGCGGGCTTCGGCATCGCGGGCCTCTTCATGATGCTCTTCAGCCCGCTCTCGGATATCGGGCACTACCTGCTCTTCGTGCTGCTTTCGGGCGTGCTCGCGAGCGCGATGCTGAGCCTGGGCATCCTCGTCTCGGTGTTCGCGGGGAGCCGCGTGAAGGCGCTGGGGCTGGCGGTGGTGCTCTGGTTCGTGCTCGTGCTGGCCTATGACCTTGGCGCGATCGGCTTCGCGCTGGCGGTTTCGCCCTCGGGCCGGACGCTGGTGGCGGTGGCGCTCCTGAACCCGGCCGAGGCCACGCGCCTGCTCGCGATCATGAGCATCGAACGCGACCTCGACGTCCTCGGGCCGCTTGGCGCGTACCTCACGGACCGCCTGGGCACGGGCGTCAGCCGCTCGCTGCTCCTGACGGCCATCCTCGCCTGGACGGCCGCCCCCCTCGCGATCGCGGCCCGCGGCTTCTCGCGGCAGGATGTTTAGCGAGTTCCCAGTGACCAGTTCCCAGTTCCAAGGGGATCAACCCTCTGGGGGCTGATCCCCTGGACACTTGGAACTGGGAACTGGGAACTCCCTATACTTCGCGGCACCTTCCCCCGGGAGTCCGCCCATGCCCGCTACCGTCATCACCATCGCACTCACGCTTGGCGCCGGGGGCGAGGAGCTGGGGGAGGCTGTCGCCGACGCCCTGGGCTTCCGCTATGTCGATGCCGAGATCATCGACCGCGCGGCCGCTGTCGCGGGGGTTGGCCCGGCTGAGGTGGCGAAAGCGGAGGACCGGCAGGGTCTCGTGCAGCGCATCCTCGCGGGGTTGCCCGGCGCCGGCGCGAAGCGCACCCACGGCCACGCCGCCACCGACCTCGCCGCGAGCGGGTACGAAGCGCTCATCACGGAAGTCATCCGCGAGACGGCGGCGATGCAGTTCGTGGTCATCGTCGCGCACGGCGCGGCCATACCCCTCGCGGGCACGCCCGGCCTCCTGCGCGTGCTCGTGACCGCGCCGGCCGAGGTGCGCGCCCTGCGCGTGATGAGCGAACAGGGGACGGCGCTCGACGAGGCGGCCCGCGCGGTCGAGGCCTCGGACGAAGCCCGCGCCGACTTCCTCAAGCGCTTCTACACCCTCGACCACGAACTCCCCACGCACTACGACCTCGTCATCAACACGGATGTGCTGGAGCTGGACGAAGGGCTGCGGGCGGTGCTCGCTGTCGCGAGCTAGTTCCCAGTGGCCGGTTCCCAGTTCCCAGTGAGTTCCCAGTGGCCAGTTCCCAGTTCCCAGGGGCTACCCCGGGGGACAATGCCGCCCCTGAGGGGTAGCCATGGCGAAAAACCCCGGGGGGCGCGTTCGCCCCGAAGGGGGGCTGATCCCCTGGGAACCTGGAACCTGGAACCGGGAACTCCCCACGGGGCCGATCCCCTGGGAACTGGGAACCTGGAACCGGGAACTCCCCACGGGGCCGATCCCCTGGGAACTGGGAACTTGGAACCGGGAACTACATCGCGCGAGCGATGACCGCGGCATAGGCTTCGGCGCCGCGCCAGGTGAGGTGGATGCCGTCGGCGATGAACCAGCCGTCGGCGTTCGCGGATTCGGCGTGCCAGTCGGCGAGCCGGGCGTTGCCGTAGCGCGCGACGCCGGCGGCGATGACGGCGTTGTTGCCTTCTTCCCATGGGCGGTCGACGCGGACGTTCACCCAGACGACGCGGCGGCTGCCGGCGATCGCCATCACCTGGTCGAACTGCCCGGCGGTGATGGTGCCGTTGTTGCCGAGTTGCACCACCAGGATCGGCCCGAGCGACCCGCTTGCCTCCCAATCGCGCAGGACGGCGATGCCCTGCGCCGTTTGCCGGGCGATGGCGGCATCGACTTCGACCGTGCCCAGCACGCCCGGCAGCGCCTCCGCCGCCCCGAGCATGACGCTGTCGCCGAGCGCGCTCACGGGTGCGGGCGCGCGCGGGGGACGTTCCGTCGGGGTGGGCGTGGGTGGTGGCGGCGGAGGTGGCGTGGGGGGCGCAGTCGCGATGGGGACGGGCGTCGGCTCCGGGGCAGGTGGTTCGGTCGGCGCCGGCACCGCGGCCGTGGCCTCCGGTGTCTCCGTGGGCGAAGACTCGGGCTCGGGCGTGGGCGTGGCTTCGGGCGTGCCCGGCGGTTCCGGTGTGGGCGAAGGTGACGGCTCGGCAGCGTAGACGGCGCGGATGTGGCTCTTCGAAAGCGATGCGGGCGGCGCCGCCGGGTGCGCGCCGATCGCGACCGCGACGAGCACGACCACCGAGGCCGCGGCGGCGAATCCCACGGCCGCCGTTCGCAATCTCGCCCGGGGGTGGCCCTGCCGGGCGGTTCGCCACAGCCTCCCCGCGAGCCCGCGCCGGAACGGCGTTTCGACCCACCGGTACGAGGCTTCGGCCAATGCGAAGGTGAGCGCGATGCGGAGCACGGCCAGCGGCACGCCCGCGAGGTCGATATCGGTGCCCGGGCGGGTGAGCATGATCACGGGCCAGTGCCAGAGGTAGACGCTGTAGGAGCGAAGGCCGAGCCAGCGCAGGGGCGCGCACCCGAGCACGCGTGTGCGCCAACGGCCCGAAGGATGGAGCAGGATCGCGACCAGCGCGGCCGTCGCGATGGCGGTGAGGGCGAACCCGCCGCGATAGAGCGTCGTGTCGCGTTCGCCCACGAAGACGGCGGCGCCGGCGAGCGCGAGCAGCAGCGCCAGGGCCGTGGCATCGAGCGCGAACCCGGCGCGGACACTTCGCCGCTGGAGGCCGGCGTTCGGCCACGCCAGCGCGAGTGCCGACCCCACGAGCAGGCCCGCGAGCCGGGTATCGGTGCCGTAGTAGACGCGCGAGGGGTCGGCGCCGGGCACGAAGAGCACCGCCATGAGCAGCGCCGAGGCTGCCGCCCCCGCGATCGCGACGCCCGCGAGCGCCTTCTTCGGGACGCGCGGCAGGGCCACCCAGAGCAGCGCGGGCCAGGCCAGGTAGTACTGCCACTCCACCGCGAGCGACCAGAAGTGCCGCAGGAGCGACGGCCGCCCGAAGGATTCGAAGTAGGACTGGTGCCCGAGCACGAGGTCCCAGTTGGTGAGCATGACGAGGCTGGCGAGGGCATCGCCGCGCAGGCTCGCGAGTTCGCCGGATTCGAACAGGGCCGTCCACGCCAGGGTCGCGGCGATGAGCGCGAACGCGGCCGGGAGCAGCCGTCGCGCGCGCCGCGCCCAGAAGCCGCCGAGGCCGCCGCTCCCGCCGCGCGCGGAGGCGACCATGCCGGTGGTGAGGAAGCCGCTGATGACGAAGAAGACCTCGACGCCGAGGAAGCCGCCGGGGGCCCATGCCGCGCCCGCGTGGTAGGCGGCGACGGCGGTCACGGCGAGGGCGCGGAGGCCATCGATGGCGGGCACGTAGCCGATGGGGCGCGGCGCGGGGACGGCGGCCGGGCCGGGCGTGCCCCTGCCGGCGGCTTCGGCGATGAGCGGGCCGGGGGGACGGCGATGCGTGTCTCGCGCCCTGCGCGCGTTCCGCCGTGCCTTTCGCCTCGCCACGCGAACCTCCCCGATCGACCGCACTCAAGCCTATCTCTCTCGTACGAACGAATCACGCGGTGGTGAGGTTCCGACGCAATAGCGCGCGTGTTCGCGGCCTCAATCGCAGGCGCAGGGCTCGCAGCCGCAGGATTCGCCGCAGGAGGTCTCGCCGCCGGGGGGGCAACAGATGCCGAAGCAGAAGTTCGCCAGCCAACGCACGGCATCCGGGTCGAGGCAGTAGCGCGCGTCGCGACCGCCGGAGCTGCCGAGCACAATCCCGGCCTCGCGGAGCACCTTCAGGTGTTCGGAGACGGTCGACTGGGCGAGGGGGAGCACCTCCACCAGGTCGCCCGTGACGCACGCGTTCTGGCGGGCGAGCTCCATGATGATGCGCACGCGGGCGGGGTTGCCGAGCGCGCGGAAGATGGCGGCGGCGCGTTCTTCATCGGTGCTGAGGCTATCAATTGCTTTCATGGACCGGTCCCGGGGCTTGACGTCCCGGTCATCATATCGTAATTTTCCGATACAGGGTCAATCGGAAATAACCGATGAACGCCCGCCGGAGGAAGCACCGTGACCACGAACCCCAGCGACGACGAAATCCGCCAGGGCGTCTCCGCCGCCTATGCCAGCCGCGTCCGGCCCGTGCTTGAACGCGCCGATGTCATTCCGTTGACGCTCGTGGGCGGCGCGGCGAGCTGTTGCGGCCCGGACGACGAGAGCTGCGCGGTGCCCGGTTCGGCCACGTCCTGCTGCGGCGATACGGCCATCGACGAGGTCCAGATCACGAATATCGCCCGGCTCTACGCGGACGCGGACACCAGCGACCTCCCCGCGACGGTGACGGACGTGGCCTTCGGCTGCGGTAACCCGACGGCGATCGCGGCGCTCCAGCCGGGTGAACGCGTGCTCGACCTGGGCTCGGGCGGCGGTATCGACTGCTTCCTCGCGGCGAAGATGGTCGGCCCCACGGGCAGCGTCGTCGGTGTGGACATGACGCCGGAGATGGTCGCGCTCGCGCGCAAGAACGCCGTGAAGGTGGGCGCCGGGAACGTCGAGTTCCGCTTGGGCGAAATCGAGCACCTGCCCCTGGATGCGGCGAGCGTCGACGTGATCATCTCGAACTGCGTGATCAACCTGGCGCCGGACAAGGCGCAGGTGTTCGGCGAGGCGTTTCGCGTGCTGCGCCCGGGCGGGCGGCTGCAAGTCTCGGACATCGTCTGGACGAAGCCCGTGCCGGAGGACGTGAAGGGCGACATGGAGAAGTGGGCGGGCTGCGTCGCGGGCGCGCTGCTCGAGGCGGACTACCTCGCGGCGATCACCGCGGCCGGCTTCCACGATGTCACGAGCGTGGCGGCCGAATACGACGGCGGTCGCGGCCTCGCCTCGGCGGCAGTGGTCGCCTTCAAGCCGAGGTAGGCGGGCGGCTGCGCTAGCGGGCGTGTGCTAGATTGAGCGGGGTGGCGGGAGGATGCTGATTCTGAAGTCGCACCGCCGTGGCGTGGGCCACGGCGGTACGCGGAGGGGCATCGTGGCAACCGAAATAAGCCCGATGCGGGCTGCGAGGAGCTACACGATCTCGCAGGCTGCGCGGCTCGCGGGCACCACACCGCAGAACGTCCGTCGCTGGCTGTTCGGCTACGCGGCGCCAGGCCACAAGATGGAGCCGGTGTTCGGGTCTCCCCCTGATACCGGCGGCCCTCCCATCGTCTCGTTCCTGCAGCTGGCTGAAATCCTGGTTGTGGCGCGATACCGCCGCCGCAGCGGCAGGCAAATCAAACTGCAGCGTCTGCGCGAGGCGCATCGGTTCGCGCGCGAGCGCCTCGGCGTCGAATGGCCGTTCGCTTCGGAAAGCATCGTGTTCGAGGGCGGGCACATCATTCACGAGTTCGAAGAGGCCCACCCGGCGAAGGGCGAGCGGCGAATCGCGATCGATGAGGGCGGGAAGTTCGTTCTGCCGCTCGACTTCCGCGATACGCTTGAGCTGTTCGACTTCGATCTCGCTGACACGCTGGCTACCAGGTTCTACCCGCTGGGCAGGAACGCGCCGGTTGTGGTGGATCCCGAGCATGCGTCCGGACTTCCGACGTTCGTTGGGACGAATGTCCGTATTGAGACCGTCGTCAGTCGTTGGAAAGCCGGGCAGACCATCGCCGAGCTGGAAGAGGACTTCGAGATCCCGTCGAGCGCAATCGAAGCTGTCCTGCAAGCGGCGTGAACCTGTTTTTCGATGAAGACAATGGTACGGGTATCCCGCGTGCCCTGACTCTCATTAAGGCGCCGACGGATACCATTCATTTCGCTTCGAATGGATACCACCAGGTTGTGCGCCGCGGAACCAAGGATCCCGATTGGATCCCGGTCGTGGGTGAACGAGGCTGGCTGGTCTTCTCCCAGAACAAGTGGATGGTGAATAACGAAGAGGAAAGGCGGCTGCTCATCGCCAACAAGGTAGGCATCGTCTATCTCGATACAGGAAACGCACCTGCATTTCCCGTGATGAGGATGCTTCTCAACCGTTGGGATTGGCTGCGAGGGTTGGACGCGGACCACTCTGCCCGGCCGTTTGCCTATCTCATCAGCGTGGGCGGGAAGCAACGGCGCCTCGACCTGGCATCTGCCACACCCCTCGGCCGGCCCATGCCCACGGTTCGTAGCTCAGGCTGACAGGCTCCGGGGCCGCGCTAACCCGCCGGCCACTGGCGGCGCCAGAGGTAGGAGAGCGCGCCGCAGGCCACGCCTACGTTCAGCGATTCGACGCGCGGGTCCATCGGCAGCGCGACGCGGAAGTCGCTTTCGCGCAGGAGCAGGTGGGCCACGCCCTCGCCTTCGCTTCCGAGTACGAGCGCCGTCTTGCGCGGCCAATCGAACTCGGTCGCGGGGACGGAACCCTCGCCCGTGGCGGCCGCGACGACCCAGAAGCCGGCCTCCTTCAGTGTCGCGATCGCCTGGTTCAGGTTCTGGGGCGCGACCACGGGGGCGAGGAAGCTCAGGCCGGCGCTCGCGCGGTGGACGCCGGGGGTGAGCAGCGCGCCTCGCCGCCGGGGCAGCACCACCGCCGCCGTCCCCACCGCCACCGCCGTGCGGAGGATGGCGCCCACGTTCTGCGGGTCGGTGATGCTGTCGAGGAGGAGGACGAGGGCGGGGCCTTCGCCCGCGGCCGCACGGCGCAGGTCCACCGCTTCGAGGTTCGCCAACCGCACGAGGATGCCCTGGTGCACGCCCTCGCCCGTCAGCTGGTCGAGGCGCGCCTCATCGACACCCTCGGCGGGGATGCCGGCATCGATGGCGATATCGACGAGCTGGAGGACGCGGTCGTTGCGAGTGTCGCGCAGCCAGAGGACGGATTTCGCGTGGCCGCTGGAGAGCGCGAGGGCGCAGGCGTTGATGCCGAAGGCGAGGTCATCCGGGGTGGCGTTGGGCTTGGCGCGCACCTCCGCAGTATCGCAGGCGCGGGGCTTGCGTTCGCTCAGGCCACGGGCAGGGCATCGAGCGCGGCCACGACATCGGGGACGTGCTGGCCGATGCGCAGGTCGTGGCGGATGACGGCGCGGATGATGCCCTCGCGGTCGATGACGTAGGTGACGCGCGCCTTGCCCAGGCCGAGCGGGCCCTTCGCTCCGTAGGCGGCGAAGGCGGCGCCGCCCGTATCGGCGAGGAGCGGGAAGGGGAGCCGGTGTTTGTCGCGGAAGGCGGCGTGGCTCTCGGCGTCGTCGCTGCTGACGCCGACGAGGAGGGCACCGCGCCGGGTGATGTCGCCGAAGTTGTCGCGGAAGCTGCAGGCCTGGCGCGTACAGCCGCCGGTGAAGTCCTTCGGGTAGAAGTAGAGGACGACGGCCTGCTTCCCACGGTATTCCGAGAGGCGGAACGGCGTGCCATCGTCCAGTTCGCCCGCGACCTCGGGAGCGGGGTCTCCCACGCGCAGCATTCGTCGCCTCCGGCGCCCTTCGTTTCGAACCAGTCTCGATGGTGAACGCGCGGGTGCCGGGTGAGCACGCGCACCGGAGGTCATCGAACGACTCCACGGGGTGCCTCGCACCCCCGGGGTAGCCCCTGGGAACTGACAACCGGGAACTGGGAACTTCACGCCAGCGTGATGAGAAGGATGCCCGAGGCGAGCAGCGTGGCCCCCGCCGCGACCTGCCAGCTCAGCCCTTCGCCCAGGAACGTGGCCGCGAAGACGATCGTGAGCACGACCGAGAGCTTGTCCACGGGCGCGACCTGCGAGGCCTTGCCCAGCTGTAGCGCGCGAAAGTAGAAGAGCCACGACGCGCCCGTGGCGATGCCGCTGAGCACGAGGAAGAGGAGGGTGTGGCCGCTGAGCCGCCCGAGCTCCTTCTGGCTGCCCGTGGCGAACACGATGCCCCACGCGAACGCGAGGATGACGACCGTCCGGATCGCCGTCGCGAGGTTCGAGTTCACATCCTTCACGCCGATCTTGGCGAGGATGGCCGTCGCCGCGGCCGCCGCCGCCGAGAGAAGCGCGAAGACGAGCCAGCTCATGCCGCGAGTATGGGCGAGGGGGGAGGAATGAGGAATGAGGAATGAGGAATGAGGAATGAGGAATGAGGACGGGGGCTCGAGGTTCGAGGCTCGAGGCTCGAGGTGGGGCAACCCCGGGGAAGAGAAAGGAGAAAAGAGGATGGAGAAAAGGGTTCGAGGCGCGAGGCTCGAGGCTCGAGCGGGGGCAACCCCGCGCGAGCTTGATTATGCCGGGGTTGGCCCCGTCTCCTTTTCTCCTTCCTCTTTTCTCTTTTCTCTCGCCGCCACCCGGGCGGCGCCGCTGAACGCGGCGACGATGGCCATCACGGAGGCGCCCATGATGACGAGCGTGGCACGTTCGCCCGCGGCGTCGGCGAAGATGCCGATGGGCCAGGCGAGCACGCTCGAAGCCGCGAAGGCGAGGAAGGTCAGCGAGATGACGCGGCCGAAGTAGGCCTGCTCCGTCATGTGCGAAACGAGCGCGCCGTTCAGGGTCTGGAAGCCGCCGCTGCCGATGCCGATGCCGAACATGCCGACCAGCAGGATGCCGAAGCCGGGGGCGAAGCCGCTGCCCGCGAGTGAGATGCCGAACAGCAGCGTCATCACGGTGTAGACGCGGCGCGCGCGGGGGCTGTCGGCGAGGGAGGCGACATACAGGCTCGACCCCAGGCCGCCGAGCGCGCTCACGCCGAGCAGCAGCGTCATGCTCCCGGCGCTGCGTCCGAGTTCGTTTTCGAGCAGCCCGGGCAGCACCGTCACGTACGAGAAGCCGGCCATGATCACGAGCACGTAGGAGAGGATGAGCGTGCGAATGGGCGGGTGGTCGCGCACATAGCCGAAGCCGACGAGCACATCGCCGAGGACGCTGCGGCCCTGTGCCCCGGCCGGCGGCGCCCCCCGCGGCAGCGAAACCGTCGCGGCGACGGTGCCCACGTAGAGCACGCCCATCGCCATGTACGCGCCGGCCGTGCCCAGGCGGTCGATGGCGAGCAACGCGGCGGCGAGCAGCGGACCGATGATGCGCGAGGCGTTGCCGGCGACCTGGCTCAGCGCCACTGCGTTCCCGCGTTTCGCCGTATCCACCAGTTCGACCATGAACGACTGCCGCGAGGGGCCCAGGAACGAGAACGACGACCCGATGACGAACGACCCGGCAGCGAGCAACGGCACGCGGATGGCGTCGGTGGCGACGAGGAAGGCGAGCACGAAGAAGCAGGCCATGATCACGGACTGACAGACGAGGATGACGAGCTTCTTCGAAAGACGGTCGGCGAAGGCGCCGCCGAACGGCCCGAGCATGAGCTGCGCGATGCCCTGCGCGAACACGACGAAGCCGACGGCGCGGTTGTTGCCGCTCAGATCGAAGGCGACGATGCCCTGGACCACGGTCGACATAAAGAAGGCGATGAAAGCGAAGAGCGTGCCGAACCACAGCACCGTGAAGTTGCGGCTCTGGAATGCGCCGAAGGTTGCTTCCATGCGGCCGGGCATCGTCTGACTCTACACGTCCGTGGCGTTGCGAAATCGCCGCCCGGGGCCGGGATGCGAAAGGCCCCGGTGGTGTGCCGGGGCCTCGTGCGAGGAAGAGGGTGGGCCGCCGTCAGCGGGCGGCGAACTCCGGCGGGGAGGCGCCGGCGTCGTTCGCGCTCAGCCGGAACTGGCCGACCGCGCGCGTGAGGGCGTCGGAGAGTTCGCGCATCTGCCGCGCGGTCTGCGAAAGCTCCCGGGACTGGGTGGCGAGCCCGTCGCTGGAGGCCGAGACCTGCTCGGCGGAGGCGCTGGTCTCCTCGCTCATGGCGCTCACCTGGAGGATCGCCTCGGTCACTTTGCCGGTGCCGTCGGCCATTTCGCCGGCGCTGGAGGCGGACTGGCGGGCGATGGTCGCCATCTCGTCGCCGGCTTCGACGATGCGCGCGGCGCCATCGCCGAGGCTCCGCACCTCGGTCGCGATGGACTGCATCTGTTCGGCCGATTGGGCGACGGAGGCGAGGATGGTCTCGAGCGCGTCGCCCGCCTCGGCGGTGATTTCGCGGCCCTGTTCGACGTCCTGGACGCCGGCCTTCATGGCGAGAACGGCCTCGCGGGTTCCCTGCTGCACCTTGGCGATGAGGTCCGCGATCTCCTTGGTCGCGCCGGAGGAGCGTTCGGCGAGGTGGCGGACGTTTTCGGCGACGACGGCGAAGCCGCGGCCCTGCTCGCCGGCGCGGGCGGCCTCGATCGCGGCGTTGAGCGCGAGGAGGTTCGTCTGGCTCGCGATTTCGTCGATCGTGCGAACGATGTCGCCGATCTGGTTGCCGTATTCGCCGAGCTGGTTGATGGTCTCGGAGGCGCGGCTGACGGCGGTGGCGATGGATTCCATGGAGGTCACGGCCTGGTGCACGGCGGCCTGGCCCTGCACGGCGGCGCTGCGGCTGGCATCGGCGCTGCGGGCGAGTTCTTCGCTCACGCCCGAGACGGCGCCGATGCGATTGCCCATGGCGGTCGCTTCATCGCGGCTGCGGGCGGCGCCATCGGCGCTCTCCTGGGCGCTCGCGGCCACCTGCTGCGAACCGGCGGCGAGCCGTTCGACTTCGCGCGACGAATCCTGCGAAAGGGCCGAAAGCGACACCGCCGAGCGGCTCACTCCCGTGATCGCGTCCGTAATCTGGTGCGAAGCGCTTTCGAGCTGCGAGGAGGCATCCTCGAGCCCGGCTGCGGCGACTTCGATCTCGCCGGCGTGTTCGCGCACGCCACCGACGAATTCGCGCAGGGACAGGAGCATGCTCGCGAGCGAATTGCCGAGCGCGTCCCGTTCGCCGCGGGGGTGCACGGAGATGGTGAGGTCGCCGGCGGAGACGGCCTCGGCGGCGGCGACCATCTCCTTGAGGTAGCCGCTCATGGCCACGAAGGAGCGGCCGAGGTCGCCCACTTCGTCGCGCGAATGGACATCGATGGCGACATCGACATCGCCTTCGGCGATCCGCTGGGCGGCGTTCGCGGCCTGCTGCACGCCGTTGACGAGCGAGCGCGAAAGCCACCAGGCGGCGGCGATACCCACGGTGGTGGCGACGGCGAGCAGCACGATCACGACCATGCGGGCCTGCGCGGCCGAGGCGGCGGCATCGTCGGCGGCGCGGTCGGCGCCTTCGGTGCTGATCTTCTGGAGCTTATCGAGCGCGGCCGTGGCGGCGGCGATGGCGGGGGTGAGCTTGGCCCCCTCGGCGGCGGCCTCGGACACCTTCCCCTGCTGGATGAGCTCGGTGTACTTGTTGCTCGAAAGCGCCTGGAGGGCATCGAACGCCTTCACGAACTCGGCGTTCTGCTCCTCGGTGGTGATGGTCGGCAGGTAGCGCTGGAGGGCGGCCTGGGCCTGCGCGGTGGTGGATTTCGTGTTCTGAATGGTGGCGTTGAAGGCGTCCTCGTCCTTCGCCGTGGCGATCTGGGCGCCGTAGGCGAGGAGGAGCTGGAGTTGGAGCTTCGCCTCGGTGGAGGCGACGGCGCCGGTGATGCTGCGCTGGCGAAGGTCGCGAGCGGCATCGGCGGCGTTGTTGAGCTTCACGATCGAGGTGAGGCCCACCGCGAGCATGAGGAGGAGCACGACCGAGAAGGCGCCGAGCAGCTTGCCCCGGATACCCGCTCGCACGCGCGACGTAGCCCGGGGACGCGCGACCCCCGCCGGACGCTTCAACCTCGATCGAACGCTCACATAGTCCTCCCTGTGGTACGGCCGGCCGCGTCCCCCCGGTCGCGGCACAGGGAAATGGTCGAAAAAGGGGAATCAACTGTTCATCGGGGAAAACCCCACCGTGTCCGGGAGCATTGCGTGAACGAATGCCGCCGCCGGGGGGACAACCGGTGACGCCGGCGCGGGCCGAACGGCCGTGGGTCAGGTATTGGTGGAGAGGTCCACGTCGTGCACGTCATCGAGGTAGTGAGACCAGAGGACGTGCCGCCGGGTTGCGTCCCGCAGCGCGGTCGGGTCGCAGAGGGCGCGGCCGGACGGCTTGCCTCCGGGGCGGCCCACGTCGCCCACGAGCCAGGCTTCGGAGACCCACACGCGATGCGGAAGGGACTGCTGCAGCAGGTGCGCCGCCGGCCCCGCGAATCCCCAGTCAGCGGCCTGGCGCTTGAGCTCGCTCGAAGGCATGAGGTACGTCCTGACGAGCAAGTTGGATGGGTCGGTACCCGGTGCGGTGCGGGCGGCGATGCGGTGCAGCACCGATCGGCCTGCCAGGTGCGCTTCCTTGGAGATCAGGTAGGTGCGGGGCGGAAGGGGAAGGATGAGCTGCTTCACCATGGCTCGTCGCGCCCCGGAGAGGTATTCGAGTTCGACCTCGGCGCCCCCCTTCGTTACGAAGGTCATGGGCACGAAGGGACCGTAGCGGTCGTCGTGGACGTAGACGCGTTCGAGACCGGCCGTCCAGCTTCGGTTTCGGAGGGCGCGATCCGGGTCCCAGTCGTAGCCTACGGCGACAACCGCGTGGCGATCGCGATCGTCGGCCTCGCGCGCGCGCTCGGTGCTGTCTGCACCGCCCGGATCCGGAAACACCTCAAGCAGGATGATCACCGGAATCCTCGAGGTCAGGTGCGCGAGGATCGTGGCGTCAGCGTCCCACTCGAAGGTACTCAGGTCTTCGACGAACGGTTCGTATCCCAACGCCGCGAGTGCCCGGCAGATTTCGGCCGGAGTGAGGCCGAAACGCTGGGGGAGGGGCCGGCCGAAGTCCCCACCGTTCGCCGTTGCGAGTTGCGTGACCTCGGTTGTCGATGTTCGCGGGAACCCGTACTGATGTCCCGCCAACTCGGCTGCAAGGTAGGTCGCGACTGTGGCGCAGGCGGCGACGCCGAAGTCCTTCGCACAGAACGGCGCCGCGTTGAGCTCGAACCGGTGACCGCCGATGTGCACCCTCGTGGGTCGCCCCAGCATTTGCGTGGCGGGCATGGGTGGCTCGATGACGGTCCGTCCGACGATCAGGGGATCAGTCTCCCAGAGCACGACGAAGCCCAAATATTCGCCCGATGCCGGCACAGCCGACGCGGCATCCGCCGGATCGAACGGCCGTGTGAAGAAGTGATAGCGGGTGGTGAACTTGGGCGGCGGCCGGAAGAATCCGCCGTAGAACGCATCGAAGGCGCGGCTGTAATCACGATCGATGTAGCGGTCTTCGCGGAGCACGAACGTCGCACCACTTCGCCGCAGCGAAGCCACCACTGCCTCGCCGGCGGTGGCAACCGCGCCACCCTGGCGGTTCAGGTTCGAAAGGCGCTGAAAGACGGCGTCCAAGTCATCGGGCGAGTAGAGCCGCTCGTCGTCCACCGCACTCCCTAAAGGGTGATCGCCGCTTCCATGGAGGCTTTGCGCGGGAGACAGCGCTCCGAATCGAGGCCGAGTTCACGGCGCTCCTGGTCCACTTCGCGTGCTGCCTCTTCCGCAAGGTCACGCGATTCCCAGATCTTCACGCGCACGCTGCCGTACAGGACCTCCCGCGAGGTCGCGGGTAGCTGTGTCATTCTTCCATGACCTCCCGGCGAGCCGGTTCGTTCGGTCGGGCTGGAGGCTTGCCGGACATACTCGAAACCGGTCGCCTCGCCACCAATGCCGCACTCTACCATAGCATCGGTCAATTGGGCGTTCGCTATGAGCCGCCGGGGGGACAACCGGTGACGCCGGCGCGGGCCGAACGGCCGTGGGTGGTTCCGGGGGCGTGCGAGTGTGAAGTGGGCGACACATGAGGCCCGGCGCGGGGACCATCATGGGTGGGCTGCGTGTTTCGCGGCCGGAGGATTTCATGCCAGTCACCACGCCCGGCGCTCGCACGTTTTCGGCCCCGCTCGGCGATGTCACGCGCGGTTCGCTCGTGTTCGCGCGCGGGGTTTCGAATGTGTCGGTGCGCGTCGATCCCACGCTCGTGGGGCTCTTCGAAGCCCACTTCGAGGGCGAAATCCCGGATGTCAGCGTCGAGGATGGCGTGATCGAGGTCTCGTACGAGCGGTTCACGCTGCGCGACGTCCTGGGCGGCCTGTTCGGCGGCTCGAAGGAGCAGTCGCGCGGCGAGGTGGTGCTCAACCCGGCGGTGCCCTGGCGGCTCGAATCGCGCGGAGGCGTGAACCGGTTGGAGGCCCACCTGGAGGGCGCGCGGGTCGAGTCCGTGCGCGCCGGCGGCGGCGCCAACCATGTCACGCTCGACCTGCCCGCGCCCACCGGCGCCGTGCCGGTCACGCTCGGCGGCGGCACGAATCATCTCGTCATCCGGCGGCCGGCGGGCACGGCCGTGCGCCTCGAAATCGGCGGCGGCGCCAACCGCGTGGACCTCGATGGCCAGCGCATCCGGGCCGCGGGCGGGGGCGCGAGCCTCTCCTCCCGGGACGGCGCCGCGGCGGACCGCTACGAGGTTCGCATCGGCGGCGGCGCGAACCAGGTCAGCATCAGCGAACGCGGCGGCGGGGAGCCTGCGGCCACCTGGGTGTAGGCGGCTGCGGTCGCGCCCGGGCGCGATGGCGCGGGTACACTGTCGCGATGCATGCGATTGTCCTGCCGAATCCCGGCCCCGAGCCGGACGCCCTCCAGTACCGTGAAATTCCCGACCCCGTGGCCGGGCCGGAAGAGCTGCTCGTGCGCGTGCGCGCGGCGGCGCTGAATCGCGCGGACCTGATGCAGCGCCGCGGCGGCTACCCCCAGCCGGGCCCGAAGCCGGAGCACGAGATCCTCGGCCTGGAGTTCGCCGGCGAGGTCATATCCGTCGGCGCCGCGACCGAGGGCTTCGCGCCCGGCGACCGCGTGATGGGGCTGCTCGCGGGCGGGGGCTACGCGGAGAAGGTGGCCATCCACCATCGCCTGGCCATGCACGTACCCGCCAGTCTTTCCTGGATCGAGGCCGGCGCCACGCCCGAGGTCTACATCACGGCGCACGACGCGCTCGTCCAGTGCGGGCTCGTCGCGGGGGAGCGGGTGCTCGTGCATGCCGTGGGCTCCGGCGTCGGCGTGGCCGCCATCCAGGTCGCGAAGGTGATGGGCGCGTCGCTCGTGATCGGCACGGCAGGGAGCGATGAGAAGCTCGCGCGCGCGGCCGAGATCGGCCTCGATATCGGCGTGAACTACCGCGAGAGCGACTTCGCCGCCGCCGTCGCGACCGAGACCGGCGGGCGCGGCGTGGATGTCATCCTCGATGTCGTGGGCGCGGAATACCTGGAGCGGAACCTGAAGGCGCTCGCCCCGAAGGGACGGATGACGTTCGTCGGGCTCATGGGCGGGTCGGTGACGCAGGTGAACCTGGGTCTCTTGCTCGCGAAGCGGCTGCAGCTGCGCGGCACCGTGCTCCGCGCGCGCCCGCTGGAGGAGAAGGCCTACGCCGTGCGCGCGTTCGAAAAGAGCGTGCTGCCGCACATCGCGAGCGGGCGCGTGAAGGTCGTCGTCGACAGCGTCTTCCCGCTCGCGCGCGCGGCCGATGCGCATCGCCAGCTGGAAGCGAACGCGAACTTCGGCAAGGTCGTTCTCGAATGCTGATGCGCCGGGCGGGCGGGTGAGGTCGGTCGCATGCGAGTCGTGCGACAGCATGGGATTGCTTTATGCCGGTGAAATCCGATCGTCCGTACGGTGCACGCGTGGGTAATGCGAACGTGCCCGCCTCGCCCGGTGAGCTGCTGCCCGAAGGGGCGGCGCGCGCGCTCCTCGATGCCGCGCCCGTCCTCATCTGGGTGACCGGCGAGGATGGACTCTGTACCTACTGCAACGCGCGCTGGCTCGAATTCACCGGGCGCGAACTGCGCGAGGAGCTGGGCGAGGGCTGGATGACGGGCGTCCACCCGGACGATTTGGCCCGCTGTATCGAGATCCAGCAGGCGGCCGTACGCACGCGCCAGCCCTTTGAGATGCCGTACCGCATCCTCCGCCACGACGGCGAATACCGCTGGATGATGGTGCGCGGCGCGCCCATGTTCGGCCCCGATGGCGCCTTCGTGGGCTTCGCCGGATCCAACACCGATATCACCGCCGAGGTCGAGGCCGAGGACCGCTCGCTGCGCACGGCCTGGCAGCTTCGCGACCGCGTGGCGGAGCTGGAGACGCTGCTCGAGGTGCTGCCCGTGGGCATCGGGCTCGCCGTCGATGGCTCGGCGCGGGACATCCGCGTGAACCGCGCCATGGCCACCATGCTCGCGATTTCGACCGCCGAGAACGCGAGCAAGAGCGGCGCCGAGGGTGGCGCGCTGCCCTTCCGCGTGCTGCGCGAAGGGGTCGAAGTGCCCGCCGAGGACCTCCCCATCCAGCGCGCCGTGCGCGGCGGAACGGTGGTCGATGAGGAGTACGACCTGCTGCTCACCGATGGTCGGCTGCTGCACCTGCTGGAGTACGCGGCGCCGCTGCTCGACCCCGGGGGCAAGCCGCGCGGGGCCGTCGGCGCCTTCCTCGATATCACCGCGCGCAAACGCGCCGAGGACCAGCTGCGCGAGGCGAACGCGGCGAAGGACGAGTTCCTGGCGAGCGTCTCGCACGAGCTGCGCACGCCGCTGACGCTCGTCGTCGGGCTCGTGAGCTACCTCCACCGGCGGCGTGGCGAACTCTCGGCGGAGGACCAATCGGACGCGCTGGATCAACTGACGGAGGCGGTCTCGCGGCTGGAATCGCTGATCGAGAACATGCTGATGCTCTCCCAGCTCGATAGCGGCCCGGAGTTCGAACTCGAGCCCGTGCTCCTGCCGCGGGTGGTGCAGCGAGCGGTGGCGGCGCACCAGCGGCGGCACCCTTCGCGCACCATCGAACTGAACCTCGAACGCGGGCTGCCCGTCCTCCTCGCCCGCCCGACGTGGCTGGACCAGGTGCTCACGAACCTGCTTTCGAACGCGGAGAAGTACAGCCCGAAGGACGCGACGATCACGATCGAGGCGCGGCCGGCGGGCGGGCATGTCGAGGTCGCGGTGCTCGATCGCGGCCCGGGGCTGCCCGCCGAGCAGGCGGACCGCGTCTTCCGGGCGTTCGAACGGCTCGAACGGGACCGTTCGCGCGCGCCCGGCCTGGGCCTGGGGCTGACGGTGAGCAAGCGCCTGGTGGAGCTGATGGACGGCACCATCGCCGCGGCGCCGCGCCCCGAAGGCGGCACGCGCTTCAGCTTCACCATCCCCGCCATCGATGACGAGGAGTGAGAGAAAAGAGAAAAGAGGAAGGAGAAATGGGCTCGAGGTTCGAGGTTCGAGGCTCGAGGCGGGCTACCCCGGGGGAGGCGCGCTCACCGCACAGGGTTGATCCCCTGGGAACTGGCTGCTGGGAACTGGGAACTCACCGCGCGGGGTTGATCCCCTGGGAACTGGGAACCGGGAACTGGGAATTCTCGCCCCCGAGTGGCCGCGTGAGGTAGTCATCGTCCAGCGAGAGGTAGACCTCTTCTTCCTGGGCGACGTTGAGGCGGAGGACGGCGTGGAGGGCGTAGAGCACGCGGCGGATGTCGGCGAGGTCTTCGCGGTCGGGGCCGCCGGGTGACATCGCCTCGCAGAGGGCGTCGAACTGGCGGGCCAGGTGGAAGATCTCCTGGTGGGTGCGGCTCATCGCGCCGAGCGGGTCATCGCCGCCGAGCATGCCGCTGACCGTGGGGTAGAGGACGCCTTCGTCGCGCCGTTCGTGGGGCAGGACGTCGTCCTGGAGGAAGGTGCGAACGGTGGTGAGGATGGCGCCGGCCTCGGGCGCGGTCAGCTCCTCCAGGCGGTCGGCGGCAGTGCGCAGCTGTTCGAGCGCGGGGAGCAGGCGCAGGTGCTCGCGCCGCAGCTCGCGCGCGGTCTCCTCGGGCAGGCGGGCGCGCGGCTGGCGGCTCACCCCCCCCGTGAGGGCGCGCAGGGCGTTGAGAATGGCTGCCAGGTCGATCGCCTCCTGGAGGACGGCGCCGGCCACGGGTGCGAGGTAGCCGAAGGCGGCGAAGCCCATCGCCACCACGGAGAGCGCCATCCCCAGCATCATGCTTTCGACGGCGATGCGCCGCGTCCGCCGGGCGATGGTGAACGCCTCGGCCAGGCGGTCCAGGCGGTCGACCATGATGACCATATCGGCGGCTTCGGAGGATGAGGTGGCGCCGCGCGCGCCCATCGCCACGCCCACATCGGCGGCCGCGAGCGCGGGCGCGTCGTTGATGCCATCGCCGACCATGAGGGTGACGGCGCGCGCCTTCGATTCGCGCACGGCCTCGACCTTCTCGGCGGGGGAGCATTCGGCGATGACGTGGTCGACGCCGAGGGCGTTGCCGACGGCATCGGCCACGGCGGGGTGGTCGCCGGTGAGCATGATCACGCGTTCGATGCCGCCGCGCTTGAGGGTGCGAATGGCGCGCGGGGCCTCGGGCCGGATGGGGTCCTGGAGCACGAGCGCGCCGGCCAACTCGCCATCGACTTCGACGTAGACGACGGAGGCGCCTTCGCGCATGACGGCGCGGCGGAAGCGGCGCACGCGCTCGGGCACATCGCGCCCGGCGGCGACCCAATCGAACTGGCCGACGCGCACGGCCCGGCCGGCGGCTTCGCCTTCGATGCCCGAACCGGGGCGTTCGCGCACGCCTTCTGGGATGACGAGCGCGAGGCCGCGTCCCCGTGCCGTTCGCACCAACGCGGCGGCCATCACATGCGACGAAAGCTGGTCGAGCGAGGCGGCGAGGCGCAGGACCTCGGCCTCGGTGGTTTCGCCGAACGCCTCGACGCGCGTGACCTCGGGGGTGCCGGCGGTGAGCGTGCCCGTCTTATCCATATACACGGCGCGCACGCGGGCGAGGGTTTCGATGGCGCCGCCACCTTTGATCACGATGCCGCGCCGCGCCGACCGCGACGTGCCGGCGACGATGGCGATGGGGGCGGCGAGCAGCAGCGGGCAGGGCGTCGCGACCACGACCACGGCGAGCGCGCGTTCGGCGCTGCCGGAGATGGCCCACGCCAGGCCCGCCCAGGCGAGCGCGAGGGGCACGAAGATCGCGGCGTAGCGGTCGGCGAGGCGCACGAGCGGGGCCTTTGCCTCCTGGGCGGCGCGCACCAGGCGGACGATGCCGGCATAGGTGCTGGCCTCGGCGGTCGCGAGGGCGCGCATGCGGAAGGCGCCGCCGGCATTGAGGACGCCGCTCGCGAGACGGTCGCCCATCGCGCGTTCGATGAGGCGGCTTTCGCCGGTGAGCGCGGACTCATCGAGCACGGCCACGCCTTCGAGCACCATGCCATCGACGGGCACGACATCGGCATCGCGCACGGCGAGGACATCGCCGGGGACGACGGCATCGATGGGGATTTCGACCAATTCGCCGCCTTCGACGCGCAGGGCGGTGCGCGGCGCGCGCGCGAGCAGCGCGGAGAGTTCGCGCTGGGCACGGGCCGAGGCGTAATCCTCGAGCGCGGCGCCGGTCGCGACCATGAGGGCGATGACGGCGGCGGTGAGGTACTCCCCGAGGGCGAGCGCGCCGCCGAGGGCGAGCAGGGCGACGACATCGACGCCGGCGTGGCCTTTGAGGAGCTGTCGCGCGAGGGTGAGCGCGAGCGGGATGCCAGCGGCGAGCGACGTCGCCACGAGGGCGGCATCGGCCACGCGGTCGAACCCCAGGAGGAGGGCGCCACCGCCCACGGCGGAGCCCACCACGGTGAGCAGCAACAACCAGTAGCGGCGCGCGAGGCCCGTCATCTTTCGAGCGTCGCAGACGGCGGGCGAGTGCTCCGCCGCGGCCGGTGGCGAATTTACGGGGCCCTTCGGACGTTTTTCCCGGAAGGTATACCTGACCATCGGCGTGGGGTGTTGCATCCGTCTTTGGGCGGAGGGATTCGCGCGCGGCGCTGCGTAGGATCGAAACGGTGACCTCCGAGATTCGCCACGCCACCACCCGCGACGGCAAACGCATCGCCTATACCGACACGGGCACGGGCCTGCCCATCGTCCACCTCACGCCGTTCGGGGCCGGGTCGCTCGAATTCGAACGGCTGCCTTCGACAATGCGCTACATGTACGGCGTGCTGCAGGATCGCCACCGGCTGATTCGCTACGACCCCCGTGGCACCGGCCAGAGCGACCGCGAGGTCGATGCCTTCACGCTGGACGCGCTCTGCCTGGACATCGATGCGGTGGCCGAAGCGGCGGGGCTGACGCGCTTCGCCATCTTCGCGACGACGAGCTCGGGGCCGGTGGCCATCGCCTACGCGGCGGCGAATCCGCAGCGCGTTTCGCACCTGCTCCTGTGGTGCAGCAGCGCGCGCGGCACGGACCTGCGCAGCCCCTCGCGGCGCGCGATCGACGCCATCGCGCGCGAGGATTGGAAGCTGTACACGGAGGCGCTGGCGAGCTCGGCGTTCGGGTTCGCGGAAGCGGAGGACGCCGCCCGGCTGGCCGAAATCCTGCGGGAGCACACGACCCCGGAGATGCGCACGGCCTTTTACGGCACGATCGAAGGGCTCGATGTCACGAACCTGTTGCCGAAGGTGCGCATGCCCGTGCTCGTGATGCACATGCGCGATTACCCGCTCGTGCCCGCGAGCGGCGCCGCCCGGCTCGCGGCGAACCTCCCGGACGCGAAGCTCGTGTACTTCGAAGGCCACTCGCTCTTCCCCCTGCACGCCGAGCTCGTGCGCTCAATGCAAACGATGGACCGCTTCCTCGGCGGCGATGGCCACCTCGCCGAGGCTCGGTAGTTCCCAGCGCCCAGTTCCCAGTTCCCAGGGGATCAGCCCCCTTCGGGGTTGCCTCGCTCGACCTCAAGCCCCGGGCCTCAAGCCCGAACGCGACAGCCCTCCGGGGCGGCTCGCCGCACGGGGTAGCCCCTGGGAACTGGGAGCTGGGGCCTGGGAACTCCTATACTGCGCTGATGGAGCTTCGCATCGTCGTTTCGGGGGCCGGCAAGATGGGCCGGCAGGTCGCCGCGGCCGTGGCCGCCGCCGAGGGCATGGCGCCGGTTGCCTATCTCGATCCGCTTTCGAAAGAGACGGCGATCGATGGCCTGCCGGTGTACACCGATGCGCCCTTCTGCCTCGAACAGGTGAAGCCGGATGTCGTCATCGATTTTTCGAACGCGGCCTGGACGCCCGCGCTGGCGGCGGCCTGCCTGCACGCGGGCGTGCGGCTCGTCTGCGGCACCACGGGGCTCGCGGCCGAGTTCATGACCTTCATCGAAACGCAGGCGCGCGAACGGAAGGTGGGCGTGTTCATCGCCGCCAACTTCGCGATCGGCGCGGTCCTGATGATGCACTTCGCCGCCCAGGCCGCGCGCTTCTTCGATAACGCCGAGATCATCGAGCTCCACCACGACCAGAAGGTGGATGCGCCCAGCGGCACGGCGAAGACGACGGCGGAGCTGATGCGCGCTGCCCGCAAGGACCCCTTCGTGCACCCGCCGACGGAGAAGGAGACCATCCCGGGCACGCGCGGCGGCGAGCTCGGAGGCATCGCCATCCACTCGGTGCGGCTGCCGGGGCTGGTCGCGCACCAGGAGGTCATCTTCGGCGGCCTCGGGCAGACGCTCACCATCCGCCACGACAGCACGGGCCGCGATTCGTTCATGCCCGGCGTGATCGCGGCGACGCGCGCGGTGATGGGCATCGACCACCTCGTCGTGGGGCTGGATGAGCTGCTGCTGAAGTAGGCGCTCGCAAATCGGCGCCGGAGGCGTAGACTTCCGCTCCGAACCTTCTCGGAGCACTGCAAATGGCCAACGTGCATTTCGGCGTCACCATCCCCCAGATCAAGCGCACCTGGGAGGAGAGCCGCGACGCGTCGCGCGAATTCGAGGCGATGGGCTTCGATTCGCTCTGGGTGTGCGACCACCTCTACGGGCCGCAATCGCCCTCGATCCCGATCCTCGAGGCGTGGTCGCTGCTCGCCGCCGTCGCCGCGACGACGGAGAAGGCGGAGCTGGGCACGCTCGTGACTCCGGCGGGCATGCGCAACGCGGCCCAGCTCGGGAAGGTCATCGCGACGGTCGATAGCATCGCGGGCGGGCGCGTGATCGCGGGCCTCGGCGGCGGCTGGCTGCGCCGCGAATTCACGGACTTCGGCGTGCCCTTCCTTTCGACCGGCCAGCGGCTGAAGCAGCTCGACGAGACGGTGCAGCTCCTCCGGCGGATGTGGGACCCGGAGGAGAAGGAAGTGAGCTTCGCGGGCAAGTTCGTGCAGTGCGAGAACGTGGTGTGCGAACCGAAGCCGCCCCGGCGCGTGCCGATCCTCGTCGGCGGCGCGGGCGAGAAGGTGACGCTGCGCATCGCCGCGCGGCACGCGGACATCTGGAACAACCTCGCGGGGCACCAGCACGCACTTCCGCAGAAGGTGGCGGCGCTGCGCCAGCACATGGCCGACGTGGGGCGCCCGGAAAGCGAGGTCACCATCAGCCAGCAGTGCCTGGTCACGATCGCGCCGGACGAAGCGAGCGCGGGGCCGATGGTGGACACGGCGAAGAAGATTTTCGGCGGCCACCTTGGCGACCCGACGGGCCCGCTCGCGATTTCCGGCACGCCCGAGCGGGTGCGCGAGCAGATCCAGAAGCACATCGACCTGGGCTGCACGATGTTCGTGATGGAGTTCTTCGGGCGGGACCCGAAGGTGGGCGCGGCGCTGTTCGCGGAGAAGGTGGCGCCGCACTTTAAGTAGAGAAAAGAGAAAAGAGGAAGGAGAAAAGGGGGTGGGCGCCCCCCGGAGGGCGGCCGGCACGTTCGACGAATAGACCTGCTCCGAATAGAGCCGCGAGCCCGTTCAAAGGCCGCCGACGCCATGCGTGAACGGTACGCCTCGTTCGCGGCTCAATGCGCCAGCAGTCCCCTCGAAGGGACAAGGGCAGTATTCACCGGGGAGTTGGAACACTGGACACGCGACGAGGTTGAGAGCCTCGTGGAGAAGCTGGGAGGACGGGCGACAGGCTCTGTCAGCCGATTCACCACCTTCGTCGTGGTGGGCGCTGCTCCTGGAGCGAAGCTCGTGGAGGCTCTGGACAAAGGGCGCCCGGTACTGACCGAAGTCGAGTTCATTCGGGATGTTCTCGAACGCGCCTACATCGAGTGGAAGGATTCGGGGACGTGAACCGCGTCGCAACCGCTCACGCGTCGCGTGAGCCGGACTGTTTTCGGCTTCATGCGCGTTGCCTCGGCGCCCAGTTATACCCACCTTAGGGAGTTTAGCAGAATTCGCTAAACTCCCTAAGATTGGTATAATCGAGGCGTGGACCCGGTTCGAAACCCGTTTGCGCCCGGCGCCGGTGCGCCGCCGCCGGAGTTGGCCGGGCGTGATGCGCTGCTGGAGTCGGTGAACGTCGCGCTCCAGCGGGTGCGCCGTGGGAGCCCGGCGAAGAGCGTCCTGATGGTCGGGCTGCGGGGCGTGGGGAAGACGGTCCTGCTCGACCGGATGCGGGAGCGGGCCGAGTCGCTCGGGCTCGAAACCATCCAGGTCGAAGCGCCGGAGGACCGATCGCTGCCGGCGTTGCTCGCTCCCGAGCTGCGGCTCGCCCTGCTGCGACTTTCCGTGAACGACCGTGCGCGGGAACTCGCAACCCGCGCGCTGCGAGCACTCGCCGGGTTCGCGCGCGGACTGAAGGTGAAGTACCAGGACATCGAGGTCGGCGTTGACTTCGACCCTGAGCCGGGCCTCGCCGACAACGGCGACCTCCAGGGCGACCTCCAGGCGTTGTTGGAGTCGGCGGCGGAAGCGGCGCGGGCCGCCGGGAGCGCGCTGGCGCTGTTCATCGATGAGCTGCAATACGTGCGCGAGGATGAGCTCGGGGCCTTGATCACCGCGCTGCACCGCTGTTCGCAGCGGCGGCTTCCGGTGGTCCTTGTGGGCGCCGGCCTTCCGCAACTGCGCGGTCACATGGGGAATGCGAAGTCGTACGCCGAGCGGATGTTCGAGTTCCCGGAGGTCGGTCCGCTGGATGACGCCGCCGCGCGCATCGCGATCACGCGGCCGCTGAACGCGGAGGGCGTGACCATCGAGCCCGCCGCGCTGGAGCACATCGTTGCCGTGACGCGCGGCTACCCTTACTTCCTGCAGGAATGGGGCAAGCACGCCTGGGATGTCGCCGATGCGTCGCCGATCACCCTCGATGACGTCGAGCGGGCATCGGCGGTTGTCGTGGCGGCGCTCGATGAGAGCTTCTTCCGGGTCCGGTTCGATCGCCTCAAACCATCGGAGCGCCGGTACATGCGCGCGATGGCGGAGCTTGGCGCGGGTCCGCACCGCTCCGGGGATGTCGCCGCGAAGCTTGGCCGGCGGGTCACGTCGCTCGCGCCCATGCGGGCCGATCTCATCGCGAAGGGCATGATCTGGAGTCCCGGCCACGGCGAAACCGCGTTCACGGTCCCGCTCTTCGATGAGTTCATGCGGCGCATCATGCCCGTGTTCGCGCCCGGCACAGACGATATATAGCGACCTTAGCGAGTTTAGCGTGTGGGGCTAAACTCCCTAAATTCGCCATAACCCCTACCGCTTCCCCTTTTGCCCCTTCGCCACCGCGTGCGTGGCCGCCGGCGCTGTGGCCGCCGGGGCCGCCGTGGGCGTGGTTTGCGGGCGCGGCGGGCGGCTGATCGACCAGCGCCGGAAGCGCTCTTCGATCGGCTGGCCGGGGTTCTCCTTCTCTCGCGCCTCGCGCTCCTTCAGGAAGCTCTCCTTGGTACGCCCGCCGATCTGGCTGGTGTGGCAGAGGATCGCCTCGACCTTCTTCTCCCAGTGCGCCGTGATATCGACGACGTAGTCGGGCTTGTCCGTGCCCGCGAGCAGCACTTCGTTCACCTGGTGCGATTCGAGCCCGTCGTCTTCGTGCGCGGGGTAGAACAGCCGGTCGCGCACGAGGGGGTAGATGGCGTCCGAGGTGACGGTGCCGACGGTGCGGTGGTCGCGATGGTTGAAGGTGCCGCGAAAGGCATCCCACGTGACGACGACGTCGGGGCGGTACTGGCGCAGCAGCCGCACGATTTGGCCGCGAAACTCGTGCTCATCGAGCGTGAAGCCGTCGGGGTAGCCCAGGAAGACGCATTCGCGCACGCCGAGGACGCGGCAGGCGGCGCGCTGTTCGGCCTCGCGGATGGCGGCGAGCTTCTCCGGGTGCATTTCGCGGTCGTGCGTGCCCTTGTCGCCGCCGGTCACGAGCACGTAGATGACGTCCCAGCCTTCGGCACACCACTTCGCGACGGTGCCCGAGCAGAGGAACTCGGCGTCGTCCGGGTGGGCGACGATGACCATGGCGCGCGCGGGGCCGGCGATGGGTGGCAATTCGGCGGCGCCGGCGCCACTGCCGGGGAGCGGCGGTGCGGGGGTCCCGGGCTTCACGGAGGCGGTATCGGCGAGCGCCTGCTTCTTCAGTTTCTTGCCGTTCGAGCCCTTGCGGTCCTTCGCCATGCGCCATCCCCGGGGATGCGTCCCCGCCCGCTATCGTAGCGTGCCGCGCGGATGGCGGTCGCGCCGGTGCCACGCGCGGCTGATAGCTGGGCGGCCGGCATGGCGAACTGGAGCGCATGGATGGCTACGTTCCCTGCGGAGCGCCGACGGTGGCTGGCGGGCGATGCCGCTGGCCGCGCGGGCAGTGCCGCTTTCACCGCGCCCGCGAAGGTTCCCATGAGCGGCCCGGGTCCGCGCCGCGGGCGGAGCCTCGCGCCGGGGCAAGTTCGCGGCGAAGGGACTCGCGCAACCCCGAGGGCGGGCTGCCCCGGGCCGTGCGCGAACGGGACGTGCGCGGGCTCGCGTGGTGGCTGATGGAGCTCCTGATTTCGCGCGAGGACCCGGCGGCCAACGCGCAGGCGCTGACGGCGGTGCTGCGTGTGCTCGCGGGGCTCGGCCCGGAGCCGCGGCAGGAGGAGGATGCGCTCGCGGAGGTGGAACTGCGCGGGCTGCTCATGCACGGGGTGCCGCCGCGCACGCCCGGGGAGTGGGCGCGCGCGGCGGATCTGTTTTCGCCCGAGGCGTTGCGCGAAATCGCGCGCTGGGAGGGCCTGTTCACCGCCGAAGAGGCGGGCGGCGAACTACTGGAAGGAGATGGCCGTGATGGCCTTCAGCCATTCCGCCTGCGGGATGCTCGCGCTGAACATCTCGAGATGGCCGGTCTCGTCCATGACGAGGATGCTGTTGGCGGCGACGGTGCCGACGGCATAGCGGGTGGTGGCTTCGGCGCCGAGGTTGGCGCGGAGCCCTTCGATCGTGACGAAGCCTGGTGAGCCGCCGCCCACCTGTTCGAGCAGCGCCTGCAGCGTTACGCCCTTCTTCTTCGTCCCCGCGACATCGACTTCGGCGGTCGCGAGCTTGCGGAATTCGTCGACGGTGGGCGTGAACGTCTTCTGCCCGGCGACGACGGTGATGGCGCGCGCCGTGTTGGGCACGGCTGTCGGCGCCACGCGTGTGGGCGCCGCGGGCAGCGTGGGCTCGGGGGTGATGGCGACGGATGGCGATGCGCCGGCCGCGGTGGTGGCACTGGTGTCCTTGTCCGCACCGTCGCCGCAGGCGATGCCGGCGAAGAGGGCGAGGGCGGCGGTGGCCGCGATCCAGGTTCGAAGCAAAAAGCACCTCACGGTTCCGGGGGCGTCATTTGAGCCTACCGGAGCAGTGGGAGCGGGCAAGGCAAGGGTTAATCAGGCGTTCAGGGGGTGGGTGTGCTCGAAGGCGGCGTGACCGTCACGGTCGAGGAGGTGTCGCTGTCGTGCGCCGTCGCGGTGGGAGTGTGCGACGGGGTGCCCGTGGGCGCAGGCGTGGCCGTCCCGGGGGCCGGGGTCGCCGTGCCGGCCGTGGCGGAGCTGGTGTCGCTGTCGGGCTTCGGCGTCGCCGTGGGCGCGGGGGTAAGCGTGGGCAGCGGCTCGATGGTCGCGGCGCCGCCGACGCCGGCCGCCATCGCCGTGTCGTTCACGGTGGTGATGGTGGTGACGACGGCGGGCTGGAGGTCCGGCTGCTTCTGGGCGACACCTTCGAGGACTTTTACGCTGGAGCCGGTGATGACTTCGATGCGGCCGCGCTGGATCTCGTCGAGCTGGTTGGAGCGAGCGAGCTTCTCGAGTTCGCGGGCGTCGTTCTGGAGGCGCTGGATATCGGCGGGGGAGACGGCGCCGCTGCTGGCGAGGACCTGGAGTTCGCGCACGCGGGCTTCGGTCTGGCCGAGTTGGATATCGATGCGGCCGCCGCCGCGGGAGAGGGAGTATTCGAGCCGTTCGTTGGCGAGCTTGAAGGTGTAGTTCCAATCGCCGGGGACGGCATCGTCGGAGGTGATGAAGCCGAGGGTGAGCGCGCCGATGGCCGCGGCGACGCCGGCCACCGCGCTGCCGGCGAAGGCGGTGCGGAGGCCGGCGCGCGGCGAAATGGGGGCGCGGGAAGGAAGCGGGAGAACGGGAGCCGGGGCCATGCGCGGTTCGCGCCGGGCGGCGGCGAGGAATTTCTGCTTGAGCGAGGCTTCGAAGTAGTAGCTCGGCTGCTCGGCCGCGGTCGTTTCGCGGATGCCGGTGGTGGTGCGCAGGAGGGGTTCGAGCCAGGCGGCCTCGGCGCTGAAGAGGTCGAGCACGTCGTCGATCGGGAGGCCGTCATCGAGCAGCGCCTGCGCTTCGGCGAAGGTGGCGGCATCGGCGGCGGGCTTGCGGTCGAACAGGCGAATCACTCCAGCACCACCATGGTCTGGAGTTTTGCGATTGCCTTGTGCTGCAACACCTTCACGTTGTTTTCGGTCTTCTTCAGCGCCTGGGCGGTTTCGGCGACGGTGAGGCCGGCGCCGAAGCGGAGTGCGATGACCTGCCGCTGGGCTTCAGGGAGCCGTTCCGCGGCCTCCCGGATCATCGCCACGGTCATCTGCTGTTCGATGACGAGCGTGTAGTCCTGGGAAGGGTCGGGGATGAACTCCGTCAGCTCGGCCGAGGGGGCCCGGGTCTTCTGTTTGCGCACGTGCGAAACGACTTCGTTGCGTGCGATGCGGAAGAGCCAGGCGCCGAAGGGAAGGCCGCGCCACGTGAAGCTGCCGAGGTTGTGGATGACACGAAGGAAGATCTCCTCCGTGACGTCCTCGGCGTCTTCGGCGGCTGCGAGCCGGCTGTTGACGTACCGGTAGACCTTTGGGAAGTAGTGCTCGTAGAGCCGGGAGAGGGCCATTTCGTCGCCGCCACGAGCGGCTTCAACCACGGCGTACTCATCGAACTCCGGCGCGAGCGCATCGACCGGTGTTTGCGTCAATCCAGCCCCCCGGGCCGTGCAGGTTACCCTGTTTTCGCTGTAAGCCGACCGTCCTCCTTTCGAGGATAGGCAGCACTGTGGCTGTGTACCAGAAACAACGTAACGGTGTCGGGGAAGGTTAACGCTCTCGCAACAGATTTCCGCGCGGGGGGCTTCCGCCGGGTATGTTCATTACGCGCCCCCTCCCCAACGCCATCCGGGCGTGCTTTCGCGGGCCGTGGACCGTTTGCGGGCGGCGCCGCCGAGGGCAGGATCGGGGCGTGCTCTTTCTCGCGAGCCTGCCCTCCATCGACCTCGATGCCGATGCCGCCCGCCTCGGTGTCGCGCTGGGTATCGGCATGCTCCTGGGCGTCGAGCGCGAACGGCGCAAAGAGCTGCGCGGCGGCGGGAAGGCGATCGCGGGGATTCGCACCTTCGCCCTGGTCGCGCTCGCGGGCGGCATCGCCATGGTGCTCGGCAGCGCGCCGTTGCTCGCCGTGGTTGGCGGCTTCGTTGCGCTCGCCACGGTCGTGGGCTACTACCGCGCGGGTAGCACCGAGGACCCGGGGCTCACGACCGAGGCGGCGCTCATGATCGCCTACCTGCTCGGCGCCCTCGCGGTGCACGATCCCCCGCTCGCGGCCGGCTTCGGCGTGGTGGTCGCGATCGTGCTCGCGGCGCGCGAACGGCTGCACGCCTTCGTTTCGCGCACCCTCACGGAGCGGGAACTGAACGACGGCCTCCTCTTCGCCGCGGCCGCGCTCGTCATCCTGCCGCTCGTGCCGGACCGCGAGGTGGGGCCGTTCGATGTCTTCAACCCGTTCGCGGTCTGGCGGCTGGTGGTGGTGGTCATGGCGATCAGCGCGAGCGGATACCTGGCCGTCCGCATCCTCGGGCCGCGCGCCGGGCTGCCGCTCGCGGGCTTCGCCTCCGGCTTCGTTTCGAGCTCGGCCACGATCGGGGCGATGGGTGCGCGCGCGCGTCAGCAGCCTTCGCTGCTCGCCCCGGCCGTCGCGGGCGCGGTGCTTTCGACCGTCGCGACGGTGGTGCAGATGGTGATCGTCGTGGGCGCGACGGACCCGGGGACGCTCGCGCGGCTGTGGAGCGCGCTCGCGCCCGCGGGCATCGCCGCCGCCGCGTATGGCGCGCTCATGGGGTTGCGGTTGCGCCGCGCCCACGATGGCGATGTCCTCGAACCCGGCCACGCCTTCGACCTCAAGACCGCGGTCATCTTCGCCGCCACGGTGACGACGGTGCTCTTCATCGCCGCGGCCGCGCAGGAGCGGTTCGGCGAAGGCGGCGTCGTGGTCGCGACGGCGCTCGCGGGCTTCGCCGACACGCATTCGGCCGCCATCTCCGCCGCCTCGCTGGTCGCGGCCGGGCGCATCGATGCGGACGCGGCGGTCGTGCCCATCCTCGCGGCGCTGACCACGAACACCGTGACCAAGGCAGTCGTCGCCTACACCACGGGCCGGCAGCCGTACGCGTGGCGCGTGTGGGCCGGGATCGTGCTGGTGATCGGCGCGGCGTGGGCGGGCTGGTCCGTGTCCGAATTCGCCTGAGCGTGCGCGGCGTATCGCGAGGGAGCGCGCCGCCCTACGCTGGGATGGTGAACGTCCTCGCCATCGAATCTTCGTGCGATGAGACCTCGGCCGCGGTCGTGGTCGATGGCCGCGTCGCGCGTTCGAATGTGGTGGCGAGCCAGGTCGACCTGCACGCGCGCTATGGCGGTGTCGTGCCCGAGGTGGCGAGCCGCCAGCACCTGGCGAAGGTGCTCCCGGTGATCCGCGATGCCCTCGATGCCGCCGGCTGCACCCTCGGCGATATCGACGCCGTCGCGGGCACGCGCGGACCGGGGCTCGCCGGCGCGCTGCTCGTGGGCTATAGCGCGGCGAAAGCGATCGCCTTCGGGCGCGACCTGCCGTTCCTGGGCACGAACCACCTCGAGGGCCACATCTACGCGAACTGGCTGGTCGAAGGCGACGAGCCGCGCTTTCCCGCGCTCTGCCTCGTCGTCTCCGGCGGGCACACCGACCTCGTGCTCATGCGCGGGCACGGGGAGTACGAACGGCTCGGCGGCACGCGCGACGACGCCGCGGGCGAGGCGTTCGACAAGGTCGGGCGCCTCCTGGGGCTGCCTTTCCCCGGCGGCCCTGCCGTCGCACGCGAAGCCGATGCCTTCGCCGCCAGCGGTGCGAAGGCGTTCGTCCTCCCGCGCGCGTGGCTCCCGGGGACGTTCGATTTCAGCTTCAGCGGGCTCAAGACGGCGGCGCTGCACGCGGTCCGTTCGGCGAAGTACGGCACGCCCGAGGTGGCGGCGGCGTTCCAGGAGTCGGTCGTGGACGTGATCGCGGGGAAGACGTCGCGGCTGGCGAAGGAGCTGGGCGCGGCCGAGGTGCTGGTGGCCGGGGGTGTGGCCGCGAACCGCCGCCTGCGCGAGGAGCTGGCGCGGCGCTGCCCGGTGCCCGTGCGCATCCCGCCTGCGCGGCTCTGCACCGACAACGCGGCGATGATTGGCGCCGCCGCGACCTACCGCCTGCGGCTCGGCGAACGCAGCCCCTGGGACGAAGACATCTTCAGCACGAACAACTGGTCGGCGCCGCTGCCGGGGTGAGCGCGGAGACCGTTCACCGGCGCGCCTCGAGGAGGTAGCGGCCCTCGGTGAGCACGATCCCGTCGGGGCCGCCATGCCGGGCCTCGAGGGCGATGAGCGCACCGATGTCCCGTTCGAGGTCGAACCCGGGGATCTCCCACGGCGAAACCGCGAGGCAGAAGGCCAGGTCCCCGAGCGTGGCGAACGCGGTCTCGTAGCGGGCGGAGCGCACACGGACGTCCATGCCCATGGCCGTGAACGCCTGCGCGTACTCCTGTTCGTGGTCGGCGAAGCGCGTGCGACGAGGGAAGGACTCGGTCAGCTCCGGCCAGTTCCATGGCGCCACCTGCTGTGTCAGGAGCGTGCCGCCGGGGCGAAGGATGCGGGCGATTTCGGCCGGTACCAGCTCCTCATGGCGGCTGAGGACCAGGTCGAAGGCGCCGTCCGCGAAGGGCAGGTGCGCGGCGGTGGCCATGGTGACCTCGATCCCCTCCGGGCGGAGCCGTTGTGCGGCCACACGCGCGTTCGGCGGCCAGGATTCGCTCGCGAAGAAGCGGGCGGGCATCCCGGCGGCGATCTCCGCGAACCGTTCGCCCCCGCCCGTGCCGGTATCGAGGACCGCCGTGGACGCCGCCGCCCGCTCGCGAGCAAGGGCCGTGTAGTCCCAGGGGATGCCGTCGCCGAGGACGCGCGCGTGCACCCCGGCGAAGTCCCAGCCGGTGAAGGCGCGGGCGCGTTCGATGAAGGGCCGCAGTTCGGCGAGGGTGGCGCGGGGGTCACGCGGCGGTGGCATGGTCCCTCCCGGGCCCGGTGCGGGCTCGTCGCAGGGCACGGCGAACGGCGGCGATTTCGCACCGAAATCCCATCGTCATGCTATGCATCCATCGATGGGGGCTGTCGTTTGTAGCGACGGCGGTGGTAGAATTCGCGCGCTGTATACAATCGCCGGTCCGGTCGCACGCCGGGCCCGCGGATGAGAAGGAGTGCGACACCCTTGACCGAAATCGCGCGCGGCCTTGAAGGCATCAACGTAACGGCGACCAAGCTCTGCCGGATCGATGGCCTGAAGGGCGAACTCATCTACTCCGGCTACAACATCTACGACCTGGCCGAAAAGTCCTCGTTCGAAGAGGTCGCCTTCCTCCTCTGGAACCAGCGCCTGCCCAACAAGCAGGAACTCGACGACCTCAAGGCCTTCCTTAACAAGGAGCGCCCCCTCGATGGCGTCGTCGAGCGCCTCATCCGCGAACTCTGGCCGCACGTCCGCCCGATGCGCACCCTCGAAATCGCCGTCGAAGTCATCGGCGCCATCGACCCGGATTCGAGCGACCTCACCCAGCCGACCCTGCGCAAGACGGCCGCGCGCCTCACCGCGAAGATGGCGACGGTCATCGCCGCCTACGATCGCCTGCGCAACGGCAAGGAGCCGGTCGCCCCGCGCGACGACCTCGGGCACGCCGCGAACTTCCTCTGGATGCTCACGGGCGAAGAGCCGACGGAGCTGGCGAAGCACGTCATGGACGTCGCCTTCATCCTCCACGCCGAGCACGAGATGAACGCCTCCACCTTCTCGGCGATGGTCACGGGCTCGACCCTGAGCGACATGTACAGCTCGATCGCCTCGGCCATCGGCACGCTCAAGGGGCCGCTGCACGGCGGCGCCAACGAGGCCGTGTTCAAGACGGTCGACGCGATCAAGGAAGAGAAGAACATCGCGCCCCACGTCGAGGCGCTCCTCGGCCGGGGCGAACGCGTCATGGGCATCGGCCACCGCATCTACAAGACGACGGACCCGCGCGCCGTCATCCTCGAACGGCTCGGGCACCAGGTGGCGGAGACGTCGCCGGACCGCTGGTACTTCGACCTCAGCCTGAAGCTGCGCGACTACCTGGCGCGCAAGCTCGAAGGCAAGCCGCTGTACCCGAACGTGGACTTCTTCAGCGCCTCGGTCTACCGGATGCTCGGCATCAAGAGCGACCTGTACACGCCGATCTTCGCGCTGGCGCGCATCACGGGCTGGACGGCGCACCTGCTGGAGCAGTACGCGGACAACCGCCTGGTGCGCCCGAACGCGCTCTACGAAGGCGCCGCAAACCGGGAGTACACGCCCATCGCAAACCGCTGATCGCGGTCTTGCGCTGGGAGTTCCCAGTGGTCAGTTCCGAGTTCCCAGGGTGGAAGGCGAAGGGGTGCTCCAATCGGAGCACCCCCTTCGTCGTATATTTCAGGCCATCGGCCCGGTAGCGTCCCCCGGGGCTGATCCCCTGGGAACTGGGAACCGGGAACTGGGAACTGATTACTCGAGCGCGCGCCGCGCGCGCCCGCCGTGCGCGTCGATCACGGTTTCTCCGGCGCGGGCGACCCAGGCGCCTTCGGCTTTGGCGGCTTCGTAGGCGTCGGCCTCGGCTTTCGCGCGCTGGAGGCGGAATTCGCCGGGCGCGAAGAGCTGGTTCGCGTTCGCGACGTGCCGCGCATCGACGATGACCGCGCCCGCGAACCCGTGCTGGAAAAGGAACTGCAGCTCGAGCCCGGACGAGGTCACGAGCGGGAGCTTTTCGTGGGCGCGGGCGGCGGCGACGACGGCGCCGCGAGGATACGCCAGCCGTTCGCCACGCTCTTCGGCGCGCGCGCCGACATCCCAGGCATAGGCTTCGCCATCGAACAGGAGGCCGGCGACGCGTGGTGCGGCGTGCGCGATCTCGGCGGCGCGCAGCAGGCCCCGGGCGGTATCGATCACGGGGAAGGCGAGCACTTCGCCCGGCTCGATCGCACGGTCGTATTCGAATTCGCGCAGCAGCACGGCGAGGTCGCGAACGTCCTGCGGTTCGACCGTGTGCGGGAGGAAGACGCCCCCGAGCCCGGGCACGACCACGGCCGCGAGGTCGGATCGGAGCAGCTGTGTGCGCGGGTGGTTCACGGTGACGATGGCCCGCTTGCCGGATTCGACGATACGGGGGATGGCGGCGACGGCCGCTTCGCGCAGCGCTTCCACGGGGTGGCGCGCATCGGCGAGCGTGAGCGCGATGGCGTCGGCGGGCGCGGCGAGGGCATCTTCGAGCGGCCCGCCGGCGGGGATGCGAACGATGGAGCGAAGGCGCACTAGCGGTTGGTCCCCCCGATATACCCGCCGACGACGAGCGGCCGGGGCTCGAGCGCGGCGAGGTGGATGTCCTGGCGGAGCGCCATCACCTGCTGGAGGTGGTCCAGCGTGTGGCGGTACATGGTCTCGGCGATCCACTGGCAGGTGAGCGGGCCCCAGCGCGTGTCCGTCCGCCAGCCGTGCCAGACGTTCTCGGGCAGGCGGGTGAGGATGCCGAGCTCCTCATCGCGAATGCGGACGAGGTCGCTCACCATCGCGGGCATGGGCTCGGTGACGTCGTAGCGCTGTTCGCGCCACTCGCGGCGGTTGTAGTCGAGGGGGTCGAGCATATCGGGCACGGTGGCCCAGCGAAGAAGGGGGAGGAGGACCTCGGTCTCCATGTCGCGCACATGGCTGGTGTGCTCATGGATGGTCCATTCCTGGGCGGAGGGCGAGTAGCCCTGGTCGAGGAGCGAGACGTTGCGAACCGCCCAGGCGAAATCCTCAGTGGCCTGGCGGAGGCGTGCGAGGAGCTCCTCGCGGTAGTCGGATGTCTCGGGCACGGGGACCTCCTGCGGCGCGTGCGCCCGTCCGGGAGTATACCGCGCATCGTGGGCGCGCGGGGGCAAATGCCAGAGAAATGCTGATTCGCTTGCGCGAGTTCCCAGTTCCCGGTTCCCAGTAGCCAGGGGGCAACCCCACGATGATGCCCTCAGCCCCGTCCGGGCGAGCCTGCCCCCACGGGGCCGATCCCCTGGGAACTGGGAACTGGGAACTTGGTACTATCCACGCATGGACGCCGCCACGCGCTACGCCGCCCGTATCGCCGCGCGCGATGCCCAGACCACGCGCCTTTTCGCCCCCGCCGGCGGCGACCGCTGGGACCAGGCCGTCGGCCGCTTCCGCGATGACCCCCGCCGCAAGCCCGACCGCAACCTCGCGGCCGTGATGGCGTACGTCGAGCCCGGCGATACCGTCGTCGATGTCGGCGGCGGCGCGGGCCGCATGACCCTTCCCATCGCGCTCATCTGCCGCGAAGTGGTCAACGTCGACCCGTCGGCGGCGATGTGCACGGAGTTCGAAGCGATCGCGCGGGATGCGGGCATCACGAATGCGCGCGCGGTCCAGGCGGACTGGATGGAGGCGGCGGGCATCGAGGGCGACGTCGTGCTCGCGTTCAACGTCGCCTACTTCGTGGCCGAAATTGTGCCCTTCATCGAAAAGCTGGCGAAGGCGGCGCGGCGCCGGGTCATCGTCAACGGCTGGAGCGTGCCGCCGCCGAACCAGGACGCGGCGCTGTTCGAGGTCGCGCTGGGAGAGCCGCTGGCGCTGCTGCCGGGGCCGATGGAGCTGGTGCAGGTGCTCTGGGAGATGGGCATCCTGCCTGACGTGCGCGTCCTCGACGGGCGGTTCGCGCTCAATCCGCCGCCGCCCACCTCCCGCGAGGCCGCGCTCGAAACGGCGCTGCTCGCACTTCGCCGCTACGACCGGCTCTCGGCGGAGTCGTTCGCACGGGCGCGGGAGAACATCGAGCACGGGCTGGACCGGCTCTTTCGCATCGAAGGCGAGGCGTGGCTGCCCACCTGGCGCCCGGCCGCGCGCGAGCTGCTCATCACCTGGGAGCCGGGGCGAACGGCGGGCTGACGCGCCCTCGCCGCCGGGCCGCTACACTCGCCCGGAAGTTCGCGAACGGGGATTCCCCATGCCCATCCCACCCGGCGTTTTGCGTGACCTCCAGGAGGTCGGCAAGGACCTCTATCAGCTGGCGCTGGTGACGAGCCACGGGGGCAACCTCAGCGTGCGCGAGGGGCACGACCTCTGGATCACGGGCACCGGCACGATGCTGGGGCGGCTGCGCGAACGGCACATCACGCGCGTTTCACCCGATGGCCGCCACGACGGCCCGCCGCCTTCGAGCGACACCACCCTGCACCAGGCGGTGTACGCGATCACGAGCGCGAACGCCGTCGCCCACGCGCACCCGCGGCACGCCATCGCGCTCAGCTTCGATACGGACCTCTTCGTGCCCGGCGACCTGGAGGGCCAGCTGCACCTGAAGGAGGTGCCGGTGGTGGCGGCCGGCCCGCTGCAGACGGAGGGCATCGCGACGGCGCTCCGCAACCACCTCGTCGTCCTCCTGCGCGGTCACGGCGCCTACGCCCGCGGCCAGACGCTCTGGGAAGCGCTCCACTGGGTCACCGCCCTGGAAGAAAGCGCACACATCGCGTGGCTTCGCCAGGCGAGTTCCCGGTAACCAGTTCCCAGTTCCAAGGGGATCGGCCCCGCCGCGAGCAGGCTCGCCCGGGGTTGACCCGGTCTCCTTTTCTCCTTCCTCTTTTCTCTTTTCTCACTCCGCCGGAGGCGGAGCCTGGTCCGGAAAGCGGCGTTCGAGCATGAAGAGCCCGCCCGAGAGCACGGTGCCGCCGATGGCGCCCAGCACCACCCCCAGGAACACCTTGTCCGGGTCGAAGCGGATGAAGAGGTAGATGACGAAGGTGACGACGAAGCCAATGAGGAAGTAATTCAGCTGGCGCCGCAGGAAGCTCCACATGGGGGGAATGTAGAGAGAAAAGAGAAAGGAGGAAAGAGAGGAGGCGAGTTCCCGGTTCCAAGTTCCCAGTTCCCAGGGGATCAACCCCGCACGGGGAGCATCGCTCACCCCGGGGTTGCCCCACCTCGAGCCTCGAGCCTCGAACCTCGAGCCCCCTTTTCTCTTTCCTCCTTTCTCTTTCACACTTATCCCCATGGCCTACAACCCCCGCGACAAGTGGTTCCTGAAGGCGAAGGAGGAGAACTTCGCCGCGCGGTCGGTGTACAAGCTCGAGGAGATCGATAAGCGCTACAAGATCCTGAAGCCGGGGATGAAGGTGCTCGACCTGGGCGCCGCCCCCGGGTCGTGGTCGCAATATGCGTCGCGGGTGATTGGCGAGAAGGGCCGCATCGTGGGCGTCGACCTCAACCCCGTGGAGGTGGATCTGCCGAACGCGGTCTTCCTCGTGGCCGATGTGCGCGCCGTCGATATGGGCGCGCTCATGCTGAAGGCGGGCGTTTCGCCGCCGTTCGATGTCGTGATGTCCGACATGGCGCCCCTGACCACGGGCATCAAGCTGCAGGACCAGGAGCGGTCGTACGAGCTGTGCATGTTCGCGCTCGCGGCCGCCGACCGCTTCCTCAAGTCGGGCGGGACGTTCATCGCGAAGCTCTTCAACAGCCAGGAGACGGACGTTTTCCGGGCGGAGCTGCGCACGCGCTTCAAGCGGGTGGAGATGGTGAAGCCGCCGGCCACGCGCTCCGAGAGCCGCGAGCGCTTCTTCGTCGGGCTCGGGTTCGCGGGTGCGAAGGCGGCGAAGGCTGCGCGCCCCGCGACGGCCGATGTCGCGGAGGAAGGCCCGCCCCCGGGCTGATTCGCCCGAGCGCAACGCGTTCCCTATCCTCTGGTATCGGACTTCGGAATTCGAACGGGGGAGCGATGCAGCCCACGGCCATCACCTTGCGCGTCCCGGCGACGAGCGCGAATCTCGGCGCCGGTTTCGACTGCCTGGGGCTCGCGCTCGATATCCAGGCGTCGATCACCGTGACCTTCCGCCCGCACGAAGTGGACGCCGCCGAGGACGTGGGCGAGAAGATGGTGCTGACCGCGGCGCGCCACACCTATGCGAAGCTCGGGCGAGCGGAGCCGCCGGGGATGCAGGCGCGCTACAACGTCGCCATCCCGCTGGGGCGCGGCCTCGGCGCGAGCGCGGTGGCGCGCGTCGCGGGCGTGATGGCCGTGAACGAGTTCGAAGGCCGCCCCCTCAGCGAAGCCGACTGCCTCGACCTCGCGAGCGACCTCGAAGGCCACGGCGATAACGCCTGCCCGGCTCTGTTCGGCGGCATGCAGGTCTGCGTCGAAGCGGCCGGCGGGCACTACCTGCGCGCGGCCTGCGGCTATCCGGCCGATGCCGCCATGGCCATCCTCATCCCCGACCACTCGATGGCGACGAAGGACGCGCGCAAAGCCCTCCCCGACAGCTACAGCAAGGCCGACGCCGTCCACAACACGGGCCGCGCCGCGCTCTTCGTCGCCGCGATGGCCTCGGGGCGGCTGGAGCTGCTCGATGAAGCGACCGACGACCGCATCCACCAGCGCCAGCGCGCCTCGCTCTTCCCGCCGATGTTCGATGTCTTCGCGGCGGCGAAGGGAGCGGGCGCCTACGCGGCCTGGCTGAGCGGCGCCGGCAGCTCCATCGCCGCCATCTGCCCCGCCGAATCGGGCCGCGCCGTCTCCACCGCCATGCTCCAGACCCTCCAAAACGCGCACATGAGCGGCCGCTCCCTCGTCACCCGCATCTCCGCGACGGGAGCAACTGTCTCGAAAATCGAGTTGGCGGAGTAAGAGAAAAGAGAAAAGAGGAAGGAGAAAAGGGGGCGCGAGGCTCGAGGTTCGAGGTTCGAGGCTAGGGGCAACCCCGGGGGAGGCGTGCCGCCCGAACGGGGCTGATCCCCTGGGAACTGGGAACTGGCAACCGGGAACTCACTCAGCACTCAGGACTCAGCACTCAGCACTATCGACACCCAGTCACGCTCCTGGTGTGTGATGTGGTGGGTGAAGCCGTTCGCGGTCATGGCGGCGCGGACGCGCGGTTCGTCGACATCGAGGATGCCGCTGAGGATGAGCCGGCCACCGGGCGCGACGACGTGCGGGAAGATGCCCGCGAGCCCGAGGTTCGCATCCGTGCTGATGTTCGCGATGACGAGACCGTAGCGGTGGCCGTGGTCCGCGCCGAGCACGCCGGCCTGGATGGTCACGCGGTCGAGGACGCCGTTGGTTTCGCAGTTCGCGCGCGCGACCTCGGTAGCCACGGGGTCGATATCGATGGCGTGCACGTGCCCGGCGCCGAGGAGGATGGCCCCGATCGCGAGCACGCCCGAACCGGTGCCGACATCGAGCACCTCCATCCCGGGGGTGACGTGCTCCTCCAGCGCGGCCAGGCAGAGGCGCGTGGTCTCGTGGTGGCCGGTGCCGAACGCCTGCCCGGGGTCGAGACGGATGACGAGTTGGTCGGGCCGCGCCTCGTGTTCGATCCAGGAGGGGACGATGAGGATGCGGCCGCCGAAATCGACGACGCCGAAGAATTCGCGCCAGGAGACGGCCCAGTCCTGCTCGTACAGGGGCTTCGCGATGAGCTCGACTTCGGGGAAGGCCTCCATGGCGCGGCGAAGGTCCTCGGTGAGGACGGCGCCGAGCTCGCTCGCGGGGAGGTAGACGCGCAGGAGGACGGGCTCGTTCGCGCGCACGCGGAAGCCCTTTTCGGGCCCGAGGATGTCCACGGGCTCCTCGACGGACACTCCCCCGGGGGCAACATCGCGCATGACGGCGGCGACGGCATCGACGAGCGCGGGCGGCACATGGGCGGTGATTTCGAACCAGAGCACGGTCCCATGGAACCATGCGCGCGCTGCGCGCGCGAGTTCCCAGTTCCCAGCGCCAAGTTCCCAGGGGATCGGCCCCGTGGGGGGCCTGCAGGGCCTTCCGGGGAGGCTGTCCCCCCGGGGTAGCCCCCTGGGCACTGGGAACCGGGAACTGGCTACTTGAGGGAACCAGGAACTGGCTACTTGATCGCCGTGAGGACGATGTCGCGGGCGATGGGGCCGGCTTCGATGCTGCCCGAGCCGCCTTCGTCCAGCACCACCGCCGCCACCGCGCGCGGCGTGTTCGCCGGGGAGAAGGCGACGAAGAGGACGTGCTGCTGCGCGCCGGCGTCCTCGGCGGTGCCGGATTTGCCGCCGAAGTCGGTGTAGCCGGCGTTGGCGAAGGCGGCGCTGGCCGTGCCGCTCTCGCTCGTCACCAGTCGCAGGCCGAGCTTCAGGTGCGCCGATTGCTCCGCCGTGAGGGGGATCGGGTTGCGCACCTTCGCCTCCTCGCCCTTGACCACCACGGGCACGCGGAGGGCCCCCGCGAGGAATGAGCTGTAGGCGTTCGCGAGCTGCAGCGGCGTGATGAGCAGGTCGCCCTGCCCGATGCCCAGGTTCACGGAATCGCCGGGGTACCAGATTTCGCCCTTCGTCTTCTTCTTCCACGCCGGGTCGGGCACGAGGCCGGCTTCATCGGCGATGCCGACGGCGCCGCTTTCGCTGCCGAAGCCGAACATGCGCGCGACATCGGACAGGAACGACTCCTTGCCATCGACCATGTAGATGGAATAGGCGATTTCGTAAAAGACGGGGTTGCAGGAGCGCATAAGAGCCTGGGCGATGGTCTGCGGCCCCTGCGTGCCCTCCCAGTTGCGGCGCGCGGGCGTGATCGTGTTCCAGATGGCGCCGCAGAAGATGGTGTCCGATGGCTTGTACAGCCCCGAAAGCAGCCCGGCCGCGCCGGTGATGAGCTTGAAGGTCGAGCCCGCGGAATAGAGGCCCGTCGCCGCGCGGTTGGCCTGGGGCGAATGCGGCGCGTTCGCCAGCGCCTGCAGGGCCGCGCGGTCGCTTCGTTCGAAGGCGTCGGGGTCGAAGGTGGGCGAGCTGTTCATCGCGAGCAGCGCGTTCGTCCGCGGGTCGAGGACGACGGCGGCCCCGGCGCGCGACCCCAGCCGCGCCTGCGCCGCCACCAGCGTCGCGGAATCGAGCGTGGTGGCAACATCCTGCCCCGCGACGTACTCCTTCGAAGCCACCACCTTCACGACCGTCGTGTTGTCGCTTTCGACCACCCGCAGCTCGGCGCCGTGCTGCCCGGCCAGGGTCTTTTCGAGCGATGCCTCGAGGCCGGTCGCGCCCGTGCGGTCGCCGGCGCGGAAGCCCTGGCCGCGGCGCTGTTCGAGCTCCTCGGCGGTGAACTCGCGCGTATAGCCGACGACGTGCGCGGCCGAGCCCCCGAGCGGGTGCACGCGCTGGGATTCGAAGAACAGGATAGCGCCCGGCAGCGACCGCACCTTCAGCGCCGCGGTTTCGACCAGTGAGTCGGGGACGGCGCCAACGGTGACGCGCTGCGTGGGGCCGCCGGGCGCGTTGAAGGCGGCATCGACCTGGTCCTTCGTGAAGCCGAGCTCGCCGAGCGTAGCCGTGAGCACGGCACGGTCCTGCACGGCCGAGCGGTTCAGGCCGAGAAAGCGGATTTCGCGGGTAATGGCCAGCGGCGCGCCGTTGCGGTCGAGGATGCTGCCGCGGGTGGCGCGCTGGATGCTGCTCTTGAAGTGGCGCCCGCCGGCGAGGTCGGGATGGATGACGGCGGGCGTCCAGGCGACGAACCAGCGTGACCCGGTGCGGGAGAGGTTAAGGGTGGTGGAGTATTCGAACTCCCCGAAATAGGCTGTTGCCGCATGCACCGTGAGCCTGGCGCTGGCGCCATCGGCCGAAGCGACCGTCGCCGAGAGGCCGCGCAGCGTGAGTTCGGTCGCGAAGGCGGTGTATTCGCCGGTGAAGCTGGCGAGGGGCACGGCCGCCTGCGAGGGGCCGTCGATCATCCCGTACAACGTGTCGTATTCGCCCGCCGACCATGCTTTCGCGAACCGTTCGGCGGCGGCGCGCGGTGTCTCCGATGAGCCCGGGACGGCGGCCGCAGGGCTCGCTCCGCCGCCATCGCCGGCGGGGGTACCATCGTCTCGCGTCAGGGCGCGCACGCCCGCCACGGCGGTGCCGATGAACACACCGGAGAGGATTGCCACGAGGAAGAAGGCGCGCATCGCTGCCCCCGGCCTGTGCCGGCCCATCCCCGCGTTCGCCATCGTAGCAGCGCTCGCGCTTGTGGCGATGATCTTTTCCGCATGTTCATCCGATGGCGCGACGAAACCGGGGCCGACAGTGGTGCGGCCCGCGCCCCAGGGCGACCCGCGCGCCTTCCGCATGGGCTTCAGCGTCCTCCCGCCGTCGCGCAGCCCGGAGGCCTACACCGGCGCCTTCGCGACCGCCGCCCAGTACGGCGACATCGTCCTGCTGCAGCGCACGCCGCCCTGGGAGGACTTCCTCCCCGGCGGGCACGTTTCGAAGGCGACGGCGGACAACACGCGCTACGAAGTCGCGCTCCTCGACCAGTACAGCCACCTCAAGCGCTTCTTCGCCATCGACCCCACGGACGGCGTGGTGCAGCGCTCGCGCATCGCGAACATCCCCTCGGGATTGGACCCGCAGGCCGGCTTCAACGACCCCTCGCTGCGCGCCTCGTTCATCGAATATGTGGCCTACATTTCGACCAACTACAAGCCCGACTACCTGGCCATTGGCGTCGAAATCAACATGCTCGCCGAGCGGAACCCGGTGCAGTTCCAGGCCTTCGCGAGCCTCTATCGCGAGGCCTATGAGGTGGCGAAGAAGAACAACCCGAAGGGGCGGGTGTTCCCGACCTTCCAGCTGGAGGACATCGAAGGCACCTTCGAAACCAGCCATTCGCCGCACTGGGAGATCGTGGATACGTTCCGGGGGGCGATGGACGTGCTCGCGATCAGCACGTACCCGTTCCTCGGCGATGTACGCACGGCGGACGAGCTGCGCCCGGACTGGATTTCGCAGCTGAAGAGCCACTTCGCCGGCGAAATCATCATCGCCGAGACCGGGTACGCCTCCGCCCCGGTCGAAGGCAAGGCCAACGTCGGCACGGAGGAGGACCAGCGGGCCTACCTCGAACGGCTCCTCAACGATGCGCAGGCGAACGGCATCAGCGCCGTCGTGTGGACCGCCGCGCTCGACCCCTCGTTCGCGGCGGCGCCGCTGCGGTCGATCGGGCTGCGGCAGGCCGATGGCTCGAACAAGCTCGCCTGGGAGACGTGGGAGCTGTGGGCGCGGAGGCCACTGGAGTAGTGCGCCGCCGAGGGGTCCGGGGTCGCATGGCCGCGCCGCGCACGCGCCGGCTGATGCGCGCGCGGCGGCGGTGCTCGGCATCGCCGCGATGGTGCTCACGCCTGGTGGTCGCCGCGAAGGGTGCGCCCCTGCCGGGGGACGTCCGCGTCGCGCGCGCGGTCCAGGACACGGGCCTCCGGGACAACGCGGACCTCATCAACGCCCTCGGCGACTGGCGCTGGGTGCCGTTCGCGGCGAGCGCGGCGCTCATCGCGCTCGGCCTGCGGCTGGGTGGGGGGAAAGCTCCCGGCCGGGTGCGCCGCGATGCGCTGGCCGCGTATGCCGTCGTGCTCCCGCTCTGGCTTTGGAGCGTCATCCTGAAGCTGCTCGTGGCATCGCCGCGCCCGACCGCGGACTTTGGCCTCTTCATCGACCGTGCGCGCACGACCTACGGCTTCCCGAGCGGGCACGTCTACGGCGATGTGCTGGTCTACGGCGCGATGGCTGCGGCGGCCGCGGCCTACCTCCACCCCCGCGCGGTCCTCCCCGCGCGCGCGGCCGCGGCCGCGATCATCGTGCTCGCGGGCCCGGCGCGCATCGTCGTGGGGGCACACTGGCCAAGCGACGTCCTCGGCGCCTATCTCTGGGGCGGCTGTGCGCTGTGTCTGGCGCTCGCGCTCGCGAGCGCGAGTTCCAAGTTCCCGGTTCCCGGTTCCCAGGGGCGACCCCGGGGGTAGCCAGTCTCCCCGGGGGTTGGCCAGAGCTCGAACCTCGCGCCTCGTGCCCACGGACTCGCCGGCGAATTTAGACCAGAAAATCTATTGAAAATATGTAGGCCATGCGCTAGATTGCCGTACCCGGGCGACATTCGAGTTCGTCATCGAGGGATTATCAGCACCCGGGCTCACGCAGGAGGAGAAATGACTACCCCGGCAGCGATCGATCAGGACAAAGCCCAGGCCTTCGGAGCGCGAATGTTGGCAATGGTCTCGGACACGACCCTCGCGTTCATGGTGAACGTCGGCCACGAGGTGGGACTGTTCGAAGCGATGGCCGGGCAGCCGCCGGCCACGAGCGATGCCATCGCCGAGGCGGCGGGCCTTAACGAGCGGTACGTGCGCGAGTGGCTGGCCACGATGGCGGCGGCGAGGGTCGTGGACTACGACCACACCGCGGCGACCTTCCAGCTCCCGGCCGAGCATGCGATGTCCCTCACCAGCGCGGCCGGGCCCATGAACATGGCGCTGTGGGCGTGGGGATTCATCGGCTGTGCCGAAGCCCTGGACCTCCTCCCGGACTGCTTCAGGAATGGGGGCGGCGTTCCCTATTCCAAATTCACGAAGTTCCCGAAAGTGATGGCGGCCATAAGCGGGGCGAACTACGATGCCACGCTCCTCTCGTCGACGCTTCCGCTCGTCCCCGGCCTCGTGGATCGGCTGGAACAGGGCATCGACGTGGCGGACGTCGGGTGCGGAAGTGGCCACGCGATCAACATCATGGCCCGGGCGTTCCCGAAGAGCCGGTTCGTTGGCTACGACTTCTCCGAACCGAGTCTCGCGGCCGCGCGCGAGGAGGCGAGCGCGTGGGGCCTCACCAATGCCAGCTTCGAATCGATGGACGTGGCAACGCTCTCCGGCCCGCCGAGGTTCGACTTCGTCACGGCGATCGACGCCATCCACGACCAGGCTCATCCGCGCAACGTGCTCAAGGGCATCGCCGAGATGCTCAGGCCGGGCGGGATCTTCCTCTGTGTCGATATCGCGGCATCGAGCAATCTCCACGAGAACCTCGAAAACCCGATGGCGGTCATGATGTACGGGGTGTCCACCATGCACTGCATGACGGTGTCACTGGCACTCGGCGGCGAGGGCCTGGGTGCGATGTGGGGAGAGCAGAAAGCCCGGGAGCTGTTCGCAGAGGCGGGGTTCACCAGCGTCGAAACGACGCGGGTCGAACTCGACATGGAAAACAACTACTACATCTGCCGGAAGTAGTTCCCAGTTCCCAGTTCCCAGTAGCCGTGGGGATCAACCCCGGGGAGACTGGCTCCCCCGGGGTTGCCCCGAGCCTCGAGCCTCGAACCTCGAGCCTCGAGCCTCGAACCCCGCGTTTCTCTTTCCTATTCTCTTTCCTCTTACCATGACCCCGTGAAGGTGTGGTCTTTCGTCAATGGCGGGTGGAAGGCGGGCGATTTGGCGTTTGCCGATGCCCGCTGGTTCGACCTCGAGGCGCCGCCCGATGGCGAGCTGGAAACGCTGGGCGAACGCTTCCACCTCCACCACCTGGCCATCGAGGACTGCCGCTCGACGCGGCTGCACGCGCCCAAGGTCGATGATTTCGGCGCCTACCTCTTCATCGTCATCCACGTCCCGGCGGCGAGTTCGGCCGAGTTCGTGGAGATGGAGGAGCTCGACATCTTCCTCGCGCCGGGCACGCTCATCACCTATCGCGACCGCGCCGTGCGCGAGGTGGGGCACGTGCACGAGATGCTCCAGAACGGCATGACGATGCGCCCCGGCACCGACGGCCTGCTCTACGAGATCATGGACCGCGCCGTCGATGCGCTGCTGCCCGAGGTCGAGGCGATCGGCAACCGCCTGGACGAATTGCACGACCTCGTGCTCGAGGAGCCGGGCGACACGCGCAGCCACGATATCGTTTCGCTGCGGGCGCACGCAGGCCGGGTGCGGCGGCTGCTCACGCCCCAGCTCGCGGTCGTGCAGCGCCTCAGCCGGGGCGAATTCACCGAGGTCGGCGAGCACAATCGCGTCTACTTCCGCGACATCTACGACCACCTGGTGCGCATCGACCTCGCGCTCGAAAACCTCCGCGAGGATGCCGAGGTGGTGCTGAGCACATACCTGGCGCAGGTGAACAACCGCATGAGCGAGGTGATGAAGGTGCTCTCGGTGGTCGCCGCCATCGCCCTGCCCGCGACGGTGATCAGCGGCATCTTCGGCACGAACTTCGACAACGTGCCCGGCCTGCACAGCAACTGGGGCTTCGCGCTGATGATGTCGGCGATGGGCGGGCTCATGGGCGGGATGGCGCTCTTCTTCCGCCGCCGGGGATGGTGGTAGGGGAGAGAGGAGGAATGAGGGATGAGGAATGAGGGGCTCGAGGCGCGAGGTTCGAGGCTCGAGGTTGGGGGCAACCCCACGGGGTGCAGTATCGCGTGGGGTAGCCCCCGTCTTCCTTTTCTCTTTCCTCTTTTCTCTTTTCTCTCGCCCCGGCTCAGCCGTCCAGGATGAGCCGGGCGACCAACTCCGGCGCTTCCATGGGAATGAAGTGGGTGAGGTTCGGGTAGGGGAGATCCGTGCCGTGCCTGAAGTGCGCGGCGAGGCCCGGGTACGTCGGCGAGGACGACATGTCGGCCGGGCTCGTGCTGGTGCGTTCGCGGGCTCGCATCACGCGCACAGGGATGTCGAGCGCTTCGACGGCGTCGTACACCTCGGCGCCGTCGCCGCTGCCCGCACCCGCGTAGACGGCTGCTTCGATGCGCGGCGGGCAGGCGAGCACGTACCCTTCGCCGTCCGGGTTCGGGAGCAGGCCGTAGGTGACGTAGTCGCGCAGGATGGCCGGGTCCCAGCCGTTGAACGGCGGCCGCTTCGCGAAGCTTTCGTACATCTCCTCGGGCGATGACCAGGTGTTGCGGCGGCGCGCGGCGAAGTGCTCGCTGCCCTCGGCGCTCATCGGCGCATACCGTTCGCGCGGCATGATCACGGGGTCGATGAGGAGCAGCGAACGGAACGTCCCCGGCACGAGCGCGGCGGCGTGGACGACGGCGAAGCCGCCCTTGGAATGCCCCACGCCGACGGCCTCGCGCAGCCCGATCTGGCGCGCGACCTCGGCCACGTCCTCGCCGAAGTTGCGCCACGGATACGGCGGTTCGGGCTTGTCGCTGAGGCCGTGGCCGCGCATGTCGATGGCGAAGGCGTGGCGCCCTTCGAGCCGTTCGACCACCTGGTCCCAGCAGCGGCCGTGGAAGCCGGTCGCATGGGCGAGGAAGACGGGCGTGCCCGTGCCGGGCCATTCGTAGAGCTGCAGTTCGATGCCGTTGGCCCGCACGCGGGAGAGCTTGATATCGCGCATGGAAGGAGGATAGCTGGCCGTCGGGTTAGTGGCCGTCGGCCGTCGGCGTGACCAGCCGCGGGCCTTTATGGCGAACATGCGAAAGGGCACCCCATGCGGAGTGCCCTTCGTGGTTCGAATCCCGGGGCGAAAGCCCACCGGGGGTTGCCCCGCCGACGGCCGATAGCCGATAGCCGACGGCCACCCGGCCGACAGCCGACGGCCGACCACCCCCTAGTGCTTCATCCCCAGCGCCTGCTGCAGGTCGAGGTGGATGCCGGGGCCCATCGTCGTCGTCAGGGTGACGGAGCGGATGTACTGGCCCTTGGCTTCGCGCGGCTTGGCGGCGTTGATGGCTTCGATGAAGGTGGCCATGTTTTCGCGCAGCTGGTCATCATCGAACGAGACCTTGCCGAGCGGCACATGGATGTTGGCCAGGCGGTCGAGGCGGAACTCGACGCGGCCCTGCTTCGCCTCTTCCACCGTGCGAGCGATGTCTTCGCCGGCCACGACCGTCCCCGAACGGGGGTTCGGCATGAGGCCGCGCGGGCCGAGGATGCGGCCGAGACGGCCGACTTTGCCCATCATTTCGCGCGTGGCGATGGCGACATCGAAGTCGGTCCAGCCGCCTTCGATCTGCTTGATCAGGTCGTCGCTGCCGACGAAATCGGCGCCGGCGGCGCGGGCCACGGAGGCGGGCTCGCCTTCGGTGAAGACGAGGACGCGCATGACCTTGCCGAGGCCGTGCGGGAGCACGGTGCTGCCGCGAATCTGCTGCTCGGCGTGGCGCGGGTCGAGGCCCGTCTTGATGTGCAGCTCGACGGTTTCATCGAACTTCGCGGGGTGGATCTCCCTGGCGAGCGCGATCGCCTCGGCGGGAGAGTAGAGCTTCGTCGCGTCGACTTTTGCCGCCGCTTCCTGCCACTTCTTGCCCTTCTTGGAGGGTGCGATACCGGACATGGCTACTCGACCTCGATGCCCATCGAGCGCGCGGTGCCCTCGACGATCTTCATGGCGTCCTCGACGGTGTTGGCGTTGAGGTCGGGGAGCTTGGTTTCGGCGATCTTGCGCAGGTCGGCGATGCTGACCTTGCCGACCTTCTTCTGGCGCACATTGCCGGACCCGCGATCGACGCCGGCGGCCTTGCGCAGCATGTCGGCGGCGGGCGGCGTTTTGAGGATGAACGTGAAGGAACGGTCCTCGAAGATCGTGAGCTGCGCGGGAATGATCTGGCCGGCCTGCGGGGCAGTGCGGGCGTTGTATTCCTTGCAGAACTCCATGATGTTCACGCCGTGCTGGCCGAGCGCGGGGCCAACGGGCGGCGCCGGGTTCGCTTTCCCGGCCGGAAGCTGCAGTGTCACCACTGCCCGGACTTTCTTTGCCATCTGAGTCTCCAGGCGTGCTAGCGGCGATGTACCCGTGCAAGCACGAGCCACCGCCTCCGCGTCTCCCGCCGCGAAGGGCAGGAAGGCCCATTATCGGGTGCACGCGGGCGATACGTCGAACGGGGGCCAGAGAAAAGAGAAAAGAAAAGAGAAAAGGCCGTGGCCACGCGCGAATCGCCGCCACGCTCCGCACAAACCCCATTTCTCTTTCCTCCTTTCTCTTTTCTCTATATCGATCACCCATTGCTACATTTCTTCGCGTTTAGGGTTTATGCTGCGCCTATGCCGTTGTCGCTGCCATCGTTCGAACTGAATGACGCCGGCGGCACCCCCTTCACCTTTCCTTCGGGCCGCCATTCGCTGGTCGCCGTCGTGGGCGATGGCGCGGACGCGGCGACGGATGCGACCCTGCGGCTGATGGCCGCGGCCGCGACCACCTTCGGCGAAGCCATGGACATCCTCGTCGTTCGCACGCGCGGCGGCGGCCCCGGCGCCCTGGGAGAGCGCCCCGGGCCGCACGTCACCGTGCTCGAGGACCCGGCCGGGGTGGCCCTGCGCGCGCTGGCGGCGACGGCGTTGCCCGCGGTGGTCTTCGTCTCGCCCGGGGGCGAACGGCTCGATGGCTGGACGGGCTTTTCGCGGAAGGCGTGGCAGGCGCTGTTCGCCCGCCTCATCAGCGTCACGCTGCAGCCCGCGCCCGTGGTCGAATGGCTCCGTTTCCCGCCCTCGGCGCCGGCGCGAGAGCTCGCCCGCGATGCCGCGAGGCCTGGCCGGTGAAGTACCGCGGCCCCGGCTTCCATGGGTGGGAGGGCGCGCTCGAGGGCACCCGCTACGACGCCCACCAGCAGGACGCGAAATCCGATGTGGGCCCCACGACGCGCCGCGACCCGAACACGACGCACTCCTTCGGACGCCCGCCGCGCCCGGAATTCGGGAGCGGCTATCGCATCGTCGGCGGGCGCTGGCCCGTCCTGCGGGTGCGCGGGTCGCACGGTTCGTGGATGGCCGAGGACGACGAATCGGCGCGCGCGGGGTCGGGGCGCACCCCCGAGGAAGCGGTCGGCGACTGGTTCCTCCGCAACGCCGAGCGCATGGGCTTCGACGTCCGCCGGTACGGGTAGGCCCCTGGAGCCCTCGGCGGCGGCTCCGATCGCGCTCGCGATCTCCTCGATGCCGGCCACGGCGGAATCGAAGTCCGGCTGGTGCTGCGAAAGCACGACCACGACGAGCGGCTCGCGCGGATCAGGGCGGAAGGCGGTGCTCGCGACGCGCCAGCCGTCATCCGCCGGGTACCAACCGTTCTTGATGGCGATGTCCCGCTCGCCGGCGAAGGCGGCGCTCGCGCCCCAGCGCTGCTCCTCCGTGACGGCGGTCATAAGCGCGAGCGCGAAGGCTCGGTTGGTCTTGTCGAGGAGTTCGCCGCCCCGCAGGCGTGCGAGCAGCGTGGCGAGGCCTCGTGGCGTCGCCTCCGTGTCGCCCCAGGATTGCTCGGGCGAAGCGGGACGGATGCCGCGCAGGCCGGCGCCGTCGAGGTACGCCTGCATGCCCGCCGTCCCGCCGATGCGGTCCCAGAGGGCGATGGCGGCGTCGTTGTCGCTGACGGTGATCATTTGGGTGGCGAGGTCGCGCTCCTCGGCGGTGAGCGCGCGGTGGGCATCCTGCGCCTGCCCCAGCAGCGTCACCAGGATGACCACCTTCGTCACGGAGGCGAGCGGGAAGTACTGCTCCGCGTTCGCTTCGTAGCGGGTCCGCTCGCGGGGTCGATGACGGCGACGCCCCAATCGCCATCGAGGGCCGCGAGCGAGCGGTCGGCGCCGGCCGAAAGCGCCGCCAATGGCGCGGTCCGGGGCGCGACGTGGTGCGCGGTCGGGGCCGCGCCGGGTGCGAGCGTCCAGTCCACCACGGGCGCGGCGGTGCCCGCGCGGGCGCCTTCGCCGCTGCGGGTGGCGGCGAAGGCGATGCCCCCGGCCGCGACCGCGAGCACCACCACGATGACGAGATGGCGAGGTCCGCGCACGGGTGCCTCCGTGGCGGCGGCGGCCGCCCACAGGAGGGCATGAAGCGTGGCCGGGTCCTCGCGCCGCGGCCGCCATCGTGGCAACTTCGCGACAGGTTGGGATCGCGTTTGTCACCCCGGTGCGTGATACCTTCCCGGGCGGCCGGTTTTTCGGCACGCTGGAGGCATGAACGCCGCGCGTGTCGTTGCCATCCTCTGCTGCGTGCTGCCGCTGATAGCGGGGCGGGCCGCCGCTCAGCCGGCGATGGTGACGCGGCTGGTGCTGCCCGGCATCGCCGCCGATAGCACGCCCGGGCCCGGCGCCGCCGCGCTCGCCGCCGCCGAGGCCGCGTGGGCGAACGCGCGCATCCAGGACTACGCGCTGACCTACACCATCCGGGGCTGGCCGCTGGTGTTCACGTTCGAATCGACCGTGCGCGGCGGCGTGCCCGTCGCGACGAGTGAGCACTGCACGATCGCGGGCGCCGACGAGATCCCGTGTCCGGCGGGCACCGGCGTGTTCACGGTCGAGGGGCTGTTCGCGCTCATCGGGAGGATGCTCGCGGGCGGCGCGATGGCCGAGCGGCCCACGGAGGACGGCGTCTCGTACGTGCTCGTGACCTATGGCGCGAACGGCGTGCCCGTGAGCATCGAGACCGGCATCCGTGGCGTCCCGGACAGCGAATCGCGTCACACGGTCGTCGTCCGGGCACTTGCGCCGGCGCCGTAGCCGCACCGGAGCCGGGCAGGCCGCTACAATGCCGCATGCCCTTCGACCCCTCCATCGCGACCGAACCGTACTGCTACCTGACCACGCGCGGGCGTGTGAGCGGCGAACCGCGCGAGATCGAGATCTGGTTCGCGCTTGAGGGGGACGTGTTGTTCCTCATGGCCGGCGGCCGGGAGCGCGCGCATTGGGTGCGAAATCTCCAGCGCGAGCCTGCCGTGTCCGTGCGCATCCGTGGGGTGACGTACGCCGCCCGGGCACGGGTGGTGGCGCCGGGCACGCCCGAGGACGCCCGCGCGCGCGTGCTCCTCCACGACAAGTACCAGCCGACCTACGACAAGAGCCTCCGGACCTGGGCCGATACCTCCCTCCCCGTCGCGATCGAGGTGGCGGAAGGCTGACCATGTTCGCGGGCGGTCAGCGGCGGCGGCGCAGGGACCATTCGCGGCCGCTAGCGGAAATATCGCGGCGTTCGAACGCGAGCAACGCGGCGGCGAAGAGCGCGACGGCGACGGCGAACATCGCCCCCGACCGCGCGAAATCGAACCCGTGGAGCAGCACGCCGCCGCCATCGAACCAGTAGAACGGCGTCGCCACGCGCCACGGGTCGAGCAGGTCCACGGTCGCGCCCAGGCTGTTCAGGAACCACCCGGCCACGATCAGCCCGATGACCGTCGCCGAGGCGAGCGCGCGCGACGGGAAGAACGCCGCGGCGAGGAGCGCGATGCCCAGGAAGAGGTAGACGAGCGGCAGCATCGAAAGCGTCGCCGCCAGCAGCCGCCAGGGCGTGAGGTCGAGGTCGATTACGGGCGAGATGACGAGGAACCCCAGCCAGCCGCAGAGCGCAGCCCCCGCGATGCCCACGACCATGGCCGCGACCTTCTCCGCGAGCAGCCGCCAGCGCTTCATCGGCTGGGCCAACAGCAGGTCGAGCGACCCGGCGGACTCTTCGCCCGCGATGGCGCCCGTGCCGTGGATGGCCGCGAGCACGAGCAGCAGGATCGGCGTCCACCAGAAGAATTCGACCCCGAAGAAACCTTCGGGCGAGGAGAAGTCGGTCGCTTCGCCCATCATCCCCTGGTAGATGGACGGCAGCTCGATGCCTTCGAACTGCTTGCGGTAGGTCGGGAAGATGGCGGCGATGAGGATGGCGACGGCGAACATCACGAACCCCATGGCCGTCATGGAGAAGCGCTGATCGCGCAGCGTCTTGGCGAACACGGGGAAGCCCGTCCAGCGCACGCGGCGGGTGGCCACCGTCGCGCCCGCGGCCGCGCCGGCGGCCGGTGCGGGCTCCTCGGGCAGGTGCGGGCGGCGATGGAGGAGCGACCACTCGCGGCCGCCGGGGGTGATGTCGCGGCGTTCGAAGGCGGCCATCGCGAGCCCGAACAGCACCGCCGCCACGGCGAGGATGCCCCCCGCGCGCAGGGGATCGAATCCATGGACCAGGTAGTGCCCGGCATCGGACCAGTAGTAGGGCGAGAGGTTCCGGTACGGGTCCGCGGCGGACACCAGCGACCCCACCAGGTTGAGCATGTAGTCCGCCACCAGCAGGCCGATGGCGGCGGATGCGGCGAGCGTCCGCGATGGCAACAGCGTCGCCGCCAGCAGCGAGACGGAGAGGTAGAGGAGCGCCAGCGGCACCGTCGAGAGCACGCCTTCGAGCAGGCGCACGGGACCAAGGTCGAAGCCCTGGAACAGCTTCCCGAAGAGGAACCCGCCCCACCCGCAGAGGATGGCGATCAGCGCGCCGAGGGCGATGGCGGCCGCCTTCTCCGCGACCATGCGCCAGCGCCGGATCGGCTGCGCGAGGAGCAGGTCCATGGTCCCGCCCGTCTCCTCGCCGAGCGTCGTGCCCGTCGCGCCGATGACCACGAGCACGACGACGAGGATGGGCGCCCAGCCGAAGTATTCGTTCGTGAGGAAGCCCGCGGGACTGGTGATCCCGCCCGCATCGCCGGCCATGCCTTCGAACATCCCCAGCTCGAGCTCGGAGAAGCTATCGCGGTACGCCGGGTAGATGGCGATGTGGAAGGCGGCCAGCACGAACAGCGCGAAGCCGATGCCCGCGATCGCGAAGCGCTGGTCTCGCAACGTCTTCCGGAAGACGGGGAAACGGCTCACGCGGGCGCGCCCGTGTAGTACGTCATCAGGAGTTCATCGAGGGTGGGCTGCTCGGTGCGCAGGTCCAGGATGTGGAACGGCGCGAGCGCGCGCAGCAGGCCATCCAGCTCGCCCGCGACCTCGAACTCCAGCGTCGGCGGCTGGCGGCGAAGTTCGCGCACGCCGGGCGGGCGCACATCCTCCGGCGTGGGCACGGCGCCCGCGAAGCTCACCTCCACATGCCGCAGCGAACGCCCCTTCAGCGTCGCGATCGGTTCGACCGCGACGAGGCGGCCTTCGCGCAGGATGCCGACGCGCTCGCACGTCTGCTCGACTTCGCTCATGACGTGGGAGGAGAAGAAGACGGTGGCGCCGCGCGCGGCCTCGCGCCGGAGGATCTGCCAGACGGCGTGCTGCATGAGCGGGTCGAGGCCGGAGGTGGGCTCATCGAGCAGGAGCACATCGGGCCGCCCGAGCAGGGCCACCACCACCCCGAGCTTCTGGCGCGTGCCTTTCGAGAGCGCGTTCGCGTGCTTCGTGAGGTCGAGGTCGAGTTCGCGCGCGAGCTCGATGCCGTACGCCGGGTCGGCGCCGGGGCGCAGGCGGCAGAACAGCTCCACCGTTTCGATGCCCCGCAGGTTGCCGTACAGCCGCAGGTCTCCCGGCAGGTACGACGTCCGCGCGCGCACCTCGTGGGACTGCGTTCGCGTATCGAACCCGAGAATCGCGGCGCGCCCGCCCGTCGGCCGGATGAGGTCGAGGAGGAGGCGGATGGTCGTGCTCTTGCCCGCGCCGTTCGGCCCCAGGAAGCCGAACACCTCGCCCCGGTCGACCGTCAGCGAAAGGTGGTCGAGCGCGGGCTTGCCGTCGTAGGACTTGGTGAGTTCGAAGGTCTCGATCGCGGCGGGCATCCCATCCAGCCTAGCGCGACGGGTGGGGCGTGGCATGGCCGCCCGGGCCCCCCGCCCTGTACCGGTGGGCCGCCCCGGCTACGTCTCGAAGAGCGCGCGCAGCTCGGCGGGCACCACGGCCTCGAACTGGTCGAAGCGGCACGAATGCGGGTCGCGGTCGGGGCGCCAGCGCTGGAAGGTGGCCGCATGGCGAAAGCGCGGCCCCTGCAGGTAGTCGAAGGTCACTTCGCAGACGAGCTCGGGTCGCAGCCGCTCCCACGAAAGGTCCTTGCCGGAGGTCCAGCGGCTGGGCGCGCCGGGCGTGCGGCCCTGTCCGAAGCCGTCGCCCTCGTCCCCGGTGCGGTACGGCGCGAGCAGCTCCACCAGGTTGCGCTTTTCATCGGCCTTGAAGCTGGAGGTGTGCCCGACGAAGTGGATCGTGCCCGCGTCGTCGTACAGCCCGAGGAGGAGGGAGCCCACGGCGCGGCCCTCTTCGCCCTTGAGCCAGCGAAAGCCGCCGACGACGCAATCGGCGGTGCGCAGGTGCTTGATCTTCGCCATCGCGCGCACACCCGGCTGGTAGGCCTGCGCGAGCGGCTTCGCGATGACGCCATCGAAACCCGCGCCCTCGAAGCGGTCGAACCAGTCCTGCGCGATGTCCGCGTCGTTGGTCGCAGGAGTGAGGTAGACGGGCGGCGGCACGTTCGCGAGGAAGGCGGCGAGGCGGGCGCGACGCTCGGCGAAGGGCCGCTGGCGCAGGTCCTCGCTCCCTTCGGAGAGGATGTCGAAGGCGACGAAGGCGGCGGGCGTCTCGGCGGCGAGCTTGCGCACGCGCGATTCCGCCGGGTGCAGGCGCAGCTGCAGGGCCTCGAAATCGATGCCGCGCGCGCCCATGATCACGGTCTCGCCATCGAGCACGGCCGGCCCGGGGAGCACGCGCGCGACCCCTTCGACCACCTCCGGGAAGTAGCGGCCGAGGGGCTTGAGGTCGCGGCTCTGGAGGGTCACGGCCTGGCCATCGAAGGCGAGAATGGTGCGGAAGCCATCCCACTTCGGTTCGTAGAGCCAGCCGGGGCCGCGAGGGATGGCGGGGGTAAGCTTCGCGAGCATGGGTTGGATGGGGAGCATGGTGAGAGCTTACGCGGGCGCGGCGGGGGGCCACCATGCCCGGCCGCGCTCGGGAGGCGCACCACTTGCGCGTAGTTAGGCATGCCTAATATCCTTCGCTTGTCCCCACTATCTTGCTCAAGGGAAAGAACATGCTTCTCCGCTTTGCAGCCGCGCTCGTCGCGGGTGGTTCGTTCGTGCTCGCCGCCTGCGGTGGTGAGGATACGGATGCCGGATCGGCCAACCCGTACCTCACGAAGAAGGCGCCGAAGGCCACGGTCGAGGTCGAGATGATCGAGTTCGCGATGAAGCCGAACGTGCCCTCGGCGCCCGCCGGCCCCATCCGCTTCCGCGCCACGAACGCGAGCAAATCAATGGTGCACGAGCTGGCGGTCCTGCGCGTGAAGGAGGATGGCTCGTTCGACAACACCGGTGAAGTCGAGGATGTGGACCCGGGCAAGAGCGGCGAAATCACGCTCGACCTCCCGGCGGGCAAGTATGTGCTGGCCTGCGTGCTCGTCCCGGGCGAAGCGGGGAGCACCTACGACCACTTCAAGGAAGGCATGAAGACGGAGTTCGAAATCCGCTGAGCGGCGCGCGCGCTCCTCGGCCGGCGGCCACGAAAAGCCGCCCCGGGGGGCGGCTCGCGAAGGGCAAAGAAAAGGGCCGGTGGATGTGTGGAGCGGACACGACACCCAGCGCTGGCCCACCAACTTTTTAGCACGCGCTAGGGCGCCCGGCAAGCCCTTTTCGTAAAATAACGGGGCGAGTTCCCAGTTCCCAGTGGTCAGTTGCCAGGGGATCAACCCCGTGCCGGGTGCTCGTCTCCCCGGGTTACCGGGGCTCGAGCGGGGTTACCCCGTTTTGGCGGACACGGTTCTTCTGGGAATCAGGCGGCGCGACTGGTTTGGGGCAACCCCGGCGCCAGCTTTCGCCCCACACAGGGCTGATCCCCTGGGAACTGGGAACTGGCCACTGGGAACTTGGCTACCTTGCCCCCGCGGGCTCCGCGGCGGGGGGTTCGGCGGACGCGCCGGTGTCGTCCTTGCGCGCGCGCTCCATGGTCTCGAGCCCGGTCATGCTGAAGCCGAGGTCCCCGAGTTCGCAGAGGAAGCTGCAATAGGTCAGGCGCAGCGCGCTCGTGGAGCGGGCAGGCAGGTACTTCAGCTTGCAGCGGGCACAGCGAGGCATCGAAACGAGTTCGGCGTCCTGGCGAACGGTGAGGCTGACCTTCGCATCGTCGCGCGGTTCTTCCGTCATCGTGCTCATGCTAGCCCACCTCCTCGGTTCTCGCAGTATCGGCTGAACGAGCCTTACGGGCTCGTGGAGAGAAAGGAGAAAAGAGGAAAGAGAAAAGGGCTCGAGGCGCGAGGTTCGAGGCTCGAGGCTTGGGACAACCCCGGGGGAGACTGCCTCCCCCGGGGTTGCCGCTGGGTACTGGGAACCGGGAACTTGGAACTCCCTACGGCATCGCCGTCACGGTGAAGCCCGCGGGTGCCTCGAAGAGCTTGTCGTCGACGCTCGTGCTCACCTTCGTGGCCACGAGCGTGACCTTCGAGCCGTTCGTCGTGATGTCGGACTTCGTGAGCAGGCCGTCCTTCTTCGAGAAGCAGGTGATGGCCTTCGTGTCCTCCATCTGGAAGCACTTCGAATCCTCGCCCGCGACCTTCTGGTCGGCGACCTGGGTGACCTTCGTGTTGCCGCTCAGGTTCTTTTCGAGCTCCGAGAGGGAGAACGGGTTCGAGAACAGGCTGCTCTGGCCCGACTTCGTCTTCTGGCACTGCCCGGCCGAGGCGATCTTCGTGCACATCAGGCTGTTCGTGCCGTCGTCGATGACGATGATGTCGCCGCTCTGCCCGCCCCCGAGCGCGAACTGGTAGTAGGACTTCGGCGCCTTGAACGCGATGGTCAGCGCACCCTTCTGCTCGACGCCGGCGCTGTCCTTCACCGTCAGGTCGTAGCTGCCCTGGTAGCTCTTCTTGGAGAAGTCGTTGAGGATCGCCTTGAGGGCATCGGCGCCGGAGCCGGTGAGCGTGCCGCCGCTCGGCGTGTTCGAACCGGGCGCGGTGGTGGCGCTGCCCGTGCCGCCGCTGCCCGTGGTGGCCTGGGCGCCGGTCTTGCCGGGGTCCGAAGTGGCCGCCGTGGTCGCGGCGCTGGTCGGCGAATCGGTCTTATCGCCGCTGTCGTCATCGCCGCCACAGGCCGCGAACGTGAGGGAGAGCGCCGCCATGGCGGCCATCCCCAGAAGTGCGTACGTGCGCATCCAACCTCCTTGAATCCATGCCGCTCCGCGAGCGGCCGCTTTCCACCGTAGAGTCCCCGCCGCGCCCTGCCCAGTGGGGAAGTCAACGGCACGTCAGGGAGTGCCCGGATTTACGCTCCGAAATAGCGTTTCCTGCCGTTTCACTCACCGGCTACACTCGCGCGAGCGGTCACCCCGTTTCTCCTTCCTCCTTTCTCTTTTCTCCGCCGGAGGCGCCATGCTCGCTCCAACCGTTTCCGTGATGATCCGCGGCTGGGACATGCGTGTCGGCACGACGGGCGCGCAGGTGCTCGATACCGCCCGCCGCGCCGAGGCGCTCGGCCTCGATGGCGTCTGCGCGGGCGACCACGTCACCTTCCACGGCTACGGCAACGATGGCCTGGTGACGCTCGGCGCCATCGCCGCCGTGACCGAACGCATCGAACTGAAGACGGCCGTCTACCTGCTGCCGCTGCGCCACCCGGTGCCCGTCGCGCTGCAGTGCGCGCAGATCGACCAGCTGAGCATGGGGCGGCTCGTGCTCGGCATCGGCATCGGCGGCGAGGACCCGCACGAGTTCACCAGCTGCGGCATCGACCCCCGCCATCGCGGCGCGCGCGCGAACGAGGCGCTGCAGATCCTCCGGCGGCTCTGGGAGGAGGACCACGTCACCTTCACGGGCCGCCACTTCGACCTGCATGACGTCACGGTGTACCCGAAGCCGCTGCGGCCGGTGCCGCTGTTCGTCGGCGGCCGCAGCGATGCCGCGCTCGTGCGTGCGGGCCGCTTCGGCGATGGCTACACGGGAATCTGGCAATCGGTCGAACGGTTCCGGCAGGCGCAGGAGCTCATCGCCGAGGCCGCCATCGCCGCCGGGCGCGACCCTTCGGCCATCGAGCCGGGGATGCAGTTCTGGACGAGTGTCGGGCCGGGCAGCGAAGAGGCCCGCGAGCGCGTGGCCGAGGGCATGCACGCCACCTACCACCTCCCCTTCGACCGCTTCGAGCGCTATACCCCGTTCGGCACGGCCGCCGAAGTCGCGGAGTTCATCGCGCCCTACGTCGAGGCCGGTGCGCGCCACATCAACCTCATCCACGTCCAGGACACCCCGGAGGAAGCGGTCGAGCGCGCGGCGGAGGTGAGGGACGCGCTGCGCGCGTGAGAAGAGAGAAAGGAGGAAAGAGAAACGGGGCTCGAGGTGCGAGGCCCGAGGCTCGAGGCGGGGGCAACCCCATGGGGGGTGTCATGGAGCCGGGGCCGATCCTCTAGATACTGGGAACTGGGAACTAAGAACCCACCGCCCGAGACCTACCCCTGAAGGGCTTGAAGTTGCCTCAGATGGTCCAGGTCGTGGACGCGCATGAACAGGAACCACTCGCGCCAGGTGAGGTCGCCGAACCAGTCGTGGTGGAGGTGGACGTCGAGGTGTTCGTCGCCCGCGGCGTTCGAGACGCGAGCGTAAAGCTGCTCCCGGCGAGCGATGAAGGTATCCCAGAAGGTGGCGGCATCCGGCGCGGCGGCGCTCGCTTCTGTGCGAATGACATCGGCGACGCGCGGGGGGAGGGGGCGGCCGTCGAGGATCGCCTCGATCGCGCTCGCGCCGTGCTCGTTCATCTCGAGAACGTGACCGCACACCTCGGCTGCGGACCAATCGCCTGCGGAGGGGCGTTCGTTCCAGTGTGCGGGCGGGACGGCGGCGGCGACATCGCGGAGGGCGGCTGTATCGGTGCGGAGCTTCGCCACGAGTTCGGGGATGGTGAGCTTCGCGGCCTGGGCGATCATGTAGTCGCGGACGCGCTTGCCTTCCTCGGGGCTGGGACCGGGCATCGTGAGCCTCCTCTGCGTGGGGGCGAGTGTACGGCAGGCGAGTAGCGCGGGAAAACGGACGAAAGCGCGACTTTTCCGACCAATGGCGGAGGAATGGTGCGCCAAAGGCCCGTCAACGGACTGCATTGGGCTGGCTAAAGTGCCGACACCACAGGTAGGGGGCATCAGTCCCCCGGAGGCGGAGAGAGCCATGGAATCGACCACTGCCACCAGCCCCGCGCTGAGCATCGTACCCACGGAGCACGCGCACCACTGGGTGATCGCCGAAGCGCGCGGGCCGTTCAGCCCGGGCGTGTGCAAGAAGTGCGGCGCCGAGAAGCAGTTCAAGAACTGGCTGGGCGAAACCGACTTCATCACGAACGAAGAGCACCGCCAGGCGGCGTGAGGGCGAAGTCGTTCACGGCGAGGCGAGTCGTTACGATGCGCGGGCATGCGGTACTTCTCCGATGTCTTCACGAAGGAAACGTGGGCGGCCTTCCTCGCCGGTGACCGGGCGGTCACCGCATTCAGTGCGGGCATGGAGCGCTCGAGGTCGCACATGGCGACCGCCTGATCTGCTACCTGCGCCGCGAATTCGCGTTCGTGGGCGCGCTCGAAGTGACCTCCACGATGTATCGCTCCGAAGGGCCAATTTGGGGCGGCGACGGCTTCCCGGTGCGCATGAACGTCGCGCCCCGTGTCGTCCTCCCGCGCGAACGGGGCCTCCCGTTGGCGTCGTTCGAAGGGAAGCTCGCGATCTACCCGCCGGGAGTCCCGGTGAGCACCGTCCCCGTGCACTTCCAGGGTTCGCCGCGGGCGATGCGCGATGGCGACGGCGATGTCGTCTGGCGCGCCCTCATGGCCGCGGACGACGGGGTGACGGACGTGGGCTTGAATGCGCCGAGCGAATCGACCGAGTCGCGCGGCGATGAGCACTACGAGATGCAGGCCCTCCTCGCCGCGCTGGGCGCGAAGATGGGCTGCCAGGTCTGGGTCCCCGCGAACGACCGGGCGCGGGTGCAACGGCGTCCGGAGGCGCCGGCCAGCGCGACGTTCGCGACGCGCCTCCCGGCCGTGTTCGGCGGGCTCTCGGCCCGAACCGTGGAGCAGATCGATGTGATCTGGCTCGATGGCCACGAAGTGGTCGCGGCGTTCGAGGTGGAACACTCCACACAGATCTACTCGGGGCTTCTGCGCATGGCCGACCTCGTGGCCCTGCTGCCCAACCTGCGCATCGACCTGTTCGTCGTCGCGGACGAGGCGCGCCTGGCTCGCTGGCGAGCGGAACTGAACCGGCCGACCTTCGAGCGATTGGGGCTCACGGCGAAGTGCCACTTCCTGCCGTATGCGAAGGTGCGGGACATCGCGACGCTCGGGCATGCCGTCCTGACGAACCTCCGCCGCGACTACTTCCGAGACGTGTCGACCCCGCTCCAACAATAGGATTCACCTGGCGGACCCGTGCCGGCTACAGTTCGCGAATGGCGGGCGAGCGATTCACGGTGTGGCTGCAGATTGAAGGCGCGCGGGACGGCGGCGAGGAGTGGAACGTCGGTCTTCCCGACCGCCTCGGCACGTTCGAATCCGAGGCGGCCGCCCGTTCGCTGGTGACCTCGGTATTGCGCGCGGTGGGCAGCCCCGATGCGGATTCGAGCGAACAGGTCATCTTCGGGATTCGTCCGGCAGCGGTTTGTGTCGCCGAGGTCTCCGTTCGCGGTGGCGTGCACTTCTGTGTGGGGTGCGGGCGGTGCATGGTCGGCGGGTGCGACGGCTGCTTCACGCTCCACGCGGCCGATTGCCCGCGCGTGTTCTGCCTCCGCTGCGGTGGGCAGTTCGCCGGTGCGGGCGAAGCGGAGCCGTGCGACTGTCCTGCGCCGCTCACCGACAGCCCGTTTTGCCCGGACTGCGGCTCCCTCGCGGCCGCCTGCCGCTGCCCCTGACCCCTCAGTGCACGAAAAACGAGCGCGGGAGGGCGAGGTAGTCCTCGAGTGACTTGCGGATGACCTGCAGCGCCTTCTCGCGGCCTTCGAAGGGGTCGATCACCACTTCCTTCTCCTCCAGCACCTTGTAGTCCAGGAAGAAGCGGCGGATCTCGCGCAGGATGTGCGGCGGCGCGTCCGATAGCTCGCGGATGTGGTCCATCGCCGGGTCGTAGGCGTGCACGGCCAGCACCTTGTCGTCGGCCTTGCCCTGGTCGCGCATGTGCATGACCCCAATCGGCCGCACGTAGACGATCGTCAGCGGATGGACCGCCTCCTGCCCGAGCACGAGCACATCGAGCGGGTCGCCGTCGTCGCAGTAGGAGCGGGGGATGAGCCCGTAGTTCGCGGGGTAGCGCACCGAGCTATGCAGCACGCGGTCGAGCTTGAGCAGGCCGCTCGTCTTCTCCAGCTCGTACTTGTTCTTGCTCCCCTCGGGGATCTCGATGACCACGGGCAGGGCCTCGCCGAGGGCTGCCGGGTCCACTTCGATGTCGTGCCAGGGGTGGGTCATGGGGGCTCCTGGGGAGAGAGAAAAAGAGGGAAGAGGAAGGAGGAACGGGCTTGAGGTTCGAGGTTCGAGGCTCGAGGCGGTTGGGGCAACCCCGGCCCGCCTCCAGCGGGGAGCGGAAAGAGAAAGGAGGAAGGCGAAAAGCGGGCAACCCCCGGGGTGCCTGCTGCCCGGGGGGTTGCCCAACACTGGGAACTGGGAACTGGGAACTCGCGCGCCGGGCGCGAACGAAAAGCGCCACCCCCGGGGGGGGTGGCGCTTCGTTCGTTCCCGGTGCGCGGCTAACCGCGCGGGAGGCCGAGACCGCGCGTCGCGATGACGTTGCGGTTCACTTCGCTGGTGCCTGCCGCGATCGTGCCGGAGACCGAGGACAGGTACATGTGGTTGAAGCGCGCGCGCAGCGGGGCCCGCGGGTCGCCGCGGTAGAGCACGCCGTGCATGCCCAGGACGGCGAGGCCCGTGCGCGAAAGGCGCTGCGAGACTTCCGACCGGTACAGCTTGTTCATCGACGCTTCGTAGTTCGGGATCTGCCCGCGCTTCTGGATCGTGATCACGCGGTACGAGATCAGCCGGGAGATGTCGGCTTCGATGGCGCGCTCGGCGAGTTCGGTGCGGAGCGTGGAGGAGAGGCGCAGCGGCTTCTGGCCGTTGCTCGCCGCCGCGTCGCGCACGTAGCGCACGAGGTCGTTCACCGAATGGCGCAGGCCGATTGAGCCGGCGATGTTCGAGCGCTCGTAGTCCAGGAGGGCGGCGCCGACATACCAGCCGCGGTTCTCCTCGCCGATGAGATTCTTGCGCGGCACGCGGACGGAGTCGAAGTATTCCTGGTTGAAGACGTGGTCGCCGGCCATGGTGATGAGCGGCGAGATGGTGACGCCGGGGCTCTTCATGTCCATGAGGAGCATGGAGATGCCGCGGTGCTTCGGCGCATCCGGGTCGGTGCGGGCGAGCATGAACATCCAGTCGGCGCGGTGGGCGCCAGAGGTCCAGATCTTCTGGCCCGAGACGAGGTAGTCGTCGCCATCGCGGACGGCGCGGGTCTGGAGGGAGGCGAGGTCGGATCCGGAGCCGGGCTCGGAATAGCCCTGGCACCACTGGATTTCACCGGCGGTGATGCGGGGAAGGTGTTCCTTCTTCTGGTCGTCGGTGCCGTAGAGGATGATGATCGGGCCGATCATGGAGACGCCCATGCCGCCGACCTGCGGGGCGCGGGATTCGGCCATCTCTTCGTTGAAGATGAACTGCTCGACCGGCGACATGCCGGCGCCGCCGTACTCCTTGGGCCAGTGCGGGGCGATCCAGCCGCGCCTGGCGAGGGCGTCGCGCCAGGGCTTGAGGGCCGAGCGCAGGTCCGGACCACCCTCGCCGCCTTCCTCGCCCATGGCGCGGAAGTCCGTATTCAGGTTGTCCTTGATGAAAGAGCGCACTTCCGTTCGGAAGGCGGACTCCTCCGCGGTATCACGAAACTCCATCGAGTCCTCCTATAAGCGCGTAGAGTCTTAGCGCTTCGAGGGGACTCGTCAAGTCGATACCGGAGGTATGGACAGAGAAAGGAGAAAAGAGGAAAGAGAAACGGGCTGACCGCCCGCGGGAGTCCTCGTCTCCTTCCTCTTTCTCTTTCCTCGCGGCGCGCCGGCTAGGCGGCGCGCCGCCTGTCGCCCGTCTCTGGGAGGCCTTCCATGGGGGCGTCGGCCCAATCGCGGATGGCCGCGCCGGCACGGGCCAGCGCCGCTTCCAGCTCCTGCGCGTTGTCGTGGCGAAGGAACGTTTCGACCGACTGCGCGAGGTCCGCGAGTTCGCTCCAGGCCGTCTCGACCTGCGCGCGGACGGTCTTGAAGAGCATCGAGAACTGCGTTGAGTCCTGCATGCGGGCGGCTTCGATTTCGCCGTCCAGGCTGAGGGCGCGCATCATGCCGAGGACGCGGCGGAGGTCGCCCACGTCGTTCGCCAGCCTGCCCATGCGCGAGTCGAGCTCATCGAGCAGCGGCAGGAGCTGGTCCACTTCGTGCACGAGCGACCCGTGCAGGAGGCGCAGGTCGTCGCGGCGGAAGATGAGCCGTGTCGCGAGGTCCAGTTCGAGCACGAAATGGGTAAGCATCTCGCACTGCAGGCGGCTCGCGGCCACGGGGAAGAGCAGCCGGTTCAGCGTGTCCGTGGCCCTGCCGATGGAGTCGCCCAGTTCGCCGAAGAGGACGCTGCCGGAGTCGGCGTTCTTCTGGAGGACGGCGGCCACGGCGCCGATGGCGGCGCCATCGCGCCCGCCGGCCTTGCTCGCGATGACGATGGCGTTGAGCGCGAAGAGCCGCACGTCGTCGGCGAGGCCGCGCACGAAGGCCGCCTTCTCGGCGAGCTGGTGGCTGAGGCGGACGTAGTCATCGAGGCGGAGGACCAGCCGCGCGAGCACGTCATCGACGATGTTGAGGCCGCCGAGCACTTCATCGCCGCGCCCGCCCGCGCGGGGGGCGCGCCGCATCTGGCCGGAGAGGCGGCGGCGCTGGGCATCGGCCTCGCGGGCGTTCGTCTCGGCGAGGACGGCTTCGCGCATGAAGGCGCCGTAGGAGTCGTAGCCCTGGCCCTCCAGCATCTCCGCGAGCCGCGCGCCGGAGGCCTCCATCGCTTCCTTGCGGTGGACGCCGTTGGGGCCCTCAATCTCGGCTTCGATGCGGCGCAGCTCGGGGTAGACTGCCTGCGCGAGCTTGAATAGCTCCGAGGTCGGCTTCACGCGGATGCTGAGGTAGCCGCCGGGGATGGGCAGCACCGTCGCCAACACCCAGTAGAAGCGGCCGTCCTGCGACCGGTTCTTCACGTACGCGGCGATGGGGCGCCCGGCGCCGATCTCGTCCCAGAGCGTCTTGAAGACGATGCGGGGCATATCGGGGTGCCGCACCAGGTTGTGCGGCTTCCCGACCATCTGCTCCTTGGAATAGCCGCTGACGCGAATGAAGACGTCGTTGCCGGTGCGGATGATGCCCTTCTCATCGGTGATCGAGAAGAACATCTCGTGGATGCCGAACTCGGTCTCGGTGGACTGCTGGATGCGATTGCGGTCGAACGAGGATTCGGCTGCGTCCTGGGCCAAGGTATCCCCCTCGTGGCGTGGCCATACCGGGCCCGCCGCGGCGTTTGCCGTAGGTATCGGAGCGCGCGGAAGGGGGACGGAGTGGGGTAAGGACGGGATTCGCCGCCCAATCGGGGAGCTGCCCGGTTAGGACGCAAAAACCGGTGGGAATGCCTAGACCGAGGTGCTGCCCGCGAGCGGGCGGCCGTCCTCGACATCGTGGAGGAAGCCCGTGAGCACCTGGAGGAACGCCTCCGGGCGGAGCGAGGGCACGCCGTGGCCGCACTCTTTGAAGAGCACGAAGCGGGCCCCGGGCATCTCCAGCAGCATCACGTCGGCCGCGGAGCGCACGGGGTCGGCATCGCCCGTGCAGATGAGGGTCGGCATGGTGAGCCCCGCGAGGCGGCCGATGAGGTCGGGCCGTTCGCGGCGGACGCGGGCCGATCCCAGGTATCCCGCGCGCGTCATGCTGCTATAGCGGCGGCGGAGCGCGTCGGCGAGGAAGGTGTCCTTCACGGTGGCGGCGACGCGCTTGCCGAGCTCGGCGGTGCCGAACTGTTCGACGATGCGCTCCTGCTCGGTGATGCGCGCTTCGCGGCGGCGGAACTCGTCGTCATACCGTTCCGAGGCGTAGGCGGGCGAAGTGTCGGTGAGCACGAGCGCGGCGACCATGTCCGGCCAGGTGACCGCGACTTGCAGCGCCACCATGCCACCGAAGCTGCACCCCACAAGCGCGCACAGGTCGACCCCGAGGGCCGCGAGCAGCTGGCGGACGTCCTCCGCATAGCGCTCCATGGTGTAGGTGGCGAGGTCCTCGGGCGCGCCGGAAGCGCCGTGTCCGCGAAGGTCGATGGCGATGACGCGGTACTCCTCGGAGAGGGCCTCGGCGTGCGCCTTCCACATGCGCAGGTCGCTCGTGAAGCCGTGCAGCAGCACCACGGCAGGAGCCTCGGTATCGCCCCACTCCTCGTAATGGAGGATGGCCGCGTCGTCCAGCGTCAGTTCGGGCATGGATGCAGGATAACAGGGCCGCGATCGGGCTGTCGGCTGTCGGCCATCGGCCATCGGCCATCGGCTGCCGGCTGTCGGCTCTGTTGGCTGCCGGCCACTCAATTCGCGCGCGTGGTCACGCCGGCGGCCGATAGCTGACGGCCGGCCACCGCCCGGCCGGCTACCCTCTACCGCCAGACGCCCCCATCGGCGACGGCCTGCACCGATGGCTCGAGGATGTTCGCCGCGACGGGCCCTTCGTAACGGTCGTAGATGACGCCGTTCTTGCCCACGATGTAGACGAACGGCTCGCTGAGGCCGCCATCCGGGCGGATGAGCCATTCGCGCGCCGTCGGGTTCAGCTCCTTGCGGTCGAAGCTGCGCCAGATCTCGATGTGCACGAAGTCCACGCGGTCGCGGTACTTCGCCTGTAGCGTCTCGACCTCTTCGTTGACGGGCCCGCAGAAGCGCGAGGTGCAGAACGCGGGCGTGGAGAAGACGATGACCATCGGGCGGCCCGCGGCGATGGCATCCTTGATCTTCACGTCGTGCATGTCGTTCGGGGGCGTGCCCGAGTCGATCTCTGCGATGTTCGCGACGTCCTTCTTCGTGAGGTTGTCGCTCTTCGGGGCGGCCTGCCCCGGCGCCGGGATAGCCGGCTTCTCATCGACCATGAAGCCGACGCTGGAGACGCCCTTCGTGCCGTCCTTGAGGGTGGCTTCGACGGCGATGCCCCAGGGCCCGCCGTGGTCGAATTTCACCTTCACGTAGTAGCCCACGCGGTTGTCATCGGCGCCGCCGTGCTTGTGGACTTCGCCGTTCGGGTGCGTGTGCTGGGTAACGGGGCCGACGCCGGGCGCGCTCTGGACGGCATCGGCCTGGAACACGGGCTTGGGGTTGTTGGGGTCGCGCAGGTCGTAGAAGGTGGCGCGCGCGGTGGCGCCGCCCTGCGGCTCGTCGTTCTTATCGGTGATGCCGAAGACGAAGTTGTTCGTCGCGCCCGCGTAGAAGGCGCTGCCGGCGACGACGACGTTGACGACGCCGCGCTCCTCCGTGGGGATGCTGCGCGCGGGGTCGCTCGATTTGGGGAACTGCTCGTCCTTGCCGTTGCCGCAGGCGGCGAACGCGATGGCGACGAGGGCGGCGGGCAGGATCACGAGGGCGCGGCGAATCACAGGTGCCAACGATACGGCCCCACGCGGAAACAGGCAGGAAGGAGCGTCTCTTCGGTCCTTTCGCGCAGGCGGAAACCCGTGCTCACCCATCCCCTTTACGGGGCCGCCGCTAGACTGAAGGGCATGCGCAGGACCTACCGCGTGGCCTCGGTGCTCGGCATCCCCGTGATGGTCAGCCCCACGTGGTTCTTCCTCGCCGCGCTCACGACCTGGATCCTCGCCGTCCAGATCTTCCCCGATTGGATCGAGGACCAGCCGCGGCCGGTGTACATCCTCATGGCGCTGGCGAGCGCGTGGTTCTTCTTCGGGTCGATCATCCTGCACGAGCTCGCGCACAGCGTGGTCGCGAAGCTCTATCGCATCCCCGTGCGCAGCATCACGCTGTTCATCTTCGGTGGCGTCGCGCACATCACGCGCGAAGCGAGCCGCCCGCTGGCGGAGCTGCTAATGGCCGTCGCCGGGCCGCTCATGAGCGCGCTCCTCGGGGGAGTCTTCTTCGGCGTCTGGTGGCTCGCCGGTTGGAACACGCACCGCCCCATCGATGCCGTCATCGTCTGGCTCGCGTTCACGAACGTGGGGCTGGCGATTTTCAACCTCATCCCCGCCTTCCCCATGGATGGCGGCCGCGTCTTCCGCTCGCTCCTCTGGCTGCTCACGGGGAACTACCACCGTGCCACGCTCATCGCCGCGTGGAGCGGCCGCGTCTTCGGCTGGGCGCTGATGGCGACCGGCGCCGTGTCGCTGTCCGGGGTCAATGTGTACATCGCGGAGGGGTACCTGGGTGGGGCGTGGCTCGTGCTCATCGGGGTGTTCCTCGAAAACGCCGCGCGCCAGGGCATCTTCCAAAACCGCGTGGTGCGAAAGCTCCAGACGTACCAGGCCTCCGAGCTCATGCTCCGCAACCCGCCCGTGGTCGATGCCGGGATGTCGCTGGCGACGCTCGCGCGGGGGGTGATCGACCTCAATCCGCGCGTCTGCTACTTCGTGTCCGAACACGGGCGGCTCGCGGGCATCCTCAGCCACTTCCAGATCAAGTCCGTGCACGAAGCGCTCTGGGATAGCACGACCGCGGGCCAGGCGATGATCCCGAGCGCGAAGCTGCGCGCCGTCGGTCCCACCCAGCCCGCCTCCGACATCCTCATGGAGATGGAGACGGACGAGCTCACGCACCTGCCCGTGGTCGAAGGTGGCCAGGTGCTGGGCGTCATCGGCCGGGACCGCATCCTCGGTGTGCTGCTGCAGGCGGGCTACCTGCGCACGGCGTGACGCCTACCCCCCGCGCGAGAGCTCCGCGTAGCCTTCGTCGCCCTCGGCCTGGCGCAGCTCCCGCTCCCGGGCCTCGCGCTCCTCGCGCGCTTCGCGTTCGTCCGGCGTCTCCAGCACGAGTGCGCCCAGGGCATCGACTTCGACCACGGCCTCGCGCGGACTCCCGATGACGGCGTAGCGCGTGCCGCCGATGTAAGTCAGCGGCGAATAGGCGGGCGATTCGAGCAGCCACTGCTGCGCGTACGCCTCGTCCAGCGCCTGCACCTTCACCACGCGGCCGACGAACATCGTGTGGTCGCCGATGGCGATGACGTCCTGCAGGCCGCATTCGATCCAGGCGAGGCAGCCCTCGATCAGCGGCGCCTCGATGCGCTGGCCGCGAAAGAGCTCCAGCCCCGACGCCTCGAGCTTGTTCACGTTCAGGCCCGTCTGCGTCCCCAGGAAGTGCGTCTGCTTGAGCAGCGCGGGGCCGGGGATGTTGATCGCGAACTCCTCGCTGAAGCGGATCATGTCGGCCGTGTGGCGGTGGGGGTGGATGACGCAGCCGACGAGCGGGGGGTTCATCGAAAGCGGCGCCGTCCAGGCGATGGGCGCGGCGTTCGTGCCCGCCCGCCACGAGGTGGTGACGATGGCTACGGGCCCGGGGTTCAGCAGCCGACGCGCGTCGGTCTCATCGCAAAGGCGTCGCACACGCTCGTCCTGTTGGGGGAGTTGGTCCGAGTATCGCCCGCCGCCCGGCCCGGCGCACGTTCAGATGCGGGCGCTTTCGATGCTCGTGAGGAGGATGCCCTTGCAGCCGGCGCGGGAGAGCTCGTCCATCAGCCGGTTCGCCTCGCGCTTGCGCACCATCGCCTTCACCGAATACCAGCCCTCCGCCTGCAGCGGCGAAATCGTCGGCGATTCGATGCCGGGCGTGATGCGCGTCGCCTCCGGCAGCACGGCCGCCGGGGCGTCGTATTCGACCATCATGTATTCGTAGGCGACGAGCTTGCCTTCGATGCGGTTGCGCAGGGTGGTCACTTCGTCCGCCGATTCGCGGCCCGGGTGCGCGTAGAGCGCGGCATTCGAAACGAAGAGCGGCGTGCCGATGATGCGCAGCCCCGCCTGCCGCAGCGTGCTCCCCGTGTCCACGACGTCGATGACGGCGCCGGCGATGCCCAGGTTCACCGCGATCTCGACCGCGCCCTCGAGCTCGACCAGGTCCACCCGTTCGCCTTCGAAATAGGCACGGACGATGTGCGGGAACGACGTCGCGATGCGCAGCTTCGGCAGCTCATCGAGCGACTGCACGGGCGAATCCTCGGGCACGGCCGCGCAAAGCCGCGAGCCGCCGTAGTTCAGGTCGAGCAGCAGGCGCGGGTCGGTGCGCTTTTCGGCCACGAAGTCCTTGCCCGTGATGCCGACATCGAGGATGCCGTTGGCGACGTAGACGGGGATATCGCCCGGGCGCAGGAAGTAGAACTCGATGTTGTTCTCGGGGTCGATCGACGAGAGCTGCCCGCCGGACTTGCCGACGCGGTAGCCGCAGCCGGTGAGCAGGTCGAGGGTGGGTTCGAAGAGGACGCCTTTGTTGGGGAGGGCGACTTTGATCATAGCTTCGCGTACACGTCCTCGGCGGAGAGGCCGTTCTGGGCCATCATGCAGGCGACATAATACAGCACCTGCGAGAGTTCGAGGGCGAGGGCGTCGTTGCCCTCGTAGCGGGCGGCCATCCAGCTCTCGGCGGCTTCTTCGACGAGCTTCTTGCCGATGGCGTGGGTGCCCTGGGCGAAGAGCGCGGTGGTGCCGGAGCCCGTGGGCATGTCGCGCTTGCGCGCCGCCGCCAGCGCCACCATCTCATCGAACGTCATACGCCGATGGTAGAGGCGCGGGGAGAAAGGGGGAAAGCGGGTGGTGCCTACCGGCGGAGCTGCTCGCGGCGGGCGTCCCATGCGCCGATGGTCGCGTGGGTGACGACTGCCGCCGGGACCGCTGACGCGACGCCTCGCCAACCGAGGAACACGGCCCCCAGCGTCGTGCCGATGGCCGCCGCGCCGATGATGATCGCACCCCGGTTCCCCATCTCGGGCACGCGGCGGGCTCGCGGTTTGCGTGCGGACCGCCGCGTCACGCCGAACAAGGAACGGCGACCCCGCTGAACGGCGCTTCCCCGCACCAACACGCCGGACAGCTCCAGCGAGTACATGGCGAGTGTTCCGCCCGGGAGCACCATCCAGGCCCTCGCGGCCATGATCAGCGTCGGCACGAACGCCAGGGTGACCGTGCAGATGCCGAAGAACACGGCTTCCATGATGAAGAGGAACGCCAGGCCCACGTACGTGTCTTCCGACCACACGCGGCGCCACGTCCAGCGAATCTGGAAGGTGGCCAACGCCGCGAACACGGTCCCGAGGGTGAACAGGATGAGCGCTTCCACTACGGCAGCGCGCTTCGCCGCCGCCGGCGCCGTTCCCCGAACCGGTAGCCGCTCCCGAGGGCCGCGATCTCCGCCGCCACCAGGACCGCGTGCTCCGGGTAGTTGTGCGGCCACACCCGGTCGACCAGGCCGTTCGCCAACCCCATCGCAACGATCCAAACCAGGACGACGGTTTGCTGGCGCAGGAACGCCCCGAACCCGTCCTCGTGCTCGCTCAGCCCGCCTGTGCCGCCCATGACGCGCGCCAATCTGGCCGTTCCCGCGTCCATGGTCAATCCCTCGCGCCGCGGGCCATTGCCAATGGGGGGTTCGAAAAGGGGGAAAGCGGTGGGCGGCGCGGGTGCCCGGGCTAATCGCCGATGAACCGGATGTAGGTATGGGTTTCCCCCATGGCCGCGCGGACGAACTCGCCCAGCCTGTCAATGAAGGGCCGGTCGGCCGGTTGCGCGATATCCCAGAGGCGTACGAGGTCGGTGATCAGCCACTCCAGCTGGACCTGGTTGAAAACGGTGTTGCCCCACCGGTCCACGAACCTCAGGCAGTGCCACGAGGCGTCATCGTCGCCGGGGATGTACTGAGCTAGCACGCCCTCGTCCGACATCACGGCCAGCACTTCGTATTCCTCCGTCTCCCAGATGATCGTAAGAACGGACATCGACGTTCCCCCTCGCTCGTTTCGTGACGGCTACTCCCGCGACCTGCGGGCCAGGACGCGCCGCTTGATGCGCCGGTACACGACCCAGCCCAGCGTTCCGAGCAACGTCGTCGCTTCCAGGACGACCAGGTAGAACGGCCACGCCAGCAACAGAACCGCCAGGGCAAAGATGGGGCGGCCCCGGAACAAGAGCATCCCGGCGATGCCCAGCATCATGAACGCGAGGAGCAGCTTCACCCACGGGTCCTGGGCCACCTGCGACGGCGGCAGGTTCCGCCGGACCCACGCCTTCGTGGTGCGCCGGACCGCGAAATAGATCGCGAGGAGTACGCCGCCGCCGGCCGCGAACGCCAGCAGCATCATCACGATTCGCGCCTCCGCCCGGTCAGCCACTCGGTGATGGCGACGTACGCGGCGCTTCCGAGGAACACCACCGCGGCGCCGCACATGGCGATGGACCACGCCGTTCGGAACGGCACACCCCGGGCCAGTAGCACCACGCCGGCCGATCCGGCGATCGGCATGCCCAGCCTGACCGCCGCCCGGCCGCGGCTTCGGATGACCGCGCGCCACGCGGGGATGCCGCGGCGTTGGACGCGCCGATCGGGCTTCCGCGGGCTCCCGCCGAGGCCGAGGATCACCAGCGACAGCACCGCCGAATAGAGCGCCAGCGCAACGCCGGACAGCCCGGCCAACGCACCAACGGCGGCCTCGACGGATGGCTCGATCGCGACGAGCACCACCGTGAACACCGCGAGCAGCGGGATGCCGGCCACCAGGGAGGCGAGGTTGGCTCCCGACGACCCGTCGCGGACGCGTTCCCACGTGGCGGGAACGAGGACCGCCAGAACGGCGACACAGGCCATTGCGACACCACCGGCGGCGAACAACGTCAGCACGCCGTGTCACCGATGCGACGGCCACCGTTCCAGTGACAACGAGACAGAAGCAGATGGTCCCGCCCGCCTGTGCCGCCCATGACGCGCGCCAATCTGGCCCTTCCCACGGCCGCGGTCAATCCCCGGGCCCCGGCCGCTCATTGCCAATGGGGGGTTTGGCCTCGCGCGCGCGGCGCGGAAGGTCGTGGCAGTACCTGTGGAGGAATGTCCATGGCCCTCACCCTCGTCGAAGCGAGCAAGCTCTCCAACGACACCCTGCTCTCGGGCGTGATTGAGACCATCGCCCAGGAGAGCCCCATTCTCCAGCGCCTGCCGTTCATCGAAATCGTCGGCAATGGCCTCACCTACAACCGCGAGAACACCTCCCCCACCGCCACCTTCTACGACGTCGGCGATACCTGGACCGAGGACACGCCGACCTTCACCCAGGCCACCGCCACCCTCAAAGTCATGGGCGGCGATGCCGACATCGACAACTTCCTCAAGTCCACCCGTTCGAACCTGCAGGACCTCGAGGCGTCGGTCGTCCAGCTCAAGGCGCGCGCCGTGCGTTCGCTCTTCGATAACACCTTCGTGAACGGCAACGTGAGCACGAACGCCAAGAGCTTCGATGGCATCGACCGCCTCACCATCGCCGGGCAGACGGTGAGCATGGGCACGAACGGCGCGACGCTTTCGCTGGCCAAGCTCGATGAGCTGATCGACACGGTGAAGGGCGGCAAGCCGGACCTGCTGCTCATGAGCCGCCGCACCCGCCGCTCGCTGAACGTCCTCGCGCGCAGCTCGGGCACCTTCCTCGAAGCGGACCGCGACGAGTTCGGCGGGATGCTCCAGTTCTACGATGGCATCCCCATCGGCATCAACGACTACATCAGCGATGCCCAGACGGTGGGCACGAGCAGCGACTGCAGCACCGTCCACGCCATGCAGTTCGGCAGCGGTGCGCTCAACGGGCTGACCGCGCCGGGCGGCCTCACGGTCGAACGGGTGGGCAGCCTGGAGACGAAGGACGCGAGCCGCATCCGCGTGAAGTGGTACGCGAGCCTCGCGCTCTTCAACACGGTGAAGCTCGCGAAGCTCACCGGCGTGCGGCCCTAACCGCGCCCGGGGTCGAACGGAACGGGGGCCGGCGAACGTTCGCCGGCCCCCGTTTTCGTGCCCTTTAGCCCGCGGCCGTGGGGATGAGGTCGTCGGTGATGACGGCCTTCGCTTCCATCGCGTCGACCTCCTCAGGCGTGTAGCCCGCGACGCGCTGGAGCACCCCGCGTGAATGCTCCCCGAAGCGCGGCGCCGAGTTCACCGTCGTGGCCGGGCGGCGGGCCATGCGCCAGGTGGGCCGCGTCGTGCGGCCGGGGCCGGTGTCCGGGTGCGAATACGGCAGGAAGGCGTCGCGCGCGGCGAGGTGGGCGTCGGTCGTGACCGTGAGCGGCGAAAGCACGGGCGACGCGGGGACGCCGGCGGCCTGCAGTGCCGCCGCCGCCACGTTCGCCTCGCGCGGGCGCACCCACGCGCCGATGATCGCGTCGATCTCGTCCTGGGCAGCCTTTCGGCCGGCGGCGGTGTTCCATGCCGGGCTGTTCAGCCGGTCGTCGCCGATGACGCGCTTGAGCCCTTCCCACGCGGCTTCGCTGTTCACGGCGATGGCGACCCACGCATCGGTGAACGACATCAGCGCGCGGCCGGCCGCCCCGCGCGATTCACGCGGTTCGGTGTCGGCGGCCTGGTAGACGTTGTGCGGCGCCCAGTCCGGGTCCTTCGAACCGATTTGCAGCGGCAGCGGGTGGCCGAGCGCTTCGGCGAGCACGAATTCGCCCACGAGGCTGCAGATCGAATCGCGCTGGGGGATGGCCAGGTAGCAGCTTTCGCCCGTGCGTGCGCGGTGCAGGAGGCCCAGCGAGACCGCGCCCGCGGCGATCGTCCCGGCGATGGGGTCGCCATAGGAGATGCCGCTGCGGTGGGGCGAATCGCCTTCGTACCCCTGCAGCGCCACGAGCCCGCCCATCTGCTCGATCGTCGGGCCGAAGCCGATGCGCGCGGCATCCGGGCCGGTGTGGCCGAAGCCGGGCATCGATACATAGATGATGCGCGGGCTGAGCTGCTTCAGGTCGTTGTACCCGAGCCCCAGGCGGTCGGCGACGCCGCTACTCCAGTTCTCGATGAAGACATCGGAGTTCGCGATCAGGCGGCGCAGCGCCTCCATGCCCTCGCGCTGCTTCAGGTCGAGGCTGATGCCGAGCTTGTTCCGGTTGTATTCGTTGAAGTAGAAGCTCTGGTTGATCTCGGGCACGCCGCGCGCGCCGCCCATCGTGCGCACCGGGTCCGAGGAGGACGGGCCCTCGACCTTGATCACCTCGGCGCCGTAATCGGCGAGGTAGCGCGTGCCGAAGGGGCCGGCCCACACGGCCGTGACATCGACCACGCGCAGCCCGGCGAACGGCAGGTCGGCCTTGCCCGTGCCGGCGGCCGTGCGGGCGGGGGTGGCGGCGGCCACCTCGGCGCGAAGGGCCTCCGTGTGTTCGCCCAGGAGGGGCGCCCGCTCCGCGCTGCCGCGGTTGCCTTCGAGCCCCACCTGGATGGGCGCCGAGGGCAGCGGGTGGTGGCCGAGCACGGGGTGTTCGACTTCGCGCCAGAAGCGGGTCTCGGTGAGCCCGGGCCATTCGAGCAGCTCGCGCGGGCCGGGGATGACCGCGAACGGTGCGCGGAACTTCGCCGCGATGGCGAAAATCTCGGCGGCCGTCTTATCCGCCGTCCACTCGGGGATATAGATGGAAAGGAGCGCGTTCGCGTCCGGCGTCCAGCCGCTGGCGAAGGCCGGGTCCTCCTTCATCTCCGGGTGGCCGATGCAGTCGTAGACGGCGTAGGACTGGCGGGGCATGGCGGCGACGCCGATATAGCCATCGGCGCAGGGGTGGATGCCCCACTGCGCGAACGGCTTGTTCCCCGCCGTGCGGCTGCTTTCGCTGCCCGTGAAGAGCGCGGCCGGTCCGCCGCCTTCGAGCATGCAGGTCTGCACTTCCTGCATGGAGAGGTCGATCCAGTCGCCCACGCCGCCCGAAGTCTTCGCCGCGAAGAGCGCCGCGAGCGTCGAGGAGAAGGCGTTGAGGCCGAGCTGGTAGGGCGCCTGGTTCCCGGCGACGCGCAGAGGCGGCTTGTCCGGGTCGCCGCACATGGCCATTTCGCCGCCCGAGGCGAAGCCCGTGATCGGGGTCGACTGCCACGCCGCCTTGGGGCCGTTCTGCCCGTACGGCGTCGCCGAGCAGACGACGAGCGAGGGCTGTTCGTCCATCAGCCGCGCGGGGTCGAGCCCGTACGCCGCGAGCGTGCCCGGAGCGGTGCTTTCGAGGAGGACATCGGCGGTGGCGATGAGCCTGCGCACGAAATCGCGGTCCGCGGCGTTCGCGAGGTCGGCCACGACGCTGCGCTTCCCCGCGCCCAGGTAGGCGAAGAGGATGCTCTCATCGGGCTTCGTGCCCGCGCGCGGCGAAAGCGAACGGATGGCGTGGCCGCCCGGCGGCTCGACCGTGATGACGTCCGCCCCGTAGGCGGCGAGCAGCCGCCCGGCAAGGGCAGCGCCCGGTTCGGTGGAGATTTCGACAACGCGGATCCCGGCGAGCATGGCGGCCTCCGTGCGTGGTGGGAATGGGGTGCGGGCTATCTTACGGGTCCCGGCCGTTGCCGCACCTCGCGGAACGCCGGGGTCAGTCGCGCAGGCGGCGGGCGAGCGCCGCGGCGTAGAGCTCGTTGCCGCGCGCGCTGAGATGCACGCCGTCGGTCTGCCAGAGGTCGCCGTCGGGGGTGCCGGCGAGCTCCTCGCCGAGGTCGATCCAATCGATGTGGCGGCTTTCGGCCACGGGCCGCACGAGGGCCTGGAGTTCGCGCACGCGGGCCATGGCGCGCGGGTGGCGCCGCCGCAGCGCCGCGCTGAACGGCACCTCGCCGATGACCACCGGCCGGGGCCCTTCGAGCGCGGTCAGCCGTTCGAGGACGAGGACATACGCCTCGGCGGCGGCCGCGACGGTGAGCATCGGGCGGGCGCCCACGGCGCGGTGCGCGATCATGCGCACGGTCCGTTCGATGGCCGCCGGTGCCCGGCGCTCCGCCGTGTGCCGCTGCCAGGCGCGTTCGACCTTCGCGTAGACGCTGCCCGCGCGCTCGCCGAAGCGTTCGCGCACCTCCCGCGAGACCACGGGCACGGCACAGGGGAAGGCGTTCAGCGACACGAGCACGGCATCGGGCCGCGACTCCACCACCTTGCGCAGCGCGAAATCGGCGGCCTTTGCACCGTTCGGGAAGAGGTCGATGGCGGCGATGCGCGCGGGCACGCCATGCGCGGCGAGCAGCGCTTCGAGGAGCACGGGCCAGGGCGGCGCGCCATCAAGCCCCTCGCCGCGCGTGCCACTGTGTCCGAGCACCAGCCATTCCCGCGCCTCATCCATAGCTCCGAAAGGGTATACGCAAGAGTTTTAGGTATCGAGTTGTCAGTGATCAGTTCCCAGTTCCCAGGGGGCTACCCCGGGGGCGGATGGTGCCCCGGGGGTGGTGCATGCCTCCGAGGCGCCCGCGCGGCGTGGGGTAGCCCCTGGGAACTGATCACTGGGAACTGGGAACTCGGGACCATGTGGCCCCCGAGCAGGGGGCCACACGGCCCGGGCGGTCAGTGCGCGGGGGCGCCGGGGCGGGGATTTTGGGCCAAAAGTAAACGCTCCGTCGATATTTCCGTTTACAGATAGGTGTATCTGGCGATCCGATGGCGAAATTGGCCCAAATTGGTGCCTTCTATAGGGCGATAGACTCTTGCCGCGCCACGCGGCGTGACTCAGACTCTGGGCATTAGCCTCGGGCTAAGCATCCGCTGCGCCAGGATACTGGCAGGCATTGGGGGGTATTCGTTCCAAGATGGCAGCTGCTCCGGTAAGTAATCCTGGCCTGGACCTGTCCTGGCTCAACCTCGATGAGTGGGGCGCACGCGCTGAACCGGGCAAGCGCGGGCTCACGCTCGATGACCTCATCACTTTCGGGGACGCACCGGTTGATGCGAACCCGGCCGCCAAGATCGGCATGCGCGGCGCCGCGCCCGATCCGCGTTCGCCCCGCCACCGCAACCAGTACCGCACCAAGGCGGACGTCTGGAGCGAGTCGGCCCGGCTCCTGTACGAAGAGGCCATGCAGCGCCAGTGGGCGTCCGCCGTGGACATCCCCTGGGACGAAGTGAAGCCCCTGCCGGATGACCTCGAGATGGCGATGTGCACGCTCTGCACGTTCCTCACCCAGGTCGAATTCATCGCGGGCGACCTCCCCGGCCGCTTCATGGGCACGGTCCACCCGGACCAGTTCGAGACGCAGCTCTTCCTCGGCTCGCAGCTGATGGACGAGGCGCGCCACGAGGACGTCTTCCGCAAGCGCGCGCTCGTGAACGGCGGCGGCCTTGTCGATGCCGGCTTCGGCGCTTCGAACCTGCTCACCGCCGACGACTTCACGGAGATGACGGCGCGCCTGCACCTCATCGGCGAAGGCTTCGTCCAGACGATCTTCCGCATGGGCGAGCTCATCTCGACGAACGAAGCCGAGAAGCGCATCTACCGCCTCTCCGCGCAGGACGAATCGCGCCACCTCGCCTTCGGCGTGACGCACCTGAAGTACCTCATGGATGTCGAGCCGGCCCGCGCCGAGGAACTGCACCACTACCTGGACATCCAGGAAGGCGCCATCGGCCAGTCCAATGGCTCGCTCACCACGAACCCGGCGACGGTCGAAGCGCTCGCCATCCTCGCCGGCGGCGGCCTCGACAAGATCGACGAAGGCTTCCAGAAGCTCATGATCATGCGCAAGAAGCAGATCAACGAGTACATGCACCGCCTCGAAGTGATCGGCCTCTCCGACCGCCGCGACCGCATGGCGCCCTCGATGAAGATGTTCCTGGAGCCCATCGTATGAAGTTGTCCGAAGGAACCCGGATCCGCGCCCGCGAAGCAGCGTGGAGCACCGAGACGGTGACCAAGCTCGAGGAATCGCGCCTGCGGGACGACCAGATCCGCAGCCTCCTCGCGCTCAAGCTCACGGAGGAGCGCATCGGCCGGTACCTCGAGATCATCGAGGCGATGCCGGAAGGCCAGTCGGGGCCGAACCTCGCCTGGGCGCGCCCCACCACCGAGCTCGGCATCCGCGCCGTGCCCGGCCCCAATGGCCTCGGCATGCCCGAGATCAACATCAAGACCTACGGCCATGTGCCGGACCGCTGGCCCTACGAAAACGACACCCCGCTCGGGTCCCACCCGACGCCCGGTTCGTACGCCCCCGGCCCGTACAGCGTCTACAACAAGTCCGAAGTCTGGGCCGACGGCGTGGATGCCCTCTATGAGGACGCCATCCGCGAGCGCTGGATCCCGGCGACGGACATCGATTGGAAGGCCCTCCAGGCGCAGCCCGAGGACATGGAGCGCGCGATCTGCCAGGTCTGCACGCTCTTCGCCCAGCACGGCCTCGCCGAGGCGAAGCTCTTCGGCTCGTGGGAAGAGAAGATCGCCTACGGCTTCCACGATGTGAAGGACTACCTGGCGACGCAGGTGTTCGATGCCGGCCGCAAGACCGACGTCCTTCGCAAGCGCGCCCTGGCCAACGGCGGCAGCCTCGGCCAGCAGGGTCTGGGCACGCTGTACCGCTCGTGGTTCGGCGCGCTCAAGCTCACCGAGCTCTTCGTCGCCATCAACGTCGTCTACAAGTCGTACGAAGTGGCCACGTTCGAAAAGCTCGCCGAGGTCGCCCCGCTCGCGGTCGACCGGGACATCTTCGGGCGGCTCGCGAACGATTCGCGGCGCCACCTGGAGTTCGGCATCCGCAACCTGAAGTACTACGTGCAGCACCACCCGAACGCCCGTGAGTACCTCAGCCACTTCCTCAATCGCAGCGAGGCTTCCCTCGCCGATGAGCTGATGTACAGCCCCACCGAAGGCGCCAGCCTGGCGATCATCTTCGGCGGCGGCGTGGAGAACCTGACGGCGGGCGCGGAAAAGTTCCGCAACCACCGCGAGGACCAGCTCCGCAAGTACCTCCTCCTGGATTCGGTGGCGGTGGACCGCCTGCCGACGGTGAACCGCGCCTCTCGGTCTCGCGCGTTCGGCCCAGCCGGCCTGACACGCGACCCGGGAGGGCGACCACACACGAAAACGGCCGGGGCATCTGCCCCGGCCGTTTTCGCATCCCATCGCGCGGACCGGTGCGCTACCGGCGGCAGCCACCCCGCGCCGCGCGCAGTACGCGGAACACCGTCCGCCGCGAAAGCCCGAACATGCGCGCGACTTCATCCACCGTCATCCCATCCTGCGATGCCACGCGAATGATGCTCGCGTCGCGCCCGCTGCGGAGCATCGCCTTCGCCCCTCCCGGGTCCTCATAGCGGCACCGCGGCAGCGGGCAGCGCAGGCACGACGGGTACAGGTCACACCCCCGGTCGACGTAGTCGGTGTATTCGGGGAGAGCGTCGATGCGCGGGCGGCGCAGCGGCGCGTCCCTTCGGTTCGGTTGCGCTTGTGGTCATCTTCGTCCCCCTTCGTGCGGCCGCCGGGGTGAGGCGGCGCCGGTGATGTCGAACAAAATAGAACGTACGTTCTGATCGACGCAACCCCGGGAATGACATAGCGACAGCAGGTGACGGGAGAGAAAAGAGAAAGGAGGAAGGAGAAAAGGGGGGCTCGAGGCTCGAGCGGGTCAACCCCATGGGGAGCGTGGCTCCCCCGGGGTTGCCGACTCAGCACTCAGCACTACTTTGAGGCGGGGTAAACCCCACGGGGGTCATGGACGCGGCGGGGTTGCCGGCTCAGCACTCAGCACTCAGGACGCAGCACTACTTCGAGGCGGGGTCAACCCCATGGGGAGCGTGGCTCCCCCGGGGTTGCCGACTCAGCACTCAGCACTCAGCACTCAGCACTTACCGAACTTCAGCCCAAACCACGAGCTGCTTCGTCGGCTCCGTGGCGCTGTTGGGGTTTTGGACGGCGACGGCGGCGTTGTGGAGGCCGACGGGGAGGCCTTCGGCGGGAGCGTAACAGCCGCGGCCCGCGGTCGGGTTCTCGAAGCTGTCGACCACCCACGTCATCTTCGTCGTCAACTCCTGCTCATCCATGCGGAGGCGGAACCAGAGGCTGTTTTCGGGGAGGCCCTCGAAGCTCGCTTCGAAGCAGAGCCCGCCCGGGCGGGAGGGGTCGATGGTGCGTGTGCTGGCCTGCGAGACCGTCGCCCCGTGCGCCGGCGAGACCTTCGTGACGTTGCCCCCGAGCCGCGGCGCCGGGGCCGTGAGCCCGATCGTCGGCTGCGCGAGCGTCGGCCTGGGTGTGCCCGCGGTGGTGGGGGTGCGTCGCCGGGAGGTCCTGGGGGGTTTGTCCGGGCCATCGCCGCAGGCCGCGAACAGGGCCGTGAGCGCGATCACGAGCGCGCCCGCGCCGGCGAGGATGATGCGTGCGCTTCCCGTCACGGAGGCGAGGCTAGCATCGGCGTGGGGTGCGGGCCAGTGTCATGGGCGCCTTCGGTTTGCGCGCCTTTCTCGAAAGGGTGGCCGTGACACCACACCCGGAGATGACCATGGACCACGACCCGCTGCCCGAATTCGAACCCGCCGCCGTGACACCTTCGCCCGCGCTGGAAGCGGGACCTGCTGCCTCAGCCGCACGCCGAGCTGGGCCATGACATGCTCCGTGCCGCGCTCGATGATTTCGCCGCGCGCGAACAGGGCGCTGCTCGCGCGGCTGCGCGATGCCATCCTCGCCTCCACCTGGCGCTGCCGCCCGATCTCGTGCACGGCGCCACCCCCGAGGAGCTGGAGGCGAACGCCCTGGCGCGCGCGGCCGTGCGTCGCATTCGCGCGGCACTCGCGGCCGAGGCCCCGGGCCGTGCCCGCGGGCGCCCCGGGACGGCCGCGCCGGTGGCGGCTTCGCCCTGGAGAAGATCCGCGCCGGCATCGCGCGCGGCTCTGACGTGTTCCGCATAGAATGCGCGCCGATGGACGAGCGGCCCGCCTACCGCACGATGCGCGAGTTCAGCGAGGACGAACGGCCGCGCGAGCGGCTCCTGCGCCACGGCCCGGAGCTGCTCGCCGATGCCGAGCTCATCGCCATCGTCATCGGATCGGGGATGCCCGGCGAGAACGTGCTCGATTTCGCGCGGCGCATCCTCGATGACGCGGGCGGCCTGCCCGGCCTGCAGCGCGCCGATGCCCCCTTCGCTCCATCGCACGAAAGGCCTGGGCCCCGCGAAGGCCGCGCAGATCGCCGCCGCGATCGAGCTCGGCCGCCGCGCGGGCCGCATCCTCCCCTCCGAGCGCGAGGCGTTGAGCACGCCCGAGCAGGTGCACGCGCTCCTCGGCTGGCGCACCGAGGGCCGCCCCACGGAGGAGCTGTACGTTCTCCCGCTCGATATGAAAAGCCGCCTGCTCGGAGCGAACCCGCCGAAGCCGATCGCGGGCGGCGTGAACGCCATCGGCGTGCGCCCCGCGGAGGTCTTCCGCGAAGCGATCGTGCTGCAGGCGGCGTCCGTCATCCTCGCGCACAACCACCCCAGCGGGGACCCGAAACCGAGCCCGCAGGATGTCTCGACCACGCGCGAACTCGTCGCCGCGGGCAAGTTGCTCGAAATCGATGTGCTGGACCACGTGGTCCTCGGGCAGGGCGGCTTCGCCGAAGCCTGCGCCGCGAGAGCCTCGGTCACCTTCGCCCGCTGAGGGCTATTTCGCGCCTGCCGTCCCTTCGCGCGGCGCCACCGCCGTCGCCGAGGTGAGGCGCGCCGCCGACCGCGGGAACAGCAGCTGCGCCACCACCGACAGCGACGACACCGTCGCCGCCACGAGGAAGCTCATGCGCACGCCATCGAGCAGGGCGTCGGCCGGCATCTTGTCGGCGCGCACGCCGCTGACCCCCGAGACGTGCGAGGTGGCCACGAGCACCGCGCTCGCGATGGCCGTGCCGGTGGCGTTGCCGATATTGCGCGACGTCGCCGCTCGCCGATGCCGTGCCCAGCATCGCCCGCGGCACGCTCCCCATGATTAGCGAACTGTTCGGCGAGGCGAAGATGGACGCGCCGATGCCGGCGAGCGCGAGCCGCACCAACAGTGGCACCGCCGGCGTGCTCGCATCGATCGTCGCCAGCAGGAGCAACCCTACCGTCACCAGCGCGCTGCCCAGCGTGGTCTGGTGTTTCAGCTGGTGGCGGTCGGCGAAGGAGCCGCTGAAGGGCGAAAGGAGGAGCATCATCGCGGGCACCGTCGCCAGCACCGCGCCCGATTGCCCGGTCGAATAGCCGCGCACGTTGATCAGGTAGAACGGCATGAGGAACGTCACCGCCGATTGCCCGGCGAAGTTCAGCACGAGCGCCGCCACCGAGACCGAGAACGTGCGCATCTTGAACAGCGCCAGCGATACCACCGGCGCCACCGACCGCGATTCGATCAGCAGGAACGAGATGAGCGCGCCGATGCCGATCGCGAACCCGCCGAGCACGGGCAGCGACGTCCATCCCCAGGAGGATCCCCGGTTCACGGCCGCGAGCGTCGTCGAGAGGGTGAAGAAGATGGCCAGCGCCCCGGGCACGTCGATCTTCCGTTCGCCCTTCGCCGCGCCGGGCGTTTCGTGGATGAGGAGATAGCCCATGGCGAGGGCGATGAGGCCGATCGGCACGCGGGCGAAGAAGATCCAGTGCCAGTCGGCCGCGCCGAGGATGAGCCCGCCGAAAATCGGCCCGGAGGCGAGCCCGGCGCCCACGACCGCGCCGGTCATGCCCAGGGCGCGGCCGCGCTCCTCATCCGGGAAGGCGTGGGTGACGAGCGCGTTCGCGTTCGCGATCGCCATCGAAACGCCGACGGCCTGCACGATGCGCGTGCCGATGAGCTGGCCGATGGAGTTCGTGAACCCGCCGGCGAGGAGCCCGATGGTGAACACGGTCCACCCCAGGAGGTAGATGCGCTTGCGCCCGAAAAGGTCGCCGATGCGGCCGGCCGTGAGCGTGAGCCCGGTGACGACGAGGCTGGAGGTGAGCGCGGCCCACACCACGGTGTCGGGCGGCTGGTCGAATTCGCGCGAGAGGGTGGGGAGCGCGACGTTGACCATGGAGAAGTCCATGGTGGCCATGTAGCTGCCGAAGCAGACGGCGATCAGGCAGCGCCACTTGTAGTCCATGGTCCCCTCACCCCCGGGCGCGGCTTCGCGCGGGGAAGTATAGGGATTCACGCGCGGCTGTCACGCGGCGCCATGGCCGCCCACAGGCTTGGTAGGATGGACCCGCGCCGGCCGCGGCGCACGCAGCATGACCAGACTCCCCATTCCCGGCAGCCATGTGTTCGCGGCCGGACGGCTCGTCCGCCCGGCGCAGGCGTTCGTCCAGGCCGAAGCCTCGGGCGGCATCGTGCTGCTCGCTGCGGCCATCTTCGCGCTCCTCTGGGCGAACTCACCCTGGGACGCCGCCTACCACGACCTCTGGCACGCCCGCCTCCGCCTCGACCTCAACCGCACGGCGATCGACGACACCCTCGGGCATCTCGTGAATGACGGGCTGATGGCGATCTTCTTCTTCGTCGCCGGGCTCGAAATCAAGCGTGAGCTGCTGCACGGCGAGCTTGCCTCGCGGCGAAGGGCGGCGCTGCCGGTGGCCGCCGCGCTTGGCGGCATGGCCGTACCCGCCGCCATCTATGCCGCCTTCAACGCCGGGTCGGAGGGTGCGCGCGGGTGGGGCATCCCGATGGCGACGGATATCGCCTTCAGCCTTGGCGTGCTGGCCCTCCTCGGGAGGCGCGCGCCGTTCAATGTGAAAGTGCTGCTCCTCGCCCTTGCCATCGTCGATGACCTGGGCGCCATCGCCGTGATCGCCGTGTTCTACAGCGATTCGCTCTCGCCCGCGGCGCTCGCCTGGGCGGCGGCGGTGGTCGTGCTCGTGGTGGCCGCCCGCCGCGCGGGCGTGACGAGCGCGTGGCCGTATGTGGTCCTCGGCGCGGCGCTGTGGCTCGCGGTGTACAAGTCCGGCGTGCACGCCACCATCGCCGGCGTCGTGCTGGCGATGCTCACGCCCGCGAGCGCCGTCTTCGCGCGCGAACGGTTCGAAGCCAACGCCCTCGACCTCGCCGCTCGCTTCCGCGCCGCCCGCGATTCCGGCGACCGCGACGCCGAGCAGGCCGCCCTGGGCGAGATCGAACGGCTCGCGCGTGGCAGCGAAGCGCCCCTCGATCGCCTCGAGCGCGCGCTCCACCCGTGGGTGAGCTACCTGGTCGTGCCCCTGTTCGCGCTCGCGAACGCGGGCATCGCGATCGATGGCGCGGCCCTCCGCGACGCCGCATCGAGCAGCGTGACGGCGGGGGTCGCGCTCGGGCTGGTGGTGGGCAAGCCGGTGGGCGTGGTGCTCTTCGCCTGGCTGGCCGTGCGCACGGGCCTGGCCACCCTCCCCGCGAATGTGCGCATGCTGCATATCGCTGGCGTCGGCCTGCTCGCGGGGATCGGCTTCACCGTGTCGCTGTTCGTGACCGGGCTGGCGTTCGATTCGGCGGCGCTCCAGGCCGATGCGAAGATGGCCATTCTGGGCGCTTCCGTCATCGCGGGCGCGGCGGGGTACGTGTACCTCCGGCTCGCGCCGGGGGAGCCGGGCGCCGCCGGGGACAGCCTCGCAGCTGAATAAGGGCTGTAAACCGGAGGAAATTAGCCAGAATCCACACCCAAAGGCAAGAACAGACTGCTATGGGCAATTTATGACGCATACTGCGGGAGCACTGGAGCCGAAATCCGGCCGCGAGCCTCACTCGCCCGTGCTTCCCGGAGCCCCATGACCAGCGACCACGAACCCCGGCCCGGAACGGCCGTTCACACGCTCAGCGGGCGGGCGATAGGCCACGTCGGCGCCGTCCGCGCTGACGCCTTCGAGGTGAAGGACGGCGTCCGCAGTTTCTGGCTCCGCAAGGACGCGGTGTACCTCTCCAGCGCCGCCATCACGACGCTCGTCTGCGAGCTTCCCGGCATCGGCGCCTACCAGGCCGAGGGCTAGGGAGCCGGCTCAGACCTCGAGGGCGTTCGCTCGCGCGATGGCGGCGTACATCGCCGCGCTCGCCTTGGGCGTGCGGTTGAGCGTCTCGAAGTCCGTGTGGACGATGCCGAAGCGCTTGGTGAAGCCGAACGCCCACTCGAAGTTGTCCATCAGCGACCACATGTAATACGCCCGCACGTCCGCGCCATCCGCGATCGCGCCGTGGAGCCCCTCAAGGAAGCCGCGCGTGAGCTCCATGCGGGTCGCGTCCTCGATGGCGCCGTCCGAACCCGGTTCGGTGTTGTCGCAGACGCCGTTCTCGGTGATGTAGATGACGGGGTTGCCGTACTCCTTCGCGACCCAGCGCACGAAATCGCCGAGCGAATGCGGCGCCGCCTCGTACCCCATCGGCAGCAGCGGCAGCGTCGGCGCCGCGCTCGTGAAGCCCGTGGGCCCGCCCGGCTGGACGAGCTGGCGCGAGTACAGGTTCACGCCGAGGAAGTCCGTGGGCGCGGCGATGATCTCCATGTCCCCCGCCTCGATGGGGAAGTGCGCGCCGCGCTCGGCATAGAACTTGAGCACGCTTGCCGGGTAGCCGCGCCCGAAGACGGGGTCGTGGAAGAGCCGTGTCTCGAAGTCACGCGCGAACTCGACCGCGCGAGCGCACTCGGGGCCCTCGTCCGCGGGTTCGAAGCTGCTGTTCGCGTTTGTGATGCCGATTTCGCCGCCGCGGCCGTGCGCGCGGAAGGCCCGCACCGCCAGCCCGTGCCCGAGCATGGCGTGGTGCACCGCGCGCGCGGTGATGCCCAGGTCCTTCTGCCCCGGCGCCATCACCCCCAGCCGGTGCCCGTACATCGTGAAGATGAGTGGCTCGTTCAGCGTGATCCAGCGGGTCACGCGGTCCCCGAGCTTCTCGAAGAGGTACGCCGCGTACTCCGCGAAGGCGGTCGCGGTCTCCCGGTTCGCCCACCCGCCGATGTCCTGCAGCGCCTGCGGGAGGTCCCAGTGGTGGAGCGTCAGCGCCGGCTGGATGCCCTTCGCCAGCAGCTCCTCGATGAGCCGTTCGTAGAAGGCGAGGCCCTCGGGGTTCACGCCGCCGCGGCCCATGGGGAAGATTCGCGACCACGCCACCGAGAAGCGGTAGGTCTGCATCCCCAGCCCGGCCATGAGCGCGACATCGTCCTTGTAGCGATGGTAGTGGTCGCAGGCGATGTCGCCGGTAGCGCCGTCGATCACGCGGCGGGGCTGGTGGGCGAAGGTATCCCAGATGCTCACGCCGCGGCCGCCTTCGCGGATGGCGCCCTCGATCTGATAGGAGGCGGTGGCCGTGCCCCATTGGAAGCCGGGCGGGAAGTGGAGCGTGGTCATGGCGAACTCCGTTCGCAGCTATTGGCTGCTGGCTCTTAGCTGTTGGCGTGGCCGTATTCGACGCTCTGGCGTGCTCCGTGGCAAGGGGTTGCCCGCTAAGAGCTAACAGCTAATAGCCAAAGGCTCCCTGTACACTCGCGCCCATGAAGTACCTGCTTTTCTACGAAGGCAACCCGGCGGCGGCGGGACGGATCCCGGAGGCGTACCCGCGGCACGCGGCGCGCATCCCCGAGTTCCAGGCACGCGGCCTCATCATGATCGGCCCCTACGCCGACCGCTCGGGTGCCCTCGCCATCTTCACCGGCGCCGAATCCGCCCGCGCCTTCGCCGAGGGCGACCCCTTCGTCACCGAGGGCATCGTCGCATCGTGGAGCATCAAGGAATGGGCCGAAGCGATCGGAGCCGCTGGGGCGTAGCTGTTAGTCATTCGCTGTTAGCCACCAACGTGGCCAGACCTCAACCTCCGAGGCGCTCCGCGGGCGCGGGGTTGCCCGCGAACAGCCAGCAGCTATTAGCTAACAGCTTCTCGCGATAGCTTGGTCCCGTGGACCTGTGGGTCGATATCGAAGGCCGCGAGCGGGAGGCGGCGCCCGGCGGAGGCGCGGCGCTCATCGCCTTCATGTCGTTCGCCGTTTCGCGGGGCTTCGGCGCCACGCACCCCCTGATCGCGCTCGCCGACCGCCTGCACGAGACGCACCGCGTGCGGCTGGGCCCGCTCACCACCTTCTATGAGGCAGACGCGGAGGATTCCGAGGACGTGGAGAAGCTCGAACTCGCCTGGCAACCGGCGGCCGAACTCGCGGAGGCGCTGACACAGCTCACGGCCGCGCTCGAAGCCGACCCCCTCGCGGCCACGCTCGCGCGGCGCGGCCTGGCCGAACCGCTCGCCGCTGAGGCACGCGCCCTTGCATCGGTCCTCGCGGCCCCGGCGGCAGAAGGCGCGCGCGTGCGCCTGGCGTACTCGCTGTGATGCGGCGGCGCCGCGGCGCGATCGCGGCATGGCAACAGTGGGCGGCGACCCCTTGGGGACGCGCCCTCGGCTCGCAGGCCGCGCAGGCGGCCTTGACCCCACGCGCCGAGCGCGTCGTCGAGCTGCTCGACCTCTCCTTCGGCAAGCGCTACGTCGATTTCGGCTGTGGCACCGCCCCCTATGCGCACCTGCTGGCCGACCGTGCCGGGCTCGATGGCCCGCCGGTGGCGGTCGATATCGCGCCCGGCCCGCTGGTGGACGTGGTCGCGTGGCCCGAGAAGCTGCCCTTCGCCGATGACTCCATCGACTGCTTCACGAGCTTCTACTTCATGCGCCGCTTCGATGACGACGTCGTGCACCTCTTCGGCGAAGAGCTGCGGCGCGTGCTCGCGCCGGGCGGCACCGCGCTCGTGCTCGAAATCGCCCCCGTGAAGAACGCGCGGCTGGAGGCGCTGCATCGCAAGCTGCTCTCCGGGGGGTGCGCCGAAGTGGACCTGCGCGGCTGGGGCCGCCTCGCCGCCCTTTTCACCGAATGCGGCTTCGATGCCATCGACCTGGTGAACGTGGGCCCGTTCGTCGTCCCGCCCATTCCGCGCGTGGGAGTCCTCCTCCGGCGGGCGTGAGGTCGGCTGCCGGCCGTCGGCCGACAACAGCTACGCGCCGCACGCGCACCCGCCGCCCCCACAGCATCCGCCTCCGCCCATCGGCATCTCGGCGATGGCCGTGCTGCCCCGGGGCGCCGCGAAGGCGGAAATCGTGCGCTCCACGCGGTGCCCGGAGGCGCAGGTGACGGGCGCGTTCGCCTGGGACATCGGCCGGCGCTGTTCGAAACGCTCGCGGCAGGTGGGACAGTAGTACTCGTAGATGGCCATGTCGGCAGTATAGCCGCCGCCCGGGGCGTACGATGCGCCCATGCAGAGCGCGCCCGCGCCCGCCCGCATGGAACTCGAAGGGCTGGCCGCCAGCCTGGCGGAGATGGCACTGCGCTGCGCCAGCATCGCCATCGCCGCGCCCGTGCTGGTCCTCGCCGCGTGGTGGGCGGCGGGCCGCGGCGATGTCAGCGCCGATGACCGCGCGCCCTTCGCCGCCCTCATGGCGACGTTCCTGCTCGTGCCCATGCTCGCGCTGACCGCCGCGCTCAGCGCCACGATCGCGGTCGGCGCCACGCTGCGGGCGCCATGGCCGCTACGGCGAAGGCTCCTGCGCGGTGGGTTCATCGCCGCGGCGGCGGCCTGGGCGCTCGTCGTTGCCTACTGGCATGTGGCCGTCATCGTGCCCGCCGTCACCGGCTGAATCGCGCGCGAATCCTCAGCGGCCGCCGCCGGTGGTGCCGTGCGCTTCGCGGGTCACGGGCATGGCCGCGATGTGCCGGTCCGAGGCCACGTTGCGCGATTTCGCCACCACTTCCACCGCGAGCACCGACACGACGCACAGCCCGCCCATGAGCGCGAGCGTCTCGCGCAGGCCGATGTGGTCCGCGACCATGCCGATGGGCAGCGCCGCGATGCCGAAGAAGCTCCACCCCAGCGATGTCAGCGACTGCACGCGGCCGTGGTATTCGTGGTCCGCAAGCGACATGGTGAGCGAGGTGTTGAGCGTCTGGAAGGCGGCGCCCGCCGCACCCACGAACAGCATCACGAAGAGGCCCGCGAGCAGGTTCGGCGAGAGTCCCAGCGCGATCACCGTCACGCCGAAGATCACGCCCATGAGCGGGTGGATCGTCCAGACACGGCGGCTGTTCGTCATCCCCGCCACCCACACCGTCGCGATCACGCCGCCGACCGCTCCCGCCGAGGAGAGCCAGCCGATGGCGGCCTTGTGCGCGCCGTATTCGCCAAGCACGACGGAGGCCAGGAAGGACTGGTAGGGGAAGCCGATGGTGAGCACGAGCAGCGACGTCATCGCGAGGGCGGCGATCTGCGGCCGCGCCTTCATGTAGCGCAGCCCATCGACGATGTCGGCGAGCGGCGAGGTCTCGGTCGCGCGCGGCCGGGGGTTGCCGCGCGGCAGCGGGATCATGCTCACGATGGCGATGATGAAGCCGAGCGTCGTCATGTAGTACACGCCCGCCGCGCCGATGAAGCTGATCCCGAGGAAGGCGCCCGCGATCGACGGCCCGACCACGCGCGAGCTGTTCATGCTGAGCTGCTGCAGCACGACGGCATTCGCGATCTTCTCGCGGCCCACCAGGTCGCCGATGAAGGCCTGGCGCGCGGGCCCCACGAACGAGAAGCACGCGCCCTGGATGAACCCGGCGACGATAAGCTGCCAGAACTCGAGGCGGTCGAAGGCGATCATCGTCGCCACCCAGGCCGAGTTCACCGCGATGATCGATTGCGACACCCAGAGCACGGTGCGCTTCGGCAGCCGGTCGGCGATGACGCCCCCGACGAGCGAAAGGAGCAGCTGGGGCACGCCGAAGGCGAGGGTGACGGCGCCGAGCGCGCTGTTGCGCCCGGTGAGCGCGTAGGCCAGGTACCCCCGGGTGATGACCTGCATCTGCATGCCCAGGAAGGAAAACAGCGTGCCCGTCCACATGAGGCGGTACTGCTTGTTCTCGAGGGCGAAAAACGTCGTGCGGAACCACGTGTTCATGGTGGGCGTGGTTCCTTCCGGTGGGGCGGGGTGAGGGCGCGAAGGCGGCGGCGAACATGCCGCCCCGGCACGCGAGGCCGTCACCCGATTCTAGGCAGCCCCGGGGGTGCCAAACAAGGACGTGTGCCGCCTATCGCGGCAGCGGGCGCATGACCTCGGCCACGGCGGCGTAGCCCCAACCGTCGAGGTCGGGCGCCTCGGCCCCGGCCGCCGAAAGCGCCGCGCACGCCTGCTCGCGGTGGAGGCAGCCGTGGCTGAAGGCGTGCGTCAGCAGGAACGCGCGCGAAATCTCCGAGCGTTGCCCGCTCCCCGGGGGATATTCGAACCCCTGCGCGATGAAAACATCCGCGGCGGGGTCGGTCTCGCCGGCGATGGCGGTGAGGGCATCGGCGCTGGCCGCGGCCGCCGCGCGCGCGGACTCCATCCCCGGCCATTCGCGCCAGCGTGCCATCACGGGGAATTGGTCCTCGCCCCGCAGGCGCGCCACGAACACATCCTGCGAGCTGGCCAGGTGGCGAAGCAGGTCCCGCAGCGAGCGGTCGGTATTGGGAATCGGCTGCGAGAGCGCGTCCGGGCGCGCGGCGGCGGCATCGAACACGGCGAGCGTCGCCCAGCGCGCGTACTCGAACATCGCCGCCAGCGGCGCATTCACCGGCATGCCCTCATTCGCCCCCGGCCGGAGGCGTCTCCGGCGCGGATGCTTCGCCCGGTACGGCCGGCCGTTTGCCGAACGGCGAGGGCGATGGTGGCCTCACGGGCCGCGATGGCCCACTCGAGGTAGGCGCGGAAGCAAAGGACTCCTGCATCCCGGCCACCGCGTGTCCCGCCTTCAGCAGCTGAAACGCGTTCAGGAAGTCCATCGCGAAGTCCGTCCCCGTGCTACTGGCGTAGACCCGCAGCGCGAGCCGTTCGCCGCTCGCGACGCCAAACGCGAGGTACTGCCGCTGGATGAGCACCCACGCCAGGACCACGACGATGCCGATGATCGCGCCCAGGGTGCCACCCGTCCGGGTCTCCTCCCGTGACAGCCCCGAAAGCCCCGCCAGCAGGATCAGGACGCCGGCGAGGAGGACCATACCGTTCATGCGGCGGCCCTCTTTCCCGGCGGATTCGACATCCTCGATGCGGGCGGTTCGAAGGGAGCGCGCGCTGGGGATGATCCCGAGCAGCCTCTCGCGCGACAGCTCCACCACGCGCGCGTCCGTCAGGATGAGGCTGCTGCTATTGCCGGGAGCGCTAATCCCACCACGCGCACTAATGCGACGGATCGTCTTTTCATCGGGCAGGCGCGCCAGCCGCGCATCCGGGACCAGCCAGTCGTCCACGAGGGCCGCTCCGTTTCAAATGATGGCGGAGCATAACAGAAGGAGAAAAGAGAAAGGAGGAAGGAGAAAAGAGGGCGCGAGGTTCGAGGCTCGAGGTTCGAGGCTGGGGCCAACCCCGCGGGGAGCCTGTCCGCGCCGGGGTTGCCGACTCAGCACTCAGCACTCAGCACTCAATCCCCGAAAACGATTGTGGCGGCGCCGTCCAGGGCGTCTTCCAGGCGGGTGAGGGCTTCCTGGCCGCGGGCTTTCTTGTTCGCCGAGCCGTCCTGGTCGGCGGCCGTTTTCGCGAGCGCGCGGCCCTCGCGGACGGCGGTCCAGGCTTCGCGATAGCGCGCGAAGGCGCCCGCGCGGAGTGTCGCCGCCGCAGCCACCGTGCCCTTGCGTACCGCGTCCTCGATGCGCTTGCCGGCGTTGTCCAGCCGGCTCCCCATCTGTTGCGCCGCCGCCGCGCGGTCGCGTTCCTGCTCGGAATCGAAGCGGCGGTCGTTCATGGCGTCGCGCGCCTCTTCCAGCGCTTCGCTCGCCTGCAGGATCGATTCCGCGGCCTCGGAAAGGCGCTTGCTCTGCTCTTCGTTCACGGGTGCTCCTTCGCATCGCCGGCCACTCCCCCGGGCGGCACGGACAGGTTCACGGCGACCGCAGTATAGGGCGCGAACGGCCCCGGCATGGTCAAGCGCGGGGCCTCCCGGCGGAGGTTCGAACCCGGCCAAAGGCGGAGCTTCGCGTTCGGACGCAGGCCCGATGGCGAACGGCCCGCGGCGCGCGACAGTGATTCCCGAGGGAGGCGGTGCCACGATGCACCGCCCGAGAGAGAGAACCACCGTCGTCGCCCGCGATGTCGAATACCCCGGGACGATCACGGTGAACGCCGGCGAGGTGTCGTTCTTCGTCCAGAACAAGGACCGCTTCCGCCACACGTTCGTCATCGAAGGGCAGGATGTGAAGACGGAACTCCCCGGCTCGACCGCGCGCCGGGTGACGGCGACGCTCGCGCCGGGCACCTACACCTTCAAGTGCGACGTCCCCGGCCACGAGACGATGAAGGGCACGCTCATCGCCCGCTGACCACCATGTGTTCGAATGCCGCGGCCGCCGGGGACGATCCCTGGCGGCCGCGGCGCGTTTTGGTCAGTCGCTGGGGTGCTTCACCGAGCGGCGAATGGCGAAGGCCGCCGCCTCGACGCGCCGCGTGAGACCGAGCTTGCCGAGGATGTCGCTCACGTGGTGCTTCACCGTTTTCTCGCTGAGGTAGAGCTGCTCGCCGATTTCGCGGTTCGTCATCCCCTCGGCGATGAGGTCGAGGATGCGCAGCTCGCGTTCGTTGAGCTGCTGGGCGAGGCGGTCCTCTTCGCTCACGACGTTGCCGCGGCGAATCTGCTCGATCACGGCGGCGCTGCTCACGGCGTCCAGGGTCTTGCCGCCGCGGCCGACGACGCGCATCGCTTCAAGCAGCTCGGCGGTCTGCACTTCCTTGAGCATGAAGCCGCTCGCGCCGGCGACGATCGCCGCCATCACGGCGCGCTCATCGGCGTACGACGTGAGCATGAGGACGTTCGTGCCCGGCACCTCGGAGAGGATGTCGCGGCAGGCTTCGATGCCATCGAGCCGCGGCATGCGCACATCCATCACCACCAGGTCCGGGCGCACGCGCTTCGCTTCCTTGACGGCTTCCTCGCCATCGCGCGCCTCGGCCACGACGGAGAACTCCGGGTGAGCGCGCAGGGCGGCCTTGAGGCCGGTGCGCACGAGGTCGTGGTCGTCCGCGAGCAGGACGTGGATGGTTTCGGTTTGCCCCTCAGTCATTGTTCCTCCGCGGGATGGAAACCCGCACGGTGGTGCCCATCCCCGGGATGCCGAGGACGGTGAGTTCGCCGCCGAGCCGTTCGGCGCGCGTGCGCATGGTGATGGTGCCGAGCCCGTGCCGGACGTTCGCCGGGTCGAACCCCGCACCGTTGTCCTGCACCGTCAGCGCTGTCTGGTCGCGGTCCTGGCGGAGGTCCACGGCGATCTTGTTGGGCGAAGCGTGGCGGACGGCGTTGCTCAGCGCTTCGCGGGCGATGTAGAGGAGGTCCTCCGCATCACGCGCGGAGAGCTCCTGCAGGGCGGCGGCGGTGATATTCACGACCGTATCGATGCCCGGCGGCACCAGCTGCCGGATGACGAATGGGACATCGCGGGCGATATCCGGGTTGTGGGCCGGCGCCTCCGCTTCGAGCATGGTGATGTACTGGCGGATATCACCGATGAGCTCGTTGATGCGCTTCACGCTGTGGCGAAGCACCTCCGCCACCTCGGGCGGGTATTCCCGCGCCACGAGCAGCGCGTCCGTCTCCAACCCTAGCGCGTAGAGCGACTGGATGGTGCCGTCGTGCAGGTCGTGGGCGATGCGCTCGCGCTCCTCCAGCAGGAAGAGGCGGCCGCTGCGTTCGCGCGCCACCGCCGTCGCGACGCTGACCGCCGCCTGCAGCGCGAGCAGCACCGCCGCCAGTTCGTCCGCTTCGGTGAACGGCACCTGGCCGCGCGTGCGCGTCATGTAGAGCGAACCGATCGTCCGGCCGCCCGCGCGAATCGGCACGCCCAGGAACACCGCCATGTCCGGGTGCCCCGGGGGCCAGCCCACCGAAAGCGGGTGTGCCGTGAGATCGTCGAGACGCAGCGGGCGGTCGCGCCGGGCGAGCTCGCCGAGGAGGCCGCGGCCCGCCGGAGGGTTGCCCAGCCGCTGCGCCGCGCGCTCATCGATGCCGTCGTAGACGAACCGCTCGAGCACGCCATCGTCATCGAAGGTCGAAATCGCCGCGTACTCCGCGTTCGTCACCGCGCGCGCACGCTGGGCGAGGCGCGACAGGATTTCCGAGAGGTCATCGGTGGCCGCGAGGAGATCGCTGGTGACGCCCATTTCGCTGAGAAGCAGAGGCACGGGCGCGGGACGGGGACCGCTTTGTGTCACCACTCAATCATATCGAATTTGTACCATTCCAGACCATGCGCGGGGACGAACGGCCATTACCCATCGCGCACCCTTCGCGAACACGCGGCCCCGGGGGGTGGGCGCGCATCGCGGCCGGGGGTGGCGTCGCGGGCGTACAATCGCCGCATGCGCGAACTGCGGCAGGCCGGGTCCGACCCCGCGTTTCTCCGGAAGGCCCTCTCCGAGGCCGGCGGCGAACTGCGCCAGGCGCTCGCCGGGCTCCGCCGTCGCGAACTCCTCCAGCCCGGCGCTGCCCCGGACGAGGACTGGACTCCCCTGGGCATCGCCGTGCACCTGCGCGATACCGAGCTCGGCGTCATCGCCCAGTTGGAGGCCATCCTCGCGGCCCGCGACCCGGCCATTAAGGCGGTCGACATCGACGATATCCCGCTGCTGGAAGAGTATCGCGACGAGGAGTTGGAGGAGGTGTTGGATGACTTTCACTACTACCGCCGCCACACGGCGTACGCGCTCTGGGATCTCAACCCCGGCGACTGGGAACGGGGCGGCATCCACCCCTACCGCGGACGCATGACCGTGCTCGAAATCGCCCGCGAAATGTACCGTCACGACCTCGAACACCTGTGGCAGGTGCGGCGGATGGTGGGCGCGTGAAGAAGCCGGCCCCCGCACCCATGCCCGCCGCGCCGCTGCGCGTCATCCCGCCGGCGCCCGCCCAGCGCGCCGCCCTCGGCGACCAGGCACCCTACGTCTGCATCTTGCCCGATGACCTCGCCCTCGAAGCTGCGGCGCTGAGTGCCGGGCTCCACGCGCGGCGCAACGGTGAGCAGCTCATGACGGCCGGCACCGGGCCGCACTTCCTCGCCTTCGCGCGGGGCCTCTCCATGCGCGGCGACCCCCTGGGCGCGGCCATCGAGCGCGCCATCCGGCCCGCGCGCGAATGGCGCGTGCGCACCGGTTCGCTGCCGCTCGACCGGCCATGGGTCATGGGTATCGTCAACCTCACTGGCGATTCCTTCTCCGGCGATGGCGTGGGCACCGATATCGAGGCCGCCGTGCGCCGTGCCGCGGAGCTTCGCGAGGCCGGCGCCGCGATCATCGATGTCGGTGCCGAAAGTGCCCGCGCCGACCGCCCCGTCGCCGATGCCGAGGCTGAAGCCGCGGTGGTCGCTCCGGTGGTCGCCTCGCTCGTGCGCGAAGGCCACCTCGTCTCCATCGATACCTACAAGCCTGCCGTCGCCGCTGCCGCGCTCGAAGCCGGGGCCGCCATCGTGAACGACATCAGCGGGCTCACGCGGGGGACGGGTGCCGCCGAAGCCGCCGCGAAGGCCGGCGCCGGTTACGTCCTCAACTACAGCTACAGCGAGCCCAAGCGCCGTCCCGATGCCCCGCCCGCCTACACCGATGTCGTCGCCGAGACCGCCGCCTGGATGTTCGACCACGTGGCGCGGCTGCGCGAAGCCGGCCTCGCGGATGACACCATCGCCATCGACCCCGGCATCGCCTTCGGCAAGAGCCACGACGAGGACCTGCAGGTGCTGCGCCGCCTGGGCGAATTCACCGCCCTGGGCCGGCCGCTGCTCATCGCCCACTCGCGCAAGAACTTCATTGGCAGCATCGCCGGGAACGCGCCCCCCGATCGCGACCTCGAGACGCATGTGGCCACGGCGCTCGCCTACGCCGCCGGCGCGCGCATCTTCCGCGTGCACGATGCGGCGGGCACGGCGCGCGCGCTGGCGATGGCCGCCGCCCTCACGACCGCCGGCGCCGGCGCTTTCGGCCCCGATAGCGACAGCTGGCCATGGCGCGCGGGCGCATCGGCCACCCACATGACGGTCGCCGGCGCGGACAAGGCGGCCCCACCCGGGCAGCGCTGGTAGGTTCGGGGCCGGTCAAGGCTTCTGTGGCGAACATCTCGTTCGCGAGTGCCGTTCACACTCGGATGGGAACTCTGACGTTCACGTCATAGAGAGGTCCTATCGGACCCAGTTATACATCCATCGCAAAACGCATTGACCCGGCGGCCTCGCGGTCGGCACGGTGGATACAGGGAACCAACCGAAGGAGGTTGAACACCATGGACCCTGTGCTTTACGACCTGATGACGCCGCCCGTGGACGAACTCAGCGAACACTACCGCCGCCAGTGGCACCTCTTCCGCAAGCTCGACCGGCTCGAGGCGGAAGTGAACCACATGAAGCTCCAGCTCGCCGAAAAGCCGCGGCGCGCGAACCTGCTCTCCGTCAGCGAATAGTCCGTCCCCGGGCAACTCGCACCCACCGCGAACGCGCCGCTCCCCCCACGGAAGCGGCGCGTTCGTGCGTCCGGGCCGGGAAACGAAAAGGCCGCCCACCGGGCGGCCGCTGAGGCAAGATAAGAGGCCGAGCGGATGTGTGGAGCGGACACGACATCCGGCAGCGGCCTCGCCGAGAGTTTTAGCACCCGCTAAACGCCTCGCGCAAGTACCACATCATTCACGAAGCCAATTACCGGTTCAGAATCGCCGATTTCGATGTCGCGGATCGGCCGTCGGCAGTCAGCCATCGGCTATCGGCCGTCGGCCGTCGGCCGTCGGCGTGGCCACTCGCGGTCACGTCGCCCCTTCCGGGGTTGCCCCGCCGATGGCCGACAGCCGACGGCCGACGGCCGGCTACCCGGTAAACCGCACCACCTGGCTTGTGCGGCCCCAGAGCTCTTCGAGGCGGTAGTAGGCGCGTTTTTCGGGGGAGAAGAGGTGCACGATGATGTCCGCGAAATCGAGCAGCACCCAGCCGCTCTCCGGCGACCCCTCGCGGTGGCGCAGCCGCACGCCCTCGGGTGCGAGCTCCTTTTCCAGGTACTCTGTCAGCGCACTAAACTGGAGTGGCGATTGGGCCGTGGCGATGACGAAGTAGTCCGTGAACGTCGCGGTCTTCGAAATATCCACCAGGGCGAGGTCGAGCGCCGAATGGTCCGTAAGGATGTCCACGGCGCGGTTGGCGAGGGTTTCCGAATCCAGCTGTCCTTCACTCCTGGCGGCCCATGACACCGGCGCGCGGCCGCCCGCGCGATGGAGATGGTAGCACACCGATGAATGGTCCCCGTGTGGTCGTCGGCATGTCCGGCGGCGTCGATAGCTCCGTCGCCGCCGCGCTCCTTGCCGCCCGTGGCTTCGAGGTCATCGGCGTCACCATGCGGCTCTGGACCGAATCGCGCCCCGCCGAGCTCAGCGGCAAGCAGCAGTGCTGCAGTGTCGAGGACATCGATGACGCGCGCCGCGTGGCCGGACAGCTGGGCATCCGCCACTACGTCATGAATTTCGAAGAGCGCTTCCGCGAGACCGTCGTCGATGACTTCGTCGCGCAGTACGCCGCCGGCCGGACGCCGAACCCCTGCGTCCGCTGCAACGAGCACATCAAGTACCGCGCGCTGCTCGACCGGCTGCCCGCGCTCGAAGCGGACTTCATCGCCACGGGACACTACGCGCGTGTGCGACAGGCTCCCGGCGGCCGCTTCGAACTCCTTCGTGCGAAGGACGATGCGAAGGACCAGTCGTACGTGCTCTACATGCTCCAGCAGGACCAGCTCGCGCGGCTGCAGCTTCCCATCGGCGAACTGACGAAGGATGAGGTGCGCGCCGAGGCCCGCCGACTGGGGCTCGATACCGCCGCCAAGCCCGATAGCGTCGAAATCTGCTTCGTCCCCGGGAACGACTACCGTGCCTTCATGGCCGAACGCGCCGCGCCGGCGCCTGGCGAAATGCGCACCCCCGGGGGCGACGTCATCGGCGAGCACCAGGGCGTCGCGGGATACACCATCGGCCAGCGCAAGGGGCTCGGCATCGCCGTGGGCGAACCGCGGTATGTCACCGCGATCGATGCCGCGCGGAACATCGTCACGATCGGCAGCGAGGACGACCTCTTCGCCGACACGGTCGTGTTCGAGGAGGCGCGCTGGACCGCGGGCGAGCCGCCGCCGCCGGGCACGGAGCTTCAGGCGAAGGCGCGCTACCGGGCCGAACCCGCCCCCGCGACCTTCCTCGGCATCGAAGGCGAAGCCGCCACGGTGCGCTTCCACCGCCGCCAGCGCGCCCTCACCCCCGGCCAAACCATCGCCCTCTACGACGGCGAACGCGTCCTCGGCGGGGGGACGATTAGAGGCGCGAACCGCTGATCGCGGTTCGCGAGTTCCCAGTTCCCGGTTCCAAGTTCCCAGGCAGTGCTGAGTCGGCAACCCCCGGGGAGGTATGCGCCCCGCACGGGGCCGATCCCCTGGGAACTGGGGCCTGGGAACTGGGAACTCGGCCGCGCTTAGCGGCCGGCCAGGACGGCTGCTTCGTACGCTTCCTTGCCGAAGCCGGCGCCTTCGTTCGGGCGCGAGCGCGTGCGGCGGCGGGCAATCGCTTCGTCGTACATCGCCGCGACCTGGAGGGCGATGTTGCGCCAGCGGAAGCGTTCGACCGATGAACGCGCGGCGCGGCTGAAGTTCGCCCGCAGCTCGGGGTTGTGCAGCAACACTTCGAGCTTCTCCGCGAAGGGCTCCGGGCAGCGCCAGGGGATGAGGTACCCGGTCACGCCTTCGACCACGGTCGAGACGAGCCCGCCCACGCGTGAGGCCACGACCGGCGTCCCGCAGGCCATCGCTTCGACCGCCACCAGCCCGAAGCTTTCGTAGTAGCTCGGCACCACGCAGACGTCGGCGGCGCTGTAATAGATGGGCAGGCGGTCGTGCGCGACGGGCCCTTCGAAGCGCACGTTCGCCGCGACGCCGGCCTCCTCGGCCTGCCGTTGGAGTTCCGCGCGTAGCGCCGAGGCGCGGTCGTCGCCACCGACGATCAGGAGCGTCACGCCCGGCTCCTCCAGCTCGGCGAGGGCGGAGATGAGGATGTCGACGCCCTTGAGCTTCTCCAGCCGGCCCACCCAGAGGAGCACCGGCGCATCGGGCGCGAGCCCGAGCTTCTCGCGGCAGTCGTCGCGGTTGAGCGGCTGGAAGAGGTTGAGGTCGACGCCGCAGGGGATGGTACGCATGCGCGCCGGGTCGGCGCCGTAGTACATCTCCAGCAGCTGCCGCTCGTGCGGGCTGGCGGTGACGATGGCGTCGGCGCGGCGGGCGATGCCGCGTTCGGCGCGGATGCGGTCCTTTGGCTCTTCCTCGCTGATGCGCGCGCGATTCTTCACTTCGCCAAGGGTGTGGAACATGACCGCGTGGGGCACGCGCAGGCGCCGCGCGAGCACGCCCCCCGGGCGGCCGCTCTGCCAGTAATGGCTGTGCACGATGTCGTAGCCGCGGCCTTCGCGCGCGGTGAAGCGCTGCAGCTCGTCCGCGAATTCGCCCAGGTGCCCGGCGATCGCTTCCTTCTCGATGGGAGCGGCCGGCCCCGCGGGGATGCGCACGATGCGGAGGTTCCGTTCGACCTGCTGCACGAGGGGCAGGTCGCCATCGAGCCGGGTGATCATGTCGACTTCGTACCCGAGAGCCGCCAGCTCGCGCGAAAGCTCAAGCACGTAGACGTTCATCCCCCCCGTCTCGCGCCCGCCGAGGGGCGCGAGAGGGCTGGTGTGGGCCGAAACCATGGCAACCCGCATGTCGCCCAGTCTACCGCGCTGCGGCGCGGTAGGCTGGGCGAGTTCCCAGTTCCAGGTTCCCAGTTCCCAGGGGATCAACCCTGTGCGGGGGCGAAGGCCGCACTTCGGGGGTTGCCGCCTGGTTACTGGGAACTGGGAACCGGGAACTCGCGAGCGCGCTCGCGCGCCCGCTGGCGCGGGAGCCGCTCGCGCCTCTACCCTACCGCCATGGCTTCCGCGAGCTGCCACTACTGCAACCGCCCCGCCGAGGAGGAGTGCTCGACCTGCGGGCGGCTGTATTGCCTCGAGCATGGCGAGGATGTGTGCCTGCGCTGCCTCGCGCCCGAGGCCGCGACGCCGTCGGGCAATGTCTACCGGGGGTCGCTGCTTGCGCTCGTGGCGGCGTCGCTCGTCGCGCTCTTCCTCTGGTTCAGCCCGCCGGCTTCGAAGAGCGAACAGGACACCGCGCGCAGTGTCGCCACGGCCACGCCCTCGTTCCTGGCGACGGCGACGCCGACACGGCCGGGCGCGACGCCATCGCGCACCACGGCGGCGGGTTCGCCGACACCGGCCGGTTCGGTCACGGCCGCGCCGAGCGGAACCGCCCCGGCCAGCCCCACCACGGCAGGCGCGAAGACATACACCGTGCAGCCCGGCGATACCCTCTCCGGCATCGCCTCCGCCAACGGCATCACGCTCGCGGCGCTGCAGACGGCGAACCCCGGGGTCACGGCGGCGACCCTCCAGATCGGCGCCGTCCTCACCATCCCCGCGCCATGACACGCCAACAACCGAACTGGGCCGACGACCCGCTCCTCGCCGACGAGCTGCGCGCCCGCCGCGTGCGCAACGGCATCATCCGCTCGGCGGTCCTCTGGACGCCGTTCTTCCTGGCACTCCTCGCCGCGACCCTCTTCTTCCTGTTCGACCGCGTGACCGGCGGGGACCACGGCGGGACGTGGTTCCTCGTGGTCGTGCTCGCGATCATCACCGGGCTCTTCGGCTTCCAATCCATCCAGGCGCTGCAGGACCTTCGTACGAAACCCATCGATACCGTCGCGACCGTCGGGCGGCGCTGGTCGCGAAGCGATTCGCTGGTGATGAAGAGCCACTACGTCCGCCTCACGAGCGGCCAGATACTGCGCGGCGATGTCGTCACGCTGGCGGGCGTGAAGGAGGGCGACCGCGTGCGGCTGACCTACTACCCGCACACGGCCGTCATCGCCCGGCTCGACCGCCTGCCCCTCGAGGAGCCCGCGCCCGCCTCGGAGTAGCCGCTTCCGGTCTTTCGCACACGAACGGCACGCGGCGCGCGATGATGGACCGCACCACGCCAGCGAGGTCCCCACGCCATGCCCACGCAGATCGAAAAGACCGCCACCCTCCGCGCACTACAGGCCGCCCCGGGGGCGTTCCTCATCGCCAACGCCTGGGATGGCGCCTCGGCACGCATCCTCGAAGGGCTCGGCTTTCCCGCCATCGCCACCTCGAGCGGCGCGCACGCGGGGACACTCGGACGCCGCGACGGCCATGTGACGCGCGAGGAGGCCATCGAACACGCCCGGCTCATCGTCGCGAATACGAACCTCCCCGTCTCGGCCGACCTGGAGAACTGCTTCCGCGATGACGCGGCCGGCGCCGCCGAGACCATTCGCATGGCGATCGAGAGCGGGCTCGCCGGGGCCTCGATCGAAGATGCCCCGCAGGAGCGCGAACTCCCCGCGTACGAATTCGAACGCGCCGTCGAACGTGTCGCCGCCGCCGTCGAGGTTGCCCGCGCGAGCGGAACGGGGTTCGTCGTCACCGGGCGCACGCAGAACCACATCCGCCCGGGTGCGGACCTCGCCGAGACGATCGCCCGGCTCCAGGCGTACGAAGCGGCCGGCGCGGACATCCTCATGGCGCCCGGGCTGGCCACCCTGGACGAGGTCAAGGCCGTCTGTTCGAGCCTCTCGCGGCCGTTCAACTTCATGGTGGGCATCCCCGGCCGCTCGTTTTCCGTGGCCGAACTGGAGGCGGCGGGCGTGAAGCGCATCAGCCTCGCGACCTCACTCTGGAAGGCGGCCATCACGGGCCTCACCGCCGCCGCCCGCGAGGCGCGCGAACAGGGCACGTTCTCGTTCGTGGAGTCGAACATCGGCACGGGTGAACTGAACCGCTACCTCGCGTAGGGATTACGCCAGCACGAGTCGCGGTGGGAGCGCGCCTTCGAGTTCGAGGAGCGCCTGCTTCATCGCCAGCCCGCCGCCGAAGCCGTGCAGCGAACCGTCCGCGGCCACCAGCCGGTGGCACGGCAGCCAGAGCGGGATGGGGTTCGCGCCCATCGCGGCGCCGACCGCACGGGCGGCCTTCGCATCGCCGAGGTGGCGGGCCATCCAGCCGTAGCTTCGCGTTTCGCCCCGCGGGATCTCGCGCAGCGCCAGCCACGCGCGCCGCTGGAACGGTTCGCCCACGGGGTCGCAGGGGAAGGCGCCGAGCCCTTCGGCGGGGCCACCGGCGGCGTAGTCGCGGAGGATGGCCAGCGCCTCTTCCGCGCGCGCATCGAAGCCATCCTCTGCACCGAAGGCACGCAGCTCGCGTTCGCAGGCAGCGCGCGTGTGGTGGAACAGCGTCGCCTGCCGGATAACGCCGCCATCGAGGGCGACGCCTGCCCAGCCCATCGCGGTTTCGGTCACTGCGAGCACGGTCATGACGCCATCCTACGCGCGCGATGGCGACAGCTGCTGTCGCGCGATGTCACCGCGGCGCCGGCGCGGGCTCCGGGCCCTTGCGGTTGAACTTGCTCCCGGCGGCCTCGGCGCCCTCGGCGAGGATGCACTCGACGGCGTCGGCGGCGATGCGCACGGCCTCATCGAGCACGCGTTTGTCTTCGCCCCAGGGGACACCCAGCACCCACGAGGACACGACCTCCGGGTCCCACGAAGGTTCGCCGTTCGCGGACGGCCGCCCGATGCCGACGCGCACGCGCACGAAATCGAGCCCGGCCGCCTGGCCGATGCTCTTGAGGCCGTTGTGGCCGCCGTGCCCGCCGCCTTCGCGAACGCGGATGGCCCCGGGGAGCATGTCGAGCTCGTCGTAGACCACGACCGTGCGCGCGAGCGTGCAGCCGGTCCATTGCAGGGCCTGCGTCACGGCCTTGCCGCTGAGATTCACGAACGTCTTCGGCTTCACCAGCGCGACCGCCTGCCCCTGGAGGCTCCCCACGCCGATGTGCATCGTGCTGCCCTGGGCCTTCGGCTGCGTGCCGGCGCGCTTCGCGAGCTCGTTGATCACCCAGAAGCCGACATTGTGGCGCGTGCGCGCATACTCCTCGCCCGGGTTCCCCAACCCGACGACAAGCCACTCCGCCGCGAACCGCGGCCCGGCCGGCGAAGGGGAGGGGGATTTCCGGAACGGCATGGGGACAGTGTTGGAGAGAAAGGAGAAAAGAGGAAGGAGAAAAGGGGGTGCGAATGAGGAATGAGGAATGAGGAATGAGGGCGGGGGCAACCCCACGGGGAGCCCGCCTCCCCAGGGGCTGATCCCCTGGGAACTGGGAACCGGGAGCTGGGAACTTACAACACCACCAGGTTGTCGCGGTGGATGACTTCGTCGCCGAAGGCGTAGCCGAGGACTTCGGCGATGCGGGCGCTCTTGAGGCCGCGGATGCGCGCGAGCTCTTCGCTGCCGTAATTCACGGTCCCGGCGGCGACACGGCCGCCGGCGGCGTCGCGCACCTCCACGGCGTCGCCGCGTTCGAAGGCGCCGGCGACATCGCGCACGCCGGCGGGGAGGAGGCTGCGGCCCTGCGCGCGCAGCGCCGCGACCGCGCCTTCGTCGACGATGATGTGGCCCCCGCGCGAGACGTTGCCCAGGATCCAGCGCTTGCGGCTCTCAAGGCGGTCGGCGGCGGCGGGGATGAGCGTGCCGTGGGCGTCCCCGCGCGCGATCTCGAGCAGGATGTTTGGGTGGCGGCCACCCGCGATCACGACATCGACGCCGCCCTGGGTGGCGATGCGCGCGGCGTTCAGCTTCGTCGTCATGCCGCCCGTGCCGGGGCCGCGCGCCCCGCCCGCGACGGACTCGACCGAGGCATCGACGCGTTCGATGCGCCGCAGGAGCTTCGCTTCCGGATTGGTGTGCGGGTCGGCGTCGTAGAGGCCGTCGACGTCGGTCAGGAGCACGAGGGCGTCGGCGTCGATGAGGTTCGCGACGAGCGCGGAGAGGGTGTCGTTTTCGCCGATGCGGGCGGCCAGCACCTGGTCCAGCGCGACCGCGTCGTTCTCATTCACGATGGGCACGGTGCCGGCCTCGATGAGGTCGCGGAGCGTGTTGCGGGCGTTGAGGTAGCCCTGGCGATCGGCGAGGTCGCGGCGGGTGAGGAGAACCTGCGCGACGACCGTGTCGTAGGCATCGAAGAGCATGCCCCAGGTCGCCATCAGGCGGTGCTGGCCGATGGAGGCATAGGCCTGGCGGCTGGGGATGTGGCCCGGGGTGCCGCGCCGTCCGAGTTCGTGGCGCCCGGCCGCGCGCGCGCCGCTGGAGACGCAGACGACCTGGACGCCGGCGGCGCGGAGGCGCACCACCTGCCCGACGAGGCGCGACATGGCCTCGATATCGAGGCGGTCCGATCCGGCGGTGAGCAGGCTCGTGCCGAACTTGGCGACGACGCGGCGGTATCGCACCTCCGTAGGGTGCGCGGGCCCGTCGCGAGGGGCAACACGTGGGCACGTGCGAATTCGCCGGTGCGGGGCCGCGATCGCCTTCCACGGCCCCCCGGACCCGCGCGCAGGTCCGCATGGGTCGTGACCGGCGGGGGAGTCAGGGTATTCTGGATGGGTGACAGCGAGAACCGGAGGGGCAACCGGCCGTTGGCGCAGCTGGCTGATGGTGGCCGCGCTGTTGCCTTCGCTGATGTTCCTCGGCCACTGGAGTGTGAGCATTCCCGTGCCGGGCACCGGCTGGTATGTCGGCATGCCCGCCGTTCCCCACAGTCACACCGAAACTTCGGACGACGGGCACGAACGCCACTGCCACGCGGACGCCGCTTCCTGCGGCGACGTTCCCTTCGCGGGCGCGAGCGCGTTTGCCCTGCTCACGGAAACGGTCGTGCTCCTCGGCGCCTCCGGGCTGCTGTGGATGCTGACCCTGCGCTATTGGGAGCCATCGCTGAGCGCGACGGTTTCACCCGAGCGGCGCCCGCCGCGATTCGCCGCCGCGACCTGACCCCGTTTCCGCGGCTCTCGTAACGAAAGGTATGCCATGAACCCGTTCGTTCCCCGCCGCGCGGCCGTGCCGCCGCCGTGGCCAACCCGATTAACCGTCCCTTCGCGGGGTGCGGGCAGTGCTCTCGATGCCCTCCGGGCGCCGGGTGTCGTCCCCTTCGCGACCGGCCCGGCGATGCCCGGCCCTACCCATGCCGCCGACCGGCGGCCGCTGGAGGCTCCCATGCGAACATCCCTGGCGCGCCGCGCCGGCCTGCTGGCGGCTGCCACTCTCGCCGCCTTCGCCCTCGCCGCATGCGGCGGATCGAAGACGGACGAGCAGGCCGCAACGGTGGCGGGTCTCGCCCTGATCGAGAATTCCGGGTTCCACGAACTCGATGAATCGCTCACGAAGGACGGGAAGGTGCCGGCGACGGCGCACACGACGGCGGAGCACATCCAGGCCGTCGCGCTCGCGACGGAGTGGCCGAAGGAGCTCCAGGACAAAGCGAAGGCGATGGCCACGGCCATGGACACCTTCGCGAAGGCCATCGATACCGATACGCCGGACATCAAGAAGGCGACGGAGCTTTCGAACGCCGCGCACAAGGCCTGGCACGACTTCACCGGCGCCGCGTGGGAGTACCTCTACCACGAGGCGGGCATGAAGACGGAAGCCGGCGCGACGCATTCGCACTGAACACCGCGGGCACGCGCCCGCGCGGAGGCACCCCATGATCATCTCCGGATGGAGGCGGCTTTCGCTGCTCCTCCTCGCGGCCGCGGCCCTCTTCGCCTTCGGCGCGGCCTGTTCGGACAAGAAAGAAGAACCCGCGCCCGAATACTGGGGCGTCCAGATTTCGCCGCCACCGGAGAAGCCCGGCGGCGTCTTCACCGGCACCGATGGCAAGCCGTTCGACCTCCAGAAGGAGACCGAGGGGTACATCACCCTGCTCTACATCGGCTACACGCACTGCCCGGACATCTGTCCGACGCACATGTACGAACTTTCCCGCGCGCTGCGCGATATCGACCCCGCCGTGAAGGCGAAGCTCAAGGTGGTGTTCGCCACGGCCGACCCGGCCCGCGACACCCCGCAGGCGCTGCGCGAGTGGCTGGACCACTTCGACCCGACCTTCATCGGTATCACCGGCACCGAGGCGCAGATGTTCAAGCTCGAGGACGACCTCGGCATGGAACGAAGCACCCAGACCCCCACGAGCCCCGGCAACTATGTCGTGAGCCACGCTGCCTGGATGGCGGCCTTCACGAAGGACAACGTCGCGCACCTGGTCTACCCCTCGGGCATCACCCAGGAAGACTGGAAGCACGACCTCCCGCTGCTCGTGAACGTTGGATGGAAGGAACCCAAGAAATGAACCGCTTTTCCCATCTCCGCCTGCTGGCGGCCGGCCTGGTCGCCATCGGCGCGATGACCGCCTTTGCGGCCTGCGGCGGCGATGACGACGAAGACGACGGCGGCGAAGCCACGCAACCCGCCGCCACCGCGACCAAGGGCGGGGCCTCGCCCGCGGCCGTGGCCGGCACTATCTCCATCGAAAACCCGTTCGCTCGCGCCACGACCAATGACGTGAGCGCCATCTTCATGACCATCAAGAACAGCGGCTCGACCGCCGACCGCCTGGTCAATGCGAAGGTCGATTCCTCCATCGCGGGCACCGTCGAAGTGCACGAGACGGTGACGCAGGGCGCGACTTCGAAGATGCAGAAGGTCGCGGGTGTCGATATCCCGGCCAATGGCAGCGCCGAACTCAAGTCCGGCGGCTATCACATCATGCTCATGAACGTGAAGCGTGAGATTAAGGAAGGCGAGACGCTCGACGTCACGGTCGTCTTCGAAAAGGCCGGCGAAGTGAAGCTGAAGGCGCCCGTCGTGGCCGTGGGTGCGGGCATGCCCGGCATGAACATGGGCGGCGGCCCCGGCCCCGGCGCCGGCAGCGGGGGCGGCATGGCAACGACGGCGGCCATCACCGTCAAGGACGCCTTCGCGCGCGCCACCACGAACGACGTCACGGGCGTCTTCATGACCATCGCCAACAGCGGCGCCGCCGACCGGCTCGTCGCCGCGAAGATCGATTCGGCCATCGCCGGCACCGTCGAGGTGCACGAAACGGTGACCCAGGGTTCGACGTCGAAGATGCAGAAGGTCGAGGGCATCGACGTCCCGGCCAATGGCACGGCCGAACTCAAGCCCGGCGGCTATCACATCATGCTCATGAACGTGAAGCGCGAAATCAAGGTCGGCGAAACGCTCGAACTGACCCTCGTCTTCCAGAAGGCGGGCGAGGTCAAGGTGAAGGCGAACGTCGTCGAGATGGGCGCGAGCGGCATGGGCCGCTAGTTCCCAGCTCCCAGTTCCCAGTTCCCAGGGGCTACCCCGGGGGAGCCAGGCTCCCTGGGGGTAGCCCCCGCCTTGAGCCTCGAGCCTCGAACCTCTAGCCCCTCTTCTCTTTCCTCCTTTCTCTTTTCTCTCCCCCCAGGAGCCCCATGGATATCGATTACGCGCTCATCTGTGACTACGCCGAGGCCGTGAACGGGAAGATGTACATCATGGGCGGCGGCTGGGAGACGACTTTCGCGCCCGCGTTCCCGGCGGCGTTGCGGTTGGCCGTGGCGTTCGGCGTCCGCTTTGGCTGGGACGAAACGAACAAGGCCGCGCCCGTGCTCGTGCGCGTCGAGGATGACGACGGGCAGGAGCTCGTGCGCATCGAGGGGCAGATGAACGTCGGCCGCCCGCCGACGTTGCCGCCCGGTTCGACCCAGCTCGCGCAGATGGCCGCGAACGTGCCTGTCTCCATCGCCCGCGCCGGAGGCTACATCGTCGCTATTCGTGCCGGCGCCGGCCCGGAAATGGTCGAGAGGCGGCTGCCTTTCCGAGTCGCGGCCGGGCGCCCGAGCTGAGAAAAGAGAAAAGAGGAAAGAGAAACGGGGCTCAGGATTCGAGGTTCGAGGCTGGGGCTACCCCACGGGGAGCATACTCGCGCCGGGGTTGCCGGCTGGGAACTGGGAACTGACCACTGGGAACTAAAACCCGTTACTGCCGTCGGTGAAGCGGTAGGGGTCCACGAGGATGGCGCCGGCGGCCATTTCCCAGTGCAGGTGCGCGCCCGTGCTCAGGCCGGTGCTGCCGACGAAGCCGAGGGGGTCACCCTGGCGCACCATTTCGCCTTCGGCCACGGCGAATGAGGACATGTGCGCGTACCCCGAGAAGAGCCCGCCGCCGTGATCGAGGATGACCATGTTGCCGCGAAGCTGGACCTGCCGCGCCATCGCCACGCGCCCGGAGTTCGTGGCGCCGACGGGCGTCCCCGAGGCCGCGCCGAGGTCCGTGCCGCTGTGGTGGCCGGAGACGGGCGCGCCGTTGTACGAACGCTCCTCGCCGAAGCGGGTGGTCACATCGCCGCCGATGGGCAGCGCCCAGGAGCCGTCCCAGAGCTTCTCGGGCGTGTACTGGCTATAGATGCCCCGCAGCATCGTGAGCTCGGCCGCCTGCACTTTCGGATCGAGCAGCGGCGCGAGCTGCGGGCCGACCGTGATCGAATCCACCGTCCACGCCGTCTTGCGGATGGTGAGCTGATACGGCATCGAACCCTTCGAACCGTTCTTGAGGACGAAGTCCACCTTCATGGGGTGGGTGCCCACGGGGTCGTCGGCATCGGCGGGGATGACCGCGTAGTAGCTGCGCGCGCCCTTCGTCAGCTGATAGGTGCGGTTGAGGAACGTAATCGACCCGGCCGAAAGGTCGCCCACGACGGACACAATCGAGGCACCGGCCTGGAAGATGGTGTCGGCCGAGGTCACGATCTCGGGCGGGGGAGCCGGTGTCGGCGCGACGGTGGGCGTCGTCAGCAGGTTCGAAGTCGCAGGCGTGCTGATGGTGACGATGGCGTCGTCGTCGCCGCCGCCGTTGCACCCCACGAGGAGCCCGGCGGCCCAGGCGAACAGCGCGCGCCGGGGGATTCGCATCACAGGATCATACCAGCGGGTTCGTAAGCTCCCAGTGCCGGGCGCGGTCAGCGGGCGCCGGCTTCCTTCGGCTCCCAGAGGCCGCAGTGGGTCTCGTGGTCATCGAGGAAGGGGCCGACGCAGTCCCGGCCGTCGCGCACGATATGGGTGCAAAGGTTGACCAGGTTCGCACCCGCGCGGATGCCCATCGTCATCTTCAGGTACTTGCAGCGGGCGGCGTAACGGGGCGCGGTAACTTCCGTCGACATCGAAGATATTGTGGGGCGAAGCGGGGTAATGCGCTCCCGGCGCCACGGCATGGCCGCGCGGATTACAACTCCTTCACCTCCGCCCGGGGAGCGCGGCGAACGCGCCTACGATGGATGTGTGGCCCACGCGGGCGGGCGTCCGCCCCGCACCCGGCACTCGCCCGCCCGCGCGCACCACCGAACTCCCGGAGGTGTCCCCGTGCGCTATCTCGTCGTCGCCCACCAGACCGCCATCAGCCCCGAACTACAGCGCGAAGTGCGCGCCATCGTCGCCCGGGACGCCGCCGCCGAGTTCGCCATCCTCGTCCCCGCGGCGCCCGTTCAGCGCTTCACGTGGGAGGATAGCGAGACCATCGCCGCCGCGCGTGCACGTGCCGCGGAGGCGCGCGCGGCCTTCGAACGCACCGGCGCGGCCGTCGTGCGCACGGTGGCGGGCGGCCGCGTCCCCCTGCTCGCCATCGCCGACGAGCTGCGCGAACACCCCGGATACGATGCCCTCATCATCGTCACCCTCGCCCGCGGGGTCTCGGCCTGGCTGCGCGCCGACCTCGTGTCGCAGGCGCGCCGCCGCTTCGGACTCCCCGTGACGCACATCACGGCCGCGCGCGGGCTGCCGCCGGCGGGCGCGCCGCTCCCGGGCATCGTGCCGGCGCGCTGGGTCTCGCCCGACCCGGCCGTCGTCGCGGCATACGTCGAACAGCTCCGTTCGGAATCGCCCCGGCGGCGGCGGGAAGCACGCGAAGCACTCGCCGCCACGGGTGCCGCGGCCACCGCGCAGGCCGTGCGCGCGCTCGAAACGGGCAACGAGGGCCTCCGTTGGGAAGCCGCGCGCGTGCTCGCGGACCTCCACGATCCCACCAGCGCCGGCGCACTGGCGACGGCGCTCATGGACGACGATGCGGGCGTGCGCTGGCTCGCGGCGGAGGCGCTCATCGCCATCGGCCCGGCCTGCCTGCTCCCGCTGTTGCGGCTGCTCTTGCGCCGGTCTGATTCGGCATGGCTGCGCGAAGGCGCCCACCACGTGCTTTCGGTGGTCGGTACCACGGCGCCCCCGGAGGTGGCCACCGTGCTCCACGCGCTCGAAGGCATCGCCGCACCGACGGCCGTCCTCGCGCCCACGGACACGGCCCTGCGCGCGCTGGAGGGAGCGGGGGCCCGCGCTGCGGCGCGGTGAGAGAAAGGAGAAAAGGGGCGCGAGGCGCGAGGTTCGAGGCTCGAGGCGGGGGCAACCCCGGAGGGGGCGACGTGACCGCGTGTGGCCACAGCCTCCGCCATGCCCAGCTGGCCCGCGAGCACGCGGTTCAACACTTCGACTCGTCGTTCATCCTTCGCGGTCAACGTCAGCCCATTCCCCATGAGGGGACATACTCACTGAGCAGTTAGCTCGGTCGCTTCCACTGAGCAACGACATGAACCAGCACACGCACTCCCGCACTTTCGCGCGGACCTGTAACCTTGCGAGATGAACTCGACCTTGCGTTCGCGGACCCGCGTGGTGGTAACCGGCATCGGCGCCGTCACTCCCCTTGGCAATTCGGCCGATGCCTTCTTCGAGGCCCTCACCGAAGGCCGCTCGGGCGTCGCCCCGTTCACCCTCATCGACGCCTCCGCCTTCCCCTGCCAGATCGGTGGCGAAGTGAAGGCGTTCGAGCCCCCGGCCTTCCTCGACCGCAAGGCCATTCGCCGCATGCCGCGCTTCGCCCAGTTCATGGTCGCGAGCGCGGCCGAGGCCATCCAGCAGTCGGGCCTTGATTTCGAACGCGAAGACCGGAACCGCGTGGGCGTGCTCATCGGCAACGGGGGCGGCGGCTACCCGGATATGCAGGAGGCCGCGCAGACGCTCTTCACGCGCGGCGGGATGAAGCTCGACCCCCTCTATATGGCGAAGACGCTGGGGAACATGGCGGCGGCGCAGGTCGCGCTCCAGTTCGGGCTCAAGGGGTATAACGGCACGATTGTCACGGCCTGCGCGGCGGGGACGCAGGCCATCGGCGAAGCTGCCATGGTCATCCGCGCCGGCCGCGCCGACGTCGTCATCACGGGCGGGTGTGAAGCCGCGATCAGCGAGCTCGGCCTCGCCGGCTTCTCCGTCATGCGCGCGCTTTCGACCCGGAACGACGACCCCGCGCGCGCCAGCCGGCCTTTCGACGCGAACCGCGACGGCTTCGTCCCCTGCGAGGGCGCGGGCGCGCTCGTGCTCGAAACGGAGGCGCACGCGAAGGCCCGCGGCGCGACCATCCTCGCCGAACTCGCCGGTTTCGGCTGCACGAACGACGCCTACCACGTGGTCGCGCCCGCCGAGGACGGCGACGGCGCCATGCGGGCGATGCTCGAAGCGCTCGCCGACGCGGGCCTTTCGCCTTCGGACATCGGCTACATCAACGCGCACGCCACGAGCACCGACCTGGGCGACGCGGCGGAGACGGCGGCGATCAAGCGCGTCTTCGGTGAAGGCGCCTACCGCGTCCCCATCAGCGCCACCAAGAGCATGATCGGCCACGGCCTCGGCGCCAGCGGCGGCATGGAAACGGTCGCGACCATTAAGACGATCCTGACGGGCACCATCCATCCCACCATCAACCAGGAAACGCCCGACCCTGCCTGCGACCTTGACTACGTGCCGAACGTGGCGCGCAAGGCCGATGTGCGCGCGGCGCTGAAGAACAGCTTCGGCTTCGGCGGCCAGAACAGCTGCCTCGCCTTCGTTCGATACGAGCCGTAGCGGGCGGGCGAATCGCGGCGCGGCTGCCTCGCCACGCCTTCGCCACGATAGGCCCGGCCGCGCTGGTCCGGATGGCCCTGCCCGCCGCGGCGCCCCCGGGGGACACTGTTCTGTGGTCCCCCGGAGGTTGCGATGACATACGAGATCGAACGCACGACCCTCGAACCGGAGCTGACGGCGGCCATCACGGTGACCTGTCCGTGGGACGCGATCAGCCAGCAGATGGGCCCGATCTTCGGCGAAGTCATGGCCTATCTCGGCCCCATCGGCGCCATCGCCGGCGATGCGAAAGCGTTCGGCCGCTACACGCCCGCGGGCGAGAACGTCATCCTCGAGGCCGGCTTCACTGTGCACGCGCCGATCACCGGACACGGCCGCGTGCAGCCGGGCACGCTCCCCGGCGGCGATGCCGTCGTCACCATGCACGAAGGCGCCTACGACACCGTTCCCCAGGCCTACGAGGCGATGCAGACGTGGATGGTGGAGCGGCATCTCGCGGGTGCGGCCTCGATGTGGGAGTACTACCTCACGCCGCCCGACGTGCAGCCGCCGCGCACGATGATCGTCTGGCCGCTGGTGGCCACGCCCGTGACCGCGTGACGTGACCGCGAGCGCCGCCTCCGAAGCCGTTCCGCCGCCGGTTCCCTCGGCGGCCTGGACGCGCCGGGCCCGCCGCGCCGCTCTCGGTGGCGCGGCGGCGGCTGGCGTGGCCGCGATCGGCATCCTCGCGGCGGGCTGGTACTTCTCCACGGAACTCGAACGGCAGGGCCTGCGCATCGACCACTCGCCCGACGCCTTCGACCTGGTCGCGGCGCCGGCGGGCGATGGCGTGGTGCGGCTCAGCGAAGGCCCCGCGGACGGCGGCTGGACAACGGATGGCACCTACGGCCTCGCACAGGATGGCGGCTATGGCCAGGTGACGGGCATCCGCGCCCGCGGCGAGGGCTGGGTCGAACGCGACTTCCGGCCGATGGAGGGCACGCTCACGGCGGCGACGCAGCGCGCGTCGATGGCTTCGCCTTCCCCACGGACCCGGCGCACGCCCACGGGTACGCCTTCGAGGAGGTCGCTATCGCGGGCGAACTGGGGGCGATGCCCGCGTGGCTCGTACCCGGCAGCCCCGGCGAGGGCTGGGTCATCTTCGTGCACGGCCAGAACGCGAACCGCCGCGAGGCCCTGCGCAGCCTGCGCGCCGTCCACGACGCGGGAATGACCTCGCTCGTCATCACCTATCGCAACGACGAGGGCGCGCCCCGCAACCCGGACGCGCGCCTGCATTACGGCGAAACGGAGTGGCGCGACCTCGATGCCGCGGTCACCTTCGCGCGCGAACACGGGGCGCGGCGCATCGTGATCAACGGCTTCAGCATGGGCGGCGGCATCGCCCTCGCCTTCTTGCTGCATTCGGAGCAGGCGGACGCCATCTCGGGAGTGATTCTCGATGCGCCGATGCTCGACTTCCGCGAAACGGTGGAGTTCCGTGCGCCCGCCTCCGTGCCGATGTCCCTCGTGCGCGTGGGCGAATGGATCGCGGGCATGCGCTTCGACATCGACTGGGGCGCGACCGATTACGCCGCGCGCGCGGACGAGTACCGCGTGCCCATGCTCATTTTCCAGGGCAGCAGCGACACCCGCGTGCCGCCGGCGAAAGCGCGCGCCTTCGCCACGGCCGTCCCAGGCCCGGTCACGTTCGTCGAAACAGGCGCCGGGCACGTCCGCTCCTGGAACGAAGACCCGGTGGGCTACGAATCGGCCCTCGCCGCCTTCCTCGCGCACTAACCCTCATTCCTCATCCCTCATTCCTCGTACACTCCCCACATGCACTTCGTCTCGCACTATCGCCGCCGCTTTTCCGATGGCACCTGCGTCGTCTCCAGCTCCGAAGGCCCCGCCACGATCGCACTGGAGAACGCCGACCTGCTCGTGCTCGACCTCGCCATCGCCGGGCGGCCGAAGGCGAACCTGCTGACGAAGGAGGAACGCGGGGGCCGCGCGATGAAGCAGATCGAGGTGCGGCCCCAGCAGCGGCTCTGGCTCTTCAAGAAGCGCCCGCTGCGCATGCTCGAGCTTTTCACCCACCAGGGCGCCCACGCCGGCTTCCGCGTCGATTTCGCGACCCCGCCCGTCGAGCACGGAGGCGCCTGGTACCAGACCGACCACTACATCGACCTCTTCGTCACGCCCGGGGGCACGGACTGGGTCTCGGCCGATGAGGACGAGCTCGCGGAGGCGGTGGACAATGGCATCGTCACGCTCGAAGTCGCCCGCGCGATGCTCCAGGAGTGCGACGCGCTGGCGAAGGAGGTCGGGCGCGGCCGCTGGCTCGAATGGGTGGAAAGCCTCTGCGACGCCCCCTTCGACCTCACCAGCACGCTCTCCCCCCACACCGTCACCAGCGCCCACCACGAAGGGCCAGCGCCCGATGCGTGGCCCGAGGGGGCATAGCCCCCTCAGGCCAGTTCCCAGTTCCCGGTTCCCAGTTCCCAGGGGATCATCCCCGTGTGGGGAGCATGTCTCCCCCGGGGTTGCCCGGCTCGAGCCTCGAGCCTCGAACCTCGCGCCTCATTCCTCATTCCTCATTCCTCATTCCTCTTTCCTCATATCTCCTCCCTCTCCTACATTACGTTTAGCTCCCGGGTTGCCCCCACCCAAATCCGTGAGCGAAGGACCGCGCATGTCACGCCTGTTGCCGGCCGCCCTTGGCGGGGCCGGCCTGGTTGCCATCCTGCTCGCGGCGCTGCAGGTGCTGCCGCCGCGGCACGCGAACGCGCTTGTGAACTGCGATGTGGCCGGCGGGATCGAGCTCGATAGCGTGGAGCAGCAGGTGCTCACGCTCGTGAACCAGGCGCGCGCGCAGCAGAATCCGCCGCTGGCGCCCCTTGCCGCGAACGCCGCCCTCAACCGCGCCGCCGCCTGGATGGCGAAGGACATGACCGGCCGCCCAACCCTCTCGCACAACGACTCGCTCGGCCGCGACCCGTTCCAGCGGATGAAGGACTGCGGCTACGCGCGCACGGGCGGCGAAAACATCGGCGCGGGATCGGCCTCCGGCGGACTGAACAGCGCGAACGCCATCTTCAACGCGTGGATGGCCTCGTCCGGCCATCGCCAGGCCATCCTCTATCCCACGTTTACCGAGATCGGCATCGCCTACGCCGACGCCAACGGCGGCCGCTACTGGGCGATGGACTTCGGCTACGGCTCGACCACGGGCGGCGGCGGTTCCGGCGTCGTCACCTCGACCCCCACCTCACCCGCCTCCACGGCAACGGCAACGCCAACCGCGACGCGCACGCCCACACCGGCGCCGACATCCACCCCCACGCCGCACACATGGCGCCTCATCCTCCCGATGGTGCAGAGCGAGTAATCAGTTCCCAGTTCCCAGTACCCAGGCGGCAACCCCGGGGGAGGCCTTCGCCCCCGTGTGGGGAGCATGTGTCCCCGGGGTTGCCCCCGCACTGGGAACCGGGAACTTGCCACTGGGAACTATCGAGCCCGCGTGCTAACGGCGCGCGGAGCGCGCCCGCTAGCACGCGGGCTCGATGATGGCCGACATACTGCCCTTGCTCTGGGCCATCTGCGGGTCCGCGCCGAAGCTGTGGATCTGGTTCTGCTTGCGCTCCACCTCGTCCTTGCTGCCGGTCATGACGATGGCGCGGCCTTCGCTATCGACCATGCAGGCGATGGCGAACGCTTTGTTCTTCGAATACCCGAAAACGGCGCCGAGCATGCGGATGACGTAGTTGTAGGTGTGGTCGTCGTCATCGAGAAGGACGAGGTGGAAGGGCGGGTCGAGGTTGGTCGAGGTGTCCTCGAGGATCTCGATCCCGGGCCGGGTGGTCGTCGCCATAGGTCCCCGGATGGTACCAAATCACCGCCCGGCGGGCCCAGCGAGCAAGGTTGACCGACCGCCGGTTTTTCGCACGAAACGCGGCTCGAGGCCCGAGGTTCGAGGCTCGAGGCAGGGGCCAACCCCGGGGGAGAAGGCCTCCCCCGGGGCTGATCCCCTGGGAACTGGCAACCGGGAACTGGGAACTCATCGCGGAGCGATGATGAAATCTCCCGCGGGCACGTTCTTTACGTCCTCCGCCACCTGTCGGCAGCCGGAGAAGCCCGTGATGTGGCCTTCGCGGATGAAGACCTGGATGGCGAAGCCGCCGGGTGTGCCGTATTCGGCGACCGTGTCGTAGCTCGCCCACCCGTCGTTCGTGACCTTCTTGCGGAACACGGCGTAGAGGGGCTGGGGCTTGAAGAGGCTGAATTCGCTGTTCGCGGTGAGCTGGTCCTTGAGGGTGTAGAACCCCTCGCCGCAGGAGCCCGGCAGCGTCTCCATCTTCGAGCCCGCCGGCACGTCGTCCGGGCACTTCGGTGGCGAGCCAATGCCCTGCGGCTGGGCGACGCAGCCCACGATGGTCCACTCCATGAGCGCGATGATGCGCGCCCGGTCGCCGGAGGCGAGGGCATCAAGCACGCGGTCGATGGCTGCATCGCCGCTGCGTACGCCGACCGGCTGTGTCCCCGTGATGGCCGCGCCCCCCGCGCCGACGTCGAGGAATTCGAGGCTGGCCCACCCCTGCCAGCCATCGAGGGTGGAGACGTGCGCCCAGGTGACGCCGTCGGCCTGGGTCGATTCGCCAAGGTGGTCGAGGATGGTGCCGTCGCGGAAGCAGTTGAGGACTTCGGCCGAACGCGACGGCTGGAGGCGCAGGTTGAGGCAGTCGCCGGCGCCTTTCACCGCGATGAAGTGGCCGCGCGCGGTCGCGACGATGCGGCTGGCGTCGCCGATCGACGTCGCCGTGGGCGTGATCGCGCGGGCGACGAGTTCGCGGATGGCGTGGATTTGGCCGGTGTCGAGATCGAGGATGGCGGGCACGTTCTGCATCCCCTGGGGCGCGGGCGTGACGCCGAGCGCGCTGCCCGGGAGGTAGGCGTTCAGCGCGAGGGCGCTCCTGTCGGTGAGGCCGCCGGCCCAGATGAACCCGGGCCCGTCGCGTTCAGCCTTGAAGATGCGCGGGGGCGTGCCTTCGCGCTGGGGCATGAGGCCGAAGTAGCGCGGCGCCGGGTTGCCGCCCGGGCCGTCCTGCACCCATGCAATGCCCCAGCGGTAGTCCGCTGTGCCTTCGAACTGCATGGCACTTTGCACGTCCGCGGTGGGCGGCAGCTTCGGGTTCACCCAGGGTGCACTCGCGCCCTGGATGAGCCACAGCGACGTGCGGTCCGGACCGCGATAGACGACGTTCGAACCGAGCGCGAAGGTCGTCGCCCCGGGGTCGAGGGTGAGGCTGTGCTCGATGACGGTGCTGCCGGGCATGGTGAGGTACTCGGTCCGCCAATCGCCGGCGGCCGCCTTGTAGGTGTGCCGCACGGTCGCATACGGTCCGCCGGGCCCGTCCTTCGCGGTCATGACGAGGCCGCTCATGGCCACGCTGCCAATCGCCTTCCACGTCACGCCGGTATCGGCCGAGGCGTGGAAGGTGACCTTGCCGTTGGGCGAAGTCTCGCCCATCGGGCCGCAGTTCGCGATCGTGCAGACCCCGATGACCACCGACTGGCCGGACGGGCTCACCGCCACGGAGGTGATGTAGCCGTCGTCCGGCTTCGTGAAGATGCGGTCGGTGTGCACGGTGCCGCCGAGGTCGCGCCAGACGCGGTCCACCCCGACCGGGGGCACGTCGCAGGCCTGGCACTGGGAAATGACGTAGAACACGACGCCCTTCGGCAGGTCGACGGGCTCACCCGTGGTGAGCGGCTTCACCTCGACGTTGTCGATGACCTCGGGTACGGGCGTGGCCGTGGATGTTGGCGAGGCCGCCGTGGTGGCCGTGGCCTCGGCGCTGGCGCTGGCAGCGGGCGAAGGGCTCGCCGTGGGGGCCTTCTTGTCGCCGCCACAGGCCGCCATGGCCAGTGCGAGCGCGAGCAGGAGCACGCCCACGAAGGGCAAGATCGAACGCTTCATATCCATGGAAACGCTTGGGACCGCGCGAAGGTTCCCTTACCGGGGTCAAGCCGCCCCGGTTTGCGAGCGAGTTGGCGCGAACCCCCGTATTCTTCGCCCAAACCGAAACCGGAGGCCGCCCATGCCCGGCACCAGCCGCGAAGTCCATCTTGTTCGCCGCCCCGAGGGCATGCCCGTGCCGGAGGATTTCGGCGTGGTCGAGACGGCGCTGCCGGACATCACCGCGGGGCAATTCCGCGTCCAGAACCTGCTCCTTTCGATCGACCCCGCGATGCGTCCGCGGCTCTCGGCGGGCCAGCCGCTGAACGAGCCGATGGCGGGCAGCGCGATCGGCCGCGTCGTGCAGTCGCTCAACCCGGATTTCGCGGAGGGCGACTACGTGATGCACGGCGCCTCGTTCCGCGAGTTCGTGAACAGCGAGGGGCGCGGCGTTCGCAAGCTGAACGTCGACCCGGCGTTGCCGCCTTCGGTCTACATGCACGTGCTCGGCGGGTCCGGGTTCGTGGCCTACGGCGGGCTCATCTCGATCGGCCAGATGAAGGACGGCGAGCAGGTGTTCGTCTCCACGGCCGCGGGATCGGTGGGCTCCGTCGCCGTGCAGGTGGCGAAAATCCACGACTGCTACGTCATCGGCAGCACCGGCTCGGACGAGAAGTGCCGCTGGCTGACGGAGGACCTGGGCATCGATGTCGCCATCAACTATAAGAAGGACCCGATTCGCACGGCCCTGAAGGCGGCGGCGCCGCGCGGGATCGATATCTACTTCGACAACGTCGGCGGCGACCATCTGAATGCGGCGCTGCCGCGCATGAACGTGCTCGGGCGCATCCCCGTCTGCGGGATGATCTCGGCCTACAACAACTTCGGGGCCATCTCGGACCCCGTGACCACGCTTTCGAACATCATCTACGGCCGTATCACCATCCGCGGCTTCGTGGCGACGGACTTCCCCGAGCTGAAGCCGCGCTTCGACGAGGAGATGACGGCGTGGGTGAAGAGCGGCCGCGTGAAGTACGAAGAGACCTTCTACGACGGCATCGAGAACGCGGGCGCTGCGATCATCGGCATGCTCAACGGCGTGAACACGGGGAAGATGATGGTCCGCCTGGCGCAGTGACGTACGGCGGCCGCGGCCGCACCGCCGGGGTGTCAGTTGCGAATACGAACCCGCTTCGCCACGATGCACCCCACAAGCACGACTTACCGAGAGAGGTGGGAATCCCATGTCAGCCGTCACCATTACCGATACCGGCCACGTTCGCGTCATCCAGCTGAATCGCCCGGATGTGATGAATGCGCTCAACGAGGAGCTTTCCTGGAGCGTGGTGAACGCGCTCGAGGATGCCGCCGCCGATGACAACGTCTGGGTCATCGGCGTGACGGGGACGGGCCGCGCGTTTTGCGCCGGGCTGGACCTGAGCGGCGGGCCGCGCAGCGAAGAGCCTCTTTCGCGGATGACCCCTCGCGACCGCCAGCTGGATGAGCTGGGGTGGGTGAGCCGCATGCTCCTGGGGCCGCGCAAAGGCACGGACAAGCCGGTGGTGGCGGGCATCAACGGCGTGGCCGTGGGCGCGGGCCTTTCGCTGGCGATGGGCGCCGACATGCGCATCATGAAGCGGAGCGCGCGGCTGATGGCGGGCTACCCGCGCATCGGCGGCTCCCCCGATGGCGGCCTCAGCTACACCCTTCCGCAGGCCATGGGCTACGAAAAGGCCATGCGCTTCCTGCTCGAAAACCGCACGGTCGAAGGCGACGAGGCGCTCGCCCTGGGCCTCGTCGGCGAAGTGGTGGACGACGACCAGTTCGAGGCGCGCTTCGCGGAATACCTGGATTCGCTCACGAAGCTTTCGCCCATCACGGCGAAGCTCACGAAGCGCGTCGTGCGCAACGCGACCACCACCATCGACCTCGAAGGCCACCTGCGCTACGAGCTGCTCTCCATCGGCCGCGCCTTCGGCAGCGAAGACGGCAAGGAAGCGCGCCGCGCTTTCATGGAAAAGCGCGCTCCCGTCTTCAAAGGCGAGTAGAAGAGAAAAGAGACAAGAGGAAAGAGGAAAGGAGGCGCGAAAAGAGGCCGCGAATGGTGACACGGGGTTGTCCCCTATTTCTCCTTTCTCTTTCCTCTTTTCTCTCACCATGGACAACATCCGCTACGAGATCATCGACAACGTCGGCTGGGTGACGTTGGACCAGCCGGAGAAGCTGAACGCGCTCACGTGGGGCGCCTGGGCCGAGATCGAATCGGTCGTCGACCAGGCGAACAACGACGACGAGGTGAAGTGCCTCGTCTTCATCGGCGAAGGGCGCGGCTTCAGCTCGGGCACCGACCTCACGAACCAGACGACCGAGGCCGACTGGCACGCGCGGCCATACACGGGACGCGCGCTCAAGTACCGCAGCCGCTTCCGCGCGACGGCGACCGTGTACCACTGCATCAAGCCGACGATCGCGGCGGTAAACGGCGTGGCGGCGGGTGCGGGCTTCTCGCTGGCGCTGGCGTGCGACATGCGCATCGCCAAGGAGGGCGCGCGGCTGAGCGCGATCTTCTCGCGTCGCGGCATCGTCGCGGACACGGGCTCGACCTGGTTCCTGCCGCGGATCGTGGGCGAGGCGCGCGCGCTCGAGATGCTCTACAGCGGCCGCCTGGTCGATGCCGAGGAAGCGCTGCGCATGGGCCTTGTGAGCGAAGTCGTGCCCGCGGACCGCTTCGTCGACCGCGTGACCGAGCTCGCGCGGTCGTTCGCGACGGGCCCTTCCATGGCGATCGAGCTGGACAAGCGGCTGGTGCGCGAAGGCTGGAGCCGCCGCCTCGATGAGCAGATCGAGATGGAGGAGTATCTCCAGCGCATCACCACCGGCTCGGAGGATTCGAAGGAGGGGCGCATGTCGTTCCTCGAGAACCGGCCGGCGAAGTTCACCGGGCGGTAGGCGCGAGGCGCTACAGGAGGGCCGTCGCGAGCGAGAGCAGGGCGCTCGCGACGAGCACCAGCATGACGATGCCGCGAAAGTGGGTGACGGGGATGCGCCGGTAGATTTTCGCGCCCACGGCGTAGCCCGCCACGAGGCCCGCTGCTGCCACCGCCACCTGTGCGAACGTGTGCGCGTGGATCTGCCCGCCGATGACGAACAGGGTCACGGCGACGAACGAGCTCGCGAGGAAGAAGCCCGCGAGGGTTGCGCGGAACTCATCGGGCGGGAGGCCGCGGCCCTGCAGGTAGAGCACGACGGGCGGGCCCGACATGCTCGTGCTCGTGTTGAGGACGCCGCTGGTGAACCCGGCGGCGAGGTCGCCCGCGAGGCTCCGCCCGCGAATCGCGAACCCCCGCCAGAGGGCGAAGGTCGAGACCAGCACCGTGACGGCGATGACGACGCGCATCGGCCGTGCATCGACCACGAGCAGCACGAGCAGGCCCACGGGCATCCCCGCCGCCGCCGCCCCGAGGAGGACCGCGCTCGTGCGCCAGCGGACGGCGTGCCAGAGCCGCCAGACCATGATCCCGTTCATCCCCGGGCCGAGCAGGTTCGCGAGCACGACGGCTTCGCGCGGGCCGAGCACCAGCGCCAGCGGCGGCACCAGCAGCAGCGAGAACCCGAAGCCGGAGAGCGCCTGCGTCGCCGAGGCCGCCGCCACGAACGCGAAGATGGCGAGCGCCTCGGCGAAATCCATCGGCGCATCATCGGTGGCCGCCCGGCAGCGCGCGAGCGGGCTACTCGTCGAAGAGCGCGGCGGCGTCCAGGCGCGTGCCCGAGCCATCGAGCAGCGTCGCCCCGAGGCCGGCGGGGCCCGGCAGCGCGAGCTTCTGCCAGAAGTTCGGGAACGTCTTCGCGACGCACCCCGCGTCCAGGATGCGGATGCCCGGCACGGCGAGCCCGAGGGTGGCCATCGCCATCGCCACGCGGTGGTCGCTGTAGGTTTCGATGTCGGCACCGTGCAGGGGCCCGGGCTCGATGAGCAGGCTGTCGCCCTCCTCGGTCACGCGCGCGCCGCACTTCGTCAGCTCCGTGCGGAGCGCGGCCACGCGTTCGCACTCCTGCACGCGCAGGCGGCCGAGATCGTCGAAGCGCGTGGGCCCTTCGGCGAGCGGCGCGAGGGCGATCGCGGTCATGATGCTGTCGCCGAGGTCCCGTTCGCGCGAGACCGCCGGGGGGAGCGGCAGGAAGCCGGGGAAGCGCGCATCGACCTGCCAGCCGCTCTCGGGCCAGTTCGCGACACGCACGTCCGTGGCTTCGCGCCAGCCCGGTCCGCGGTCCCGGGCGGCGATCCAGGCGGCGCCCCAGATGTAGCTCGCGCTCGAGGCGTCCGGTTCGACCGCGAAGGTGCCGCCCTCGTGGGGGAAAGCGGCGAGCATGCGGCGCGTCATCTCGATGTAGGGGGCCTCGTCCGCGTCCGCGCCGGTGACTTCGACGCTCCAGCCATCGCGGTGGCCCGCAAGGAGCAGGGCCGAGGCGAATTGCGAACTTTCGGCGGCGGAGACGGCCACGTGGCCACGGCGCGGTTCGCCGCCATGGACCACCGCGGGGAGGCAGTTCCCGGGCGCATCGACGCGGTAGCCGAGCGCGCGCAGGGCCTCGATCAGGGGTGCCTGCGGCCGTTCGCTCATGCGATCGGTGCCCACGATGCGGTACACCCCCGGCCCGAGAGCGACGAGCGCGGTGAGGAAGCGAGCGGCCGTGCCGGCGTTGCCCACGAAGAGCTCGAGTGGCGCGGCGGCCGTCCCCCCGCGCGGGATTTCGCCGCCGCGGCCTTCGACCGTGATGCGCCGGTTCGCGGGCTCCGCCGCGTCGCGTTCGACCTCGATGGCGAAGCCGAGCGTGCGCAGGGCTTCGCACATGTAGCGGGTGTCGTCGCTCCAGAGGGCGCCTTCGAGCACGACGCGGCCGTCCGCCATCGCCGCGAGCGCGAGCGCACGGTTGGTGATGCTCTTCGAGCCGGGCACGACGACGGACGCCGAGGGTGAGCCCTCGAACGGCACGACTTCGATGAGATCCGGCAGTGCCACGTGCTCACGCTACCGCCGGGCGGCCGCGTCGCGCCACTCCCGGGACTTGCAATACATGCGACGTATGGATCGATAGCGATGGACTTGAGCACAACGCTCGCATCCGCTGCAATGGCGGCGGCCAATCATGGCCACGGAGGCCCCATGACGGAGGAAACGAACAGCAGCGGCGAGACGCGGGACGAGGCGCGCCGTGTTCACGGCTCCCTGCGCGAATGGATCCTGCTTGGCGGCATCGCTGCCGGTTCGGTGATCGCGGTGTCGACGCTGGTTCGCCGCTACGGCGTGCGCCGCGCCGATGCCCGTCGCGCCCTGGACCAGCTCGATGCCGAGGGGCTCGTGCGCACCGGCGAGGGCGACCGCGCGGTGGTCATCGACCCGCTCGCGACGCGCCTCGGCGACGTGGACGCGCTTGCCCGGCAGTGGGAGCGGCAGCGCCGGGAGCCCGCCGCGACGCCGGGTTCGGACTACCCCTGAGCCGTCATTCGGTGCAGAGCGCCCAGCCCTCGGCGAGGAGCTTGCGAGCGATGGGCGCGCCGGGGCAGTGGTTCATCACGGGCAGACCGGCGAAGTCGCCGTAGTAGCGGGTGAAGATGGGGGCGTCGCCGCCCATGCGCTCGCGGGCGTCGTCGTAGGCCTGCCGTTCGCCCTCGGAGAGCGTGAACGGCACATTCGCCACGGGCGCCGACCAGAGCACGGTATCGAGCAGCGCGGCGACGGAATCGGTCCCGGCCTCGGCCTCGTTGCGGGCGGCGGGTGAAAGGTCCGTCCCGGCGAGCAGCTCGCGGATGGCGAGGCGCCACGCGGTGACGCGAAGGATGCCCGGCTCGCGCGCGGCGATGGCGGTGTACCGTTCGCGCAGGGCCTCGGGTGAAAGCAGGTCGATGAGCCCGAGCATCGTCTGCTGCACGCGCGCGAGGACATCCGGTTCGAGCTTGGAGACGAGGATTTCGCGGGAGCCGCGTCGCACGAGGCGGCGGCCCTGGCCCGCTTCGCCCAGCCCGGCGAGCCAATCGGCGAATTCTTGCTCAAACGTCACGGTCGCGTTCACGCCCGCGAGTCTACGCCCCCGGGTGGGCAGGGGCGAACATCAGCAGTACGCCAGCTGTCCCCGAGCTGCCCGGGATGACCTCTGCGCGACCGCACGGGGCGTGGCTACGGATGATGGCGTGCACGGCCCCGGGGGCTTTCTAACCCGACGCGTCTGGCGATTCGTCGTCGAGCAGCCGGGCGCCTGCCGGTCGCGGTCGCGACCGCCAGGCGATACACGAAGGGCAGTAGCAGCTGCCTCGGTTCGCGTGCAGGTGCACGAGCCCATACATCCCGCCAGAATCCTGGTCGAAGCGGACAGCAATTCGGTCGAAATCGCGTGCGTAGCCGTTCTCGTACCGCCCATAGACTGCGTTCGCCACAAAGTCCGCGGCCTGGAGAAGCCTCGTGTTGGCGGCTGGTGCGAAATATGGGATGTCCGCGAGGTTGCGTGTTCGTCCCCAGCGATGGCCTTCGCGGGCGATCTTGCGAGCGAGTGTCTCAAGGTTCTCCCGATAGCTCGACTCCGCGGCCACGATCAGCCCCCGCTGCTGGTTACCGTCGCGAGCGAAGCGCCCGAGCATGCGATCAAATCGGTTGACGATCTCCTCGAATCCGCGGTCGTAGCAGTCGCCGAGCGTGTACGCCTTCTCCATCGCAACCGCGAACAGGCGCGGGCGGGAATCGACGATGGCGCCGAAGATGTCGTCGGAGAGTTCCCTGCGCCTCGCCCGCTCCAGTCCGATATAGGGGTCGTGGGACTGGCCGAAGGCCGACCGCAGCGGGGAAGCGTGGAAAGCGATCGGATCGCTGGAACCTGGGAAGTACCTGGCCTGAAGGCCATCGAGGTCCTGAGCGAGGTAAAAAGTCTCACTCTCATGAACAGCGATGCCCGCCACAACGAAGTAGCGGGCATCAGAGTGGGTGCCAGACTCATCGAGATAGAGAATGAACACGAGAGGCCAACCGGGTCCGAGGACCCCCGAGCCGACCGGTAGAGGCCCTAGCTAGCCACCTAGATTATCGGCGGGACCGCCGCGGATTGCAACGAAATCCCACCGATGAGGCCGAGGCGATTCTAAACCGGCGTGCCCGGCGCTGCCAGCGACGTCACCGCGCCGCCCGCGGGAGCCCGTGCGATGCCCGTCGTTTGTGGATGGCGAAACGCGTTTCGTTGGACACAACGCGGCTTGTGTGGAGCACGTTGGACACAAACTTCGGGTGATGCCCGGCCGCCCGCGCGCGCGAAAGGCGCCGGTCTCCCGGCGCCTTCGCACGCTCACGGGCGTTCGCTAATGGCTAATAGCCAACCGCTAACCGCTCCCCTCAGCCCTTCTTGAGGATGAGCTGGAGCTCCATGATTCCGTGGTCTTCGATGCTGAGGACGGAGGCGCCCTGGGGCTTGTTGATCGCGTAGTCGGCGAACTTGATGTCGATGTTGCCGACGACGACGAGGAGGCCGTCTTTCAGCTGGGCTTCGACCGGCACCTGCACGTCCTTCGTCACGCCGTGGAGGGTGAGCTTGCCCTTGAGCGTGGTCTTCACCGCCTGCCCGCTCGCGAGCCCCTCGGGCAGCGGCATCGCTTCGGTGACTTCGAACGTGGAGGTCGGGAACTTCGAATATTCGATGGCCTGGTTGCGCAGCTGCCCGTCGCGCATGCCGCTGTCGCTCTTCAGCGTCGTCATATCGGCCGTGATTTTCGCCGATTGGAGGCTGTTCGCGGTCATGACGACGCTGCCGGTGACGCCCGTCGTGCGCCCGACCGCGGTCGCGGTGCCCACGCGCGCGAGCTCTTCGACGACGCGGTAACCGACGAACGCCTCCTTCGTCGTATCGGGGACCCAGGTGCCGGCGATGCCCGGCGAGGCCGAGGTCGTGGTCGCCGCGGTGGTCGCGCTGGTAGCGGCCGCGCCGGGAGTGGCTCCTGTGCCCGATGCGGTCGACGCCGCGCCCGGAGACGCGGATGCGCTCGTACCGATGGAATCGATCGCACTGGAGAGGGTGGCTTTTTCCGGGGCGTCGTCGCGGATGACGAAGTACCAGAACGCGCCCCCGCCGATGACGAGCAGCAGGACGGCGGCGGCCAACCCGCCGAGAAGCTTGCGTGAACCCATGTGTTCTCCTCCGAGGGAACGACGATGCCCGAGATTCCTTAAAGAATCCTGTGAGCATTCGGCGCCCCTAACGGTTCCCTTACCGTGCACGCCGAAGACGCGACCAGGTCCGCGCAATCGGCCCGCGCGCTACCATGCGTGCATGACGGATACGGCCGCGGGGCATGTCTGGATTGCCGGTGCGGGGCCCGGGGACCCGGGGCTCGCGACCGTGGCCTGCGTGCGCGCGCTCGCGAACGCCGACGCCGTCCTCTATGACGCGCTCGCCTCGCCGGCGCTGCTGCGCGAAACGCGGCCGGGGTGCGAACTGGTCTATGTCGGCAAGCGCGCGGCGAACCACGCGATGAGCCAGCGCAAGATCGAGGCCGAGATCGTGCGGCGTGCGAAGGCGGGACAGCGCGTCGTGCGGCTCAAGGGTGGCGACCCCTTCGTCTTCGGGCGCGGGGGCGAAGAAGCGCTGGCGTGCAAAGCAGCGGGCGTAGCGTACACCGTCATCCCCGGGGTCACCTCGGCGATCGCGGCGGCGGCCTATGCAGGCATCCCCGTGACCCATCGCGGCCTCAGTGCCGTGCTACACGTGGCCACCGGACGCCGCCAGGACGCGGACATGGCCGAACCGGACGACGGCGCCGCCTTTCGCAAGCCCGGGACACTGGTCCTCTTGATGGGCGTCGAAAAATTGGCGGGTTCGCTCCAGGCCGTGATGGACGAGGGCTGGCCGGCCAACACGCCGGCCGCCTGCGTGCAGTGGGGCACGACGCCGAATCAGCGCGTCGTGGTCGCGACGCTTGCCACGCTTGCGGACGCGGTGGCGAAGGCGGGGCTGGGCGCACCCGCCGTCATGGTCATCGGCGAAACCGCCGCCCTGGCGGGGGAACTGGCATGGTTCGAACCAGGGCCGCTCGCGGGCAGGCGCGTGGTCGTGACGCGCGCGCGTGCGCAGGCGAGCGAACTTGCGGAGCGGCTCGCGGCGCTCGGTGCGGACGTCGTCGAAGCACCCGTCCTCAGTGTTCGCCACACCCACGGCGAACTCACGACGGACGAACGCGCCGGGTCGCGCTGGGACTGGATCGTGTTCACGAGCGCGAACGGCGTCGAGGCCTTCTTCCAAGCGATCGCCGGGGCGGGGCGCGATGCGCGGGCGCTCGGCACGACGAAGGTCGCGGCGGTGGGCGGCGCCACCGCGGCAGCCCTTCGCGCGCGCGGCGTCATCGCTGACTTCGAACCATCGCGGGCGACGGGCGCGACGCTGGCGGATGAGCTGCCGCGTGTCCATGGCGCGCGCATCCTCCTGCCGGTGTCGTCGGTCACCGACGGGCGGCTGAAGGACGGGTTGAAGGCTCGCGGCGGGCTCGTCGAGCAGGTGGCCGTGTACGAAACGGTGGCCGTACCGCTGGAGGCGGAGTCGCGCGATGCCGTGCTCGCCGCGGACGCGGTCACCTTCGCGAGCGCATCGGCGGCGCGCTTCCTGCGGCAGGCGCTCGGCGAGGCTGCCATCCCGGCCGGCACGCGGCTCATCGCCATGGGGCCCGAATCCGCGGCCGCCACCAGGGCCGCCTTCGGGCGCGTCGATTTCGAAGCCGCGGAGCCATCGCTCGATGCACTCGTGGCCGCCACCGTGCAGGCGCTGACATGGGACTCCTGATCGACGTGCAGCCCTCGGCGGGGGTGGCGCTGGTGGTTGGCGGCGGCGCGGTGGCGCTGCGCAAGGTGCGGTCGCTGGCGGAGGCGGGCTTCGCGGTGGAAGTGGTTTCGCCGGCGGTGCGGCCCGAGATCACGTCCCTGCCCGGGGTGATGGTCACGCGCCGCCCCTTCGCACCCGACGACGTCATTGGGCGCGCGCTCGTCTTCGCCTGCACCGGCGACCGCGAGGTGAACGCGCTCGCGGCGATGGCGGCACGGGCGGCGGGCGTGCTCGTGCTCGTCGCCGACGCGGGCGAGGAGGGCACCTTCACGTCGCCGGCCGTCTACCGGGATGGCGATTTCGCGCTCGCGGTATCGACCGGGGGTGCGAGCCCGGGCCTGGCGGTCGAGCTGCGCGACCGCGCGGTGGCGGCGCTGGGCGATGGCCTGGGAGCCGCCGTGGAAGCGGCGCGGGGGATTCGCGAGGAAGGGAAGCGCCGCCGGTGAGCCGCGCGCTCCTGCTGCTCGGGCACGGTTCGCACCTGGACCCGAATTCGAGCGAGCCCGTGCACGCGCACGCCGCCCGGATCCGCGCGATGGGCGCCTTCGATGCCGTGCGCGCGGCGTTCTGGAAGGAGGAGCCGTCTTTCGCGCGCGCGCTCGACGGCCTCGACGTGGACGAGGTGGTGGCGGTGCCCGTGTTCATCAGCAGCGGCTACTTCACGGAGAGCGTCATCCCGCGCGAGCTGGGGCTCGAGGGCGCCATCACCGTGCGCGGCGGGATGCGCATCCGCTACACACCCCCCATCGGCGCCGACGCCGTGCTCGCGAACGTCGTGGCGCAGCGCGCGATGGAGGCCGGCGCCGGGCCGGAGGACGCCGTGGCGGTGCTCGGGCATGGCACGCCCCGGAACCCGAACTCGGAGCGGAACG